>JACJYS010000001.1:0-600000 GCA_020635995.1 Chitinophagales bacterium | reverse complement strand
AAACTTTTAATAGATAAAGTACAAGGCGGAAATTGGCATTTTTCAGCTTCTCACTTAGAAGAATTTGTACATAAAAGCATAATAGCTATGGATAAAGTTGACGGATTTAGAGATTTATACAAACAGCATGCCGATGAGCTTTGTATATTTGTGATTGATAATGACATGGGCGATTTTGTATTTTTACCATAATACATAGTTCCTCATAGCAATACTACATTTTATGACTTTACTGATATTATTTTTTGTTCTTTCCATCTCATTTTCATTTTTATGCTCTATTTGGGAAGCTGTTTTACTAAGCATTAATCCTTCTTATATATCTACTCAAGTAAGCAAAGGAACGGCTACAGGAAAGCTATTAAAAGAATACAAAAAAGATATAGACAAACCTTTATCTGCCATACTTACGCTTAACACCATAGCCCACACTGTAGGAGCCATAGGCGTGGGAGCACAGGCAGGTAAAGTTTTTGGTGAAAACTATTTTAATATATGGGGTTTTCATTTAAGCTATGAGTCATTAATAGCCGGAGCTATGACTTTAGCCATTCTTATTTTATCTGAAATAATACCTAAAACAATAGGTGCTAATAATTGGCGAGCTTTAGCTCCATTTACGGTACAATCTATAAGAATTTTAATGATTATACTTTTCCCTTTAGTGTGGATGAGCCAATTAATAACAGGCTTTTTAAAGAAAAACAAAGACGAAAGTGTATTGAGTAGAGCAGATTTTGCTGCTTTAGCTAAAACCACAGCAGAGTCTGGTGCTATAGAAAAGGCAGAGCATAGCATTATTAAAAATTTGTTGAGTTTAAGCGATTTAGTGGTAAGAGATATAATGACGCCCCGAACGGTAATAATGAGTGCTAAAGCTGACGATACTATTATAAACTACTATGAAAATCATAAACCTCTGCGTTTTTCAAGAATTCCAATTTACGATGCTGATACTGAAGATTTTATAGGAATGATATTGAAAGATGAAATGCTTGAAGAAATAGTAAAAAACAACGGAGAAAAAAAGCTTAGAGATATTAAAAGAGATATTCTTTATGTACAAGATAATACGGCACTTAAAGATTTTATGGGACAATTAATAGCGGCCAATGCACACGTGGCATTGATAAATGATGAATATGGCAGTGTAGTAGGTGTAGCCAGCATGGAAGATCTTTTTGAAACCTTGCTGGGCATAGAAATAATGGACGAAACCGATAATGTGGAAGACCTACAAAAGTTAGCACGCAAAAGATGGGAAGAAAGAGCTAAAAAGATAGGAATAATTGAGTAGTTTTTTGGTCGGTGGACTTTAGTTTGTTGGTAGATAGTTAGATTTTTACGTAGCCATTTATACCACCATTATAATTGATGGCATGAGTAATTGAAAGTTTAATAGCCATAATCTGATAAGCATTTTTTTCCTGCTTTTTTTCTAACAACACCTATTGGCAATACAACTGTACCAACAGTAGCAAAAAAACCGCCAACAATATATAATGGTGTAGCCCATACTTCCGGATTTGAATAACGATTGTTTTGCTGAACTAAGATAGTGGTTAGCACTCCGCCAACGCCAATTCCCATAAATGTACCACCAAGTATAGACATAATTTTTCCCTGACGAACCATAGCATTACATTTTTCTCGTGGGATTAAATTTTCATTTATTTCCTTATTATAACTTTCTTGCCTTAACATTATAGATGTATTATAAGAGCCTTTCCCAACCCAATTTAATAAAGTAGTATCGCCAGCTTCAGGTTTTCTAAAATTTTTGTACTTAGCAGGAAATCCGGTTACATTAACTTTTACATTTTGATTAACAATTTCAGTTTCATAAATAGGTTCAACCAACACGTCTGCCTTGGCTTTATCTAAAGCATTATTTAAAGCCATGTTTTTAGCATAGGTTACAGAAACACTATCTTTTTCAAAAGTTCCCTTTACTTTGTTCTCATCCACTTCTAAATCAACTAATACAGGAGATTGTATTATTGTTGAATTACTAACATTTTGAGCATTGGCATCTTTATAATAAGCTTTATAAACGCCTGTTGTAGTTTTACAGCTGTTTAAAAGTATTATTCCGACAAAAAAGAAGAAAATATTTTTCATATCTGTTTTAGTGTTTTATTTTGCCCTAAAGTTAATAAATATAAGCATATTTTTTGCTGTGTTGGCAACAAAAAAATACAAAATAGATTAGACTATTTTGTGTTAACAATTTGATAATATTTTTCAATTCTCAAACAGCTTTAAATATTCGTCCAAAATAAACAATCGCCCACGGTCAGCCCCTGTAATTTCCTTTAAAATACCTGCTTCTTCCATTTTATCTATTAGTTGATAAACGGATTGTGGTTGTTTACCAATAATTTTTCCCACTTTAGCTGCATCAACCACCGGATTGGTATATAAAGTTTCCAAAAGCAATTTGGCATCATAACTTCTGGCACCAAATTTTGAAATTTTACTTTCCAATTCTTTAGATAAGTGCATAATACCATTAAATGTTTCTACTCCTTTTTTTGCCGTTTCAATTACGCCCACCAAAAAGAATTTAAACCATTGCGAGATATCATTATGTGTCCTAACTCGCATCAAATTATCGTAATACAACGTTCTATTTCTTTCAAAATAATCTGATAAGTATAGTATAGGTCGTTTTAAAATTCCTTTATCAACCAAATACAAGGTTATTAATAAACGCCCCACTCTACCATTGCCATCTAAAAAAGGATGAATGGTTTCAAACTGGTAATGAATTAATGCTATTTTCAACAAATCCGGCATCGGGTTAAATTCGTCATTGGCAAATTTTTCAATATCCGATATTAAATCTGAAACCGTATGATGAACAGGAGGTATAAAAACAGCATCATTAATACTGGCACCGCCAATCCAATTTTGAGAGGTTCTAAAATCTCCCGGCATTTTATGCTCGCCACGCACGCCTTTAAGTAAAATTTCATGCGTTTTTTTTATCAATCTTGATGAAAATGGCAAAGTATGTAGCATTTCAACAGCCTGATTCATGGCAACAATATAATTTTGTACTTCATCCCAATCATCACGTTTTTCTATAGCTACATCTTCTTTACTTAAAAAAGCCTCCTCTATATTGGTTTGTGTACCTTCTATTTTAGAAGATTGCGTAGCTTCTTTGGCAATGTGCATTTGAATAAACAAATCAATGTTTACATATTCCGAATACATATCCAAGCGTCCTATTTGCCTATCTGCTTTACTTAAAAGATTAAGTACCTCCATATTGTCAATCATCCAGTTTCTATTAATGAAGTTTGGCTGAAAGCTTTTATAATATCCTTGGTTTTGATATTGTCCGGATTGAAAATTTTTCATTTAAAAAGTAATTAAAAGTCAAAACAAAGATAATGCTTATTTTGACTTTTTGAAAAAAATCAAAATAGCGATATTTTTAAGTTTGACTTTTTTAGAAAAATCAAAATAGTGATTGGGCTAATTTTGAGAATAAAGAGAAATTACATACATTTTAAACTAGTGCAAGTTTACATGAAACAATAATTTCTGAAGAAGTAGTTTCATTAAACGGACTAAAATCGTAATAACCATATTTATTTATTATCTCAAAGCCATTATTATTAAGTAGTTCAAATAATTGCTGAGGAGAGTAATATTTCAACTTTAAAAATTCGTAATAATTCTCGGTTAATTTCCCTTCCGTAATTTCATACCTCAAATCTGTATAGATAATTTGATTTTCTGTGTCAATATCTTTACCGCAACTGTATCGTTTTATAATCTTATTACCTTCTTTTAATTCTGTGTCAAGTTTTTCTGCGTATTTCCAGTTTTTGTCCATTTTTTTGTATGGATTAAAAACATGAATAATAAAACGGGCATCTTTTTTCATGTGTTTTTTTACACAAGCAAAAAACAAGCTAATTTCTTCTTTGGTGGTTAATGCTTGAAAGGATGAAAAAGGAATAAAAACAAACTCATATTTTTTAGTAGTTTTAAAGTTTATTATGTTTTGCTGATATAATGTTATTATACTTTTAACCGCATCTGTTTCTTTATTTAGTTTGCTTTTAAATACAGACAACATTGATTCTGATAAATCTACCCCATCTATTTTATAGCCATGTTTTGCAAGTGGAATTGTAATTCTTCCTGTGCCACAGCAAAGTTCTAAAATGCTATTTGTATTGGGTTGAAACAACTTGTTGTAAAATGCAATATCATCTTTTACTTTTTCCCTATCATCAAAATCATAATAATGGGCGGTAGTGGTATAAAGGTTGAATAAATTTTTCATAAGGTAAAAATATAAAATAATAACCCATTACTCGTGTTATTGATTTATATTCTATAAAAATTTCTTTGCAACTCCTTAAATAAGTTTGTTTTTAATAAGAAAACCTTTATATTTGCACTCCATTTTGAAAACGAGGCTCGTTTATTGAGCAATAAACATAATATAAAATGAAAAGAACATATCAACCGTCAAGAAGAAAGCGTAAAAACAAACACGGGTTTCGTGAAAGAATGAGTACCAAAAATGGTAGAAAAGTTTTAGCTTCAAGAAGAGCTAAGGGAAGAAAAAAATTGACCGTTTCTGACGAAAGAAGACTTAAATAATAAGCATACTTTTAAACGCTACGAACGTTTAAAAAATAAGAAAACGATAGCTTCTCTTTTCACAAAGGGAAGCTATTTTGTTTGTAATCCGCTGATAGTCAGATATTCTTTTGAAAAAACAGAAGAAAAAAGCTGTGTTAAAGCTGCTTTTGTAGTACCTAAAAAAAAGTTTAAAAAAGCTGTAGATCGCAATAAAATAAAACGAAAAATAACAGCAGCATTCAGACAAAATAAGTACCAAATATACCAGCATTTTAGTTCTGAAAAATTTATTTTAAACATACTTTTTATATACAATACTAATGTAGCTTTGCCTTACGAAAGCATTGAAAATGCCGTAAAAAAATTTAATGCCCACTTATTTAAAAAAACCAATTTTAATACTAATTAGCTATATTTATTACGGCATTTAGGCTAAAGCCATTAATTTTGCAACACCTATGAAGCATATATTTTTATTTACCGTTCTATTTTTTCAATTTTTATCGGCTCAAAATTTACAAACTGCCGTAACCAATATGAGTAGTCACGTTTATTATTTGAGCGATGACAAACTTGAAGGACGAGCTACAGGAAGCCATGGAGAACAGTTGGCTCTACAATACATCTCTCAGTATTTTAAAGATTATGGCTTGCAAGCAAAAGGAGAAAATGGATTTATCCAACCGTTTGATTTTACTTTAGGGAAATCGCTGGGGCAACTTAATGGAATGATGGTTAATGACAGTGCATTAAAAGTAAAGGAAGATTATTTCCCTATGAATTATTCTGCCAGCACCAGCGTAAAAGCTAAAGCCTTACATGTGGGTTTTGGCATTCATGCACCGGGCTTGTATGACGATTATAAAATAGATAGGGACTATAAAGGGAAAATATTTTTAATTAGCATTTCTTCGCCAGACGGTATCCACCCCCACTCTAAATATTTAGATTATACCGATTATATAACCCGTATTAAAACAGCAGAATCTTTTGGAGCGGCAGGTGTAGTTTTTTATAATATAGATGCTAATATTGACGACCCAGAAATGGATTTAAGCATGAATGTAAAAGAATTTGACATTCCTGTGGTATTTGTAAAAAATATGTTTATTAAGCAAGATGATGAAATAGTGCTGAATGTAGATTTGAAAAAAAACGAAAAAACAGGAAAAAATGTAGTAGGATATGTAGATAATGGAGCAAAAAATACTGTAGTAATAGGTGCTCACTACGACCATTTGGGCTGGGGCGAGAACGGAGGTTCATTATACAGAGGAGAACCTGCCATACACAATGGAGCAGATGATAATGCAAGTGGGGTTTCTCTTATGCTTGAATTGGCTCGTACACTAAAACAAACACCTAATTTGAAAAACAATTACCTTTTTATTGCTTTTTCTGGGGAAGAGTTAGGATTGTACGGCTCAAAATCATTTATGAAAAATGCTACTATAGATACTTCAAAAATATTGTACATGCTTAATTTTGATATGGTGGGCAGGTTAGATGAAGAAAAAGATTTAGCCGTAAATGGCGTAGGCACTTCGCCAAAATTAAAAGATATAGTTTTGGCATCTAATAATGTAGGATTAAATTTAAAAACCACAGAATCGGGAATGGGCCCCAGCGACCATGCTTCTTTTTATTTGGCAAACCAACCTGTTTTACATTTTTATACAGGAAATAATTCCGATTACCATAAGCCCTCAGATGATGCTTACTTAATTAATTTTGAAGGTATGGGCGAAATTTATGAATATGCTTTATCCTTAATTAAAAATTTAGATAAAGAAACGGATTTACCTTTTACAAAAACAAAAGATACCGACAGTAAAAACACACCTCGGTTTAAAGTTACCTTAGGCGTAGTGCCCGATTATATGTTTGATGGCGTAGGTATGAAAATAGATGGCGTAACAGACGGAAAGCCGGCTCAAATAGCAGGAATACAGGCTGAAGATATAGTAGTAAAAATGGGAGATATTGACGTAACCGATATGATGGCGTATATGACTGCTCTCAGCAAATTTGAAAAAGGAGAGGAAGTAATTGTAAAAGTAATAAGAGATAAAAAACCTTTAGATATTAAAGTAACATTCTAATGGCATTTTTCCTTTTATTTGATACTTCTACCAAAGATTGTACTGTAGCTTTAGCACAAGACACCCAAATAATAAGCGAACGAATAGTAGAAAATACAAAATCGCATGCTAAATTATTGCCCTTACTTTTTCAAGAAGTATTAGATGAAGCAAAATTGTCTATTCAGAATGTAGATGCAATTGTTATAAGTGAAGGTCCGGGCTCTTATACAGGGCTCAGAATTGGTTTTGCTACAGCCAAAGCTTTGGCTTATACACTAAATAAACCTATAGTTTTTGTAGATACACTTGAAGCAATGGCGAAATATATGACCAAAATCATAAAAGAAGAAGATGCAGTGTATATGTCAACAATGCCGTCAAGAAAAGGAGAAATTTATTATGCTATAGCTAATGCTGACGGGAAAATTATAGAAAAATCAGCTCCAATTTTTATTGATGATTTATCGTTAAAATTTAATAATTTTAAAAAAATATACTATAGCAATAACGATTTAGGAAAAAAAATTATTGGAAATAAAAATTTTTTTTATAGATTTGTGAGTCTAAAGTCTAAAGCTACTCTATTGTTAGATATAGATGTTTTGCAAAAGAGTGAATTAGGCGATAGAGATTATATATATAAAAATCCAAAGTATTTGAAACCTTTTATGGGATAATATTGTTGGAATAAAGAATAAAACAAAATTTAAAAGAATGGGATACAGTACAAAAAAAATTGCCGATATAGTATTAAAAAACGGCAAAGAAGAAATCGTTATTAAAGGCGGAATTTTGCAAAGTGCTGCTTTAGCAGTAAGAGCAATAAACCATCCTTTAAGAAAGAAAATTATTGATTTGTTAGAAGCCAATGGCGAAATGGTGGTAACAGACATTTATGTTAAGTTAAGAACTGAGCAGTCTGTTGCATCTCAACATTTAGCTATTTTAAGAAATGCCGGCTTTGTTAGCACTAAACGTGATGGAAAATTTATCCATTACAAATTAAATAAGGAGAGATTTAGTTCTGCTTCTGCTTTAATTGAAAAATTAGCGTAACAATAAAGCATTTTTTATAACATTTAACAAACAAATTTTTTAACCCTAAAAGGCTACAGCAATGTAGCCTTTTTTATTTTCTATACCTCATCTTCTGTTAGTTTTTCCATTTCTCCATTACAAAAAGAACAATCTTCTTTTTTGCAACCTTCAAAATTTAAGGCTTGTATATTTTGCCAAGCATCTTCTATTTGGTGCTTCACTATATTAATATCCTCTGTACTTATTTCTACAGGCTCTATATGAAAAGAACCGTCTTTTGCATTGGGTTCTACAAAATCAAAAACCACATGAGCTAAATTCCAGGTTTGTTTATTCAAATCTTTATTGGTTTCTAATAAAATTTTGTAAAATACAGCTTGCCGCCAATAATCGCCACCATACATTTCTTCATAAGTGGGGTTTTCAGGATTTTTTGGCTCGTTGCTGGGGCGTTTAAATTTAGCTTTCTTTTTACTGTCAAACTTCCCTGTTTTATAATCTATAATATTTACTTTAGAATAGTCTAAATATTCAATTTTATCAATTTTCCCTCGCAGTTCTATTCCTTTATACACGCCTTCCATATTTTTTTCTAAAGAAACATTTTTATGCCAGCTATCTATATAGTTATTGTAGTAATCTTTAAAAAATACTTTAATATAGTCTTTGTATTTTTCGTATTGTTTTTGAGTAAAACTATCTTGCTCTTTAAATAATTCTTTAATTCCCAGCTCAATAAAATCTTCTAATGAAGGAAAGGTTTTATCATTTTCTTTCATAGCTAAAAATAATTTTTCTATAGCATTGTGCACCGCACTACCAAAGGCTATATACTGATTTTTGGCTTGTGGTATTCTTATAAAATTATGATAATAAAATTTTAATGGGCAGTTTAAATAATTGTTTAAATGCGTTACACTCATTTTATAGTTTTCCAGCACGCTTTTAAGCATATTTTCTTCAAGCAATTCCGGTTTTATAATTTCTGGTCGCAACTGATATATAGTGTATTGCATTATTTCGTTTTCACTTAGCTGTACTTCTTCAAAAGTTATATTTTCATTGTCAGCTATTTCGGTTATTAGTTGAGTAGGCATTAGCTCTTTGCCGTTTTCATCATGCGTATAGTAGCTTATTTGCAAATCTTTTTCGGCTCTTGTTATGGCTACAAAAAATAACCGTCTTAAATCTTCTGTGGCTTCTTCTTTATCTATGGTTTCAAAAATACCTTCCGGGAGTTTAAAACCACTATTACCTCCTTTTTTCTTTTCCCATTTGCTATCTATACAGCCCAGCACAAATACCTGCTCATATTCTAATCCCTTCGCTCCGTGTATGGTGTTAAACTGTACGGCATCTTCTGCATAAGTAGATTTAACGTAAGGAATGCTTATGTTATAATTTATATGTAAATCAATAGTGTTTAAAAATTGATTAATAGTGCAGTTTAAATGCTTATGATTTTCTGCTTTTATAAAATCAAATAAGGTTTTTAGCTCTTGCAAAAGCCAAACTTTATTGGGGCTGTTTTCTATATATTCTACTACTTTTAAATCATCTATTATTTCTTGAAATAATAATTGCAATGGTAGGGTTAGCATATTTTTCAGCCATTTATCTATTAATGTTGCTACATTATTAAACTCATTTATGGCACTTTCAGAAAATACATTGTTATTTAAAAATAGAGCTTCTCTCCACGTAGTTTTTGGCGTAGAATATCTGCTTTCTCTTAATTCAAAACTTAGTCGGGATACTTCTATAGGTTTTAAACTGAAAAATGGATAATTAAGCATATCAAAAAGTAAATCTTCTCTACTGTGAGCTATTTTATGTTCGCCTTCTAAATATCTTAGTATATTCAATAGCATATTGGTAAAAGGCTCATTTAAAATATTAACCTTTCTTTTAGTGTTAAAAGGAATATTTAATTGGTTTAAGCATTGCTGCAAATCTTCTGACTGCTGATGTTGAAGGTATAAAACGCCTATGTTTTTTAAAGGAATGCCGCTTTCTTTCAGTGTTTTTATTTTATTGGCAATATCGGCAGTTTCGTGGCTGGCATTTGGGTAGCTTACTATTTTGGGCAAACCGTGAGGCTTTTTTTCTACTTCGCCAGCTGCTTCTATATTCTTATCTAAAGCAATAGTTTTTATTTTATTAATTAACCGCCCATTGTTTTCGTTAATACTATCTTTTGCTATTTCTAAAATATTTTGCGTAGAACGATAGTTTTGTTTTAAAACTATAATTCTTTTTTCTTGCTCTTTAGCAGGCAGTTTTGCTATAGTAGCATTATAAAAGTGCATTATATTTTCAAGGTTTGCCCCTTGAAATCTAAAAATACTTTGGTCATCATCTCCTACTACAAAAACATTTGGATTGTCCCAGTAGCTATATAATGCCTCAAGTATTGCATTTTGAGAACCATTGGTATCTTGATATTCATCTACTAAAAAATACTGAAATTGCTCTTGATAAGTACTGAGTAACCATTCATTTTCTTTAAAAGCAAGTAGCACATTGGTTATCATATCGGTAAAATCATAGCGATTTGCTTTGCGTTTAAGTTCTTGGTAGTTGTTAAACTGTTTGGCGGCAGCTACGGTTAGTTCTAATTTTTCTTTTTCGGCATTTATTTTGCTTATGTTTGGGTCGCCAGCATTAAATTCTTTATATTTTCTTTTATAAAAAAATCCTTCTTTTGTTGGTAGCTCCTCTAAATATTTAACTACTGCTTTTTCTATATCAATAGCACTAAAATTTTCATTTTTCATAAAACTGAAAAGTGCTTTTAATCTTTTTGAGTCATAATAAACATCGCCACGCCATCTTTTAAGTGGGTTGGTGTCTTCAAAATTGTCTATCAATTGCTCAAAAAGTTCTACTTCTTCAAGTTCAGAGAGTGGTTCCATATCTCCAAAACCAAAAACATCGGGATAATCTTGTATTACTTTATTGCAAAAACTGTGAAAAGTATGAATGTTTACTTTGTAAGCTTCTGTACCTATAAATTTTATTAAACGCTTACGCATGGCGGTAACTCCGGCATCGGTAAAAGTTAGGCACAAAATATTTTCGGCATGAGCTAAGCCTTTGTCTAAAATATTGCCAACTCTGGCTGCCAATATTTGGGTTTTTCCCGTGCCCGGTCCTGCCACCACTAAAACAGGTCCTTCGGTAGTTTCTACAGCTTGTTTTTGAGCTTTATTGAGTTTGTTGTATTCTTCTGTAAATGAAAATGACGCCTTATGCATTATATATGTTTTTTATTTCAACACAAAGATACTAAAGCAAAACGCATTGTATTTACGGTAAGAGTTTTTGAGAATTAAAAATAGTTTAAACTATTTTTAATTGAAATATATTTACTCCATCACATGAAAACTTACGGTTTTGCTACCCATATTTCCATTATGGTCGTCTGCCCAAATAGTTAACTCAAAATCATTGTGCATTCCCGGCACTTCTATCACATACGTTTCCCTCATGTTGTATGTATTTCCATGAGAATGATTGCTGTATGTCCAAACCTCTACCGTTTCATCATTGTGTGTTCTTGTTAGCGTGGCACCCAAGTCATGTAGTTGGTCATTGTCAGTTATCAAAGCTGTTATTTGCAAGGTGTCGCCACTTACATAAGTTTCTGTTGCTGTGGGAGAACTTATGCTTATGGCAGGAGCTTCCGTATCCTGTTCGTTATTAGTGTCTTCATTGCAGGCAGTTAATAAAATATTTGCTGTTAAAAAACATACTAATAATAGGCTTAATTTATATTTTTTCACTGTGTTATAATTTAAAAGATTTTTTAATTTTTTGTTTCGTTTTTATAAAGTAGTTAATTTGTAGTTGCCCTCTAAAATTGGTGTATATTTCACCTTCAGTACTTAGGTAGTTTTGTGTAAAAGGTAGTTCTCCTTTTAGGTAAAAACTAAATTTATCATTATAATTCCATTGCAAACCACCAAAACCATATACGCCTGTACCTCCGGTTAAATTTCTGAGGTATCCATTGCTTTTATCCTTAGTTATATACTCATAGTTTACCCCTGCAAAAGGCATGTAAGAGTTCTTTTTAAACTCTCTTTTTATAAAATAAAAAGTGCTAAAATTAAACTGATGTCCATATTTGTAATTATACTTATTAGTAGTGTTTATTCTGCTGTTAAAGCTGGCATTAAAACCTTGTTTGTTTTTCTCAAAAATATACTGTGAGGAGAGCAAAACATCATAGCTTTTTGTTCCCAAATTAAAATCACTACCCGTATTATCGTAGTATCCTGTTGGAAATTTTGCACCCACCCGAAATATAAGGGTACTTTTGCTTGGTTTCTCTTTATCCTTAGGTGTGCTGTATGCCATAACACTAAATAGCAAAGTGGCATCTCCCAACCCTAATTGAGCTTTTCTGTCGCCATTTTTATAGTTTGTTATAGTATGCTGAAAAGGTAAATTGCCCATTATTTGAAATCTTTTAGCAAAGCTATATGCCACAAATACATTGTAAGAAAGATTGCTTATTTTACTTTTTGAAGCATCAAGCTGGTGGGCAAAACCCAAACTTGTTCCAAAAAAAGTTTTATTGCTTGGTAGCAACTGTCCGTCTAAAGTGTTCATACTGGTACAAGCACATGCATCGCACGCAAAAGCACTATATCCCACACTTAGACTTAATATTAAAGCAAGAAAATGCTTAATCATAAGTTTAAAATTTAATTTTTAATTAATTGATTTTTTTGATTCTAAAAAACTTTACAGCATGTATTAACCTTCAAAATAGTCCTCTTTTTTATGGATAGAAAATTAAAACATGATTTTTTAGAATACCTTTAAAGTACAATTAACTGTAGCGTGGAGGATCTAATGTGGTGTAGCGGTAGGCATCTTTAAGCATTAAAATCTTAGAGCCAGTATATGCTGTTTTTGCCACACTTGATTGTGGCATTTGTATTTCTGTTTGCTCCCAAAAAACGGGACTAATTATTTGAATTTCGTTATTGGTGTTTTTGTTGTCGTGTTGCTTTTCTTCAGCATTGGCTAAATTCTTTTTTAAATGGCATTTTCCATTACATTTTAGCTCGGGCTTGTCTTTATTTACACAAAAAACTTTAGTGATATACTCTTTCTCAATATTGTATATACCAATAAGTGTTATCTGGTATAAATTAGCAGAAACAATTGCAAATAAGGATAAAATGGCAAATGCTCTTTTCACAATGCAAAGATAAGTCTTTTTGATGAAATTAGGAGCTATTTATCCTTTATTCTGTTTAGAAATCACTTAATATTTATTGTACTATATGTATTAATCTAATGGCATTATTTGTGCCATAGCGTGTTCGCTTATAGCGGTTATGCTAAGAGAAGGATTAACCCCGGGGTTGGCACTGATAGTACTTCCATCGCAAACCAGCATATTTTGATAGCCAAAAACTTCACTTTTCTCATTTACAACGCCTTCTTTTTCAGTTTTTCCCATTACACAGCCTCCTAATATATGTGCTGTAGAAGGAATACCAAACAATGTTTCTAAACTAAGATTGGTGGGTTCGCCATCTATAATATCGGCAAACTGATGTGCTATATCATGTGCTTCTTTAATAAAGGGCGAAGGTTTTGCTCCTGTAGATACTTTTGAGTTCATTCTACCTATGCCGTTTAATGAAAATTTTAGGGTGCTGTCTATGGTTTGCATAAAAAGTATAATAGGAGAATTTTTTGCCCAATCTCTTACAAAAACAAGTCTTATAAAGCGTACAGGTTTTTTTAAAAAGTTGATTATAGTTTTTGTTATTCTATAAAAAATATTGTTTCCCGATACCATAGGAAGCATCAATACTCGCCAAAACCCGGAGCCGGGAGCATATCTACAAGGTTCTAAATGTGTGTTTTCGTCTGTGTGTAGTATTGAGCCTATTGCCAAACCTTTAGAATAGTCTTTGCCTTTTGTATTTATGCTGGTTACAGGTATTAGAGCTTCATTATTAGTGCGTATTAAATTTCCTAACTGATTAGATAAATTAGGCAAACTACCTTTCTTTTTTAATTGCAATAATAACTTAACCGTTCCTATTACGCCTCCGGAAAAAATAATGCCTTTACTTCTAATTTTCTGTTTCTTTTTAATAAAAGAAGTAGATGTTCTAATTGTAATTTCATAGCCTTCACTGCCGTTATTACTTAAAGGTACTACATCTATTATCTCTTTTTCTGCCCATATTTCAGCACCTAATTGCTGTGCCAAATGCAGGTAGTTTTTATCTAAGGTGTTCTTAGCGTTGTATCGGCAACCTGTCATGCAGGCACCACAATGGGTGCAACCTGTTCTGGTAGGTCCTTTGCCGTTAAAATACGGGTCGGGGACTTCTTTGCCTGCTTCGCCAAAATAAACAGCAACATTTGTAGGTTCAAATTTATCTTCTTTTCCCAATCTTTTAGCCACTTCTTTTACCACCATATCGCTATCGCCAAGCCAAGTATTTTTGGTAGCTCCCAGCATTTTTAAAGCTGTTTTGTAGTAGGGTTGCAAAACATTTTCCCAGTCTTTTAGCTGTGCCCAGCTACCCGAGTTATAAAAAGCTTTTTTAGGAACGGGAAGCGTATTGGCATACACCAAAGAACCTCCGCCCACACCTGCTCCGCTAATAACAGAAACATGGTTGAAAATGGAAATTTTCATGATGCCAAAAAAATGAATTTTTGGAAACCACAGCCATTTGGGCAAATTCCAGTTGGTTTTAGGAAAATCAGTGCTTTTATACCACTTGCCACGTTCTACTACCAATACTTTATAGCCTTTTTCTGCTAAGCGAAGAGCACTTACGCTTCCGCCAAAACCGGAACCCATTATTACATAATCAAAATCGTAGTTTTGCATGGTAGCATGAAGTTAGTAATAATAAATGACATGATTATCTTTTTATAAATAAAAAGGGCAAGAAAATGTTGCCATAAATACATTAACAATTCATAGAGTCCTTTCGGAGAGACCCTATGGAGAAAAACCTCCGCCCACACCAAGTGTCGGGTGGAAACACCCGACAGCACGGAAAAATTATATAAACAAATGTAAGCATTTTTTTGATGTTTTTACAATCAAATAGAAGGTAGCTTCTGACAGCACGGAAAATATTTTCTATGTTTTCCCAATTTTGGGAATGATTTTTATATAATAATCATAGAAGTAGCCGGGGAAAGTTGGTCTGTTGTTATGGTAACCCAAAGCGTATCAAAGAGTGGTGCGGTGATAACACCGACCATAAGAAAATAGCCTTCTTTCCATTTCTGTTCCGACAAGTATTGTAAACACTGATCTTCTGTGCCGAATTTTCTGTTAAATTCTTTTCTTGATAATCCTTTTAAAATCTTCATTGCTGTTTTTTATACAAATTTACAACAGCTAAACGCACCCTATTTCTGCTTTGCGATTTAAATGGGTAATCCTATAACTTTATTTAGTGTAGTAGTAGCTGCAAGCTACCTTTTTAGCAGTCCGTAGGCACAGCCGTACGGACAGTTTGTTCGCTATAAACTACGGACAGGTAGGGTTATTCTACGGACAGCTGAGAGATTGCTTTTAATTCAGCATGATTATAGTCTACTATTTTATTGATGAACTTTTGACCACTATATAAAACAAATCCATCTTGGCTAATAACAGTTTTTTCCTCTACCAATATTCCTGTTGCCTTATGTATGAAAGATTTAGCAATTACATTTTTGGGTTCATTGCCTTTTAAAACTTTAGTTCTTTTTACAATCCAACAATCAATATTTTTATTAAATAAAATTAAAACAGTATCACCAAGCACTTCACTTTTGTATTTATCTACATCAAAAGAAAATCTATTTACATCTTCTCTTTCTAAAAATTCTTTGCTGATTTCTGCTAAAGGAGCTGGAGAGCTACCTAAATAAAAATCCGAAGTATCACTTATAGTAACTCTTTCAATTTTATAAATTCCATCGGTAGTAGTGATTTCTTGAAAAGTAATTTTTTTTGAATAGTCTTGAATAAGTCTATATATAGTATCGTTATGCACAATATTTTTTTCTCTTTGGTAGATAAAAGAGTTTGTAAAACCTTTCACATAATTTTCCTTAAACAAAATAGTATCTTTTATGAAAGTTCCATTTTTATATTCGAGAAAAGCATATTCAATTTTCTTGTTGTTAAAATTGAAGTTGTTTTTTTGTGCATTTGAAAGTTTTTGTGGTCTACATGAAAAACAAAAAGCAACAAGATAAAAGAAAATTATTATTACTTTATTCTGGAACATCAACACTATGTTTTTGCAATTCTTTTTTTCCCCTCGTGGTCGGCATCCCTGCCGATTTCCACTCTCTTTTATTAAACCCACAAACCAAATGTAGGAAATATTTTTGATGTTTCTATAAACAAATTATAAGAAGGTAGCTTCTGACAGCACATTAAAGTGTCGGGTGGAAACACCCGACAGCACGGAAATACCTTTTCCAAGTGCAGGGTTTTGATGCGGGGTGGAAACACCCGACAGCACGGAAAAATATCTTGTTTGTTCATTATCAAGGCTTTATAACTAAAAAACACTCTTTTTTACTTTTTTTCAGTTTTTATTGTTATCTTTTTTACCCTCTATCCCTTTATTTATAAGTGTTTTACTATTTTAAAGTTCGTTTTTATTTAATTTGTGGTTTATTGTTATGTATGGCTTGAAATTGCACTGAATTTTACTTAAAGTTTAAACCAAATGTAAGCATTTTTTTTGATGTTTTTGTAAACAAATTGTCAGAAGGAAACTTCTGACAGCACATTAATTATTTTATGGGTAAACTTTAGTTGCGAGTGAGGCACGAACGAAGCAAACTCTATAGTAAAGCGTTCCGATTTCCACTCTCTTTTATTAAACGCACAAACCAAATGTAAGGAATATGTTTGATGTTTTTGTAAACAAATTGTCAGAAGGTAGCTTCGGACAGTACAGAATTTTTTTTGCCGAAAATGCCATTTGGAACATTACCAATTTTACGTGGTTAAAATTCTTACAACCATTCTTACAGCCAATAAAAAATACAGCACTAAAGGAACAATATTTAAAAATATTGAATTGGTTGTTACCTGCAAGTTTAATCTTTTAGCTTTTATAATCAACCATATTGAAACAATACTTTGTATTAACAACATTGGGTAAAAGAAAAAAGTAGTAAACGCCATATCAATTTTTCTAGACATTCCGAGTTTTTCCTCAATAACAATAAAAGTCAAGCTTGTCAAAACAAAAAGAATAAAAAAATAAAAATTTATTTTACTATATTTTTTAACGTAATTCATTAATCTGATTTAACATTTTCAAAATCCAGTAGAAGAAGTTAACATACAACTAATTTTTATGTCTTTTGTCTTACATTGCTTTTACAATGTCTGTAACATGACCTCCTAAATCGATTATAACTTTATCTTGAATTTTCTTAACTATTCTGAAGTTAACTTTCCAGTTAATATTCATAGAACATTTAGCTTTTTCTCTCAAATTTTCAGCAATAATAGGATAATATTTAATTAATCTATCAAGTCGAGTTTCTATAGCTTCTTTACCTTCTATGATTACCTCTATATCCATAATTTCATCTAATGCAGAATCGTAATCCATTGGGTAAGACGCCATATCTGAGTTAATTTGATTTAACATATCTTCTCTATAAAATCGTACTTCACCTTTCTGATTTGATAAATAAAACCCCATTGAATAATTATTTTTACGAGGGGTTAGGAGATTTACCGTAATTAACACATTGTGTATATTCTCTCCATTTTTCTGTATTAATATTAACATAATATATTCCCCTCGTGGTCGGCATCCCTGCCGATTTCCACTCTCTTTTATTAAACCCACAAACCAAATGTAAGAAATATTTTTGATGTTTTTGTAAATAAATTGTTAGAAGGTAGCTTCTGAGAGCACTGAAAGAGTGGTACGGTGAAAAAAACACCGACCACAAGGAAAATTATTACAAGAATAAAAAGCCAAACCAACAAGGATAATAAACAAAAACTTTTTCATAAACATAGTTATTTATCGCCAGTATAAACATCGATCGTATCAATATCACCAGAGTGATTTCCTGATTCATGAAGTGGAAATGTTTTTCCTTGACATGATGGATATTCCCCTCGTGGTCGGCATCCCTGCCGATTTCCACTCTCTTTTATTAAACTTATAAACCAAATGTAAGCATTTTTTATGCTTAGTGAAATACTCGTGGCACGACTTTAAGTTGTACCATGAGTAGATATATTTACCACTGTAAACACAAAATAGTTTAAACTATTTTGTATTAAAAATCGGGATAAAATAGCTTTTCATTACCCCTTAATTTTTCAACCCCACATAAGTATTAATATTTACCACGGCATAAAGCTCGCCTTGCTTATTTTTAAGTTCTACTATGTGCTCTTTATTGTGTTTTCCTTTTTCTGCTATATCTTTTTTAGCCGCTTCTATTTCTTCTTGTTTTAGCTCAAAATCTATATAAATATCTTTAGTGGCTGGCTTTATATACTTTATTTTAGCCGATTTTAGCCATACTTGCACATTCATGTCGTACTGCTTAGCAAAATTTTGCCAATACATTAACGCAAAAAAAGGATCGGAAGCAGAAAACATAGTGCCCCCAAATATTGTCCCCGATAAATTTCGGTTTAACAATGATTTTTTAATCTTAATTTTCATCTGTTTAAAATCTGCACTTACATACAGCAGTTTTGTTCTTGAAAAAAGATAAGGAGGATAAAGATTCATGGCTACTTTAAACCAAAAAGGGGAAACTGTTTTAGGCTTGCTCATTGTGTAATATCAAATCTACTTTATTGAGGTCAAAGGTACGAACACCGTTTTCATTTATGGTAAAAACAGAAGCCCAATTTCCTTCATAAACTATATCTCTACACAAATAAGATGTTTTGCTATGCACTAACTGAGAATAAGAATCATCAAAAGAAGTAATAATAACAACAAACTCGGTTTTATTAGCTGTCATTTCTTCTTGCGATAAATTGAATAACGGACTTTCTTCATCTATAATATGAGTTAAGGTCCAGCTCATAGGCATAAAATTTATTTTGTCATATACCAATGGCAATGAATGGTAGCGTTTTACAAAACTGCCTTCCTCATTTTTTTCATTATGAATCATTAAAATTTTCCCTTCAATATCAAATAAATCATTGCTCAAATTATTTGCAATTCTTATTTGCATTACTTTTTTCTCTTCAAATTCGGTAATTAAAATATTTTTAGAGTATATAATTTCAGATTGTGGTTTTGAAAAACGCCCATATACTAAACCCGCTATAATGGCAAAAGTCATTAAGCCCAACAATGCTTCTACCGATGCTAAAATACCAGATATTATTCCCGTGGGGTGCATAGCTCCATAGCCTACAGTAGTCATAGTTTGCACACTAAAATGAAAAAGGTTTATAATGTCTAAAATAAAATTTTGTGAAGTAAAATTAGAGATATACTCCGTGCCAACTATGTAATAGAGCAAGCTAAACATGCCATTTATTAAAGTAAAAAGCACAAGAATTATAAAGAAAAACATCTTCCAAGAAATATTGGTAAGAAAGTGGTATATATGTATTTTTTCTCCTTTTCGTTCTATGTTAAAAGAACCGTCTTTATTTACAATTCGCTTTTCGTTATTGGTAGTCTTTGAGCTTAAACCTAAAATATCAATTTCAAAAAAACGCAATTTTTTTCTTGTAGTATTATTATTTGACATGTGCTTAATTGTTTATTAAAAATAAAAGTTAAGATAGCATTTAGTCTTAACTTTGCATAAAAGTAAACAATATGACTCCGCAAGCAAAAAAATGGGTAAGTATTTGGTTGGCAATAGGTTTAATTTTAGTATTTGTGCAGGTAGTAATAGGTGGCATAACCCGACTAACAGACTCGGGCTTGTCTATTACGGAATGGGAATTAGTTAAAGGCGTTATTCCGCCTACTAATGAAGCAGAATGGACCGTTGCATTTGAAAAATACCAAACACACGCTAAAAAACAGTACGAAACAATACACAGCACCATGACTTTGCCCGAATTTAAGCGTATTTATTTTTGGGAGTGGTTTCATAGGCTTTGGGGAAGAAGTATGGGCATAATCTTTATTATTCCTTTTGTTTTCTTCTTAATAAAAAAATGGTTGCCTGGCTGGTTAATAAAGCGTTTGCTTATAGTAGTGGGTTTGGCGGCTTTAGCAGGAGCATTTGGCTGGATAATGGTAGCCAGCGGACTAAACAATGATAACCGAACTTGGGTAAGTGCCTACAAACTGGCTACACATTTAATTATAGCCACAAGTTTATTCTCTTATCTGTTTTATACTTTTTATAAGGTTGCTTTTCAAGATACGGAATTTAAAGGCGGAGCAAATTTAAAACCGCTACTTTTAGGCATAATAATTTTAGCTGTAGTTCAAATTATTTTTGGTGGATTTATGGCAGGTATGCGTGCCGGAGCCATACACCCACATTGGCCTATTTTTATGGGCAATAATCATTTAATTCAATTAGTAAGCAATCCAAGTTTAATTCAAGAATCGGAAGTTATAAACTACGAAGGTTCAGTTTGGATAAAAGGAGTAGTGCAAATAACACACCGTGTTTTAGCCGGATTATTGGTTTTATTATCGCTTTACTTTATAGCAAAAGCCATAAAAATATCTAAGCATTTAAAAGTAGCTTCATTAATAATCGGTTTATTTATTGGCTTACAATATTTGCTTGGCGTACTAACCGTTATAGGCATTATAGGCAATAAAACACCTGTGTTTTTAGGTGTTGCTCACCAAGGCGTTGCCCTACTATTTTTAGTTAGTTTATTGCTTGCGTGGTTTTTAATTTCAAAAAAGGATAAAAATATTTCATAAAATTCTTTTTTAAGTAAAAATTATACCTTTAGTTTGTACCCGTAATTTGAAGTATAAAGTACCAAACTATGCAAGCTAAAAAAAGAATAGTAAAAGACTACGATAAACTACCGGAAGATGTAGTAAATCAACTTAAATTAGAGTATCCAAAGGGTTTTGTTAAACACCTTATAAAATATACAAATGCTCAAGGTCAGCAGGTGTCTGCATTGCCTTTTGAAACAGAAGATATGTACTACTTAGTAAGAATGTCTATAGCAGAAGCCAAGCAAATAATTTTAGACGATGACGACTATGACGAAGACGGTATATTAAGAGATGATTTTGCTGATGATGTAGAAGGCTCAAACTTGCCCGATTTTGAAGATGACGATAACAGCACAGATGATGGCAACTATGACGACATTCCTGATGAAAGTGGAGAAGATGAAGATGAGGATTAATTCCTAACTTTTCTTAGCAATCTCAACAAAGATAAATACTGCCAAATAACCGATACCAACAAGCCAAAAGCGGCATACCATTCCATATTTATATCAAACTTGTAGTTTCTACATTTTTCAAAAAAGCTAAAATCTAATAGCAAATGAAAAGATGCAGTAACGGCTACAAAAACACTAAAAATAATACCTATTATTCCATTGCCATGTATATAAGGAATGGGTGGCAAATTAAACAAGTATAGCATAAATGAAATAAAATAAATGGTGAAAATTGCCGTAGTAGAAGCCATAACTATGGCTCTCAGCTTTTTACTTACCGTTATTATTCTAAACTTATAAAGCAATAGCATAATAAAAAACACCAGCAAAGTTAATACTACTGCTTGTGCCACTATACCGTTAAATCGCATTTCGTAGTTGGAAGAAATAGCTCCTAAAAACACGCCTTTAAACAAAGCATAAACAAAAGATAAAACTCCGGCTAAGTGTCTTTTGTAGCGTATTATTATAGCGGTTAGTAATGCTAACAATCCACTTATAGTAAACCAATATTTTGGAAAACGAAAGTGTATAGTTTCGCCATAATACCATGTAAATGAAGCTATTAGTGTAGTAAAAACTATAAGAATGATTGATTTATTAATAGCTCCGGAAATAGAAAAAGTCTTTTTACGGTATGCCGGAGCTGTGTAAAAAGACTTTGTATTTAATATAGGATTGGCGTTAAACATTAGCCATTCATAGCACTTAAAAATTCTGCATTAGAATCTGTGCCACGCATATTTTTTAGTATAAAATTCATGCTTTCTTCCGCAGTCATATCGCCTATGTAGTTTCTAAGTACTAACATACGCTGGTAAACCTCCGGTTCTAAAAGTAAATCTTCTCTTCGTGTGCTTGAAGCCACTAAATCAATAGCCGGATAAATTCGTTTATTAGATAATCTTCTATCCAATTGTAGCTCCATATTACCTGTTCCTTTAAACTCTTCAAAAATTACTTCATCCATTTTAGAGCCGGTATCTACTAAAGCAGTAGCTAAAATAGTAAGTGAGCCACCGTTTTCTATTTTTCGGGCAGCACCAAAGAATTTTTTAGGTTTATGCAAAGCGTTAGCTTCTACCCCACCACTCAGCACTTTGCCCGAAGCAGGAGCAACAGTATTATAAGCTCTTGCCAGTCTTGTTATAGAATCTAACAAAATAACTACATCATGTCCACTTTCTACCAAACGCTTTGCTTTTTTTAAGGCAATATTTGATACTTTAACGTGTTTATCGGCTGTTTCATCAAATGTAGATGCCAATACTTCGGCATTTACACTTCTTTCCATATCTGTTACTTCCTCAGGTCTTTCATCTATAAGTAAAATCATTAAATATACTTCCGGATGATTTTTAGCTATAGCATTTGCCACATCTTTAAGTATGGTAGTTTTCCCCGTTTTAGGTTGTGCCACTATCATACCTCTTTGTCCTTTTCCTATTGGTGTAAAAAGGTCTATAATTCGCGTTGAATAATTTTTTGGATCGTCTGTAGATAATCTGAATCTTTCGTTAGGAAACAAAGGCGTTAAATAATCAAACGGAACTCTATCTCTAACTTCTTCTGGCGTTTTGCCATTAATAGTATCTACTTTTAATAAAGCAAAATACTTTTCTTTATCTTTTGGCGGACGAAGCGAACCTTTGCAGCTATCGCCTGTTTTTAAACCAAATAATTTTATTTGCGAAGGAGAAACATACACATCATCTGGCGAAGAAAGATAGTTGTAATCTGAAGAACGCAAAAATCCGTAGCCTTCAGGCATAATTTCCAAAACGCCTTCTCCGGCTATTACGCCATCTAACTCTGCATTAAAAGCAGGTTTTGGTGGTTCTTCTTTCTTTTCCTGTGGTTTATTTTGATTATTGTTGTTCTGCTGTTTATTATCGTTATTCCCGTTGTTATTATTTTTGGGGTGCTGATTGTTGTTATTATTTCTGTCTTGAGGTTTTTGTGCTTCTTTTTTCTCCGTTTTTTCTTTTTCTTCGGTAGGTTTCGGTTGCTCGTTAGGCTTATTTTTATTTACAACCTTTCGGGTTCTTTTTCTTTTTTCTTTCTTTTCTGGGTTTGAATCCTTTTCTTTTTCCGTATCCTCAAATAATGTGGGAGCTGGTTCGTCTGTAGTTTTTATTTCTTTTACTGCCGAAGGATTAGCTGCTTGAATATCTAAAATGGCAAGAACTAAATCTTGTTTTTTTAATTTTTTGGCGTTTTTTACCTTTAGTTTTTCTCCCAAGTCTTTCAATTCGGGCACAAGCATAGCATTTAGCTGGTTAAAGTCATACATAAATTTCTATTTTGAAGTATTTTTTTCTTAGTAAAAAGAGTGAATTGTTTTTTTGTTTTGAAGTGCAAGACCTTGCACATAGCTCCTTAAAGCCGTTGCAATGTTACGCAAAGTTTTTGTTTCTACAAATAAAAATTTAAAAAAAAGTGGAATTTTGCAATGTTATGCGGTTTTTATGTGTTGCTACATCTTTTTTCTAACTATTTTTGTGGCAAAATAATGAATAATGCTCGATATTAATTTTGTAAGAGAAAATTTTGAAACCGCCAAAGAAGGTTTATTAAAAAGAAATATAGAAAATGCCGATGAAGTACTTAATAATTTAGTTTCTGTAGATGATAAAAGAAAAAGTACGCAAACTGAATTAGACGAAATATTAGCTCAATTAAATAATCTTTCTAAAGAAATAGGAGAACTTTTTAAAAGTGGTAAGCACGCAGAAGGAAATGCCCTGCGAGAAAAAACCACAGAGCTTAAAGAAAAAGCAAAAGAGCTACAAGAAGAACAAAATAACATATTAGCAGAACTGGAAGAGGCTTTACTGCAAGTGCCAAACGTACCTCATAAAAATGTACCTAAAGGGAAAACACCGGAAGATAATGAAGTAGTACGCACTTGGGGCGATTTTCCTACATTGGCAGAAGACAATGAACTGCCACACTGGGAGTTGGCTACCAAGTATAATATTTTTGATTTAGAACTTGGTGTAAAACTAACGGGAGCCGGTTTCCCTGTTTTTACGGGTAAAGGAGCTAAACTACAAAGGGGAATGATTAATTTCTTTTTGGCTAAAGCCGAAGAAGCCGGCTATACGGAAATAGTGCCACCTTTAATGGTTAATGCCGATAGTGCAAAAGCCACAGGACAGCTTCCTGACAAAGAGGGACAGATGTACGAAATGAAGTTAGAGCAATATTATATGATTCCTACGGCAGAAGTGCCTATAACTAATATTTATAGAGATGAAATAGTAGAAGAAAATCAACTGCCTATAAAATTAACGGGATATACACCGTGTTTTAGAAGAGAAGCGGGTTCTTATGGTGCTCACGTTCGGGGCTTAAACCGTTTGCATCAGTTTGATAAAGTAGAGCTTGTACAAATAGTTCATCCCGAAAAGAGTTATGCCGTTTTAGAAGAAATGGTTGCTCACGTAGAAAGTTTAGTGCAAGCTTTAGAATTGCCGTATAGAGTATTGCGTTTATGTGGTGGCGATATGGGCTTTACCTCAGCATTAACTTATGATATAGAAGTTTATAGTGCCGCACAAAAAAGGTGGCTTGAAGTAAGTAGTATTTCAAATTTTGAAACTTACCAAAGCAATAGATTAAAACTTCGCTATAAAAATAATGACGGTAAGCGAGCATTGGTACACACACTAAATGGAAGTGCCTTGGCTTTGCCACGTATTATGGCTGCCATGTTAGAAAACAACCAAACAAAAGATGGTATAAACATACCAAAAGCATTGCGAGAATATGTAGGTTTTGATGTTTTGAAGTAAAAAACAAAAAATGAACTTTAGAATCTTATATAGAATATTAGCTTTTATAGCAACGGTAGCTCTATTAGTTTTCTTTCCTTGGGGAACTATAGAAGCTAATTGGCTATATCGGGTTGTTTACTATTCTGTATGGTTTATAGCTTTTTCTGCATTTTCTGAGTTGTTTAAACACATTTTCTTTCATTATTATAGACGTAAAAAAGGCTTAAAAAATAATCAGACAAATAATGTAATTGAAGCCATTAACAACCTGCATTACATCATTTTGTTTTTTGCTACAATTATAACCATCTTAAGTTTTTTCAACTTAAAGTTTATCAATTTTGTTACCTCTTTAAGTATCGTAGCGGCAGCTATTGCCGTAGTTTCTAAAGATTATTTAGCCAATATTATTAGCGGTTTAATTACTGTTTTTTCTAAAGAAATTGAAATTGATGACAACATTCAAATAAGAGAACATAGAGGCAAAGTAAAGGAAATAAACTTATCTAACGTAGTGCTTTTAAACGATGATGATGATGTAGTTTATATTCCCAATAACATTATTTACTCCACAGATTTTATTAATTATTCTAAGCGAAAAATAAGAAAAACAAGCATAGATTTTGTGTTGAATACCAAATTTTTAAAATCGGCAGATGAATTAGAAGCGGTATTGTACGAAACCTTAAAAGACAACATACAAAACATAATAGAAAAATCAATTAATCTTAGAATTGAAGAAATACAGAACGACCATATTGCTTTTAAGTATCAGTTTACACTTAAACAACCTAATAGAGAAATAGAAAAAGCTATACGCAAAAACGTAAAACGCCAAGTTTTAAACTTAATGGCAAATCAGGAGTAAATTGCTAAACAATGGTTTCTACCTTAGCCGTTTTATCTACTAAATAATATGCAGAAAGTAAAATACAAACGCCATAATATACTGCAATGGCAATTAATAAACTGCTAACCCAACTTTCAAGTATTAAATTCTGTGTGAAATAATAAATACCTACTATACCAATTATTGATTTTATAATTTCTAAAACAGCACCGTGTTTTTTGCCATCCATAATAGTAGTGTAGCTATATACTTCTAAAAAAATAAATGCCCCCACCAAAAGAGCCTGATAAAAAGGAATAAGGCTTATATGATTAAAAAGCACTAATGCAATAATAACCGTAACTGTAGTTTGTATAAGACTCCACGCCTGCACCCACACTTTAATAAAAGGCTGATATTTAACTTGGGTAAAAGGGTCTTTAATATAATCAATAGGGTTTGTCGCTTCTCTATCGGCAGGACGCCAGCCGGTGGGCATAAACCAAATTTTAAATTTATCTTTCCAACTTCTGGTTAAAATAAAATCTTTCCAAACCAAAAAGGCGTGCTGAAAATTAATAATTATAGGATTCCATGTATTTACCTGCCTTTTTACGCCATAAACACACGGTTCGTTTTCTAATTCCTCTTGAAAAGTACCAAATATTCTATCCCAAAAAATAAAAATTTGAGAAAAGTTTTTGTCTAAATAAATATCATTAATAGCATGGTGTACTCTGTGGTGCGAAGGAGTAACGATAACATACTCCAGCACTTTCCCCATTTTATTTATATGGCGGGTATGATACCAAAACTGAGCAAACAGATGAATAGGAGCTACAATAGCAAAAACCTCTGACGGAATACCTAAAAACGCCAGCGGAAAAACAAAGAAAATTCCAAAGGAAAAAATTTCTGAAATAGATTGGCGTAAAGCACAAGGCAAGTTAAACTCTTCACTACTGTGATGTATAATATGTCTGTTCCAAAAATAATTTACTTTATGTTCAAAACGGTGTATCCAATATCCCGAAAAATCTTTGGCAATAAAAACAACAGGAAACATCCACCACTTAACTTCCAGATTAAAAATAGCAAAATTTCTTTCTATCCAATCATAAGAAACTATGGCTACTATTAAGCCTAAAACACTTTTAGTAATATTAGTAATGCCACTGCTTAAACTGGATACCGTATCGGGCAAATTTAAAGTTTGATTATGTGTAAAATAACCATACAAAAACTCAATGGCTATAAGAATTAAAAAAAGCGGTATGCCAATATTTAAAGCTTGGGCTAAACTTTCCATTTCAAAGTAAAAATTATGCGTTTGAAGTTACGGAAAAATATCCTTTTCAAGAAAAGTTTATGCTAATATTGGAATTTATAAAATAATTTTTTGAGAAAATTGTCTATTTATACTAACTTTGCCTAAAATTAAGAAAAACTATGGCAAAAGTATTAGGTGCAATGTTAGCTCTTGTAGGCACATTAGCTTGTTTAGGAAACTTATTTTTGTATTTAAACTCATCTGCACATTTACCATATAATCCGGCAGATTCTGTAAAAGGTTTATTAGATGTGGGATTAGCAGCACAAACTGTATTTTGGGCATTTATTATGGTAGCCGGTATTTTGTTGTTAAGATTTAGTACCGAACCAGACGTTAAATAGTATTGAATATCAACCCTCTATTATAAAGTTAAAAAGATAACATTTACGTGTTATCTTTTTTTATTTCTATTTTAGAAAGAATATTAGATATTTGTAAGTAAATAAAACCAAAAGCACCATGAAATACCTAAAGTTTTTATTGATACCTATTTTGGCTTACGGACTTTATGTGGCTGCCGTATTAGCTTATGGAACTATCAATGATTTTAAGCCACAGGAAGTAACTAAGCTCAGCACCGAAAACAATAGAACAGAAAGTGTGGCAGACAGTGCCCACTTAAGTTTTATGATATGGAATATTGGCTACAGTGGCTTGGGCGATAAAAGCGATTTCTTTTTGGATGGAGGTAAAATGGTAAGACCGAGTAAAGCTATTCATCAAGAATATTTTAATGGCATTAAAAAAACCATAGCAGAACATAGCAATACCGATTTTATTTTGCTGCAAGAAGTAGATGTAAATTCAAAGAGAAGCTACGAAACCAATGAATACCAAGGAATAGCAGATGAATTGGCAGATAATTACAGCAATGCTATAGCCTTAAACTTTAATGTGAAATATGTACCAAAACCATTAGTTAGCTTTTCGCCAATAGGGAAAGTAAAAAGTGGTGTAGCTACATACAGCAAATATAAAGTAACTGAAACTACCCGTTTCCAGTTTCCGGGTAGCTATGATTGGCCTGTTAGGGTTTTTCATTTAGATAGATGTATGTTAGAAAGTAGAATTCCTGTGGCAAACGGGAAAGAACTGATAGTCATAAACTCCCATAATTCGGCTTACGATGGAGGCAAGTTAAAGCCTTTAGAAATGGAGTATTTAAGAAATCATTTGTTGGCAGAATACGAAAAAGGAAACTACGTAATAGTAGGAGCCGATTGGAATCAATGCCCGCCAAATTTTAATTACGCTACTTTTGCCGCAGGCAGTGCCGATGACTATTACCAAGATAATATAGCAGAAGATTTTATGCCCGAAGGTTGGCTTTGGGCTTATGATACCACAACTCCTACTAACCGAAAATTAGCCACTCCGTATATAAAAGGAGAAACTTTTACTACGCTTATTGATTTTTACTTAGTTTCTCCTAATGTAAAAATAGAAGAAGTAAAAGGTGTAAATATAGATTTTAAATATTCTGACCATCAACCTGTTTTATTAAACGTACAATTGCAATAAAAAATGATACAATGTGCTTCTAATATTTTAATGGTAAGACCCGCTTCTTTCCAGTATAACGAAGAAACAGCCAAAACAAACGATTACCAAAACAAACCTGCTTTAAGCAAAGCTGAAACCATAGCAAAAGCTCAAGAAGAGTTTGATAAAATGGTAGATATTTTAGAGGAAAACAACATAAATGTTTGGGTAGTAGAAGATGATGAAACACCGGAAAAACCAGACGCTATTTTCCCTAATAACTGGATAAGCATGCACCAAAATGGAGATATTTATTTGTATCCCATGCTCACCAAAAATAGAAGAGTAGAACGCGACCCGGAAATTATTGAGTTTATTAAAGAAAATTTTGCCGTAAATAGTGTAAATGATTGGTCGCACTATGAAAATGAAGGATTAATATTAGAAGGAACAGGCAGTATGATTTTTGACCATCTACACAGCAAAGTTTATGCTTGTATTTCACCAAGAACTAATGAAAAACTGCTTAAAAAATTTGCCAAAGAAATAGAATACGATTTAATACAGTTTCATGCCTACAAAACTAATGGCGAAGAGCAATATCACACTAATGTAGTAATGTGTATAGGCTATGAATTTGCCGTAATTTGCTTAGATTCCATAACCAACAAAGCCGAAAGAACAGAAGTTAAAGCATCTTTAGAAGAAGACGGTTTAGAAATAATAGAAATAACAAGAGAGCAATTAGAGCAACATTTTGCAGGCAATATGCTACAAGTTTATAATGATGATAAACAATTGTTTTTAATTATGAGCCAGCGTGCTTATGACTCGCTGACAGAAAAGCAACTTAGCCAAATAGAAGCTCATACAGAAATAATAACCGTGCCTATTAATTTTATAGAAGAAGTAGGTGGCGGTAGTGCCAGGTGTATGATGGCAGAAATTTTCTTGCCGGAGTTGTAACCTACTCTGTTACATAAATATTATCATATTGTTTTTTTAATATAATATTTTTATAACTATCTGTAAAGATACCTATGAAGTATTTTACATTAACTTTTCTTCTAAAGAAAAGTTACAAAACTTGCCTCTACCTCTACGGTAGACAGGTGACGGCAGTCAGGGAATCGCACTAAGTTTTCAGCGACCCATTAAAATCTCACAGGTGTTCGGAACATCAATTTAATAATTGTTTCCGTAAAAGGAATTTGGGATTCCATATAAATTTTTCCGTTTCACTACAAAATTTTATGGAATGACGCCCCTAATGTGATGATTTTTTTGAACTTTTAGTTCAAAAAAATCATCACTCCGTTCTTCAAACAGTTTAATTTTTTACGGAGTTTTCGGTTAATGGGTGCCCCACTTGCAAACTTAAGGTGCACTTTTAACTGACCTTAATCAAAAATACGTTAAGAAATGATGTAATAACAGATATTTATAATTTTTTTATTATAATTAAACAGGTGTTTTTATTTAAAAAAACTTTTGTAGTTTTGATTTAACCAATCCAACATACTGAATGAAATTATTTTACTTTTTTTTATTCTCTACACTTTCTATGCTTTCTTTTGCTCAAAGTAACCAAACTATAAAAGGAAGAGTGCTTGACGGAGTAACCCAACAACCACTCCTCAGTGCTACAGTTTTTATTAAAAATGGAGAAGATATTATTTCAAGCACCACAGATTTTGACGGATATTATAAGCTAAAAAATGTGCCTGTAGGCAGAGTGAATGTGCAGTGTAGTTATTTAGGATACGAACCCTATTCATCTGGTTTACTTACACTTACCTCCGGTAAAGAGCTAACTTTAGATATACAAATGCAAGAAATGGTTAACCAAACTGAAGAAGTGGTAGTAACGGCAAAAAAACAAGGATTACCAAAAAATGAAAGCTTACAAATAAGCACCAAATCTTTTAGTATAAAAGAAACTAATAGGTTTGCCGGAAGCATAAACGACCCCGGCAGGGTGGCACTAAACTCGCCCGGAGTAATGAGCAACCAAGACAACAATAATGATGTGATGATAAGAGGCAACTCAGCCGTAGGCGTACTTTGGCGATTAGAAGGCATAGATGTTCCTAACGTAAACCACTTTTCTCGTCCGGGTTCTTCGGGTGGTGGTATTACGGCACTTTCGCCTCATTTAATGGGGGGTTCCGATTTTTCTACCGGGGCTTTTTCCGCAGAATACGGAAATGCCTTAGCCGGAGTTTTTGATATTTCTTACCGAAAAGGAAATAATGAACGCCACGAGTTTTCTTTTAAAGCGGGCATGATAGGTTTAGAGTTTGGTGCAGAAGGACCTTTTAAAAAAGAATCTAAAGCATCTTACTTGTTTAATTATAGATATTCTACCTTAGGTTTGCTTAATAAAATAGGCTTAAACGTAGTGGGAGAAAACACAGAAAATGTTTTTCAAGATGTAGCTTTTAACATTAATGTACCTACTAAAAAGAAAGCTTATATTAATATTTTTGGCTTGGGAGGCTTGAGTTCAGAAATTACTTATGCCAAAAAAGATTCTACAAAATGGGAAGGCTATTCCGATAAACTTCAAATAGATTTTGTAACTAATTTGGGAATTGTTGGCGTATCGTGGACGCAACTTATCAATAAAAAATCTTACGTTAAAACGGTTGTAGCCGGCTCTTTTAATGATATAACTGACAGTTACGATACACTGAGCAACAATATTCAATTTCACAATTTTAAATACAGAGCCTACCGAGATTCAAGAATAGGACTAAACTCTACCTACAATTTAAGAATAAAAGCAGGACTAAACTTAAAAGCAGGATTAGAAGCTCATCAAATTTTTTATAAGTTTAAAGAAACAGAACTAAATAATTTAACCAACCAAACAGACTTATTAATACAAGGAAAAGGAACTACTACGTTGCTACAGCCTTTTGTGCAAATGCAATACAGACCTACGCCCACCACCACCATCGTAGGTGGCGTGCATGGTTTATATTTAGCCTTAAACAATTCTGTTTTTGCAGAACCCCGAATTTCTATTCAGCAAAAAATAAGTAAACGCCACACCCTAACTTTTGCCTATGGCTTGCACAGTCAGCATTTACCTTTGGGCTCTTATTTTACAGAGAGCAAAACTATACCCAATACATTTCCTAATAGAAATTTAAAACTTATTAAAAACAATCATTTTGTACTGGGCTACGAAGTGCTACCTATTAATAATTTAAAAATAAAAGTAGAACCCTACTTCCAATATCTTTTTCATTTGCCTATTACGCCACAAACAGGCACTACCTATATGATGCTAAATGATAGAGATGGTTTTGCTTTAGATTCATTAGTAAGCAAAGGTGTGGGTATGAACTATGGCGTAGATATAAATATAGAAAAATACTACAGTAAAAATTGGTTTTTAAATTTTAATGCTACCGTTTTTAAATCTTCTTACCGAACTATTGACAAAAAATGGTATTCTACAGCTTACGATAATCGTTTTGGATTAGCTTTAATGGGTGGCAAAGAATTTCAGTTTAAGAAAAATAATTCTTTAGAATTAGGTATGCGTTTGCAATACTCCGGTGGGTTTAATTATACCCCAATAGACGAAAATGCCTCAAAAATAGCAGATGAAGAAGTGGAAATAGATTCCTTAGCTTTTACACAGCGATACAAAAATTATTTTAGACCCGATTTTAGAATTGCTTATAAGAAAAACCAACGAAATTTTTCTTGGACACTCTCTTTAGATTTAGCCAATTTTGTAAATTATAAAAACATATTACGAGAGTTTTATAACAAAGATACAGGCAAAATAGACTACAAATATCAAATGGGAATATTGCCAATATTAGCTTTTAATATAGATTTTTTTGGCAAGAAACTTGTTGACAAAGAGCAAGACGCAAAGAAAAGAAAAGAAAAAAAGAAATAGCTTCTTATATTTGTGCTTTAAACTAAATACTAAAATGAAAAAATTAATTGTAATATTCAGCTTAAGTTTGTTAATGTTCTCTTGTGGCAAAGATGTACAAGAAGTTGAAATATCTATACCGTGTACCGATGTTATATACCTAAAAGCTGGCGATGAGAATTTTAGAGTTTGCAATGTAAAAGATTTAGACGGTGTGGCTGACGGCACAAAAATTCAAATAGTTTATAAAGAAATAGACGAATGCAAAGGAGAATCTATAGGCGTTTGCGATTCTACCGTTCTTTTACCTGAGTTTAAATCGTGGGTTAAAGTGCAGTATCAGATATAAGATACAAGACTTAAGACATAAGATGTAAGAGGAAGGATAATATTTTTTACCTCTAAATCTTTGTTAAAAAGCTATCGGTTATAGATACCTAATATATCTTACCAAGCGTCATTCCTGCGGACTTGTTTGCCGATAAGGCAGAGGCAGGAATCCCGAAGTCAAAAAAGGGTTTGAGATTTACTGTTTTTTTCTGATTACTGACATCTGACTACTGAAAATCTACTCAATTAACAACTTATCAATAGCTTTAGCTAAATTTCTATCCTTTTCGGTTATGGTATTTCTTGCATCGTGGGTAGTTAATTTTATGGTTACTTTGTTATAAACATTACTCCACCATGGATGGTGGTTATGTATTTCTGCCAGCAGAGCCACACGAGTCATAAAAGCAAAAGCTTCTGAAAAATCATTAAACTCAAAATTCTTTACCAGCTCATTTTCTACTTGTTTCCACATAATAATAAATTAAATAAAGTCTAAAAAATTATGAAAACAAAGTTAACATTAATTATGCTCAAAAGTGCAGAACTAAATTAGCACAATAAGTTAATGCAATAAAATATTATTAACTTTGCGTGCCTAAAGCAAACATACTATTATGACTGTGCAAGGAAACAAACCAAACAACACAACATTAGAAACCATAGGTTTAAACACTTCAAAAACCGAATTTTGGAATTTATCTCCCGAAAAATTAGCTGCCTTAACCGATGAACTGGGGCAAGGAAAATTTGCCGATAATGGAGCAATAGCAGTAAATACGGGAGAATTTACAGGACGATCGCCTCAAGATAGATTTATAGTAAAAGACAGTTTAACAGAAAATTCTGTTGACTGGAATAAAATAAATTTGCCTTTTGACTCGGCTAAATTTGATAAACTATACAACAGAGTTGTAGCCTACTTAAATGATAAAGACATATTTGTAAGAGATGCCTACGCTTGTGCCGATAAAAACTACAAACTTAATATACGAGTAGTAACAGAAACACCTTGGAGCAATATGTTTGCTTACAATATGTTTTTAAGACCCACAGAAAGCGAATTAGCCAATTTTACACCTGAGTGGACTATAATTAATGCTCCGGGGTTTATGGCTAATGCAACGGAAGACGGCACCAGACAGCACAACTTTGCTATCCTTAATTTTACAAGAAAAGTAGTATTAATAGGTGGCACAGGATATACCGGAGAAATTAAAAAAGGTATTTTTTCAGTATTAAATTTCTTATTGCCTCATACTAAAAATGTACTGAGTATGCACTGCTCTTGCAATATTGGAAAAGATGGCGACACCGCTTTGTTTTTCGGATTGAGCGGAACAGGAAAAACCACATTAAGTGCCGACCCAAACAGAGCTTTAGTAGGCGATGATGAGCACGGCTGGTCTGACACGGGCGTTTTTAATTTTGAAGGTGGTTGCTATGCAAAAGTTATTGACCTAAACAAAGATACTGAGCCGGATATTTATAATGCCATAAGAGAAGGTGCTATACTTGAAAATGTAGGCTTTAAAAATAACGGCAACGAACCAGATTATACCGATTCAAGCATAACTTTAAACACAAGAGTTTCTTATCCTATTTACCATATAAACAATAGAGCAGAACCTTCTGTGGGTGGTATTCCTCAAAATGTTTTCTTTTTAACCTACGATGCTTTTGGTGTACTGCCTCCAATAAGTAAACTGACTAATGAGCAAGCTATGTACCATTTTATGAGTGGTTTTACCTCTAAAGTAGCAGGTACTGAGGTAGGTATTACTGAGCCAAAAACAACTTTCTCGGCTTGTTTTGGTGCTGCATTTATTCCTTTGCACGCATCTAAATACGCTGAAATGCTAGGAGAAAAATTAACTACTTCCGGTGCTCATGCATGGCTGGTAAATACCGGCTTAAGCGGTGGAAGCTATGGTGTGGGCAAGCGTATGAGCTTAAAAGTAACCAGAGCTTTAATTAATGCCGCCTTAGATGGCAGTTTAGCTAATGCCGAGTTTAAAAAACACCCAATTTTTGGTGTTTTAGTACCTAATAATATTGAAGGCGTGCCAAACAATATACTTAACCCAAGTGATACTTGGGCAGATAAAGAAGCATACAATGCTACGGCTAAAAAATTGGCAAATGCTTTTCAAGAAAACTTTAAACAGTTTGAAGCAGAAACCGCTAAAGAAATTGTGGATGCAGCACCTGTTGCATAAAAAATATAAAGAACAAAGCAAAAAAAAGGAAGCCAAATTGGCTTCCTTTTTTTGTTGCTACAAAACTTCTTTTAGTTTGCTATCCATTATTATAGTTACAGGGCCGTCATTATTGAGTTGCACGTCCATCATAGCTCCAAAAATACCTGTAGCTATGGGTTTCTGAAGGAGATTTTCTAATTCTAAAATTGTTTTTTGATAAAGTGGAATGGCTATATCAGGTTTTGCTGCTTTTATAAAACTCGGTCTATTTCCTTTTTTTGTTAATGCGTGCAAAGTAAATTGGCTTACCAATAGAATATCTCCATTTACATCTTTAATGCTTAAATTCATTTTGCCTTCATCATCATTAAAAATACGCATATTGACAATTTTGTTGCACATCCACACTATATCTTCTTGATTATTAGCATCTTCAAAACCAACTAAAACTAATAAGCCTTTTTCTATTTTGCCTACTATTTGTTTATTTACCGCTACAGATGCTTTACTTACTTTTTGTATAACTACTCTCATTCCTATTCTCTTAAATAATATTCTTTACTGGTATAAAAGGATTGCTTTTTAAGTACATAATAACCAAGAAACCCTTTTCCTATTTCAATTTCTACATATTCTTTATCTTCTGTATTAATTGAAGTTAAATACAATCTGTCGCATACTTCAACTATTCTTTTTTTAGGGCTTATAAGAGATTCTAAACTACGATAACCGTATTGACCTCCAACATAAATATTTTCATAGTAAACGGTTTTGGCTGTATAAAAATTTAACGTTATTATAAAAACTAATGATACAGGAACAAGATAAGCATACAATAATAAATTTATATGGCTAACATGAAACCAATGATATTTTTTTGCTAATAGATAATAAACTATGGAGATAAATGAAGCTACAAACAACAATAATTTAAAAAATTCAGAGAATGTAATACAAGTCTTCAGCAATATATATATGAAGAAAAATAAAGCAACAAATATTGAAATAGGGATAAAATAATCTAAAGATTTGGAAATAAATTGTTTCACTTAAAATGCTCTGTTAATACCTATTTGCCATCTAAATTTTACATTATTTTCGCCAGGAGGAGCGTGGCTTATATAAAATGGCACATCAAATCTTATAGTAAAAGGCTTAACATCATATAAATTAAGCCACCTTTTTATAGTAAAACTAATACCTGCTCCCGCATCGGCTCTAAAATTGCTCCACTTTTGGTTGTTGCCTGTTGTAGTATATCTTATTGTGCCCGCATCGGCAAATAAATAGGTATCTATATCAAAGTATTTTTTAAGCTTAGGAAGTTTTTTCCATTTTATTATTCTATCAAAATCTAATTCAATATTCATAGCCGCACCACTATTTCCTCTGTATGCATTATTTACTGTTCCTGTATTATCTGTTTCATACACTAAGTAGCCACTATAACCCCTCATGTTTAAGCCTCCACCATAATGGAAATGATTTACCACAGCACCATAGCTTCCTACCCACTGCTTAGGATAAAAACCTGCGGCACGCACGTATTTGTTTTCTACCATTTCTTCTCCGTTAGCTCCTGCAAAATACAATGCAGATTCCGGTGGTGGATTTTTAGTACCCATACGTACAAATAATCTTGATTTTAAATCCATACGCCAAAATGAGTATTTGTCTTTAAATTCAAAAGTGGCATACTGGTAGTTCATAACTGGCGATGCCGAAGTGCGAGCTGTAAGAGCCACTGTGCCACTATAATCGTCATGTTTTGTTCTGAAATCGTAGCTTAAGCCTCCTTCTACACTTCCATTGCACTGCCCGTTTGACCATTCGTTGGCATACAATAAATAATCTACATCATTGCTTTCCGGGCGTATCATTCGCTTATAATTTATGTACGATTTTATGCCATTATTAAACTGCTTATCTATCTGTATTTTGCCTAAAACTAAGCCGTCTAAATAACGAGCTTGTATAGATAAATCTGTATTTTTTAATTTCCTGTCTAATGCTGTTTTGTATTCAAAATTGAAGCTAATTCTATCATTGGTATAAAATTTATGTCCTGCTAAACTCGGCACATTGCCCTGTAGCAATCGCGTATTGTACCATGCTGTAAATGAAAATATATGTTTGCGGTTCATATAATTTCCGTTTAAATGCCAGCCTAATTTTAAGCCGTCAAAACCATTCCACCAAATATCCGGACGGTAATAAATAATATACTTTTTCCACTCCGGAAAATTCCACACATGACTGTCAAAACGCCATTCTACCTTTCCTTTTTTGCTATTGTTTAAAATATTGGCATCTGCCAGTCGGTAGCTTGGGTCTATAATTACATTTTTTATTTTTACTTTTTTGTCTTTATATGCTTGGGGCAGGGTAACTTTTGCTGTATATTTTGGGTAAACTTTATCCCACCCCGTCCATTTTGGCAAAGTATCGGCATGGGTTTCTTTTTGAAAATAGGTGTTTGGAATGTAATAATCAAAAGTTCTATTGTTATTATCTACCACTCTAAAATCTATAGGCATTTGCATTCTGCCTTTGCGTTTAAAGTTTATTTCGTAAGTATTTTCTTCATTTTTTACGGCTTTTACTTTTCCAACTTTATAGTCAATAACTTTTGTGGTTTCTAACCATTGGTCAAAAAACCAGTTTAAATCGGTGTGCGTGTATTCTATTATGCTTTGTCTAAAATCTTCTGGATAAGGATGACAAAAACTCCACTTTTTAAAGTAATATTGCAGGGCTTCTTTAAACAAATCATCGCCTAAAGTGTATTGCAAATTATAGAGCATGGCAGCAGTTTTGTAATACACATGCCCATAGCCTCCACCGTGCCTAATGGCTCCATTAAAACCATCGCTGTGGGTATTTAAAGGAGCATCGTTTTCCATAGCGGCATCTCTTATATAGCCATAGTAAACTTCATCATCTCTTACCGTTCTTGGTTTTTTATATTTAGCTATATATTTTTTGGTAGATTTATTTTCTACTATATATTTTCCGTCTATTCTTTCTTCTGCCCACGCTGTTAAAAATTGGGTAAAACCTTCGTCCATAAATGCTCGGTAGGTTTCATTATTATTTACCATGCCGTAAAACCAATTGTGCCCCACTTCATGAGCCAATAATCCTCTGTAGCCGGGGTCGCTACCGCCATCTAAAGTAAGCATAGGATATTCCATGCCGTCACGGGCATCTGCCACTATCATTTTATGATAGCCATACATTCCTATATCTTCTGAGTAAACTTGCAGCACTTTGGCTGTATATTCTGCCGCATTTTGCCAACCAGAAGCGTGAGATTCTTGAGCAAAAGAGTAAGCGGTAATAGTATCATTTGTACCTTCAAGTATATAATGTGCTTCTCCTATTCTATAGTGTGGGCTTGCCGTAAAAGCAAAATCATGAATATTTTCAGCATAAAAATGCCATTCTTTTCTTTCTCCTTTTTTGTATGGTATTATAACCGATGGTGTAGCATTCCACGGTTTATTTTTAAAGTTTTTAATGTCTATTTTTTCTCGTAGTTCTTTTGGTAAAACTTCATTTTCATTTTGTAGTTTTCCTGTGGCGGCTACTATGTAATTGCTGGCAAAATTTAAAGTAACATCATAAGTACCAAAATCACCATAAAATTCTCTTCCCAAATGCTGGTCGGTAGTCCAACCAAATTTTTTGTCATAAACGGCAATACGTGGATACCAATGGCAACCATTATACTGTTTTTGCCCAAAGGTTTCAAAAAATTTCATTCTCCTTCTTACGCTACCATTATCGTAGTAGGTTTTAAAATTAATGTCAAATTTTACGCTACTTTGAGGTAAAATAGGCTCGTTTAAATGAACTATTAAAATGGTATTATCTAAAGTAGTTTTTACTGTAGCTCCATCTATTTTAATATCGTCAATGGTAGTTCCTAAGCCTGCCGATTCGTATTTTCCATATTTGGCTATTTGTCCATTATTGTGGTATAAATTATCGTAATAACTGCCCGGCTGAAAAGCATTTTGATACAAATGAAAATAAACTTCAAAAAGAGTATCAGGCGAATTATTCCAGTAAACCAACTGCTCATTGCCTATAATTATATCAGTTTCTTCATTTATGGTAGCGTGTATTTTGTAGTAAACGTCTTGCTGCCAATAATCTGTATAAGGCTTTTTATTCCGCCAATAATATGGATTTTCTGTGCTTTGAAAAGTATTGGGTGGAGCTATGGGATTGTATTGTGCTAAACTTACAAAGTAAGCTAATAAAAACAAGCAAGTGTTTAATACGATTTTTTTCATAGCACGAAAATACTCAATTTAGCTGTATGAAAAAGGTTTGCTTTTATTCAGCGTTTAATTTTAAACTATTTTTTCTCAAATATTCCTTGATTTGTTCAGCAGTTTTTCCAAACAAATCTTCGGATATTTTGTCCTTGATTTTTCGGAAAGTTTTAACGGTGTCAAAATCTTTCTCTTTTTCTTTATTTTTTTCTTTAGTCTTCATATTCTAAAATTTCTCTTGGTGACCTAATTTCTAATGATATATAATTCATTCTCAAATTTTCCTGTGGTCGGCATCCCTGCCTATTTCCACTCTCTTTTATTAAATGCACAATCCAAATGTAAGGAATATTTTTTATGTTTTTGTAAACAAATTGTCAGAAGGTAGCTTCTGATAGCACATTAAAGGTGGAGCTTGCCTCACTCCGTTCGCAAAGACGAACCTATACGAGTACGTCTTTGCGAGTGAGGCACGAACGAAGCAATCTCTATAGTAATAGTTCGGAACTAATGTTAAAACATTTTTTTGATAAATTTAGTTTTTTGCTATCTTTACTCCTATCAATTAAATAATGAAAAAAATCTACTTTTCAATATTTCTATTTTTTGCTTTACTAAATTATTCAAAAGCACAAAATTGTCAATCGCAAAGGTATATAAGCGAGATTTTTAGCAATACACAAAGCCATACGGGTATAAAATTTGGCGAAGCCGACCCTTACGGATTAATTAACAACCAAGATTTATATTTAGATATAGTAGAACCTGCCGGAGATTCATTACAAAAACGCCCATTAATTATCCATGCTTTTGGCGGTGGTTTTTTAATAGGCTGGCGTACAGAACCCGTTATTCCTCAAATGTCAGAATCTTATGCTAAAAGAGGATTTGTGTTTGCCACTATAGATTATCGCTTAGGTTTTAATGTAGCTGACGGGCAAAGTGCCGAAAGAGCCGTTTACAGAGGAGCTCAAGATATGGCGGCAGCACTTCGTTTTTTAGTAGATAGTGCCGATGTTTATGGCATAGACACCTCTGCTATATTTTTAACGGGTACAAGTGCTGGTTGCTTTTCTGCATTAATTAATGGCTTTATGGAAGAATCCGACAGAGCCAATATTAACTCTACCTACGGCATCTTTTTAGAACCTGATGATTTGGGTTGCTTGCAATGCGGTGGAAACAATAATTTTAACAATCAAAGAGCTAATGTGCATGGCATAATAAACAACTGGGGTGCCATTTTAGATACAAGTTATATCAGTCCGGCTACTACGCCTACAGATTATGTTCCCACTATTTCCTTCCACGGTACTAACGATTTAATTGTTCCTTATGACGAAGGTCCTCCATTTCAGTTGCCTATCTTCCCTAATGTACAAGGCAGCTTACTCATACATCAACGTTTAGATAATGTAGGCATTAAAAATAGATTATATCCACTTCAAGGCTTAGGGCACGAACCTGAACTACTGGAATTTCAAGAATGGGTAACAGATACTATTTTAAAAGTAGGAAGCGAATTTTTATACGAAATAATGTATGGCGATACTAACGTAATAACAGGAGATAATACCGTTTGTATAAACACTACACACACCTATAGCCTGCCTACCGATACATCAAGCTTTTACTGCTGGGAAGTAGTAGGTGGCACTATTATAAACGAGAACTATAATGAAATAACTATAGAATGGAACACCGTAGGAAACCACATACTTAAAGGTACGCAATTAAATAGAAGATACATAAGTAAAGAAGCTACTTTGCTTATAGATGTACAAGAGCCTCCTACCCCATTAATTAGTTTTACAAGCAATGATGGTTTGTTCAATTTTTATTCATCTACGGTTGCTAATTCTTATACTTGGACTATAGAAAACAACAGCTATAATGGAACTCCTGTTCAATATCAATTTTTAGATACCAACTACCACCAAATAAGCTTAACAGTAGAAAACGATTATTGCTCCAACACAAAAGACACCACTTTTCTATCTACTTTATGTCCCAATGCTGATTTTTATTTTGAACAAAATGACAGCATACTTACTTTAGTAAATAATTCTGAATTTAGTAATTCAGCATATTGGATAAGCTACGATGCCAGTGTTTATACCGATAGTGTATTAAATTTATTAATAAATGCCGAAGGCAACTATAGTTTTACGCTTATAGCTCAAAATAGTTTTTGTAGCGATACCCAAACTTTAAGCTATCCTTTTGAATTTTGTAGCCATGCTAATTTTGATTTTCAAGCCAATAATTTGGTAGGCAATTTTACAAACCAATCCTTTAATGCCTATTTTTATAATTGGGATTTTGGCGATGGAGGCACTTCTGGCATAGAAAATCCACAGCACACCTACAGCCAGCCGGGTAGCTACATTGTTACTTTAATTACCAGTTCTGTTTCGGGCTGTTTTGATACCATACAGCAAGCCATTAATGTAGATATAGAAAATGCTATACATAATTCCTATTTGCAAGAAATTAGTATATACCCAAATCCTACCAATAATAATATTTATATAAATGGTCTTTACGAAAAAGAAAATTATACCTTTTCAATATTTGACATAAATGGAAAAGAGCTAACAAAAAATAAACTAATAGCAAGCCATACTATCTCTGTAAAAAATTTAAGTAAAGGAATTTGCCTATTAAAAATAACAGATACTAAAGGAAATTCTATTAAAAAACAAGTGCTTATAAAGTAATTTGATATTACCTTTGCACGCTTATGACACAGATAGAAGTTAAAAACAACGAAAGTTATTTTGGTGGAATAAAAATTACCGATTTAGCCGAAAAATACGGCACACCACTTTATATTTATGATGCCAATGTTATTGTTAATCAATACAATAAGCTAAAAAAAGCTTTTAATAAAAACACTAAGATAAAATATGCCGCAAAAGCTCTAAGTAATATTAATGTACTTAAACTTTTAAAAAAAGCAGGAGCAGGATTAGATACCGTTTCTTACCAAGAAGTGCTTTTAGGATTAAAAGCCGGTTTTAAACCGGAAGAAATTATATACACGCCCAACTGTGTTTCTTTAGCCGAAGTTAAAATGGCTGTAGAAAAAGGTGTTATCATTAACATAGATAATATTCCTTTGCTTGAACAGTTTGGGCATGAATATGGCAATACTATTCCTGTGTGCATAAGAATAAACCCTCATATAATGGCAGGTGGGCATTACGAAATTAGTACAGGACATATTGACTCTAAATTTGGTATTTCTATACATCAGCTTCGTCATGTAATGAGAATAGTAGAACACACAAAACTAAAAGTAAGAGGACTGCACATGCACACGGGTAGCGATATTTTAGATGTTGATGTGTTTATACGTGGAGCAGAAATTTTATTTGATATTGCCCAAGATTTTCCCGATTTAGATTTTATAGATTTAGGAAGTGGTTTTAAAGTTTCTTATTGGCATGATGATATTACTACAGATGTAAATGAATTAGGTAAAAAAATAAACAAAAGATTTAATGAATTTTGTAAAAACTACGGCAAAGAATTAGATTTATTTTTTGAACCCGGAAAATATTTAGTTAGTGAATCCGGTATTTTTATAGCTAAAGTAAATGTAGTAAAACAAACCACCGCTACGGTATTTGTAGGTTTAGATACAGGAATGAATCATTTGCTTCGCCCTAAATTATACAATGCCCACCATGAAATTAGCAATGTAACCTACCCACAAGGTATAGAGCGTATATATTCTGTAGTGGGCTATATTTGCGAAAGCGACACAATGGCTCCCGACCGAAAAATAGCAGAAGTTAATGAAGGCGATATTATAGCTTTTCATAATGCCGGTGCTTACGGTATGAGTATGGCAAGCAATTACAACTCGCGTTTTAGACCCGCAGAAGTGCTTATTTATAATGGGCAAGACCATTTAATACGCAAACGCGAAGATATGGAGGACATAACAAGGAATATGATAGAAATAGAAATGTAGTTCAATATTAAAAATTGTTTTACACCAATTCTTTATACTTAAAGATAGTATTTTAGGACGTTTAAGTAATTTTAGTTACACTTTGTATTCCTTTTACCTTTGTCTTGACACAAAGGTAACCAAAGGTCAAGACTGTAATCAAAAACACTAAAATGCTATAAAACAAACGAGGACAAATTAATGTATGCTCAATTTCAGTCTTCCTAAAGTATTTTTATTTTTAGGAGCATACTAATTTGTCTGTTTACTGTTTTATAATTCCATTCATTTTTGATGTCTGTTTTACATCATTTCTTAACGTATTTTTGATTAAGGTCAGTTAAAAGTGCACCTTAAGTTTGCAAGTGGGGCACTCATTAAGCGAAAACTCCGTAAAAAATTAAACTGTTTGAAGAACGGAGAGATGATTTTTTTGAACTAAAAGTTCAAAAAAATCATCATATCGGGGGCGTCATCCTAAAATTTTGTAGTGAAACGGAAAAATTTATACGGAATCCCAAATTCCTTTTACAAAAACAATTAGTATTAAAGTCCTCTTTTTTTATACCTAAAAACAGGTTTATCAGTTTTATTTAAGATATTTGTGTCCGTTATTTGTTCTATTTATATACATCTATAAATAAATTATTCTAAAAATGGACATCAAAAAAGAAATCAAGCTTTTAAAAAAAGAAAAAAATGCTATCATATTAGCACATTATTATCAAGTACCTGAAATACAAGATATTGCCGATTATGTAGACGACAGTTTAGGACTTTCGCAAAAAGCAGCGGAAACGGATGCTGAAACCATTGTGTTTGCAGGAGTACATTTTATGGCTGAAACAGCTAAAATTTTAAATCCCAATAAAAAAGTATTATTGCCCGATTTAAACGCAGGTTGCTCTCTTGCCGATTCTTGTCCGCCAGATAAATTTGAGAAATTTACTAAAGAACACCCTGACCACCTTGTCATCACTTATGTTAATTGCTCAGCAGAAGTTAAAGCACTTAGCGATATTATTTGCACATCTTCCAATGCTTTAAAAATAGTACAATCTATTCCGGAAGACAAACCAATTATATTTGCTCCCGATAAAAATCTTGGAAAATATATAGAAAAACTAACAGGAAGAAAAATGCTTATTTGGGACGGAAGTTGTATGGTTCATGAAGCTTTTTCGTTAGAAAAACTACATAAACTTAAAGAAGAAAATCCCGAACATATTATTATTGCTCACCCGGAATCGGAAGAGCCTGTGCTTCAATTAGCAACCTATGTTGGTTCTACTGCCGGTATGATAAACTATGTAAAATCGCACCCTAATGAAAATTATATAGTAGCCACTGAAGCAGGTATTTTGCATAAAATGCAAAAAGAAGTTCCTAATTCTAAACTAATACCAGCTCCTTCATTTGAAAATAATACTTGTGCTTGCAGTGAGTGTAAATACATGAAAATGAATACAATGCAAAAGCTTTATGATTGCTTAAAATATGAAACACCACAAATTACCGTACCTAAAAAAGTAATAAAAAAAGCATTAGTACCTATTCAAAGAATGTTAGAATTTTCATAAAAAATGGAAACAAATTATTTAATAATAGGCTCTGGTATTGCAGGGCTAACGCTTTCTTTAAAACTGGCAGAAAAATTTCCTGAACGAACAATAACGGTAGTTACCAAAGCCAATGAAGATGAATCTAACACTAAATATGCTCAAGGTGGCATTGCTGTAGTAACCGATAAAACTAAAGATTCTTACAAAAAACATATAGAAGATACCTTAATTGCCGGAGATGATTTATGCGATAGAGATATTGTAGAAATGGTAGTTAAAGATGGTAATAAAAGATTAGATGAATTGCTAACTTGGGGTACTCATTTTGATAAAAATTATAATGGCGATTTCAACTTAGGAAAAGAAGGCGGTCATTCGGAAAACAGAATTTTACACCACAAGGATATAACCGGTTATGAAATTGAAAGAACATTACTAAAACAAGTACATCTATCTCCTAATATTTCTATACTGACACATCATTTTGCCGTAGATTTAATAAGTAGTAAAAATGCTAAAAAATCTTCTTGCTTTGGTGCATATATTTTAGACCAAAAAACGGGAAATATTATTACTGTTAAAGCAGACAATACCGTATTAGCTACGGGTGGAATAGGGCAAGTGTATGGACATACCACTAACCCAATAATAGCAACAGGAGATGGTATAGCCATGGCTTTTCGTATTAATGCCAAAATTTCTGATATGGAATTTGTACAATTTCACCCTACGGCATTTTACGATAAAAATAATAAAACGGCTTTCCTAATTTCAGAGGCAGTAAGAGGATTTGGAGCTTATTTAAGAAATAAAAATGGCGAAAGATTTATGCTTAACTATGATAAAAGAGCAGAATTAGCTTCAAGAGATATTGTTTCGCAAAGTATATACAACGAACTTAAAAATTCTGGAGATTCCTGTGTTTATATAGATTGCACTCATCTTAATATTAGTCAATTCAAATCTCATTTCCCTAACATTTACTCAAAATGCTTAAGCGAAAATATTGATATTGAAAAAGATTGGATTCCTGTGGTTCCTGTTGCTCATTATATATGCGGAGGAATAGATGTAAATAAATTTGGCGAAAGCTCTATTAAAAATTTATACGCCTGTGGTGAGTGTAGCAGAACAGGATTGCACGGGGCTAACAGATTAGCTTCCAATTCATTGTTAGAAGCTATTGTTTTTGCTCATAATATTTTTTTAAGTCTTAGCAATAAAAAAGAAAGTAATTCTGCCATTGAAATTATAAATTTAACGAACAACAATACTGAATTACTATCAAATGACATTGTAGATAATTACAAAGAAAAACTTCAATCTTTAATGAGAAATAAAGTAGGTATTATTAGAAACAATAAAGATTTACAAACTGCCGCTAAAGATGTAAATCAACTATCTGAAGAAGTTGAGCAACTATATAAGAAACATAAAACAACACTTCCACTTTGCGAATTAAGAAATATGATAAACGTTGCTTTTCTAATTATAAATCAATCAATTAAAAGAAAAGTAAACAAAGGTGGATTCTATAATTTAGACAATATTAAGGAGAAAAAACTCCACTAAATTTTATATTTTGACACTTTGTTTTTTCTGTTTCCATACATCGGTTTTCTTCGGTTTCCAAGCTCTAAAATTCCAACCTAAACCTAATGTAACTTTTAATTCGTCAAGCCTGCTTGGACTTGGTGCATTTCCAAATGTTTGACCTACAACACCTTGTGCTTTAACAAAAAAATGAAAAAAACTACCCACATAGTAATTAAAACCTGTATATAAAGAAATAAGTGGAGCAATAGAAAAATTACTTTTTGTTAAAGTATAACTATCGTCATAATACGCTGACCTAACCAAAGCCACACCCGGAGTTAATCCCACATAAGGGTCAAATCTTTGAGGCTTTAAAAAGTGGTAATTCATACCTCCAAAAAGGGAATGATTAGCCCGTAAGCCCTCTTTATTTTCGGGGGCAGTATTAAAAGACACCCAAACTGACCCTGTAAAAGCAGCTCGGTCGTCTAAAAATAAATCCATATCTCCGGTAACATAAGCTGCAAAATGTTTTTGAGAAAATAAATACCCCGGAGCTAAATTTCCTTGTGCCCTTATTGTTCCTTTTCGTACTTCCCATATTTTTTGAGCATTAATATGAGGCACAAAAAATTGTAGCAAAAACACAGTGCACAATGCTATAATTACATTTGTTTTCTCTCTCGTTTCCATAGCTTTACTATTTTATAATTAACACTTAAACTTACTAGCAGATGACCTTCCCAGCCCGCATGCTTGTGCGATTCAATAAACATACTTCCGTCTGAATGTTCGTGTACATCCAGTTCTTCACCTAAATGAAGCATATATTGGGTAGAAAGTGTAATGTCAAATTTTGGATTAATATTATAACTACATCCCACTCCTGCTTGCACTGCCGAACTAAATCGAGAAGCCTTTTGTCCATTTTCGCCATTTATTTTCACTACCGACAAATCAAAACAATGACCTGCCATAATATAAGGCGTAAATTTTCTATTAAACTCGTTGGGATTCAATAAATAAAACATAACACTCCACCCTATGTGATAATCAAAACGATGTGCTTTATTGTCAATATTATTAGAAAAAACATCGGCAAACCATTCGGTATTTAGTCTATCTATAAGTTGTAGTCTAAAATGCCCTCCTGCACCTATGCCCACACCTTTCATATTCCCATGAGAAAAACTACTAATGGTACTTCTAACACCTAATGAAAAATATCCACCTTGAGAACGCAGGGGTATATCTCTTTGCTTTTTCTTGGTGGCAAGAGAATCTTGTGCTAAAAGTTGACTAAAGCACAAAACCGAAAACAAGAGTAATACTATACTTTTTTTTAGCGTATTCATAAGCTTTAATTTATTTTTTAAAGAATAAGAAAATATTGATGCTTTTATAAATTAACGCATATTAATTTGCACATAGTATATATAAACCAATTATACATATTTTTTATAGAAAAAAAATATTTGAATTATAGCTGATTAAACACCAACTTTTGCACATTCATTGCCTTATTTATAGAAGAATATGGACAACACATATTCCCCAAAATATTGCACTTTAGGAAAGAAAGGTTATGAATAAAACTAAATGAAACCTAAAAACTATCTATAACACTAAACTCTGTTCTTCTGTTTTTCTGTCTTCCTTCCGGGTTATCGCTACCGTCAGGTTTTTCATTTGGAGCTATTGGTTTGGCTTCGCCATATCCTTTAGCAGAAAGTCTTGATTTAGATATTCCCTTTTCTATTAAATAATCTACGCAGCTTTGAGCTCTTGCCTGCGATAATTTTAAATTTGCTTCATCAGAGCCTATGGCATCAGTATGCGAAGCTAACTCTATAATAATTGAAGGATTATCTCTTAAAATAGTTACTAAATCATCTAAAACAACTTTAGATTCTGAACGTAACGTTGCTTTACCAAAATCGTACAAAATATTTTCTAACTCATAAGATTTCCCTACTTCTATTTTTGATAAAACGCCATCGGCTTGCATTTTATCAGAGTTTACTCCTGCTGTATTTATAGGTATTACTCCTTTAAAATAGCCGTCTTTTGTTACATCTATTTCATACTTTTTACCTATTTCTAAGTCAAATTTATAATCAAATGTACCTGCCGGCATTTTTTTAGTAGTTAAAGTAGTTTTTGAACCATCTGGATTTATAGCATTTAATACCAATATAGCATCATCAAGTTTATTCTTTTTTAGTGTATCATTATCTGCATACAAACTACCAAAAGCTATAACGTTTGTTTTGTTAACTAATAAATTTTGGTTCAATGTATCCTCATAAGGAATATTTTTGGTAGTAATATATTCATAGTTACTTGAATACCCAGGTTTTACCACTTCTACTTTATAATCTTGGTCTGGTTTTAATTTAAAAAAGTATTGTTCATTAACATCCGTTAATTCTTCTACCAGTACATCTTCTCCATTTTCATCAAGTTTGTATAATCTCACAATGGCATTTTCTACGGTTTCTTCTCCTTTTCCTTCATCTTTAAATACAAAACCTTCTAAGCCGTATTTAAAATCTTCAAAAGAGTAAATATCATCTCCTCTATATTTATTGTCTATTTTAGTAGTTCCATCTCTGTTTGACACTAAATATCCGCTGGTTTTTCCACTTTCTCTTCTATAATATAAATCATCGGCAGTAGAGTTAATTGGAATACCAACATTTTCGGGCTCTGTCCAGCCTAATTCTTCGTTTTCTGTACTGGCAAAAATATCAAACCCGCCTATAGAAGGATGTCCATTACTACTAAAATAAAATTTCTCATTAGAGTTGTCATAAAAAGGTGTAAGTTCATCACCTACTGTGTTAATTCCACCTTTAAGCAATTTGGGACCTTTAAAATCTCCTTTGGCGGTTCTTATAAAATACCAAATATCCATTCCGCCTACACCACCTTCTCTATCGCTCACAAAGTAAACTATCTCCATATCATCGCCAGAAGATCTTACTGTAGGCTGTGTACTTGTATATTTTGGATTATTTATAGATTCGTTCAATTTAACAGCTTCGCCCCATTTGCCACCTTTTGTTTTTTCCGATAAAAACATGTTACATATTATTTCATCAATCTCATTATTATAACATTTGCAGAAATAAAGTCTATTGCCATCTTCTGATAAAGCGGCATTAGTTGTCCCAAATTTTTTATCCTGCAAAACAGTAGGCAGTTCTTTTCCTTTTTGCCATTGTCCATCTACTTTAGTAGATTGATATAATCTATAAGGAGGAATATCTTTTCTATTATTTACAAATATTAAATCATTTTCTTGCAATGAAGTATAGTACATTGTAGAATCATTAATGGGCATTGGTCCTGCATCTTCATAGCCTGTATTTATTAAATCGCCCAAAGATTTAACTTTTACTTTTTTAGTACCTGGATTAGCAATAGCCCATTCTGCTCCTTTTATTTCATTTAATGCTTTTTTAGACCACTCATCTTTATCTTTTAAATCGTAAGCAGATTTAAACTTTTGAAATCTTTTTATGGCATCGTCATACTGCCCTACGTGTTTTAAAGCCACACCATAGTAATAGTCAGATAATCCATAAATTTCCTTATTTTCCTTTTCTATTCGTTTAATTTTTTTCTTTTTATCGGGTAATCTTTGCTGGTCAAAACTTTTAAAGTATTTAACTGCGTTTTCATAGTCATTAGCTTTTAATGTTGACATAGCTAACCAATATCTTGGATAACGCCACTCTGGTTTTGACCTAATAACTTCTTTGTAATACTCCGATGCCGAATAATAATGGCTTTGAGCATATAGTAAATCCGCCAACTTTTGTTCAACTCGTGGCTTTAATGCTTTTTCTTTATCTATTTGGGCAAAAGTAAAAGAACTTATAAACAAAGCACCAATAAGTATTGCTACAATTTTTTTCATAAAAGAGGAATGTTTTAGGTTTAGAATCTACGTGCCGGTAATGACTTATTAGCTTTAAAGCTTCTTATACTTTCGCCTGTGTAGGTTAATGATACTTCAAATGCTCCTTTTAAGTTTGATGAATTTTTCAAATTAGATAAATTAACATCATAAGAACCTCCTACTCTAAAGTTTCTAAATTCTACTTGTGTTAATACTACCACAGCATCTCCATTTACAGGACTTATTCTATATCTTGAACCTACATGAATACTTGTTTTGTTTCTAAATCCAGAGTTAAAGTAATACCCCAAAGCACCTCCTGCTAATATCATTTGGGCTTCGCCTTGTTTTTGATATAACACATCCGGCTCTAAAGCTAATTTTAAATTTTTATCTAAAAATATTTGTAAACCTAAATCTCCCTGATATTTTCTATGTAAATATATGTTATTGTTTTCTGAAATAAACCATTGTTTTGGCTGACTCATGTGAGAAACTGCAAATCCACCTTGCATACCAAATCGTTTAGTAAATTTAGATTTCCAGTATAATCCAAAATTATAATCAAAATAAAAGAAAGAACCTCTGTCAAAAGAATTTACATCAAATTCTTGACTTGTTCCCATTCCGCTATGGCTAATAACATCAAATTGATCATAAAAAACATAACTATCTCTATCCATTCCTCTTTGCACAAAAGCCACCTGAGCACCCAATGATATTCTATGATTTCCTTGCTTTCCCAATCCTTTATGATAAGCTAATGATAATGCTACATTATTGGTAGTTAACGAAGCTTCTCCTATTCTATCATTATAAAACATTATACCCAAACCGAGTTTATCGTGTTTTAATTGCCCTTCAAACAAAGGTAAATCAACAGCAGCACCTGGCGTAACAAACGCATTTTTATTTAAAAATGAGCTCCATTGGTTTCTATAAATGACAGCTACTCTATATGAGCCATCAAAATTTCCGGTTAATGCAGGGTTTAAGGCTTGTGCAAAAGTATAATACTGCGAAAAGTGTACATCTTGAGCTTTTAGTCCAAAAATTGCAAGGGAAAAAAATGCTAAAAAAAGGTAATTTTTTTTCATGTTGATAGGTTTAGTTAAGTTCTTAAGCTATAAAGGTATAAATTTACATTTATTTTCCAACAAATCAAAAGCATTTTTTTTACAATGAATAATTTATATCAAGAACTTAAAGCTCAAAATTCTAAAATTGCTGACATTAAGTATGCTTTAAGTGTGCTAAGTTGGGATCAAGAAACCTATATGCCTCCTAAAGGAAAACAGTTTAGAGCACAGCAAATAGCCACTTTAAGTGAATTAGCTCACAATAAATTTACAGCTAAAGAATATAATGATTTGCTTTATAAAATTGACACCAAAAATCTTTCTGAAACGGAAAAACGAAATGTTGAACTTTTAAAAATAGACATTGAAAAACTTAAAAAAATACCCGGTAGTTTTATTGTAGAACTTTCTAACGCTATTTCTAATGCTTACCACGCTTGGATGACTGCTAAAAAAGAAAATAATTTTAAACTTTTTGAAAAAGAGCTTGGACAAATCATTGATTTACAGCGTAAAAAAGCAGATATTGTAGGATATGAACAGCATCCTTACGATGCTTTAATGGATGATTACGAACCTAATGCTAAAGTAGCAGATATAGATATTTTGTTTGCTGATGTTAGACAAAAACTACAACCATTATTAAATAAAATTATGGCTGCTCAACAAGTAGATGATAGTTTTATGTACGGACATTTTGATAAGGATAAACAATGGAATTTTGGCATAGAAATACTAAAAAAAATGGGCTACGATATGGATGCCGGAAGGCAAGATATTTCTGCACACCCATTTACTACTACTTTTAGTCCGCAAGATGTGCGGGTAACCACCCGAATAGACGAAAGCAATTTTTACGATATGCTGTGGAGTTGCATACACGAAGGTGGTCATGCTTTATATGAACAAGGATTACCTGCTGAAGAATATGGCTTACCTTGTGGCGAAGCAGTTTCTTTAGGCATACATGAAAGTCAATCAAGGTTTTATGAAAACAACTTAGGGCGGTCATTTAGTTTTTGGAAAGCCAATTATCAAGATTTACAAAAAGTATTCCCCGATGCTTTTGCTAAAGTTAGTTTAGATGAATTTTATAAAGCCATTAACATAGTTAAACCTTCTTTAATAAGAACAGATGCTGACGAATTGACGTACCATTTTCATATAATGATACGCTACGAGTTAGAAAAGCAACTAATAGAAGGTACTTTAAATGTAAAAGACGCCAAAGAAGCGTGGAATGCAAAATATAAAGAGTATTTAAACATAGATGTTCCTAACGATAGCAAAGGAATACTGCAAGATATACATTGGAGTCATGGCAGTTTTGGCTATTTCCCTACATACTCATTAGGTAGTTTTTATACCGCACAGTTTGATGCCAAAATACATACAGAATTAGCTAATTATCAAAACGATATAGAAAACAATAATTTAAGCAATGTCTTGAATTGGTTAAGAAAAAATGTACATCAATATGGTAGATTTTACTACTCAAACGATTTATGCAAAAAGGCAACTGGCGAACCACTAAACTTTAGCTATTTTATGCAATATGCTGAAAATAAGTACGGCAAAATTTATGGGGTTTAATACCAATCTTAATTGGTATTACATCTTGTATCTAAAAAAAGAGATGCTTCCTACCGTCAGCAAGACGAATCAACAGGTACTCGTCTTTGCGAGAAAATTATGACGGAGGAATAATTTTTGTGGCAATCTCAATAAAGTAAGAGATTACACTCATCGTAATGACGAATCAACATAAAGCGTAAACTGTCATGGCGGAAAGGCATGAGGAACGAATGACCTTATCCGCCATCTCAATAAAGGTGGTTTATAATACCAACCTAAAATAGTATAGTCTATTTTGTGTTGACAATTGGTATAATTTCATATATCTCGCTTTTTTCACAAAAAAGCCTAAACACTTCTGCTTAGGCTTTTCAAAAAATTAATCTATCAAATTTTACTGCAACTGATAACTAATAGGAATTACATACTGTACTTTTACAGCTTTTCCTCTTTGTTTACCAGGTGTAAACGGTGGCATTTTGTTTATTAATGCAACAGCCGCATCGTTTAACAATTTGTCAGCTCCTTTGGCTACAGTTACGTCTGTAACTTTTCCTTTAGGGTCAACCACAAACCGTACATAAACTTTTCCTTCTATATCGTTTTCTACAGCTATTTTCGGATAATCAAAGTTGTTTTTAATAAAAGTTTGAATGCCTTTGTGTGTGCATTGGTCGGCTTCTGTACCTTTTAAATTTTCGCAACCTTTAAATTTAGGCATATCCTCCACTATGGTAAAAATTTCTTGCTCTACCACTTGCTCTTCTTCTTCTATTACTTCAGGAACCTCAATTACTTCATCTTCTTCAATTTCTACTTCTTGAATTTCCGGTTCGTCCTCTAAAATAACGTCATCTTCTACCACTTGAATTTCTGGTGGCGGTGGCGGTGGTGGCGGTGGTTTTACTTGCTCTGTTTGAGGTGGTTCTATTTCAAAATCATCCTCTACCACTTCCATTTCTAATGCCTGAACTTTCTCGGGTTTATCTCTCCAGCTTAAAGCATAAATAGATGAAGAAAATGCCGCAATAGCTCCAAATGCTAATATGGCAGTACGAACATTAGATAAATCTGCTTCGGCATATTTTTTTAAAAATACCGATTTAGCCTCTTCAGTTCCTTTGTACTTATCAGCAATCTGGCTTAGGCTTTTCCCACCCGATAGCAAAAAATTTGCTATAAAATAACCTGCCACTATAATTCCTACAATGATTCCGGCTAATACTAATCCTAATTGTAACATAATTTTTTTAATTAACGGTTTAAAGATATTTACTTACTATCAAATATGCAAATATTGCACCCATTCCATTTGCGAATATATCAAAAACATCAAACATTCTAGTACTTGTTAAAGAATATTGCAAAATTTCTACAATAAATCCATATAAAAATGACAAAACACATGCAAATGTCAAAGATTTTTTAAGATTAACGTTAAAAAATCCTTTAAATAAAGCTACACTTAAAATGAAATACATACTAAAATGAACAATTTTATCTGCTTGAAAAATGTTTGTTTTAGGCAGTTCTATTTTAGGTAATAGCGAAACATACATAATAGCCACTAAAAGAACAATTGCTATAAAAGCATATTTAAGATGTAGGTTAAAGTACTTTTCCATAAAAGCGAAGCAAAAATAATTTACTTGTTAATATTTCTTGCTTTTATTTACAACGAAATTTTAAACATTTATATTTGTTAGCTCTTTTGTTAGTTTTATCAACAGAAAAATAAAATAATTTGAAAGTAGGTTTATTTTTTGGTTCTTTTAATCCTGTACATACAGGGCATTTGTTTATAGCTAACCACATGGCTCATTATACTAATTTAGATGAAGTATGGCTGGTAGTTTCGCCACAAAACCCTTTTAAAAACAAAGCCGGATTACTTTCTGAATACGACAGACTACATTTAGTAAATATTGCCATAGAAGATAACGATAAACTAAGAGCTTGCGATATAGAATTTAATTTACCCAAACCTTCTTATACCATAGATACTTTAGTTTATTTAAAAGAAAAATATCCCGGCTACGAATTTTCGTTAATAATGGGTGGCGATAATTTGCCTACATTACACAAATGGAAAAATGCCGATGTGCTAATAAAAGACTATACTATATATGTATATAACAGATCCGGCACTAATTTAGACGAAAAAAAATATGCTGAAAATATAAAAATATTAGAAACGCCACAAATATTGCTTTCTGCCTCGTATATAAGAGAACAACTTAAAGATAATAAACCCATTACTTATTTAGTACCCAAAGAAGTGGAACGATATATAAAAGAAATGGGTTGGTATAAGTAAATATTTTAAACAAATGAAAAAAATGAAAATAGGCATAGTTTGCTACCCTACTTATGGCGGTAGCGGTGTAGTGGCTACAGAGTTGGGCATTGCTTTAGCTAAAGAGGGTCATCAGGTGCATTTTATTACCTATTCGCGTCCACCGCGTTTAGATGTTTTTCAGCCTAATACTTTTTTTCACGAAGTGAGTTTTCAAAACTATGCTTTATTTGAGTATCCTCCTTACGAAACTGCATTAGCCTCTAATATGGTAGATATAGTAAAATACCAGCAGTTAGATTTATTGCACGTTCATTATGCTATTCCCCACGCTTCGGCAGCATATATAGCTAAGCAAATACTTAAAGAAAAAGGCGTTAACATACCTGTTATAACCACCTTGCACGGCACAGATATAACTTTAGTAGGCAAAGCACCTGCATACAGAAGTGTTGTAGCTTTTTCTATTAATCAATCTGACGGAATAACAACGGTATCGGAAAGTTTAAAAAACGATACCTACAAAAATTTTGAAATAAAAAAAGACATAAGGGTAATACCCAATTTTATAGATTTTGACCGTTTTACTAAATTAGATAAAGCACATTTTAAAAAAGCAATAGCTCCCAATGAAGAGCGTGTATTAATTCATACTTCAAACTTTAGAAAAGTAAAACGAGTAGAAGATACCATTAAAATTTTTGAAAAAGTAGTAAAGAAAATGCCGGCAAAACTTTTGCTGGTTGGCGATGGTCCGGAAAGAGCCTATGCCGAACAGTTGGCAAGAGATTTAAAAGTAGAAAAAGATGTATTATTTTTAGGCAAGCAAGATGCCGTAGAAGAATTATTGGCTATTGCCGATTTGTATTTAATGCCTTCAGAAAGCGAAAGTTTTGGATTAGCAGCTTTAGAAGCCATGGCTTGTGAAGTTCCTGTGGTATCAAGCAATACCGGAGGAATACCGGAAATAAATATACAAGGAAAAACAGGATTTTTAAGTGATGTAGGCAATATTGAAGAAATGGCAAATAACGCTATTAAAATTTTAATTGATTGCGATACACTTCTTGAATACAAGCAGCGAGCCGTAGCTCATGCCAGAAAATTTGACATAAAAAACATACTGCCTATTTATGAAAATTATTATTACGAGATATTAAGTAAATCAAATTAAAAGTAATAATCGTATCTTTACACCTCATCAAACCTTTTAAAATATGGAATATAAAGGAGTTTATTATCCCGAATACCTACAATTAGATAAGATTTTAAACGCACAGCAACCCGAAAGTGCTTTGCACGGCAATGAAGCTCATGACGAAATGCTTTTTATTATCATTCATCAATCGTATGAACTTTGGTTTAAGCAAATATTGCACGAAATAAAATCGGCACACAAAGTATTTAGTAAGCCTTCCATAGCCGATTCTTCGCCAGACCTACAAGTGGTAGTACACCGCTTAAAGCGTGTAGTTAAAATATTAGAAGTTGCCGTAAAGCAAATTGATATTTTAGAAACCATGACTCCTTTAGATTTTTTAGACTATAGAGATTTATTGCGTCCGGCTTCGGGTTTTCAAAGCATACAGTTTAAACAAGTAGAAGCCATGCTGGGCTTGCGTATGGAAGAAAGATTTGGCAAACAATATTACACTTCTCAACTTAAACCTAAAGATAAAGCCTATATTGAATCGTTAGAAAATGAAGTAACATTTATAGAACAAATAAACACTTGGTTAGAGCGTATGCCTTTTTGGGCAGGAGATGAATATTGGGACAGTTTTATAAAAAGATACGATAATACAGACGAATCTTTGCATGTATTTTGGCAAGACTATTTAAAAACTTACGATAATAGCCTGTCCGATTCAGAAAAAAACAATGTAGAAAAATTTAAAGAAATATGCTTAAATGACAATAATAATTTAGGTAGAAGATTATCGGCAAAAGCCAATAGAGCGGCACTATTTATTATGCTGTACAGAGATTATCCATTATTGCAAATGCCTTACCAGTTGCTAAATTTATTATTAGATATAGACGAGCAAATGGCTACTTGGCGTTTTAGACACATCAATATGGTACACCGCATGATAGGTGCCAGAGTGGGTACTGGTGGTAGCACAGGCAAAGATTACTTGCAAGCAGCATTAAACAAACATTATATTTTTAAAGAAATAGCAGATTTAACCTCTTTTTTAGTGCAACGCAGCAAACTTCCTCAGTTAGATGAAGATTTAGTGCGTGCTTTGAGTTACGGGAGTAAATCTTAACCGAACTCAGGTATAAATGAACAATTGGCATAACCCTACCTTGTCTGTCTTTATAAAAAAAGCCCCAATTTCTTGGGGCTTTTTAAGTTGTTTAATTGCTATTACTTTTTAAGTAAATCTCTAATTTCTGTAAGTAAATCATTGTCAGAAGGACCAGCCGGTGGAGCAGGCTCTTCGGCTTTTTTGGTTTTGTTTATTGCTTTAATTACAAGAAACATTACAAAAGCTACTACAATAAAATTAATTACAGCACTCAAAAAAGCACCATAAGTCATGGCTACTTCTGGAGTAGTAACAGCTCCAGCGGCATCTAAAACAGCATCTCTCAATACTATTTTGCCCTCTAAGCCACCGCCTGTAAGCAAACTAATTGGAGGCATAACTAAGCCATCAATAAATGAACTGGTTACTTTAGCAAAAGCACCGCCCATTACAAAGGCTATAGCCATATCTACCAAATTGCCTTTCATGGCAAATTCTTTAAATTCCTTTAACATTCCCATAGTTTTTAGTTTTAATTGTTAAAAATAAGTGCTAAAGATACATTATTTTTTAATCGTAACATCCATTTGAGAAAATGGTATTTCAATTCCTGCTTTGTCCAGAGCTATTTTCATATTTTCATTAACTCTAAAAAACACATCCCAATACTTAGCCGGTTTAGCATAACCTCTCACAGCTAAGTCAATAGAACTACCTGCCAACTCAGAAACGCCCACAAAAGGAGCTGGTGTTTTAAGCACATCTTCATCGCTTTCTAAAACTTTCATAAGCACCTCTTTTGCTTTAGCTATGTCTTCATGATAGGCTATACCTACACTGCAATCTACTCTTATAACACCCTCTACAGTATAGTTAACAATATCATTATTAGCCACAGGCCCATTGGGTAAAATAATCGTTTTATTTTCCGGACTTAACAATATGGTAGTAAATATCTGTATTTCTTTTACTACGCCTAATCTGCCTTGACTTTCTATTAAATCGCCTACTTTATATGGTCTAAAAATTAAAATTAAAGCTCCTCCGGCTAAATTTCCTAAAGCTCCTTGCATAGCCATACCTATAGCAAAACCTACAGCTCCCAATATAGCTATAAACGAAGCCGTTTCTATACCCACTATCCCCGCTACAGAAATTAGTAAGGCTACTCTTAATAGCCACAGTACCAAGCTTTTAATAAAAGGTAATAACGTTTCATCAAAGTTTCTTTTCTTTAATAATTTTCCTATTAGATTTACTATTAAGTTTACTGTCAACCATCCAATAATTAAGAGAGCTAAAGCATACACTATTTTGGCTACAAAGCCGTATTCACTTAAATAAGTATTAATAGAATTAAAAATTTCTTTTAATTTGTCCATAAATTTTTCTTTGTTTTAATAAACTGCAAAAGTATTGAAAATCAATGTGTTTTACAAATTTGTGGCATTAAGGGAAGGTTCTAAGCAAAGTGTATTTTAAAATTTGCTCTACTGCTATTAATAACAAGGCAAGTGCCGCCCAAGGATAAAACAATTCTGCCACTCTTACCGATTGTGAAGATTCTATTTCTGTTTTTTCCAGTTGATCTATTTCTTTATACACCTCTTTGAGGCTCTTTTTATCTGTAGCCCTGTAATATTTACCGCCTGTCATTTCAGCTATTTTCCGCATTAATGCTTCATCTATATCCACGTCTAAATAATCGTATTGTATGCTTCCATCAGGTAGTTTGTATGCCGGCATATAGGCTTTCCCTTTAGTGCCTATACCTATGGTATAAATTTTAATGCCGTATTGCATAGCGGCTTCTGTTGCCATAAGTGGGTCAACTAACCCTGTATTATTAACACCGTCTGTCATTATAATAATAACCTTACTTTTTGCTTTGCTATCTTTTAGCCTGTTTACAGCAGTACCAATACCCATACCTATAGCTGTTCCATCTTCAAGCACGCCATTTCTTATTTTCTGTAGCTGACTTTGCACTATTTTATGGTCGGTAGTAATGGGAACTTGAGTAAAACTTTCTCCCGAAAAAATAACCAAACCTATTCTATCATTTGTTCTTTGTTCTATAAACTGCGATGCCACATCTTTAGCGGCTTCAAGCCTATCGGGTTTAAAATCTTGTGCCAGCATACTGGCAGATACGTCCATAGATATAACCATATCTATACCATAAGAACTTATACGGTGCTGTGTAGAGGAAGACTGAGGGCGAGCTAAAGCTACTATTATGGCGGCAAGAGCTAAAAATCTTAAGATGGGCAATAACGGCAAAAGCATAGCTTTTAAAGAAGTATAATCTTTAAACATACTAAGGCTGGGCACCTGCATGCTTCCATAGTTTTTTTTGTATCTAAAATAAAACCACAAGCCGGCTAATACTGCCAAAACAGCTAACAACCAAAGTAAATTTGGATGTGCAAAATGTATATCGTACCAACCGCTAAACATCTTCTTTTTTTATTTCTTTAGGTTTTGTATGTCGCACAAAATCTTTAGCTTTTTTCATTACACTCATGTTTTCATCATTAAGTGGTTTAAATTTGGCAAATTTGGCTAAATCTGCTTGTGCTAAAATATCTGTTACTTTATTTTTTAACCCTGTTTCTAAAAATAACTCGTCCTTAATCTCATCCGTAGTACTTTCCATGGCGTTTATGCCAAATCTACCTTCTAAATAGGTACGCATCACCTCCGAAATACCAAAATAATATTCTTTAATTTGGTCGTTTTGCCACATTTTCTTTTGATCTATTTCGTCTAATTTTTGCAATGCTTCTTCATAAAAATCAAGCATAGTTTTTGGCTTTTCTTCTTTCACAAAAAGTTTTTTGCGTTTGGCTATATAATAAATCAAAACGCCTAAAGCAATGAGTAAAAGCAATAGAGGAATACCCCATTTTTTCAAAAATTCTTTCCACGGAAAAGGCAAAGATTTTACGGTTTTTATAGACTTAATAGCTTGTGTAGTATCTACTTCTATAGTGTTAACCACTAAATTTACATTGTTAGAATACAAAGTATCCATCACACCATTGCTATGAACCACCACTGTAGGAATTTGCCCAAATTGATAGTTTCCTGCATTAAATTGCGTTATGCTGTATCGCTTGTTATATCCATCGCTTAAAGTGTCTATAGGGTAGCTGTTTATAACATCAAAAGTGCTTATAGAATCTGCAAAAACAGGAAAAAGTACTTTATCGTTATTAGTATTTTTTATGGTAATATCTAAGTTGATATGGTCACCTATAAGTATGGTATCTTTATCTAAAGTAATGCTTAAATTTTGAGCAAAAACACATGAAAATAATAGTGGAATTATAGCTATTATTTTCATTCCTTGAAAGAGATTCCGCATATTCCGATTTTCAACCGAAATTGCGGAATGACGATTTAAACTTGTTTTCATCATCTTCTACTCCCCCTTCTTTTAAACAGTTGAAGTAAGGCATTTACATAGTTTTCTTCTGTATTTAAACTAATAAAATCGGCTTTATTTTTAATAAATGTCTTTTTATTGCTTTGCAAATTATTTTCAAAAAACTCGGTATATCTTTTTCTTTCTTCTTTAGATGAAGTGTCTATCCATTTTTTGTTATTTAACTCGGCATCATTTAGCTGAACCAAGCCTAAATCCGGCAATTCTTTTTCAAACTTATCAAAAATATGCAAACCTATTATATCGTGTTTTTTCCTTACTATTTTAAGGGCATCTTCATAATCATCATCTGTTATAAAATCGGATAAAACAAAAGCTACGCTTCTACGCTTTACTAAGTTGTTAAAATATTGCAGTGCTACGCCTAAATTAGTACCACTGTCCTTTGGTTCTATATTAACCAACTCTCTAATTATTCGCAAAATATGTCCTTTACCTTTTTTTGGCGGAATATACATTTCTACTTTATCGCTAAAAAAAAGTACGCCTACTTTATCATTGTTTTGTATAGCTGAATAAGATAAAACTGCCGAAATTAACGCCATCATTTTGTTTTTAAATGTGCCATAAGTACCAAAATATGTTGACTTGCTTATATCTACCAAAAGCATAACGGTAAGCTCGCGTTCTTCTTCAAAAACTTTAACAAAAGGAGCATCAAAACGGGCGGTAACATTCCAGTCTATATTACGCACATCATCTCCGTAATTATAGCCACGCACTTCGCTAAACGACATGCCTCTACCCTTAAATGCAGAATGATAGCTACCCGCAAATACCTGATTGCTCAAGCCTTTTGCCTTGATTTCTATCTTACGTACTTGTTTTAAAAGTTCTTCGGTTGTCATTTTTTAGTCGGTGGTCGTTAGTATATCTTACGTCTTAAATCTTATGTCTTACATCTTAAATCTAACTAAGGTATTTCTACTGCATTAAGTACTTCGCTTACCAATTCATCTGCCGTTACATTTTCAGCTTCAGCTTCATAGCTTAGTCCTATACGGTGTCGCATTACATCGTGGCAAATAGCTTTAACATCTTCTGGAATAACATAACCCCGTTTTTTCATGAATGCCATAGCTTTGCTTGCCATAGCTAAATTTATACTTGCCCTTGGCGAACCACCATAAGTTATTAATGGGGCAATTTGTTTTAAGTTGTTTTCTGCCGGGTTTCTTGTTGCAAAAACAATATCTAAAATATACTGCTCTATATTTTCATCCATATAAATTTCTCGCACTAATTCTCTACCTCTCATTATAGCTTCTGTTGCCGCCACAGGATTAATAGTTCTTTTTTCATTACCTATATTCATACGGATAATTTGACGCTCTTCTTCTTTTTGAGGATAAGTAATATTTACTTTTAGCATAAAACGGTCAACTTGTGCTTCCGGTAACGGATAAGTCCCTTCTTGCTCAATAGGGTTTTGCGTTGCCAACACCAAAAAAGGTTCATCAAGCTTAAAAGTTGTATCGCCAATAGTTATTTGTTTTTCTTGCATGGCTTCTAATAAAGCACTTTGCACTTTTGCCGGAGCACGGTTAATTTCATCTGCCAGCACAAAATTGGCAAATACGGGACCTTTTTTTATGCTAAAATCATTCAGTTTTTGATTGTAAATCATAGTACCCAAAATATCGGCAGGCAATAAGTCTGGGGTAAACTGAATTCTGCTAAATTTAGCATCTACCGCACTTGAAAGCGATTTTATGGCTAAGGTTTTTGCCAAACCCGGAACACCTTCTAATAGTATATGTCCATTGGCAAGCATGGCTAAAATAAGACGTTCTACCATTTTCTTTTGCCCTACTATTGATTTGCCAATTTCCATATTGATTAAATCAATAAATCCACTTTCTTTTTCTATTTTTTCATTAAGTGCTCTAATATCTACCGATGTGCTTTCCATTACATTTTATTTTTTTGCTAAATGCAAATTTATGAAAGCATATAAAAAATGTGCGGTTAATTAGTGTTAAAGGTAATTTTAGGTAGTTAGATTTGAGAAGATTTGCCATATTCGTACTACACAACTTCATCTAAATTAACCTGACAGTTTTGTCAATATCTATAGGTAATCAATCTAATTTAACCCCGTGGAAAGGACAATATTCCCAATTTCCTTTCATTATTTTATTATCAACTGGACAATATTTGTCTTCCATTAAAGAAACAAGAGGTAAATTATAAGTAAACTTATTTTGAAAAAGAGTAAATGCAAATTCTGTTTGAGAATCTTCATCAATAATAAAACTTCCCTTATTGTCTTTTTTTGGAAATAAATAAAATTGAATCCCTTTACCTAATCCTCCACCAATCATTTTCTCTATAATTGGTTTAAATACTGCCATAATATTTACGGTCTTAGTTGGCAAATTAATTTCATTAATTGGTAAATACGTTCTTCCTTTTGAATCTATTAGCTTTAAATTATCAAAAATTGCTGAATAACTTCGGTATGAAAAATCTGCTCCTACAATTTCAGCACTTAGAGTAAAGACTAAATAATAGTCTTGAAACGCATCTTCAAAAATCTTAAATCCTTCTTCGGAGACTCCTGGATTCATTTGCTTTGTAATCTCCCAATAATTTGACGGTAACCACCAAATGAGATTCATTTTATTTTCATTTTTTTGCCAAATTTGTATTTCCTTCATAAAATCTTGAAAGTCAATATTTTCTTTAATTTGGCTATAAGAATTGTTATAACAGAAAAATAATATTGCTAATAAATAAATTCCTTTTTTCACCATTACCTATTAACAACTATTAAATCACGATTATTAGCACTATATGCTACACCATTTACTTTATAACTTTCTAAATGTTCAATATAATCGCGACACATAAAGCCTGTATTACACTTCTCTTTTGAAGTTTTAAAATCAGATAGTGTATAAGAAAGATTGCCAGAGTCTATACTCAAAATATAGTTGTTCCCAATATAAAATGCTTCATTAAGTCTAAGAAAAAATCCATTTTCATCTTGAATATCTATATAGGTATTTAAAATGTAATTATTATTTGCATTAACAAGTGTAACAGATTCTAATTCTGCTAAAGAAAAATCTTGAAGTTTAATGTTGATGTCTTCTACACCTAAACAATACATTTCAGTACAGCAAGAATTAACACCAAGTAGTAATAAAAAAATTAATAAAATTGATGCAATTTTCATCATAGCAAAGGGTTATTTCTAAAACTCCGGACAAGCTACACTAATTTTATTTTTTCTTTCCCAACTGCCCGTGTATGCTAAGGTAACTTCAAAACCACCTCTTTTAAAAGTACCCGGCTGAAACTGAGAAATATTAATATCGTAGGCGGCTCCAAAAGATAAACCTTTATAATCGGCTCCTGCCAATAGTGCTACTGATTCACTATTAAATCCCGGATTATTACTGGCATTTAATCCGCCCACCATTCTATATAATGCTCCAAAACGGAAAGCATTGCCCATAGGGTCGCCATCATTAAATATAAAACGGATATCTGTACCTAATAATAATTCTGTATGGTTTCCTTGTAACTGAAATAAAAACTTAGGCAGTAAATCAAACTGCTTAGCTATAGGAAAGTTTACTCCTGAATGAATAGAGTATTTAATAGGCAATTTAGCTGTAGAACCTCCTAATGATTCATTAGGCATATTTAAGTGCTGAGCACTAAAGCCTGCATAAGCTGTAGTTCGTTTATTTCTGGCACGCACAAAGTATAACAAACCGGCACTTGCATCAAAAAATAAACGCTTTTGATTTAAGGTAGCTAAATAAGCAGGATTATCTTGTACTAAAGTAGGGTCGTATTCAATGCCATTCCACTGATTTCCAAAACGCAAACCGTCTAAGCTAAAGCTACGTTGTATAACATCTGCTTGCAAACCTATAACTAAATAATGTCTATTCCATTTATCTATACTTTGCTGATAGCTAAGTGCTAATCCGGCTCTGGTAGTAGCATAATCGCTTTCTGCGGCTTTATCGTTCATCATTTCTACACCTATACCCAAAGCATTCTTATTTATAGGTATTCTAAAATCTACAGCAGCGGTCATGGTTCTAAATTGTCTTGTAGATTCATCACGCATTACTTCTCCCCATTGGCTTCTATACAAAAAGCTACCTCTATAGTTTCCTTTCATTACTCCGGTAAGAGCCGGGTTTAATTGCAAAGGTGCTGCATAAAACTGAGTTAAGTGTGGATCTTGTGCTTTAAGACTTGAAAATGTAATAGCTACAGCTAAAAATGTTAGTATTTTTTTCATCATATTCTACAAGGTTAAATGTATGTAAGGAATAAAGATACATTTTATTAACATAATACAAATGTAAAACGTCATTTTTTTTTAGAAAATTATTTTAAGCCTCATCATTTTTTCCTTTAATAAATACTTATTTTTGCAATCTTTTAAATAAAATTGATTAATAATGTACAGAACTTTTAACTGTGGCGAGCTTAGAAAAGAGCATATTGGAAACACCGTAACTTTAGCCGGGTGGATGCACAAATCAAGAGATTTGGGTGGTATGACTTTTATAGATTTAAGAGATAGATACGGCAAAACGCAACTGGTATTTAATATGGATACCAACAAAGAATTATGCGAGCAAGCAAGAAAATTGGGTAGAGAATATGTTATTCAAATAAAAGGAAAAGTAGTAGAGCGTAGCTCTAAAAACCCGGAAATGCCTACAGGCGATATTGAAATAAATGTAGAAGAATTAAATGTATTAAATAAAGCAAAAACGCCTCCGTTTACCATTGCAGATGATACTGACGGTGGCGAAGAACTGCGAATGAAATACCGATATTTGGACATTAGGAGAGATAAAGTTCGCAACAATTTATTGTTTAGACATAAAACGGCTCTTGAGGTTAGAAATTATCTTTCTGGTCAAGGTTTTGTAGAGGTAGAAACACCTTATTTAATAAAATCTACACCTGAGGGAGCAAGAGATTTTGTGGTGCCTTCACGTATGAACCAAGGCACTTTTTATGCTTTGCCTCAATCGCCACAAACTTTTAAGCAACTGCTTATGGTGGCAGGTATGGATAAATATTTTCAAATAGTAAAATGTTTTAGAGATGAAGATTTGCGTGCCGACCGTCAACCGGAGTTTACGCAAATAGACTGCGAAATGAGTTTTGTAGAGCAAGAAGACATTTTAGATGTTTTTGAAGGCTTAACCCGATATTTATTAAAAAAACTAAATAATGTTGAAGTAGATAAATTTCCAAGAATGACTTATGATGAAGCTATGAAAACTTATGGAAATGACAAACCGGATATTAGGTTTGGGATGAAATTTGGCGAGTTGAACGATGTAGCTCAGCACAAAGATTTTAGTGTATTTAATAATGCAGAGCTTGTGGTAGGAATAGCAGTGCCCGGAGCATCTGAATATAGCCGTAAAGAAATAGACGGACTTATAGATTGGGTAAAACGCCCTCAAATAGGTGCTTTAGGAATGGTATATGTTAAGTATAACGAAGACGGCACTTTTAAATCATCGGTAGATAAATTTTACGACCAAGAAGATTTAGCTAAATGGGCTAAAAAAACAGGAGCTAAAGCAGGCGATTTAATTTGTGTGCTTTCTGGTGAAGCCAATAAAGTACGTGGGCAGTTAAGTGCCTTACGCATGGAGTTAGCCGAAAGATTAGGCTTGCGTAAAAAAGATGAATTTGCTCCACTTTGGGTAGTTGATTTCCCATTATTAGAATGGGATGAAGAAACACAACGCTATCATGCTATGCACCACCCTTTTACTTCGCCTAAAAAAGAGGATATAGCTAAATTAGATACTGACCCGGGAGCTGTACGTGCCAATGCCTACGACCTTGTGCTTAACGGCAATGAGATAGGTGGCGGTTCTATAAGAATACACGATAAAGAAACGCAGGCTTTAATGTTTAAACACTTAGGTTTTACCGAAGAGCAAGCTAAAGACCAGTTTGGATTTTTAATGAATGCTTTTGAATACGGAGCACCACCACACGGAGGTATTGCTTTTGGTTTAGATAGATTTGTAGCAATTTTAGGAGGGCAAGAAACTATTAGAGATTTTATAGCTTTCCCTAAAAATAATGCTGGTAGAGATTTAATGATAGACTCGCCAAGCGTTATAGACCAAGCACAGCTTGATGAATTAGGCTTGCAAATAAAAAAGTAGTAAGCAAATAATTGGTATAACTTTCCTACAGCATATTAAACAACAAAAGCCCTGCTCCCGTGTTTTTGTAATAAAAGAAATGTCGGTTCATGCCTAATTTTTTGTTTTTAAACATTACTTCCACTTCATACTGTATTTCTGTACCTATAGTATCTGCTTTGTACGATACAAACTCATAGTCTTTTGAAGCACCCAGCCACTCTGTTAATACATCGCAGGTAGTTTTTACAGTGCCTAATTCTTTAGCATTGTTAACATCAAAATTATCATTGCCCATTCTTTTTTCATCGGCACCACGGTACATAATGGTTTCTCCTGCAACAGCATAATTTTTTTCTACACAACTCTCTAAAAGTAATTGCACTTGTTTTTGAGCTTCGTTTAGCTGGTTTACATCCTTTTCTTGAATTAAATCTGCGGGCTGAATATTTTCAGTGGTTTTTTCTACAGCAACACTATCGGTTTTTGTCCCTTCTGTGTCTCCATTTTCGGTTGTAGAATTTTTACAAGCCCCTAATAAAATAGAAGCAATAAGTAGTAAGGTTATTCTTTTCATTTGATTATTATAGTGATTATTCTGCAAAACTACAAAGTAAAAGCGATAAAAAAACCATTTATTTTGTCCTATTTTTACGTTTTTAATGAAATATCAGTACTCATATTTAATAAGAATTCAATTTTTAGGCTTTAGATTTCATGGCTGGCAAAAACAACCCGGGCTAAAAACCATACACGATAGCGTAGATAAAACATTGAGTTTTGTTTTTAAGCATACTAACTTTAAAACCATAGGAGCAGGAAGATTAGATGCTATGGTTTCGGCTCAAAATTATCCTTTACAGTTGTTTTGTAATGAAAAAATAGAAGATGCTGCATTTATTATATCATTCAACAAAAACTGCCCTAATGATTTTAAATGCTTAAATATTGAACCTTGCAGTTTAGATTTTGCCATTATAAACGCTCCTAAAATAAAAACTTACCACTATTATTTTGCCATAAATGAAAAATTGCACCCTTATGCTGCTCCGTTTATGTCTAACTTTAATAATATAGCAGATTTAGATGCCATGAAAAATGCTGCTACTTTTTTTGAAGGAACACACCATTTTAAAAAATACTGTTGCCAGCCCACAGAAAATACCATTTTAGAAAGAGAAATAACAACTTGCCACTTAAATGAAAACGTTTATTTGACAGGAAGTTTTTTTCCTAAGCAATCTTATGTTTTGGTGGTAAAAGGAGCCGGATTTTTGCGTTATCAAATTAGATATATGATGGCTGTATTGGCTAAAATAGGAGAGAGAGAAATTTCTATAACTGAGTTTAAACATTCTATTGCCAAAAATAATGATGGCAAACAATGGAATTTTATAGCTCCACAATCGGGTTTACATCTTTTTGATGTGGAGTTTATTGCATAATCTAATCAAAAAGCTGCACCAACAATTTTATTTGATGCACTTTGCTTTCATCATTTTGAGCTACATGAGTGTAATATAAATATCGCAACAACTCTTTAATTATAGCAAACGGAGATGCCGGTTCAAAATACACGGTTTTAGGTTCTACTTTTGAAGATGCTAAATAACTTAATATCTCTTTCTTAAAAAAAGACACGCCCTTATTAGAAGGATTCATGTAAAAAATTGTTTCACTTGAATTTTCTTGAGTGAAATCGTAAACAAAATTCTTTTGATAAGCTAATACAAAGTGCTTATATAAATTAACCCCATAAACGGGCAAATCTAACTGCTGAGCTAATGAAATATATAAAATTCCTAAAGCTATAGGAGCACCTTGTCTGGTATCTAAAACATTGTTTACACAAAAATGATTGTACTGAAATTCTTTAGTTTTTACACCTTTATATCCTAATACATTATAAAATACTTGATTAAATATATTTATGTTTTCTAAAGCCGTATAGTTGTTATTGAGTTCTAACCAAATTTTTTGTTTTTGTTTGGCTAATTCTTCATTAAACTTGTCTTTATCTAAATCGTGATAAAAAAGTTGAGCTATAATTAACGCTCCGTCAATTAAAGTAGCAAAATCATCTTTAAGCCAAATATTTAACTGCTGATAAATATCATCAAAGTGTATTTTAGCTATTATTTTCTCTATTTTTTCAAAGTGCAAAGCAGAATAATCTTGGCAGCCCCACGCTTCTTCTAATGTAGCCAATATAGGTTTGCCATAAGAAATAAGCTTATTAGAAACATTTTCTATTATTTCTTCGTCCTCGTCATCTAAAAGACTTATTAAAGCTTGTATTTCTGAATGGTTATTCATTGTTTCTTTATTCAATAGTAAGTACTCTATACTCCCTACTTCTTCCTTGCTCTTCCGCCTCTTTTCTTTTGCGGTTGATTAGCTATTATTTCATTTACTTTTTCTAAAGTCAATTTTTCTGCTTCTACACCTTTAGGAATTTTAAAATTTTGTTTTCCTTTTTTAATATAAGGTCCCCATCTTCCATTTAGCACCTGAATATCTTCTTCTTCAAATGCCATTATAAATTTATTGGCATCTGCTTCACGTTTTGCTTTTATCAGTTCTACGGCTTCTTGCACATTTATAGTATTTGGGTCTAACCCACTTGCCTTTGGTATAGAAACAAACACTTTGTTATGCAAAACATACGGTCCAAATCTGCCAATTGAAGCTTTTATTACTTTTCCTTCAAACTCGCCTAAATCTCTTGGCAATTTAAACAACTCCAATGCTTCTTCTAAAGTAATGGTTTCTATACTTTGAGTAGGCAAAAGTTTTGCAAATTCAGGTTTTTCTTCATCTTCCGGTGTGCCTATTTGTGCCATTGGTCCATAGCGACCTACACGCACTAACACGGTTCTTCCATTTTGAGGATGAGTGCCTAATATTCTTTCTCCCGAAGCTCTATCGGCTTCTTCTAAGGTTTTTTCTACATTATCGTGAAATGGCTTATAAAATTTAGAAACCATAGCACTCCATTTGGTTTTTCCTTCTTCTATATTATCAAAAGATTGCTCCATTTGTGCCGTGAAATCGTAGTCCATAATGTCTTTAAAATGTTCTATTAAAAAGTCATTAACTACCATTCCTATATCGGTAGGAAAAAGTTTATTGTTTTCTGCTCCTGTTATTTCTGTTTCAGTTTTAGCAGAAATTTTATCATTTTCAAGCGTAAGCACTCTATATTTTCTTTCCTCTCCTTCTCTGCTTGTTTTTTCTATATAATTTCTTTTTTGAATAGTAGAAATAGTAGGAGCGTAAGTTGAAGGTCGTCCTATACCTAATTCTTCTAATTTTTTTACTAAACTGGCTTCGGTATATCTTGCTCCTGGTCGGGTAAAACGCTCTACACCTTGTATTTGTTTTAAACCAAGCTCCTGCCCTACACTTATTGGAGGCAATATGCCGTCCATTTCTTCCTCTTCATCGCCATCATCTTTTCCTTCTAAATATACTTTTAAAAATCCGTCAAATAAAAGTACTTCTCCCTTTGCTTCAAAAATTTTAGAAGTAGTATCGGCTTTAACAGAAACAATGGTTCTTTCTAATTTAGCTTTTGCCATTTGCGAAGCAATAGCTCTTTTCCATATTAAATCGTAAAGGCGTTTTTGGTCGCTTGTTGTTCCGGCTTTATCACTTGCAAAATTTGTAGGTCGTATAGCTTCGTGAGCTTCTTGTGCATCTTTATTTTTAGTGGTAAACTGTCGGGTATTTACATACTCTTTGCCATAATTACTTTCTATTATAGCTGCTGCTTGGCTTATGGCGGTTTGAGACAGTGTTACAGAATCTGTTCTCATATAAGTTATATGCCCTTCTTCATACAGTTGCTGTGCTACCGACATGGTTTTACTTACCGAAAAGCTCAATTTTCTACTTGCTTCTTGCTGCAAAGTAGAAGTTATAAACGGAGCTGAAGGATTTCTAAACGAAGGTTTTTTCTCAATATCTGCTATACTAAATTTTCCTTTTTTGCAAGCTTCTAAAAAGTCTTCTACCTCTTTTTCAGTTTGCAGTTTTTCAGGCAATTTTGCATATAATATTGATTTATTGCCTTTTTTATCTAACACAACAAATTGAGCAGATACATTAAAATAATTTTCTGTAGTAAAATTGGTAATTTCTCTTTCTCTCTCTACTATTATACGCACAGCTACAGACTGCACTCTACCTGCCGATAATGACGGCTTTACTTTTTTCCATAAAACAGGCGAAAGTTCGTAACCTACTATTCTGTCTAAAACTCTTCTTGCCTGCTGAGCATTTACCAATCCCATATTTAATTTTCTGGGATTTTGAATAGCTCTAACAATAGCATCTTTTGTTACTTCGGTGTATGTAATTCTCTTTGCATCTTCAGGGTTTAATCCTAAAATTTCGCACAAATGCCACGAAATAGCTTCTCCCTCACGGTCTTCATCCGTAGCTAACAGCACTTCATCTACTTCTTTGGCTAATTTCTTTAATTTTTTTACAACTTCTTTTTTATCGTTGCTTACAACATATTTTGGTTTAAAGTTGTTTTCTATATCTATAGATATATCTTTTTTAGGCAAATCTCTTACATGACCGTAAGAAGATTCAATTATATAATCATTACCCAAATATTTTTGAATGGTTTTAGCTTTTGAAGGAGACTCTACTATTACGAGCTTTTTAGACATGCTTTTGATGGTTTATTATTGCAAAATTTTCAACAAATGTAATTTTACTTTTTAAAATTATTATGATAATTATTTAATTTCTAACAAATTTTACACCAGTTTTAGTTCTTTAAAACACTATTTTTGTGCTAAAATTTAAAATACTCAATGGAATTTTCAGCTCTCACAGCCATATCTCCTATAGATGGCAGATACCAAAATAAAACTAACCAACTTGCCGATTATTTTTCTGAATTTGCACTAATAAAATATCGTGTAGTAGTAGAAATAGAGTACTTTTTAGCACTTATAGATTTTAATATTCCACAGCTTAAAAATTTTCCAAAAGCTAAAGCAAAAGCGGTTAAAAGTATTTACGAAAATTTTGGTTTGCAAGATGCCGAAAAAATTAAAGCCACAGAAAAAATAACTAATCATGATGTTAAAGCCGTGGAGTATTTTATAAAAGAAAAATTTGATGCACTTGGTTTGTCCGATTTTAAAGAATTTATTCATTTTGGCTTAACTTCTCAAGACATAAATAATACTGCTTTCCCTTTAATGCTAAGAAATGCCGATGAAAAAGTTATGTTGCCCAAACTAAAAGAACTTACAGATACTTTGCAAGAAATAGCAAACGAATGGATGGATATTCCCATGCTGGCACGCACACACGGGCAACCGGCAAGCCCTACAAAATTGGGAAAAGAAATTATGGTTTTTGTAGAGAGATTGGTTAATCAAATTGACATTATTTCTGAACTGCCCATAGCGGCTAAATTTGGTGGAGCTACAGGAAATTTTAATGCCCACCACGTAGCTTATCCCAATAAAAACTGGACAGATTTTGCCAATAATTTTGTAGAGGAACGCTTAGGTTTATACCGCTACCAATACACTACTCAAATAGAACATTACGATTTTTTGGCGGCTTATTTTGACGCTTCTAAAAGAATAAATACCATACTAATAGATTTTTGTAGAGATATATGGACGTATATTTCTATGGATTATTTTAAACAAAAAATTAAAAAAGGAGAAGTAGGCTCATCTGCCATGCCTCATAAAGTAAATCCTATAGATTTTGAAAATGCAGAAGGAAATTTAGGTATTGCCAATGCTTTATACCAGCATTTATCAAGCAAGCTTCCTATATCTCGTTTGCAAAGAGATTTAACCGATTCTACTGTGCTTAGAAATATAGGCGTACCTATAGCTCATACTCAAATAGCCCTGCAAGCCATACTTAAAGGTTTAGATAAATTACTGATAAACAAAGCTAAAATAGCCGATGATTTAGAACAAAACTGGCTGGTAGTAGCCGAAGCTATACAAACTGTACTTAGAAGAGAAGGCATACCTAATCCTTATGAGCAGCTGAGAGATTTAACAAGAACAAACCAAAAAGTAGGAAAACAAGAAATTCATGCTTTTATAGATGCTTTAAAAATTAACGATAATTTAAAAAAAGAGTTAAAAGCCATTTCTCCCAGCAACTATGTAGGTATTTTTTAATTTCATTATAATAAAAACCTTACCTTTGCCTGCTTAAAACAAGGGGTGTATATCTTTTGCTATAAATAATTTGATATACTTGCTCCTGATATTAGAAAATAACTCTTTATATAAAATTTGTCAATGAACGAAGGGAAAGGACAATACATAGGTATTATTTTGATTAGTATTTTGGTGTACATCATAATGTTAAGAACATGTGCTCCGGAAAAACAAACCAATGATACTACCACAACTAATACTGAACAAACAGATTCTACCGCTGTAGATACTACTCTTGAAGAAACCGTACAATATTCAGATACTATATCAGATTCTACAAAAGCCTTTTTAGAAAATCAAAAACTAAGCAATCAGTTTGGCGATTTTGCTCAATACTCTACCGGAAACGAAGAAACTTTTAGCATAGAAAATGAGCTACTAAAAGTAGTATTAAGTTCTAAAGGAGCTCAAGTAAAAGAAGTAGAATTAAAAAAGTTTAAAGATTTTAGCCAAAACCCTTTAATGCTTGTAGAAAATTCGCAAGAAATAAACTATGCTTTTGATACAAAAACGGGCAATAAAATACAAACTAAAGATTTATATTTTACCGCTAAACAAAATGGAAATTCAGTAGTATTTTCAACACCTTTAGGCAATGGAAAATCAATAGAAATAAACTATACACTTGCTCCTGAATCTTATTTAGTAGATTATAATGTCAATTTTAAAAACTTAAATAGCGAGCTAAGTTCTAACACACAAAATATAGCTTTAAACTGGCAATTAAGCACCCAAATACACGAGCAAGATATTAAAAGTGAAAAGCAAAAATCTACTGCTTTTTGGAAAACCGAAGATGATAAAGTTAGCCATTTAGCCATAGGACGTTCTAAAGATGAAAAAGTAGAAAGTAAATCTAAATGGTTGAGTTTTAGACAACGTTTTTTTAACGTTACACTTTTAAACAATGCATCATTATTTAACAATATAGATGTAGCTTCTAACATAGATAATAATGACACTACTGTGGTAGCCCATTTTGATGGCAAAATAAACATGCCTGTAACCGTTGAAAACTCAAGTTCAGAATATGCACTACAATTATATTATGGACCAAATGACTACCGTTTATTAAAGAAAATGAAAAACGGCATGCAAAACATAGTAGATTTAAGTGCCGATTTCTTTTTATTTAGATGGGTTAAATGGATAAACGCATGGTTAATTATTCCGCTATTTAATTTCTTAGAAAAATTTATACCCAACTATGGTATCATTATTTTAATAATGACTTTAATAATAAAGCTTTTATTAATGCCTTTAACATTAAAATCTTATGTTTCAATGGCTAAAACCAAGCTTTTAAAACCAGAGCTGGAAGAGCTAAAAGAAAAATACAAGGACGATTCTGCGGGCTATTCAAGAGCACAAATGGAGCTGTACAGCAAGGCGGGAGTAAGTATGTTTGGCGGTTGCCTGCCTATGTTATTACAAATGCCGTTTTTACTGGCAATGTTTTACTTTTTCCCTTCTTCTATAGAGTTAAGACAAGAAAGTTTCTTGTGGGCACAAGATTTATCTACATTTGATACCGTGCCATTTTTAACATGGGCTAAAAGCATTCCTTTGTTGGGGCATCATTTAAGTATATTTACTTTGCTAATGACAGCATCTTCGCTTTTAATGGCAAGGTTTAATCCTCAAATGCAATCGCAGCCGGCACAGCCCGGCATGGAAATGATGAAATATATGCCATATATATTCCCATTTTTCTTGTTGTTTTTATTTAACAATTTTCCGGCAGCTTTAACGTACTATTACTTCTTATCAAACATGATAACATTTGGGCAACAAATTGTTATCAATAAATTTTTTATTGACGAAGATAAATTGCACGCACAAATACAAGAAAACAAGAAAAAGCCTAAGAAAAAATCAGGTTTTGCTGCTAAAATGGAAGAAATATATAAACAGCAACAACAGATACAAGAACAACAAAAAAAGAAAAAATAAAGTCATTTTTCCGTCAATTTTAACTTCTTATTACATTTTAACACATTAATGTTGTAAAAAAAATTGCAAGTCTTTGTTTTTTTAGTAACTTTAGAGGCTGAATTAACATTATTAATAATTAAACAAAATATGATGAAGAAAACATTACTATTAAACTTGTTTAGTTTAGCGGTTATAGCTTTGTTTGCTCAAACAAAAGTGGGTATGACAACTTATGACCTTCAAACTAACAATTCAAACTGCAGAAGGGTAGTTACAAATGCTGCCGGAGAAGTTGTAATAACTTACACAAGAAGTTACACATATTCAGAAGCGGCAGATGACCGTGGAACAGGCTACAACTACAAAAACACTTCTGGCGTTTGGTCTGAGCCAACATTTGCAACAACAGCACCTACAAACGGCTGGAACAATCAAAGACCTGACTTAGATAGAACAGGTTGGCCTAACGTTGGAATTTTAAACAATGGAAATGAAATTGTTGTTTCTCACTTTGCTGGAAACACAGCTTCGTTTGGTGGTATTCAAGTTATGCAAAGAGCATTAGGTTCTGGTGCAGCGTGGAATATTACTGAATTAAACTCAAATAACGTTTCTGGTTCATTTTCCGATGATGCCACATGGCCAAGAGTAGCTATAACAGGCGATTCTATTTTAGTAATTAGTGCTGCACAAACAGGAACTTTAGTTAACGGAGTTGACGGAGGTATGTTTATGCATCGTTCTACAGATGGTGGAACTACATGGACACAGTCTTTTATTCCATTTGTAAATGGTAGCAACTTTGTAAATGTAGGTGGAGATGTTTATGACATAGATGCCAATCAAAACGGAACAGTAGCTATTGTAGTAGGAAGATATAATACTTTTATGCTAAAATCTACAGATTTTGGTTTAACATGGACGGCTCATGACGTAGTAAGAAGTACAGATATCAACGGCAATCCTAATGCTAACAATTACTCTGGTGCAGCTGGAGAATCAGCAGAAAGACAAGATATTTTAGATGAATCATTTAGTGTAATTGTTGACGATAATGATAATGTTCACGTTTGGGCCGGTCGTTTAGATTATTTAAAAGATGACCCTAATGCTGACGGTTCAGTATATCCTTTTTCTGAAGGGTTAATGTATTGGAATGAAAGCATGAGTGAGCCTGTAATTTTACATGCTTCAAGATTTACAGTAGAAGCAAATGCCGGCTGTAATCCTTTATATACAAGTGCAGTTATAAATGATCCTGAATTTACTCAGTTTGGTTTATATAGATCTTCTTTAGTTTCTCAACCAAGTGCATCTTATGATGCTGCCGGCAATTTAGTAGTAGCATATACAAGAATGAGAACCGCTATTATTGATCCTTTAGATAGTTCAGTATTAAATGCATCTCCTGATGGTTATTTCTTTAAAGATGTTTATTTATTAAAATCTGCTGACGGTGGTGCTACTTGGGAAGGACCATTTAATGTTTCTAACCAAGATACTTTAGAATGTGCTTTTCCTGGTTTACCAAGAAAATTTTATAACAACACAATTCCTGTAATTTGGATGCAAGATGCGTTGCCAGGCAATGCTTTACAACCACCTACAGGTTACTCTCATCCTTATTTAAGTAATGATATTATGTATGATGAAATACCTTTATCAAGCATAGTTACTCCTTTAGATGAAACTTGCCCTACTTTAGCATTACTTGATCCAGGTATTAATAATTTAACTATTTCTCAAGGATGTAATCCAAGTGCTGAAGATTATGAAGAAATATTAGTTTTTGATGATGTGCCTCAAGGTCCAGACACAAACATGGTTAACTTTGTACAAGGCTCTATTACAGGTTCCGGATTATATGACTTATATTTAGTAGATAATGCCGGAAACGTTAGTGATACTGTTCAAATTAATGTTACCGTAGCACCGGATAATACACCACCTACATATACTTTTATAGGACCAGATACTTTACAGGTTATTATTGGTGATACTTATGTTGACCCGGGAATTAACTATGACGATAATGGTTGCTACCCTGCTGCTGCTCCTTCTACAACTGACAATGTTAACCCTACTTTAACAACAGGTTTAGGTTTAGCTACGTATGTATATACAATAGTAGATAATGCTGGTAATTCAACAAGTGCAGTTAGATATGTAGAAATTATTTCTAACGATACAGAAGGTCCAATTATTACGTTAACTGGTGGTGCTACAGATTCTGTAGAAGTTTGTACCTCTTACGATGAGCAAGGTGCTACCGCTTTTGACTTAGTAGATTATACTGTGCCGGTAACTATAAATTCAAGTGCTGTAAATATAAATGTTGTAGGTAGTTACCTTGTAACTTATACTGCATCGGACTATGCACCTATTCCAAATACATCTACGTTTACAAGAACTGTTTATGTAGAAGATAACACCGCCCCATTATTAACAGTAGAAGATGACAATGACTTAGTTACTCCTGCCGATTCTTATACAGAAGGTGGTGTTAACTATACTTATGTGGGCACTAACTTTGTAGCTCCTTCAGTTTCAGCTTCAGACCCTAACTGTAGTGGTCAAACTGTAAACGTAACTGTTAATGATGCAAGTGTTAACACATCTACAGCAGGAAACTATACTGCCGTAGTAACTGCTACAGATGAAAATGGAAATAGTACTAGCCAAAACCTAACAGTTAGAGTAGGTACTGAACCAACTCCAAATTTCACATATTTTGCTACATCTAATAGTATTGTTGTAACGAACACATCTACAGGAAATCCAACTTCATATTTGTGGGATTTTGGAAATGGACAAACCAGTACTTCTCCAAACTCTACACCTGGTGTTCCTACATATATGGCGGGACAAACTTATACGGTTTGTTTAACAGCTAAAAATAGATTTAATGACGCTCCATTTAATAAAACAGCTCAGCAAGAATGTAAAACAGTAACTATTTCTGGTATAGCTGATAGAAATGAATTAGATGCTTCTATTTCTGTTTATCCTAACCCAACTAAAGGATTAGTGAATGTAGAAATAGCTGATATTAAAGCCGATAACATTAAAATAGAAATAACTAACGTAATAGGTACTACCATTGCTACTAAAGAATTAACTAATGTTAATGCTAAAGAAATAGTAGAATTTAACTTAGATAAAAATGCTGCTGGAGTTTACTTCATCAACATTTCTTCTGAAGGTGCTTATACAACTAAAAGAGTTATTGTTAAGTAATTTTTAATAAATATCTTATTTAAAAATGCCCCGATTTTTTTCGGGGCATTTTTATTTTATACCGATTAGAAGTACATAATAGTCCAAAAAATAAATTGATAGACGCAATTCAAGTGAAGGTGGATATTTCACTTCGCCTGCTTGCCGCAGCAGGTTCAATATAATAAGTGGGGGTGGCACAGTACTCGTGGCACGACTCCAAGTCGTGCCACGAGTAAAACGATTTTTCTCAACACCACCGCTAACGGCATTTACCATTGTAAAACACAAAATAGTTTAAACTATTTTGCATTAACAATTTACATTACTTATCTTTAATATGTTTTGAATACCAAACTAAACATATTAAAGAACATACCCTTAGTAAGAATTACTTCTATTGTTATATTAGGCGTTACAACCGGAATATATTTTCAGCGTAATACTTTGATATTGTTTCTTTTGTGTATAGCAATCTGTTTACTAATTTTTGCTCAAATAATTAGACTAAGATATAAATTAACATCACTAAGCTCACAAATAAAATGGGTAAGTAGTCTTTTATTCCTATCGTTATTTTTTGTAGCTTTTACGCTAAGTGCTTTGTTTAACTCCTCTAAAAACAAAAGCCATTTTACAAAATATATAAAAGAGGAAAATCTCATAAAAATTCAAATAATAGACAACCCTATTGCTAAAGAGAACAGCCAAAAAATAACAGGAAAAGTTATTGAAGTACTGGAAAATGATAAAACTTATCACACAACGGGAAAGCTATTGGTTTACATTCAAAAAGATAGTATTTCTGAAAAGTTAAAATATGGAGATGTACTAATAGGCAAAACTTTTATAAATAGCATAGAACCACCCAGAAATCCATTTGAGTTCAATTATAAAGATTACCTAAAGTTTCATAACATTTTTCAAACAGCATATTTATCCTCTGAAAATTGGAAACTCATAAAACAAGATAGCGGCAACTTTATAGTTGGTAAACTTTTTAAACTTAGAAACTATTTATATAATGTAATAGATAAATATATAGCAGGCAACAATGAAAAAGCCATAGCCAATGCCATTCTTATAGGTAAAAAAGATTTATTGGATTATGAACTTATAAGAGCTTATTCTACAAGCGGAGCTATGCACGTTTTAGCCGTAAGTGGACTGCATGTAGGTATTGTTTATCTTATTTTTAATAGCTTGCTATTTTTTCTTAATAACAGAAAAACAAAAGTTTTAAAATCAATAATTTTAGTACTTCTTATTTGGTTGTACGCTATTCTTACGGGTGCTTCTCCTTCGGTATTAAGAGCTGCTACTATGTTTTCTTTTATAGCCATAGGCACTTCTTTTAAACAGTATGTCAATATTTACAACACCATTGCCGCATCGGCTTTACTTTTAATTTTAGTAAATCCATATATTATTACAGAAGTAGGTTTTCAACTTTCTTATTTGGCTGTTATTGGCATTATATTTTTGCAACCCAAAATTTATAATTTACTTTATACAGAAAACTATATCCTTGATAAAACTTGGGCTATAACAGCCGTATCTATCTCTGCACAAATTGCCACATTCCCGCTGGGAATATTATATTTTCATCAGTTTCCTAATTTTTTCTTTGTTTCTAATTTAATTGTAATACCTGTAGCCTTTGCTATTGTGTTTTTAGGCGTAAGCCTGTTTGTGTTTAGTTTTATTCATCCCTTAGCCGGCATTATCGGCTTCATACTTTCTAAAGTTATATTTATTCTAAATTATTCTGTAAGTTTTATAGACAAGTTGCCTTACTCGTTAAGTTCCGGCTTACATATCTCTTTGTTAGAATGCTATCTGATTTACTTATTTATTATTGCTTTTTCAATAGCTTTAGCATACAAAAATAAAAATGCCCTAAAAGTAGCTTTGGCAAGCACATTGTTCTTTACTATATCGCTAAGCTATCATAAATTAAGTAATGGCAGCCTTTCGTATTTAACTGTTTATTATGTTCCTAAACAAAGTGCTGTAGAACTAAATAACGGCAATACACGATACTCCTATTTTGATAAAGATTTTAAAGAAAATGATAGTCAACTTTTATTTAGAGTAAAACACAACTGGTGGGGCACATACACCACAAAACAAACATTTAAACAAAGTAATACGCCTATAGATATTATTACTTTTAAAAATAAGGAAATACTTTTTGTTGATTCAAATTTTACTTTACCTAAGCAAACTGTAGAAACGGATTATTGTATTTTAAAACATCAGCAAAAATTGTATTTGAGTAGTTTTACTAAAAAAATAAAAGCCAAAAAATACATTTTTGACAGCTCAAACAAAAGCTATTATAACAAATATTGGAAAAAGGACTGCGATTCTTTAAATTTGGACTGTTATTTTGTTACAGAGCAGAGTGCATTTGTAGAAAAACTATAGAATATGAATTTAGAACTTGTAGAATATACCATAAAAGACAGAATTGCTTACATAAGCCTAAATAGACCCGAAAAACGCAATGCTTTTAACGAACAGTTAGTCAACGAGTTAAAATTAGCTTTTGCTCATGCGGAACAAGAAGAACAAGTAAAAATAATAGTATTAAGTGGTAATGGAAAAGCATTTAGTGCGGGTGCCGATTTAGCTTACTTACAATCGCTGCAAAAATATACTTACGAAGAAAATTTAGCCGATTCTAATAATTTAAAAGAGCTATACCAACAAATATATACTTGTAGCAAAATAACTATAGCCAAAATAAAAGGACACGCCATAGCCGGAGGTGCAGGTTTAGCCACTGTTTGCGATTTTTCTTATGCCGTACCTGATATTTTAATGGGTTATACCGAAGTAAAAATAGGTTTTATTCCGGCTATTGTTATGGTATTTTTACTAAGGAAAATTAATGAGGGCAAAGCCAAAGAACTGTTACTTACAGGCAAGCTAATTTCAAGCGAAGAAGCTTTAAATTTAGGTTTAATAACTCACATTTTTTCCGAAGAAGAAATAGATGAAAAAGTACACGAAATAGCTATTGATTTGGCAATTTCAACTTCGGCACAATCTATAGCCAACACTAAAGAAATGATAAGTAAAGTACAGCAAATTTCGCTTACAGATGGTTTTAATTATGCTGCTGAAATGAATGCCAAAGGAAGAGGAAATGAAGACTGCAAAAAAGGAATTGCATCTTTTTTAAACAAAGAAAAAATATCATGGTAGTAGTTTTAAAAACTATCTATAATTATTTTGTAAAACCTGCCATTTACTTTTTATTGCTGTTTGCTTTCTTAAAAGCACTTTTTTTATTTGTCAATTTTAATGATATACGATATAAAGATGCCAAAAATCTATGGTTGGTTTTCACTAATAGCTTTTCTATAGATTTTGCAGTAGTATGTTATATCTCACTCCTTCCATTAACGGTTTTTTTAATTCAAATTTTTATAAAAAAAAACATCTTACATCCTTTTTTAATAGCTTATTTTACTTGTGTTTCTTTTATTGCAGTAGCTATAAACTTTATAGATATTAGGCTGTTTTCTTATTGGAGTTCTAAGCTAAGTGCCAAGGCTCTATTTTATTTGAATACGCCACTAATGTCCCTAAAATCGGCCGGAAAATGGCAGGTTTTAATACTTTTTATAGTAGCTATTGTATTAACTTATATCTCTTATAAAGTGCTTAAAATTTTAATTAAAAAACAAGAAATTAACACAAGAAAATGGTACTTATATCTCCCTGCTTTCTTATTGTTAAGTGGCTTGGCAATATTGGGATTAAGAGGTGGTTTTAGAGTAATACCTATTAACCAAAGTGATGCTTATTTTTCTGACGATAATACGCTAAATGTAGCTGGAGTTAATTCGCTTTGGAATTTTGGAAATGTACTTTTTCAAAACAACAACAGTTTAAAAACAAACCCTTACAAAGTAATGGATGAAGCCAAAGCCGAAGAAATTTTTAAAAATTTATACCATCAAGAAAAGGATACTTTAATAAATATACTGAATATAAAGCGACCGAATATTATATACATTGCTTTAGAGGGCGTAAATGCCAACTGCATAAAAGAATACAATAGCTGGGGCGTGCTGATGCCAAATGTTGAAAATTTTATAAAAGAAGGCTATACATTTAAGCAAATGTACGCTTCGGGCTTGCGTACCGACCAAGGTTTGGTTTCTATAATTAGCGGATTTCCGGCTATGCCTTTTCATACTATTGGAGCTCAACCCGAAAAATTTCAGCACTTACCTTCCTTATCATTAGCACTTAAAGAAGAAGGATATACTAATACTTTTTTCTTTGCAGGAGAACCTGAGTTTGGCAGTTTTAAAGCTTTTTTAAAATATAATGGTTTTGGGAAAGTTTATGGATTACAAGATTATCCTAAAGAGCAACTTACTCAAGAATTAGGTGCTCCGGATGAATTTTTATTTGCCAAATTTATTGAAGACACTAAAAATGCTAAAGAGCCTTTTTTTAACTTAGTACTAACCCAAACCACTCACGAACCTTATGATATGCCTTTTAATGAAGGAGAACATAAAGATATAAAACGCTACGACAATGCCGTAATATATGTGGATAGTATCTTAGGTGTTTTTTATGAGCAGTGCAAAAATATGCCGTGGTTTGATAATACTTTGTTTATTTTGTCATCAGACCATGCTCATAAATATCCTGGCGATTATTGGTACAATGACAAAGAACGGTTTCATATACCTTTTATCTTATTTGGCAATGCACTTAAAAATGAATTTAAAGGAAAGAAAACAGAACAATTAGTTAATCAAACGGATATACCATATAGCCTAAGCAAACAGCTGAGTTTAAAAAAGCAATATTTTGAGTTTAGCAAAGATATTTTTAGCCCATACAGTCCACCGTTTTCTACTTTCACTCATATACATGGGCACGATCTTATTCTACCTGATAATTTTTGTTTTCTCAACTATGAAATTCCCAATAATTTATACCAAGAAACAGACTCTTGCTTATTAAAAAGTGGGGCTTATTTTCAGTATGTTTTTGATAGGTATATGGGGTATTAAGCACAATGGGCTGAAACCCATTGGATAGTGAAAATACATTAACAAAACACTTGACATTTAAAAAGAAATAAACTAAATTCACTACAAAAAATTAAAACAATTTTTTAGCTATGACTTGTGTAGCATTAAAAAATAGCACTTTACCACAAAATATTGAATGAAAAATTTAAGTTACCTATTCCTACTTTTATCTTTAATTGCCGAAATATTTGGAACAATAGGAGGATTTGGTTCATCAGTATTTTTTGTTCCAATTGCAAATTTTTATTTCAACTTTGAATCGGTTTTAGGTATAACAGCTATTTATCACCTTTCTAGCAATTTGAGTAAGATTGTTTTGTTCAAAAAAGGACTTGATAAAAAATTACTAATAAATATTGGCATTCCATCAGTAATATTTGTTATAATAGGTGGATTATTAACAAAGGTATTTAACAATTCATATCTTGAATTATTTCTTGGAGTATTCCTTATCATTTTGGCACTCTTATTTCTTATTAAAAAAGAATTGGTAATAAATCCTATTAAGCGAAATGCCATAATTGGCGGTAGTTTATCGGGATTTTCGGCAGGACTTTTGGGAACAGGTGGTGCAATACGAGGACTAACTATGAGTGCCTTTAATTTAGAAAAAACGGTATTTATTGCCACATCTGCATTCATAGATTTTATGATAGATTTTTCAAGAACATTTGTATATTATTACAATGGGTACATTCATAAACATGACTTAATTTATGTGCCATTTTTGATAATTATTGGAATTGTAGGAACATTAATTGGTAAAAAAATTCTAAACTATATTCCCCAAGATAAGTTTAAACAAATTTCGCTCAGCCTTATATTAATTATTGGAATAATAACTTTGGTCAATACATTATTGAATAAATAGAAAAATAAAAACGCTACATAATAATTGGTAAAAATATAAGAAGAATAGTATTTCCAGTAAGTTCTTGGTTCAACAAACTTTACCCAATAGACAAGTAACAACTCTGAAATGCCCTACCCATCATATACTTGACCATTCAGCGAAACTTCATTTTCCTATACAATTACCACTTCCTCATCTTTTAACAATACCTGCTGCTGCCATTTTTGTAATAGTCTTACTACTGTTATCACATCTTTTTGGCAATACTGCACTATACGTGGCAAATCATTATCTTGCCAGTAAACTTTGCCTACCATACTGCCGTCTATATCGTCTTTGGGAGTAGGAATATTAAAAATTGTTGCTAACAAATTTAAGCTGGTATAGCTTTTATAATCTCCAAACTTCCATAATTGCAAGGTATCTACAAAATTAACTTCCCATGGTTTTTTGCCCGCTACATCCAATGCATTAGGCAGTTTTATTCCGTTTACTAACATTCTACGGCACACATAAGGCACATCAAACTCCTTAATATTGTGCCCACACAAATACAACTTTGTACTGTTTAATAAAGTAGAAAATTCCATTAGCAACTGTTTTTCATCATCTCCAAAAAAAGATTTTAGCCTAAACTCCTTGCCATTAAAAAATCCGCAAGAAATACAAACTATCTTGCCAAATTCGGCATATATGGCTGCATTATTTTGATAGGAAACATCATAAGTTTCATCTTCTTCGGTTCTTAAAAATTGATGTTTGTGTTGCCACAGTTCTTGAAGTTCTTGGCTTATGTCGGCAAAATCTTTTTGCTGACTTACTGTTTCTACATCAAAATATAGTAATTGGTGGAGTGGTATTTGTTGCATGAATTAAAGTTAATAAAAATATTTTTTGGCATCTTTACGGACAGTCATATTTTTTTTAATTTTTATTAAAATTATACAGCTCTCCGCAAACAGTATCATACTCTGCACCCGTTACACTACCCAGCACATTTACTTCATTTCTTAAATACAACACACCCATAAAAGCCATCACTAAGGCTTCTTTGTTTTCAATAATTTTAGAAGTAGGAACAACAATTTTTCCGTTAAATTTTTCTGCAATTAATTCAATTAAATAGGAATTATACGCTCCACCTCCAGTTATAAGCATCTCATCATTTTTTGTAATGCAATATTTATTAGCTTCTTTGGCTATTATATCTGCTAAATGATGCGTATATGTAGCTAAAGCATTTTTAGGAGATAAATTATAAAAATGTATCACTTTTTTTATTTCCTCCTTATAGCCGTTGTCTAAAGATTTAGGTGCTTCTTTTTTATAAAAATCTAATTCTTCCAACTGTTTTATTAGCTCAAAATTAATAACTCCTTCTCTTGCCCAATTTCCATTAGTATCAAAATCAGCCCCTAACATATCACTATAATAATTTAATATTTGATTGGCTACGGCAATATCATAAGCTATAATTTTATCTTTTTGTTTAATGCTAATATTGGCAATTCCACCAATATTTAAACAAAATTTGTACTGAGAAAATAAGTGCAAATCTCCAATGGGTACAATAGGTGCTCCTTGCCCTCCTGCATTTATATCTTTTTGTCGTAAATTATTTAAAACCGGTAATTTCAAAATATCTACTATGGCTTGCCCATCTCCTATTTGGCAAGTAATTCCTTTTTCGGGATAATGAAAAATAGTGTGTCCATGAGAAACCACAATATCTATCTGCTCTATATTATTTTCTTTTATAAAATTTTGCGTTTCTTCTCCTATAAAATTTCCAAATGTTAGGCTTAAATTATCTAAATTTTTTTTGGTGAAATTTATTGCATTAGGTAAAATATTAGACCAAGTATTTAAAGAAACACCTTTTGTTTTAAGTATTTCATAATTCCACTTATCAGAGTATGTAAAAGATGCATAAACCATATCTAAAGCATCTAATGAGCTACCCGACATTAAACCTATGGCGTAATACTTATTTGACATTAAAAATTTTTATTTGTTTTATGACCATCCGTCTTATACCAATAAATTATGTTCTGAAATAGAATTTTTTGGACGTTTAAGTAATTTGAGTTACAGCTCGTAGTCTTTTACTTTTGTCTTGATACAAAAGTAACAAAAAATCAAGACTGTAATCAAAAATGCTAAAATGCCATAAAACAGACGATGACAAATTAATGTATGCTCAATTTCAGTTTTACTAAAGTATTTTCAATTGAAGGAGCATACTAATTTGTCTGTTTATTGTTTTATAATTTCATTCATTTTGGATGCCTGTTTTACATCATTTCCTAACGTATTTTTGATTAAGGTCAGTTAAAAGTGCACCTTAAGTTTGTAAGCGGGGTACCCATTAACCGAAAACTCCGTAAAAAATTAAACTGTTTGAAGAACGGAGTGATATGTTTTTAATTTTTAGAAATTGAAGCTTTACAATGTTTAGTTATACCGATTAGGAATATATAATAGTCAATTCATTATTGTACTAAATATAATATTAACAATCGGTACTATTTTATCGCTAAGCTATCTATATAAACAGCCACTTTTTGTATTTCTTCTATACTTAAAACGTCTTTAAAAGGATTCATTACGCCTTTGCCATAAGTTATTACTTTTACTCTATCTTCATGGCTAAGTTGGGTTACAGATAAATCTTTTGCACCAGAAAATCCCATTTTGCCATCTGCTCCGTGGCAGGCTACGCAGTAAGTTGCAAAAACTTTTTTGCCCGTCATTGGTTCTCTGTTTTCTGCGTTAGGGGCTTCATATTGCCCATTTGAAGAGCAGGAAACCAGCACTAATAAAATAGTAGTAGCAATAAGTATATTTCTCATTACCTAATTATCGTAATATTACCTGATTTGGTTATTTTTTCCTTGTCTTTAGTTTGGGCATTTATCATCCAAGCGTACATGCCAATTTCTACATCTCGCCCTTTGTACGTACCATCCCAGCCTTTACTTATATCTTCGGTTTTAAAAACTATTTCGCCCCACCTGTCATAAATAGTAAAGTCTATAAGTTTTTCTATATTTAAGTATTTTATAATTTTAGCTATATCGTTAACACCATCGCCATTGGGAGAAAAGCCCGTAGGAAAAGCCAATAAAGTAAGCACATCAACATTTACACGTGCTGTATCATAATTTTTACATCCTGTAGCATTGTCCGTAATTTCAAGTATGTAATCTGTTGTGTTAAAAGGACTCATTTCCGGATTATAAGTGTATGGCGAACTTACAATTCCGTCTATGGTTCTATCTACCGTGTACCAAACTGGCGAACCTGCTCCATTACCATTTAAAAATCCTGTTTCATCTCTATAAATGGTTATATCTTCTCCTGCATCTACACTTGGCAACTGATAAACCGTAATAGTATGATAAGCCGTATCGTTAAAACAATCGTTGGCTACATCTACAAAAATAGTTATTGTAGAATCGGGGTAAGCTTGCGTAACCGAATATGTGGAATTTGAAAACAAACCATCTTCATTTGGATACCAATGATAATACAAACCACCATTACCCTGCAAATCGGCAAAAAATCCGTAGCACATGATGCTATCGCCACTTATTGAAGCCGTTACAGGCAGTTGCACGTTTACATAAATAGAATCTGTAGCACTACAAGCATGTATATTTGTAGTAGTATGGTAAAACATAGTTGAATCTGTGGGAACAACCGTAGCTATAAGTGTATTGGCATTTAAAATGGTAGCTCCATTATTTGAAGTCCAATCAAAATAAATACCGTCATTAGTTGTTGCGGTAAGTTCTAAACTATCGCCTAAACAAATATAGCCTACATAATCTAATGGATAACTCAAGCTTAAGCGAGGTGTATCATAAGCCAATATTAAAACTGAATCTCGGCTATCGCAAACCAAGCTACCAATATATTCTTCTGCATAAACATAATACCAAGTATCTACCAAAGGCGAAATAAAAGGATTTCTAATATTTACGTCTGTAATTGTAGGGTCGGTAGTTGTCCATAAATACAAATCTAAACTATCGGGCTGAGCATTAAGCTGGTACGGCTCATCTCCAAAACAAATAGAATCCATAGGCCCTGCATCAACAGGCGGAGGAGAAAGTACATTTATGGTTATGGTATCTCTATCTAAATAACAATAATTTACCGTAGAAAGGAAATAATCTTGTGTAACAGGCGGATAAAACCCAGGTTCTCTAATACTGGGGTCGGTAACAAAATTGGTTGGCGTCCAAGAGTAAGTAGTTACATTTCCTAAATCTAATACTTCTACATAAACGGTATCGCCACCACAAACAGAATCTATATCTACTTCTATTAACTCTAAAGCAGGATTTAGCACAGCTACTTTAACAGAATCTTGAGCGGTACAACCATTATTATCGGTTACTTCTACAGTGTAAATAGTAGTTGTAGTAGGCGAAGCATTAGGGTTTGATACATTAGGATTATTTAATCCCGTAGTTGGTGTCCAAGTATAAGCTATTCCTCCGCTGGCTTGCAATGGCACAGTAGTATTATAAGAAATAACATTAGCCACATTTAAGCAGACAGAGGTATCTTCTCCTGCTTCTGCCAAAGGCAAAGGAAATAAATCTATAAAAACAGAATCGTTATTTATACAGCCGTTAGCATCGGTTACTTGCACATAAAACATTACAGGGTTCGTATCTAAAGAAGCCGTAGGATTGCTAATATTAGCATTATTCAATAAGCTGTCGGGCGTCCAAACATAATTAGTGCCACCACCGGCACTTAACTGCACACTGGTATTAGGGCAAATAGGCGAATTAGCCGTAGTATTTGTAACAGGAAGTGGATTTATGGTAATGTTTTGTGTTATGGTATCCATACAACCCAAAGTGGAGGTGCCAATCAATTGAATTGGAAACGTGCCTGCACTAGTAAAAACATAATCTACATCTTCTGTATTAAAAATATTTCCGTCAATTGTCCATTCATAATTTTGAATAGAACCACTTTGTATAGACGATATATTATTAAAATTAACCTCTGTACCTACACAACTTGGGTTTGCAGAAGTATAGTCTAAATCAGGAAGAGGATGTACAGTTATTTGCTTAAAAGCGGTATCTATACAACCTTTATCGGTAGTAACGACAAGATACGCATTAAAAGTACCTGCTACACCATATTGATAAGTTGGATTTTGCACATTTGAACTATCTGCCGTAGTAGATGGATCTCCAAAATTCCATATCCAAGAGTTAACATTACTAGATGTAGAAATCGTATTATCCGAAAAAACTACATTCATATTTAAGCATGAATCTTGAACCGTAAAATCTGGTTCAAAAATGGGATAAATAAATACTATGAAAGAATCAGATGTTGCTTCGCATCCTGTAGAAGTAATTCCCGTAACTGTTACATAAAAAGTACCCGTATCAGCATAAAAATAACTGGGAGTTGGCCCAGTAGCTACATCTGTCGTTATTCCAGGCACGCCAAAATCCCATTCATAACTTACAATATCTACACTATTACTCGCATTAAACTGAACTAAGCCCTCATTACACTTGGCACTAATAATACCAAAGCCTGTTGCAGGGTCTAAACCTAAGCTAGTATTATAATCAACAATAACTTCTGGATAATCGCATGGTGTAACTACATACTGAAAATCTCTTGTAACTGTATTGAGGAGAACTCCATTTCTATATTCTGACACACAGACCCCCATAACATAAATTCCTTGAGCAGAAGGATTAATCGTCATAAGTCCAGTATTAGGATTAAGGTTCATTGTTCCTCCAAATGGATTTGTAGCACTGTAACCACTTCTCCACACAACAGTATTGTATGGTGGTCCATAATTGGGATAACCTCCTCCCGAATTTAGTGTAAAAATATCAACTGCCGGATTATTTTGGTCTAATCCAAGATAGGGGTTGCACAAATGATAATATAAAGAATCTCCATCTACATCCGTTGCTGAAAAATCCAAAACTTTCTCCCTATTTACACAAATATATTGATTAAAATCATCAAAAGTTGGAGAGCTATTAATAGTATTTAAAGGAGGTACTGTTGCTATTGAAGAAAAGCCTTGATCTCCAGGCAAATTTAAATTTTGAATAATATTATTTCGGCAACACCTGCCATAAACAATTTTTGTAGATAAATTAGCATTATAATTATTTAAAGTAGCTAAGTTTACCGTAAAAACATAAAATCCTTTTTCGGTTTCAACATTAATAGATTGATTTTGACATGGCTGGAGCACAACGGGCACCATTTGTGTGCTAGTAAGAGGATATTCTCTAGCTTCTAAAAAAGTACCATTAGAATTATAAAAACTTATTGCAGCATTTGGGTCTAATGGTGTGGAATTATTTGGTGGAGGGTTTCCATTAGTAGATAAATTATCTCTGTAAACTATGAGCGTTACCCTAATTGTACTACCTGACAATCGTTGATAAGTCATCTCACCCCCCACTAAATGCGTAGCAAAAGCAAAGTCAGAAGAAAACGCCAATACAATAAATAGTACTATCTTTTTAAAATACATAAACGTTAATTAAACGAAGTTTTTTCAAAATTAGTTTTGGAGTGCAAAGATAACATTAATTCAAATCTTATACTTTTGCATTAAATTAATTTAAGAAATGGGCAAAGACAAGCTAAAACGATTTAACGAATTAAAAACCTTTCCTAATTTTTATGAAAATTTGGATTTTACAAATCCTGCTTTAACCAACTATGAAAATAAAATAGTTGATTTAAAAGGTAAATGGCATACTGAGCATTTTAAAAACAATAATCCTATAACCATAGAATTGGCTTGTGGCAAAGGCGAATACACTTATGGATTGGCAAAAAAATATCCCAAAAGAAATTTTATAGGTGTTGACATAAAAGGAGCAAGAATACATAAAGGAGCCAAAGAGGCTTTAGAAGAAAATTTAAGTAATGCGGCATATTTACGTACTAAAATAGAACAATTAGACTTATTTTTTGCTGCAAATGAAGTAAACGAAATATGGATAGTATTTTCTGACCCTTTTCCTAAAGACCGACATGCCAAACACCGACTAACACACCCTAAGTTTTTAGATTTATACAAAAAAATATGCACCAAGAATGCAGTAATTAATGTAAAAACAGATAGCGAGCTACTTTTTAACTATACACTTGGCGTTTTAGATGGTAAAGAAATGGTTTATGAAATTGTAGAGCGTGATATATATAGGAAAGGAACTACTGTTCCCGAGCTTACAGAAATTCAAACTTTCTACGAAAAAATGCACATAGCAGACGGACGGAATATTAATTATGTACAGTTTAAGTTGTTTCAGTAGTAGTGAAACATTATAGAATATTTGTAAATTTGGCATCTAACATTTTCTATGGCAAATAAATATGTTGATTTTGTAACAGACAAACATTTTTTGAAGTGTATTGAAAACTTATATGCATCATACGTGAAAGCCAAAGAAAAAATCTCAAAAAAGAAGTTTTACAATAACAAAATAGACACCATAAAACTAACTTTTGATACTAAATTCAATAATATTGATGAAGAAAGCATTATAGAAACGGAAATTTTACGCCAAATAGATAAATCTATAAATAATTCTATTGGAACATTTCACGAACAAATTCTTGGAGGCATTAAGGGCTACGAAATAGGAAATTTGAGTGGTTTTGATATTAAAGCTAAAGACAACACACTTTTTGCCGATATTAAAAACAAACACAACACAATGAATAGCAGTGCCGCTGAGGCATTATTTCAAAAATTAGCTCGCTATGCAAACGACTATAAACAGGCAAAATGCTATTGGGTACAAATTTTAGCCAAAGGTAGTTTTAACGAACATTGGACAGGCGACATCAACGGAAAAGAATATAGCCACAGCCGAGTTTTTAAGATTTCGGGAGACCAGTTTTATGCACTTTTATCAGGCAACAAAAATGCACTTTATGAACTTTACCAAGCATTACCTACTGCTATTGATGATTTTATGAAAACTGCCGATAAAAAACAAAACAAGTCTATAAACTCCGCACTATCTGAAATAAAAACCGAGACAAAACATTCAAAACGCTCTATTCTTAACCAAATTACTTTTGAAAATTACAGCTATTATCTTGGTTTTGATAAACTGTAAAGGTCATTCAATAATTTTACCACAGAATAACCTATTTCTATACCCAAATTAACTGGCACTGCATTGCCAATTTGCTTATATTGCTGTGCCATAGAGCCTGCAAATTCCCAATCATCGGGAAACGTTTGTATTCGGGCATATTCCCTAACAGTAAAAGGTCGGGTTTCGTCAGGGTGGCAACGCTCGGTTTGTTTTTGAGCAGGACTACAAGTTAAAGTAAGCGAAGGTTCATCCCAACCTATTCTGCGAGCCATTCCCGTTTTTCCACCACCAAGATAAAAGCTACCCCCCATATATTCTTTTTGAATTTCAACAGGTAAATCTCTCCAATAGCCTTTGGGAGGCACTAAATCAAGCACTTGTTTTTTATATTCGGGATATTTTGCTCCTTTTGATTTTGGAACATTACAATCAAACAATTCGCCTTTTTTTAATGCATCTTTTAAATTATAAATTTTCTTGTGTGGTTTTGGATATTCAAATTTAATATCAATATCTTTTCTTACCCCAACCAAAACCAACCGTTCTCTTTTTTGAGGCACTTTATAATGTATAGCTTTCAACACTTGAACAGGAACTACTTTATAACCAATTTCATCAAGAATTGACACCATTCCATCTAATGTTTTCCCTTTATCATGGCTTAAAAGTCCACGGACATTTTCGCCTATGCAAACAGCAGGCTGAACTTCTTTAACCACTCTTGCAAATTCATAAAAAAGTGTTCCTCTGGCATCCTCTAAACCTAATTTTTTACCCGCATAACTAAATGCCTGACAAGGAAATCCTCCTGTAACCACATCAACTTTACCTTTGTACTTATCAAAGTTAAATGTCTTTATATCTCCTTCCAAAACATTCCAATTCGGGCGGTTTTTTCGTAGCGTTTCACAAGCCCATTTATCTATTTCATTTAGAGCAATACATTTTAATCCTGCTTTTTCTAAGCCAAGAGCTAATCCTCCTGCCCCAGCAAACAATTCTAATACAGAATATTCATTATTGGGTTGAATAAAGTTAGATACTTCATCTATAGTTAACTCCTCAAAAAAATTGCCCAACAATGCTTGAACATCAGATTTTTTATACACCCGATAGTTAGAAACAGGTTCTCTTACAGCATTTAAAATCCCATCATTATCCCATCTTCGCAATGTTTCTTTACTTTTACCAATAAGTTCTGCTGTTTCTGCTAATGTTAAATATTCTTTCATATAACCAAGTTATTAAACCTTATACAATGGTTACAAATTTAAGACTAAAAAAGAAAATTAAAAAGGATTAAACAAACATTCTACTCACCACCCACATACTCAAACCAATTTCTAAGTACTATTAAGCCTTCTTTACTTAATATTGACTCTGGATGAAACTGTAAGCCTGCCAATGGAAGCGTATTATGTGCTATAGCCATAATCTCGTTATTTTTTGTAGTAGCAAGCACTTCTATTGGCTGAACTACATTTTTTAAAACCAAAGAATGGTAACGCATTACTGCTATTTCTGTTGATAAATTTTTAAATAAATAATGCTTACTATTTACATTAATTTTAGACACCTTACCGTGCATCGGTTTATTGGCTTTTACTAACTCTGCACCAAAAAACTGACCCAATGCTTGATGTCCTAAACAGATTCCCAAAATAGGTGTAGTAGTGTGGTATTTTTCTATTAATTTATTAGTTATTCCCGATTCTGCCGGTGTGCATGGTCCCGGAGAAATAACAATACTTTCAAAATTCAATTTATCAATCTCTTCAATGGTTTTTTCATCATTTCTAACTACTATACATTGCTTTCCTAATTGGCTGATATAATCTACCAAATTATAGGTAAAAGAATCGTAGTTATCTATAAGTAAAACCATTTTAAATTAATTGGCAAACTCTTTTACGGTATTATTCATCATTTCAAAAGATTCTTGCAAATACGGTATTAATGCCTGCATAGTTTTTAAAGTAAAAGGACCAAAAGGCACTATGTATTTATAACTATAAGAACTACTTATTAAACTCTCTGTAAAAATTCCTGTTTTAGAAATAAGAAATACCAACAAACTAAACAACATACTTGCTATTACTGCCCATAAAATGCCTCCTGCCAATTTGTTTACAACATTAAGCATAATGGTTTTTAAAAATTTTTCGGCTAAATAAGCCACTAACCGCACTGCCAGCACTACGGCTATTAATACTAAAACAAACGAAAGTGTAGGCATTATAACCGCAGGAATATTAAACTGCGTATTTAGCCAAACTGATGCGGCTGATGAAAAATTCATAGCAATTATAACACCCAAAACAATGGCTATTAAACTTAATACTGAATATATAATTCCTTTGCTATAGCCATTGTAAAATGCCGCTAAAATTATAAGTACAAATACTACATCTAATATCATTGTAAACTTGCTTTCACTATTTCAGCTATTGTTTTGCCATCGGCTTTGCCTGCCATTTCTTTATTTGCCATGCCCATCACTTTTCCCATATCTTTCATGCTGCTTGCACCCGTTTTTTGTATTATTGTAGCAATAATCGCTCTTATTTTATCTTCGTTAAGTTGCTCTGGCAAAAACTTTTCTATTATTTCTATTTCTTCTTTTTCTGTAGCCGCCAAATCTTCTCTCCCTTGGTTTTCATACACATCTAATGATTCTTTGCGTTGCTTTACCATCTTTTGCAAAATTTGTATCTCCTGCTCCTCCGTAATTTCGCCACTAAAACCTTTCTCTGTTTTTACCAACATTAATGCCGATTTTATAGCTCTTAATGTTCTCATACCTGCTTGGTCTTTTGCCAGCATAGCTTTTTTTAACGCTTCTTGTACTTTTTGTTCTAAACCCATTTTTATTTATTTAAAATATACTATTGTTTCTCCTTCGTTTTTAGCATTTAGCTCAAAACGCTTTACATGAGGTGTTTTTTTAAGTCTTTTATAAAGTTCTTTTTTCAATATTCCAGCACCTTTGCCATGTATTATTGAAACTTTATCTTGATTGCTCAACAATGCTTTATCTATTATTTTTTCAAATTGTTTTAATTGGTCTTCAAGTGTAGGTATATCTTTTTGCTTTAACTTATCATTATTCCTATGCAAATCGTTGCTTACCGTACTATTGTGCAATTTATTTTCTGCTACGGGGTCATAATCGCCACTCATCATGGCTTTTAGTAGCTCTAATTTTTCTTTATCAATCGGCATAGTTCTTTTTTAACATAGCTATAAAATTATCCTCAGCCCAATTTTTACCTCCTATTTTACTATAAACTTTTACCCCTTTTTTATTAAAAATATAAGTAGTAGGAAATTGTGTAACACTGGTTTCATCAAAATTCAAAATTTGGACAAACTCAATATTTGGATATTTCTCTTTAAATTTTTGAATTTTAGCAAGCGGTTCATCACTTACAGCTATTACTTTTATTTGATTCCATTTTTCCGGCATTGCATTCAGTGTTGGCATTTCGTGTACACACGGTCCACACCATGTTTGCCAAAAATTAAGCACCACTACTTCGCCTTTATAATCATTAAGAGAAATAGGTTCTTTTTGGTAGGTAACTAATTCAAGTTTATCTTGGTTAATAGTAGGTACTATATATTTGCGTTTTACAAAAATTAAAACAACAACTATTAAGCCTACGTAAAAAACTACATTCCAAATCTTTTTTAAAAGTTCTTTATTCATCATTATACATGTTTTAACAATGAACTTTAAAGATAAGTTTGTTTTATTGCTTATGCTATGTTAGTACTAATTTTTCTTAAACAAGTTTGAAAACTTATGCCCCGCTAAGTCAAATAAAAGTATCATAACAGGCACGATAACCAATGTTAAGAAAGTAGAAAACGTAAGACCATAAATTACTGTCCAACTTAGTGGTCCCCAAAACATTACGTTATCTCCACCTATGTAAAAATTAGGACTCATGGTAGATAAAAATCCTTCAAAATCTATATTAATACCCACGGCTAATGGAATTAAACCTAAAACAGTGGTTACGGCTGTTAAAAGTACGGGTCTAAGTCTTGTTTTTCCTGCATATACAATAGCTTCTATAATTTTTCCTTTTGATAAACGGTCGGTTTTTTTCATTCCCAGCTGTACCTTAAACCTATCTCGGGTTAGTTCTGTAAAATCCATTAAAACTATGGCATTGTTTACCACTATTCCTGCTAAGGAAATAATACCAATCATAGTCATAATAACCACAAACTGATCGCCAAAAACGGCTAAACCTAAAAATACTCCTATAAAACTAAACACTACTGAAAGCATAATAATAACCGGAGCGGTAACAGAATTAAACTGTGCTACTATTATCATAAAAATAACAAAAACGGCTATCATTAAGGCATTTACTAAAAATGACATTGACTTAGCTTGCTCTTCTTGTTCTCCTGTAAAATCTATATTATATCCTTCCGGCAATCTTAATTTTTGAGGTGTAAGTTCATTTTTCAGTTTTGCAATTATTTCATTGGCATTACCTTCAGATGTAACATTAGAATACAAAGTAACCACTCTATCTAAATCTATTCTTCTTACCGCTCCTAACGATGAAGAATATTGAACATCTGCAATAGCAGAAACGGGCACTTGTTTGGTTTTTCCATCGCTTTGGTCTCTAAAAGTTATGAGCATATTTTTTAGCGTTTCTAAATCATAACGTTGCTCCCTTTTAAAACGTAACATGATAGGATAATCCTCATCACCAAATTTTATAGATGAAATTTCTTTGCCAAATAATGCCGTACGCAAAGCCCCTGCCACTTGCCCTGTAGATAAGCCATAGGTTCTTACAGCAGCTCTATTTAGGTTAAATAATAGTTCGGGTTTGCCTTCGTCTAAATCTGATTTTAATTTTTCAAGACCTACAATTTCTCCATCGGCAACAGCTTTATTTATAATGGTTCTAACTTGATTATGAATTTTAATTAACTCATCAAATTCATCTCCACTTATGGCTATATTTATTGGTGGTCCCACAGGAGGCCCTTGTGGGTCTCTATCTACAGAAACTACTGCTCCCGGTATTTTGCCCACTAAATTTCTTATTTCATTCATTGCCAATTCGGTATCAAAACGCTGCATTTTTCCATTCATTTCTACCTCTGTACGCTTTTCGTATTCAATAAATGAAACGGTAATTTTTGATTTATTAGGCGTTACACCTTGTGTTTCAGTAGCTCGTGTAGGATCGGAGGTTCCTGCACCTACGTTTATTAAAATAGACTCTACATTTTTACCTATACCTAAGCCATATTTCCCCATGGCTTTAATCACTTTATCTTCTATTTTTCGGGTTTGTTCGTTGGTATAATCTATATCTGTTCCGGTAGGAAACTCTATAAAAACATTTACATAATTTGGTTTCCCTTCGGGGAAAAACACAACCTCCGGCATATTAGCTCCAAAATAAAATAAGGAACCAAATAGCAAAACAAACATTCCTATAAAAACCCAAACGGGTCTAAATCCTTGCAATGTCCATGACACGGTATTTTCGTACCAATTTTCAAGAACAGGTAAAAAGTTTTCTTGAAATTTTTCAGCTAAAGGACTTAAAATAAATCTGTTTATTATAGCTATAGATGAAAAAATACCTATTAAATTTCCTACTACAACCATTGGTTTAATATCAGATTTTAAGCCAACAAAAACCAAAATAGCACCAACAACTACGCCCACTCCGTAGGTTAATAGAAATTTAGTAACATTAGTTCTCTGAGCTCTTGTTTCCTCATCTAATTTCATGAAATATGAAGTTAAAACAGGATTAATAACCAAAGCCACAAACAGTGAACTGGATAAAACAATAATTAATGTTATAGGCAAATATTTCATAAACTCGCCCATAATAGACTGCCAAAATATTAATGGGAAAAAAGCGGCTAAAGTAGTAGCTGTAGATGCTATAATAGGCACAGCCACTTCGCCTACACCTTCTTTACTGGCGGTTATTAAATCTTTACCTTCTTGCAGCAGTCTATATACATTTTCTACTACCACTATACCATTATCTACCAGCATACCTAAGGCAAGCACTAATGAATATAACACCATCATATTTAGCGTTACACCCATTATATTTAGTATTAAAAAGCCCATAAGCATACTAAGAGGAATGGCTATACCTACAAAAAGGGCATTTCTTAATCCTAAGAAAAACAATAAAACCAACACCACTAATATAACCCCCGAAATAATACTGTTTTCAAGGTTAGAAACTTGCAATTTTGTTTGTAGTGAAGTATCGTTTGTAATGGTAACATCTAAATCTTTATCAAAATGCGATTTTTTAGCATTTTCTACTATTACCATTATTTTATCTACGGCATCAATTAAGTTTTCGCCATTTCTTTTCTTCACATCTAAAGAAACTACGGGAGAGCCGTTTATTCTGGCATAGCTGTCTGTTTCTTTTGCCCTAAAAGTAACGGTGGCAATATCTCTTAAAAATATGGGTTTTTGATAATCGCTTTTAACCACTAAGTTTTCTATTTCTTGTACGCCCGTAAATTCGCCCACAAGCCTAATAGTTCTTCTACTGCCATCTACTAAAATATCGCCAGCACTTACCGTCATATTTTCGTAGTTTACGGCATCTTCTATGTCTTTAAAGCTAACTTTAGCCGCTTCCATTTTGGCATTATCTACGGCTATATTTAGTTCTTTATCTATACTTCCTCTTATTTCTACTTTAGACACTTCTTTTAGTGCTTCTATTTCATCTTGTAAGTATTCGGCATTTTCTTTAAGCTGTTCTAAAGTATAATTTTCTCCACTTAAATTTATATTTATAACAGGAATGTTAGACATATCTAACTCAAACACATTAGGCTCTCGGTCTAAATCGCTGGGCAATTCACTTTTGGCTTTATCTACGGCATCTTTTACATTTGCCAATGCTTCAGCTACGTTTACATCAAAATCAAACTCTACAATTATAGTAGTATAATCTTGTATAGAAGTAGAACGTATTTCAGAAACGTCTTTTATAGAGTTTATTTCTTTTTCAATATGTCGGGTTATTAAGTTTTCCATATCCTCTGGCGAGTTGCCCGGATATGCCACCCCAATATAAACCGTAGGAATACTAATTTCGGGGAAATTTTCTTTAGGCATAGATCTATATGCTCCAAATCCTGTGATTAGGATTAAAAACATTAGTATAAATACACTGGTTCTGTTATCTATAGATAAACTGGATAAGAAAAACTCTCTGTTAACGTCTTTATTCTGGTTTTCGTTACTCATTATTTACCGTTGTATCTGTTATTGTTTTATTTAATTCTATCTCCTGCTGGTCAAGTACGTATCTAAAACCTTCTTTTATTAGCAAATCTCCTGCATTTAATCCTTTATCTACTACCACTTCGCCATTATAAGTATCGCTTATTTCTATGTTTATTTTATGTGCTGTTGCCACTCCCGTAGCATTATCTACTTTGGCGGTAAATACAAAAAATCCTTTAGCCGATTCTTGCAAAAATTTAGCGGGTATAACGATTACATTGTCAAAAGTTTTACTTAAAAATTTAACTTCAACAAGCATATTCGGTTTTAAATCATTTTCTTTATTATCTACTTTTGCTGTTATTTGAAAAGCTCTGTTAAACTGATTTACGGTTTGCCCCACGGCACTAACTTTAGCTTCTTTGGTTGTATTTAAAGTAGGTACATCTACCAGTATTTCATCTCCTACTTTTACTTTTCCTAAATAAGCTTCCGGTAGGTCAATTTTTACTTCCATATCGGTATTATTTACTATAGTGGCGGCAGGATAGCCCGGAGCTGCCATTTCGCCTAATTTTAAACTAACTGCATCTATATAGCCGTTTATTGGTGCTTTTATGGCTAATTTACTTAGCTGTGTATTTGCCGTTGCTTTTTTATTTATTAAAGATTCATAGTTATTTTTTGCTTGCAAAAATTCTATTTCAGAACCTATATTTTGATCCCATAATCTTTTTCTTTTATCATAAACGTCTTTAGCTAAGGTTAAAGCCGTTTCTAATTCGGCTATTTGGTTTAAAACTACTGAATTATCAAGTTGAATTAGGGTTTGCCCTTTGCTAACTCTCTGACCTTCTTGTACATATATAGCTTTTACCAAGCCACCCATATCGGTAGTTATGGTAATATTGTTTTCTGAATAAGTTTTACCTTGTGCTTCTATATAATGTTTAAAAGTTGTTTTTTTCAGCTCTTCTACATTTACTAACTCTAATATGTTTTCTTGTTTAGTAGTATCAAGTTCAGCTATTTGATTTTCAACCGTAGTGAGTTTTCCCTCTAATTTTTTAATTTTAGATGTTAACTTATCTTTTTGCTTATTTAGTTTATCTAAATCTGTTTTTTTTCCTCCACAAGATGCCAGTAATAAAACAACTGCTATTATGTATAATAAATTTCTTTTTCTCATTGATTTTAAATGTTTTATAATTTAGCTGATACTTTTTCTAATTCTAATTTTGCTATTAATAAATTGTACACCGACTGCGAGTAATTTATCATAGTGGTGGTGTATTCTTGCTGTGCCTGCGACAACTCGTAGCTTGAACCTACACCTTCGTTAAACATTACTCTTGTTTTGTTTAATATTTTGTTTGCCAAAGCCAAATTTTGCTTTTGGTTGTTGTATTCGTTTATGGCATTTATAAGCTGCGTTTGAGCATTTGAAAATTGAAGTTGCACAGCTTCATTAAAATTCTCCCTGTCATTTAAGGTCATCTGCTCCTCTATTTTTTTCTGCTGTATTTGAGAATATGCTTTTAAACCATCAAAAAGTGGAATTTGTAAAGAGAAACCTAAATTTCCAAAATCAAACCAACGCTGGTTGGTATCAAAAAAGTCAAATTTTGTACGCTGGGCATTAGTTCCATAATTTCCAAAAGCATATAAAGCAGGAAAATAATTAGAACGCACTTGCTTGATGTCAAATTTTTTCATCTCCAATCTATTATCCAATAATTTTGCTTCTATTCTTTCGTTTGGGTCAATATCTTGAAGAATTGGAACATTATCTAACGATGTAATATCGTCTAATTTTTCTGTTACAATTAGTTCTTCTTCTTGTGGCATTCCTATTGAAAACTTTAAATTATTTAATGCCAAATCATACTGATTATGAAGTTTTGTAATTTCCGATTCTAAATTTTGGAGATTTAACTCCAATCTATCTACGCTAAGTTCATCTATTAAACCTACATTATAAGTGGCTCTGGTATCTCTTAGTATTTCTTCAAGTGTTGTTTTGTTTTCTAACAATAAAGTGTATGCTTTTTGGCTAATTAAAGCAGCATAATATGCTTTAGTTATATCTTCTGTAATGTCTATTCTGGCTTGTTCTACTTGCTGGTCGGCTATTTGAAGCAATACTTTTCTGGCTTTTAAGCCATATACGTATCTGGCATCAAAAATTAATTGATTAAGCTCTGCTTTAAGCGTGGCTGACTGTGGCTGCGAAAACTTAATTACCATTTCTTGCGGAGAAAAAACACCCGCAGGAATAACACTGGTTTGTTGTTGAAACGCATAATTATAATCTAAATTGGCTTTTAGTTTTGGAAATCCTTCTGTCATTATTTCAAAAGCAAATTCCTTTTGTTTTGCCGATTCTAACTGAGCATTTTTAAAAGTTTTACTGTTTTGCAATCCATAATTAACAGCTTGCTCTAATGTAAAATCGTATTGAGCATAAATAGCAAACGGCAGTAATATTGCCAGTAGTAATATTATTTTATTCATTTTCAAAATCTATCGTTTTTATATATGCCACACCATTTTCTGAGGCTATACCGCTTAAATGATACTTCATAAACTGTTTGTATAAATTTGCAAAATCAAAAGAAGTAGAAGGAAACTGCCTCGGCAAAACAAGCTGTTCTATTATAATGGTATAAAATTTTATCATTAAATTACTGTCTATTTCTTCTCTGTACAATTTTTCTGTTTTTCCTTTCTCAATATTTTTAGAAAGAATATGGTGCATAAATTCTGATTTATAATCCTGCACTATTTGCCACGATTCGGGATAGTATTTTTCTAAATCGTACATTGAAGAAGGATGTATTTTTCTTAAATTTTTTAGATTTATTTTGCCAATAGATACTATCTCGTCTATAGCATTGTTTTTTTTGATTTAGTATAAAATCTATTTCTACTCTTTGGGTTTTCATAAAATTTTCAAGAGCTTTTTTTACTAAATCAGATTTGTTTTGTACAAACTGGTACAAGGTTTTTTTAGAAATACCTAAATCTTTAGATAAATCATCCATAGTAACAGAACGAACACCATACTGAAAGAAAAGTTCCGTAGCTTTGTTTATTATTTCTATCTCTTGACTCATTTTCGGGGTGCAAATATACGAACGAAAACTATGGAAACAAATTTTCATTTTAAAGTTTCCACACCTTATTGTTAAACTTCTGTTAAGCAAAATTTAAGGTTTGAACTTTGGCACAGAAATGGTTTACATTTGAAATGTAATTAATTAGTAATCAAAAAAAAATTATACGACTTATGAAAAATTTATTCTTAATCTTGTTTGTGTTTATTGGAATGAGTTCAATGGCACAGGATTTAAACTTATCTGTAGAAGGTAGTGGTGCAGTTATTTCTTTTGACAAAGAAACTTTAGACTATGGCGATATTGCTAAAGGTTCTGATGGACAAAGAGAATTTGTAATAACTAACAAAGGAAATGAGCCATTAATTATCTCTAACTGTAAAGGTAGCTGTGGATGTACAGTTCCTAAATGTCCTACTGAGCCAATTTTGCCGGGTGAGACTTCAAAAATTAAAGTAAAATACGATACTAATAGAGTTGGTAAATTTACTAAATCTGTAACGGTAAGCTCTAACGCTTCTGAAGCTACTAAAGTGGTAAAAATAACAGGAAACGTATTAGCAGAGTAATAATATTTTAAATTGTTTTAATAATAGAAAGCTCCGGTTCTTAATTGAATTGGAGCTTTTTTATTAGGTGTCCGTAAAGATATACAACAAGTGTTTTTTATTAACTTTTCTTTAGTAGAAAAGTTACAAAAGAATCGCACTAAGTTTTCAGCGACCCATTATAACCTCAACTCCTAAAAATCAAAAACTCATCACTCCGTTCTTCAAACAGTTTAATTTTTTACGGAGTTTTCGGTTAATGGGTGCCCCACTTGCAAACTTAAGGTGCACTTTTACCCGACCTTAATCAAAAATACGTTAAGAAATGATGTAAAACAGACATCCAAAATGAATGAACCCATAAAACTATAAACAGACAAATTAGTATGCTCCTACAATTGAAAATACTTTAGGAAAACTAAAATTGAGCATACATTAATTTGTCCTCGTCTGGTTTTATAGCATTTTAGTGTTTTTGATTACAGTCTTGATTTTTTGTTACTTTTGTATCAAGACAAAAGTAAAAGACCACAAACTGTAACTAAAATTACTTAAACATCCAAAAATTTTATCTCAGAACATAATTTATTCGTATAAAAATGGAGCTTTTTTATTTGCTTAACTTAAAGCCTACTCCCCTCACTGTTTCTATTTGTACCTCATCACTATCGGCAAGATATTTTCTTAATCTTGATATAAAAACATCTAAACTTCTACCCAAAAAATAATCATTTTTACCCCAAAGTTTTATTAAAATATCACTTCTTTTTACGGTAGTATTGGCATTATCTAAAAGTAGTGCCAGCAAGTCGGCTTCTTTTGCTGTTATATCAAACTTTACTTTATTGTTTTTTAAAGTTAAATCATTAGGACTAAATTCATACCCGCAAAAAGTATAATTATTTTGCGGAGTGGAATTTTCAACATTTCTTCTTTTTAAAAATATTTTAATTTTAAATAGCAATTCATCCATACTAAAAGGCTTAGTTAGATAATCATCTGCTCCTATTTCAAAACCTTTCAATCTATCTTCTTCTAATGATTTTGCCGATAAAAATAAAATAGGTACCTCTTCATTTTTACTTCTTATGTGCTTTGCTATTTCAAAACCATCTACTTGCGGTAGCATTATATCTAATATCGCCAAGTCAAAATGCTCCGCATCAAAAGTATCTATTGCTGTTTTTCCATTGTCGCAGTGTACTATTTCATAATTTTCTTGTAGCATTTCTTCTTTTGTAATAAATGCTAATGCCTCATCATCTTCTACATATAATATTCTTATTTTGCTCATATTTCTATATTAATTGTTGTTCCTTCGCCTTTTTTGCTGTTTATTTTTATTTTCCAGTTGTGTTTATCTACCACTTGTTTTACATAAAATAATCCTAAGCCAAAACCTTTTACATTGTGCACATTTCCGGTAGGCACTCTATAAAATTTATTAAAAACTTGTTTAATATGTTTTTCGTCAATTCCTATTCCATTATCTTTTATCTTAATTATGGTTTTTGCACCTCTATTTTCTACACTTAAATTTACAATAGGTGTTTTATCATTGTATTTTAAAGCATTATCTAACAAATTGTACATAATGTTATTAAAATGCAGTTTGTCGGCATAAATTTCTACATCATTTTCAGGTAAATTTAAAATTATACTTCCACCATTTTTTTCAAAATTCAATGATGCACTCCTTACTATTTCTTCTAACTGCTCATTTAAGTTAAGTTTTTCTTTTTTAAGCTCTAAATTATCGTTTTGCAGCTTGGCAATATTCAAAACTTTTTCTACCTGTCCATTAAGTCTTTCTGCTTGCTCTTGTACTATTTTAGTATAATTTGACAGTCTATTGTCTGTTTTAATATTTTCATTTTTAAGCATAGCCTCTGCCGAAAGTTTTATAGCCGAAATTGGCGTTTTAAACTCGTGTGTCATATTATTTATAAAATCGGTTTGCAACTCCGAAAGTCTTTTTTGTTTTAGAATAATATATATGGCATAAGCAAAAAATATAAGTGCTATACTCAATAAAATAGAAAACACAATAGTCAGTTTTAAATTATTAAGCACATAGCTTGTTTTTGTAGGCAAAAAGACGCCAAAATAATAAGAAAATTCATTGTATTTTGGCAGCGATTTAGTGGGTTTGTCGTTTGTAATTTGGTCGTCTAAATCTACATAATTGCCATAAACCATTTCATCACTGGCACAATCGTAAATAGCATATTCGTAATCTAAATTTATTTGCAGTTTTTCAAATTCATTGCTTATATAGTATTCTAAAGTATTGGCATCAATTTGGTCATTAATATTTACCACAAAATAATCACTAGATAATTGATTAACTATATCTTCATTACTTAAATTTCCTTCATTGTCAGAAGCTATTTTTTCGGCTACATTTAGCAATGCCGTATGAATACTTTCGTTAAACTGCCTTTCTTTAACATCATAAGCTTTACTAAGCCAAAAAATTTGAACAGTTAATATGCCCAAAATGGCCAAAACACCTAAAATAACTACAATACTAATTTGGCTGTTTCTCACTGTGTAAAAATAGCAATACTATTTAAAATAGATAATGCCTATATTTATAGTATGGAAAATTTAAGAAGTATTAATCCCTACACCGGAAAATTAATTGAAAATTACAAACAAAATACAGATACCGAGATTGATAAAAAAATTAAAAACCTGCATAGTGGCTATCTTAAATGGAAGGCAACTCATTTGGAACTAAGAAGTAAAACACTAAACGACATAGCCAATGTATTAGAGCAAAACAAGCATACATATGCTAAATTAATGTGCAATGAAATGGGAAAACCAATAGTGCAAGCCATAGCAGAAGTAGAAAAATGTGCTTGGGTTTGCCAATATTATGCCGAAAATGGTGCACAATTTTTAGAAAATAAAGAAATAAAAACAGATGCTACATTTAGCTATGTTAGTTATGAACCTATAGGTATTTTACTGGCTGTAATGCCATGGAATTATCCATTTTGGCAATTTTTTAGAGTTTTAGCTCCCAATATAATGCTGGGAAATGTGGTATTGCTAAAACATGCCAGCAATGTAAGTGGCTGTGCTTTAGCATTAGAAGGTATTTTTAAAACTTTAAATTTAGAATATAATATAGTAGCGGTTCTATTAGCTTCTTCAAACAGAATGGAAAGTGTAATAAAAAATCCACTTGTTAAGGCAGTTACACTTACAGGTAGCGAAAAAGCGGGAAGCATAGTAGCCGTTACAGCCGCTAAGGATATTAAAAAATCGGTTTTAGAATTGGGGGGAAGCAATGCCGCCATAATTTTAAAAGATGCCGATTTAAAAAAATATATAAGCACTATAGCTTGGTCGCGGTTTATGAACACGGGACAAAGTTGTATAGCTGGAAAACGGTTTTTAGTACAAGAAAAAATTTACGATACATTTATTGAAATGCTTAAAAAAGAAGTGGCTAATTATACTTCGGGAAATCCGGCAGAGGAAACTATTAAAATAGGACCTATGGCAAGCGAAACTTTAGCTAAAGAGCTTGAAAACCAACTAAAAGAAAGTATAAAAAATGGTGCTAAAACATTAATGGGTGGCAAAAGAGAAGGAGCTTATTTTGAACCCACATTAGTAGAAGTAAATGATATTAATGTTCCCGTTTTTGAACAAGAAACCTTTGGTCCTTTAGTGGCTATTAAAAAGTTTAAAACTACAGAAGAAGCTGTAATGCTGAGCAATTTTAATCATTTTGGTTTAGGCGTTTCTATTTATACAGACAATATTGAAGTGGCTAAAAGTTTAATTCCCCAGCTTAATGAAGGAGCTGTTTTTATTAATGAATTGGTAAAATCTGATCCTCGCTTGCCTTTTGGCGGTGTTAAAAAAAGTGGTTATGGCAGAGAACTTGCTCAAGACGGCATTTTAGAATTTGCTAACAGAAAAACAGTATTTATTAAGTAGTACCAAAAAATTCCTACCTTTATTTTTATGAAATCAATATTTACTTATCTTTTTGTATCTTTTTTTGCAGTTTCGTTTGCCCAAAATACACCAGACCATTTTTGTGCTAAACATAAAAAACAAGCTTGGACAAATTTCAATAAAGCAAATTTTAAAAGTATAAGCGGTCAAGAGAAATATGACCTAAACTATGTAAAATTAGAATTGGATGTAGATAATATAAGTACCGAAATTTATAGTGCTAAAACTACACTTAAAGGAAAAGTGGTGGGTGTTAGTCTTGATGTATTTATATTAGAATTAATAAATAACTTAATTGTAGATTCTGCAAAAATTAACGGAAATATTGTAAGCACAAATAGAATTGGAGATGAACTACAAATTTTTCCAAGCAATAGCATAGCTAATGGACAATTTTTTACAGCCGAAGTTTATTATCATGGCACACAGCCAAATGGCGGTTCTGTTCAAGGAATTTTCAATTCAGTTTCTCCATCGTGGGGAAAACGTGTAACATACACTTTAAGTCAGCCTTTTGGAGCTCCGTCTTGGTGGCCGTGCAAGCAAGATTTAACTGACAAAATAGACTCAAGCGAAGTGTGGATAACTGTACCAGATACTTTAATGGCAGGTTCTAATGGCTTATTAATTAACGAAATAAACCTACCTAACAACAAAAAACGCTTTGAGTGGAAACACAATCACGCTATAGATTTTTATTTAATTTCGTTTAGCGTAGCAGATTATCAAGAATATAATTTTAATGTTACGCTCCCTAACAGCCAAAGTGTTTTGGTTCAAAATTATGTATATGACCATCCTAATTTATTAAATCAATTTCAAAGCGATATTGATGAAACAGGAGCTATGCTCATTGAGTTTTCTAACAAATATGGCATTTATCCCTTTGCAAACGAAAAATACGGGCATTGTATGGCTCCTTTTAGCGGTGGTATGGAACATCAAACTATGACAACACAGGGTTTTTTTAATAGAAGTTTAACAGCTCACGAACTGGGACACCAATGGTTTGGCGACCATGTAACTTGTGCTACTTGGGGACACATTTGGATTAATGAAGGCTTTGCTTCTTATAGCGAGTATATTTTTCAAGAAAGTGTTAATTATAATATAGCTCAAAATGATATGGCTGGAGTGCATAATAATGTAATGTCGCAGCCAGGAGGTAGTATTTATGTGTATGACGATAATAATGAAAATGCCATATTTAATAGCCGGTTAGTTTATGATAAAGGTAGTGCTTTGGTACACATGATTCGCCATTGGGTTAATGACGATAATTTGTTTTTTACGGCACTTCAAACTTATCAAAATATTTTTGAAGATAGTACAGCCACTGCCGAAGATTTTTTTAGTGTAATAGAAAATATAGCAGAAATAGATTTACAAAACGAATTGCAACAATGGTATTATGGAGAAGGGTATCCTACTTTTAGTTTGAAATACAATAACAGCCCAAACGGTTTAATTATAGAATTAAGCCAAGCAGGTTCTATGTCAAATATTACACCTTTTTTTGAAACGGCTATAGAAATAAAACTAAACTTTAATAACGGTACAGACACTATATTAAGAGTAAATAATGAATGGAATAATCAACAATATTTATTTAACCAAATGCCCACTATAAGCAGTATAGAAATAGACCCACTAAACTGGGTGTTAAACAAAGTGGGTAATGTAGAGGAAGACTTAAATTTAGTTTATACATCTATAAACAGTATAAATAAAAGCAACAATATAACGCTATATCCAAACCCCAACAAAGGAAGTTTTATTGTAGAAACAGAAGAGCAAACACCCTACAAAATATATGACTTATTAGGCAAAGAAATAAAATCGGGAGTATTGAAAGAAGGCAAAAATCAAATAGATTTACTTTCCGTTAAAGGTTTATATTTCTTTAAAGCGGGCAAATTATTTCCTGTTGTTATCAACTAATTATTTATTCAAATAAAAAACATCGTTAATAGATTATAGCCATATTGCTTACCTTAGTGCCATGAAAAAAATAGCACTATTTTTAAGTTTAATATTTTTTATTCAATTTATTACGGCTCAAAACGATATAGTTTGTCATTATTTTGATAAAGAAGGGCAAACAAGAGAACACACCGTAGATTTTAAAACACTAACATTGCACATTAGCTTTGATACAGAAAACGAAAAAATAGCAGGCAATGTTTTTTATACCTTTCAGCCTAAAAGGAAAGAAATTTACAGTTTAGAATTAGATGCTCCGGAAATAGATTTTAAGTCTGTTTTGCTTAACAATAAACCATGCAAATACACTACAACTGCTACTTCTATTACACTTTTGTTTGACCAAGCATTAACATGGAATAAAGAATACCAACTTGAAATAAGCTATACCGCACAACCCAAAAAAGGACTTTATTTTTATGGTTGGAACGATGAAACAAACAGAGCCAGAAAACAAATTTGGACACAAGGGCAAGGCATAGACAACCGCTATTGGATACCAAGCTTTGATGATGTAAGTGATAAGTTAATTACAGAAACCTACATTACTTTTAAAAACGGATATGAAGTTATTTCTAATGGAAATTTAATAAGTAAAGAACAAAAGCAAAATGATGAAACCACATGGCACTATAAAATGGACGAGCCACACGTTTTGTATTTAATAATGATAGCCATAGGCGATTATGCGTATAAAGATTATACTTCAAACAGAGGTATAGTAAGCCGGCAATATTACTACCCCGAAAAGCCCGAACAAGTAGAGCCTACCTACAAATACTCGGCAAAAATGATGGATTGGATGGAACAAGAATTTGGCGTAAATTACCCTTGGGGGGAAATATACAGAAATGTTCCCGTAGCCAATTTTTTATATGGCGCCATGGAAAATACTACATCAACCGTACTAACCGATTATTATTTAAAAAATGAACGCGAAGCCATGGAACGCGATTATGTAGGCACAAATGCACACGAACTTACCCATCAGTGGTTTGGCGATTATATAACAGAATGGAACAGCGAAAGCCATTGGCTACACGAAAGTTTTGCCACCTATTATGCCAAGCAGTTTAAAAGAACAGTTACTTCAGAAAACGATTACCAATGGGCAAGATACATGGAAATGCGAAGTGCTTTTAATGCCGATAGTAAAAACAATATTCCTGTGGCACACAGCAAAGCAGGCTCAGCAAGGCACTACCCCAAAGGAAGTATGGTAATAGATATGCTTAAAGATGTAGCAGGCGGAGATGAACAATACCGTAAAGTAATAAACAGCTATTTGAAAAAATATGGTTTTAAACACGTAGATACGCATTTATTTGAACTTGAATTTATGGAAGTGCTGGGCTTAAACTTAAACTGGTTTTTTGACCAATGGATAAAAAAGGGCGGTTTTCCTGAATATGAAGTAAATTATAATGTAAAAAAAGATAGCTTAAATATTAACGTAGCTCAAATTCAAAAACAAAATGAAACCGTAGGGCTATTTAAAATGCCAATAGATATAGATGTTTATTATACCGATGAAACTAATTCGCATTATACCGAATGGATAGAAAGAGATAGTACAAAAATTACTAAATATTTAAACCCAAATAAAGAAATAGATTTTATAGTATTTGATACAGGGAATAAAGTATATAACAAATTAAATTTTGTACGCCCTACCAAAGAAGTGCTGCATCAAGCACTTTATGCCCAAAATATGATAGACCAATACGAAGCACTCAAAGAATTAGAAAACGTAGAAATAAAAGAAAAAAGAAAAACACTTTTAGAGCTTTACAATACAGCTTCATTTTATATTTTAAAAGAAAACGTAATTAAGCAACTTGCCAATGATAACAGCAAGAAAAGTAAAGAATTAATAACAAAAGCACTTCAAGATACTGATTTTAGAGTACGCAGAAGAGTGCTTTATGAGGTAAAAGGTATAACAGAACAAAATAAACCTTTGTATATGGCTATGTTAAAAGATAAATCTTATGTAAACATTGGTTTGGCATTAGATTCATTAAGCGAACATTTTCCTAATGAAATAACAGAATATTTAACATTAACAGAAAAAGATGCTAATGAAAATGTCAATTTAAAAATAACATGGCTAAAAATAGCACTACAAAATAACGATTTAAGCAAACTTAATGAATTAGTTGATTTTAGCTCAAACAGTTTTGAATTTAGAACAAGAATAGCCGCCATTAGAACCATAGATGATTTAGAATTGGTAAATAAAAAATACATTTACAATTTGCTTTCTGCACTAACAAACTTTAATAGGGCATTAAGCAGTACGGCAAAAAAATCTTTATTAAAATTAGCGGAAGACGAAAATCATAAAAACGAAATTTTAGACCAAATAAAAGGATTAACTTTTAATAAAAACGAACAAGAAAAAATAAAAGCTTTGTTAGATAAATTAAAATAAGTATTGCTTACTCATATCTAAGTGCTTCTACGGGGTTTAGTTTGCTGGCTCTGTATGCAGGAAACAACCCTGCCAACAAACCAATAAACGTACAAAAAATTAAACCTCCTATTACCCAATTTACAGCTAAAGTAAAATTAGATTTAAGAACAAAAATGGTAACTAAATTACCAAAAACTATTCCCAGCAAAATTCCTATTATACCCCCTAAAACACAAATACTTACAGCTTCAATTAAAAATTGCATAAAAATAGTACGCCTTGTAGCACCAATAGATTTACTTAAACCTATTTCTCTTGTACGTTCGTTTACCGATACCAGCATTATATTCATTAAGCCCACACCTGCCCCCAAAAGTGTAAGCAAGCCTATTACTCCGGTTGCCACTTCTATAAAAGCAATATTAGATAAATAAGTATTAGCTAATTTATCGCTTCTAACTATGTGAAAATTATTAGCCTCTAAAGCCTCTAATTTTCTAACTCCCCGCATAATGCCCTCTGCTTCGGCTATAGCCTGTTCCAGTAGTTCTGTTTTATTGGCTTCTACTATTATGTCAAAACTTTTGTTAGTAAAATCATAATCCATTCTGGCTTTAGTATAAGGTATTAAAACAAAATTATCGTTTTTACCTGCCGATGCTCCTTTAGATTCCAATAAAGCAATTATTCTATACTTTCTGCCATCTACCAGTAGCATACTTCCTACTACCGAGTCAATAGCGGGATAATTTTTTGCTGCCGCATCATAACCTATAATAGCCACATTTGCTCCATCATTCATTTCCATTTCTGAAAACCCTCTGCCTTTTAAAATATTTTTTCCGGACACCGATAAATAATTCATATCTCCCGATTCTATTTTAACATTAGGGTCAGATTCATTATACTTGCTCTTAATAATTACATTCTCATTAACCGTAGCGTGTAGCGAAATTTTTGCCGGAAATTTGAATTTGTTTTTAAACATTTCCGCTTCATTAAAACTAATTTTTTCTATTTCTTGGGGCATTCCTCTTCTTCTTTGCTCTTTTAGCTCCACTCCGGGTTTAATAGTAAAAGCTCCAGCTCCCAGCTCTATAAAATTATCGGTAATATTATTTCTAATACCATCAATACTGGTAAAAATAACTATCAATGCCATAATTCCGGAAGCAATAATAGTTAAAGTTAAGGCACTTCTTAGCTTATTTGATTTTAAGGCACTAAAAGCCAATTTTAAATAATCGGTAAAATTCACAAAGCTAATTTAGGTAATTTTTTAAAGTCTTATTTTAAATTATTCTAAATATTATTTAACGGGAACTATTTACTCAAATTTTTCTTTGTAATAGTTGTATCTTTGCATCGTAATTTTTAACATTAAAAACGGATAAAAAAAATGGCTTTTGACATTGAGATGATTAAAAAGGTTTATGCCCAGCTTCCAAAAAAAATAGATGAAGCAAGAAAGGTATTAAATAAACCTTTAACTTTAACAGAAAAAATATTGTACACGCATTTGCATGCAGATTCTCCCTTACAAAATTACACAAGGGGTAAATCTTATGTAGATTTTGCTCCGGACAGGGTGGCTATGCAAGATGCAACGGCTCAAATGGCTTTATTGCAATTTATGCAAGCAGGCAAAAAAACAGCAGCAGTTCCATCTACCGTGCATGCTGACCACTTAATACAAGCAAAATTAGGTGCTAGTGAAGATTTACAAAACGCTTTAAATCAATCCTCTGAAGTTTTTAATTTTTTATCTTCTGTTTCTAATAAATATGGTATTGGCTTTTGGAAACCCGGAGCAGGAATTATACACCAAGTAGTATTAGAAAACTATGCTTTCCCGGGTGGAATGATGATAGGAACAGACTCACACACTGTAAATGCCGGTGGACTGGGAATGATAGCTATAGGCGTAGGTGGTGCAGATGCAGTAGATGTTATGGCAGATTTACCTTGGGAACTTAAAATGCCTAAATTAATTGGCGTTAAATTAACAGGAAAATTAAGTGGCTGGACAGCTCCTAAAGATGTAATTCTTAAAGTAGCAGAAATACTAACTGTAAAAGGCGGTACGGGTGCTGTGGTTGAATATTTTGGAGAAGGTGCTTTAAGTATGTCTTGTACCGGTAAAGGTACTATATGCAACATGGGTGCAGAAATAGGTGCTACTACTTCTACTTTTGGCTATGATGAAAGTATGGAACGTTATTTACGTGCTACAGATAGAGCCGATATAGCCGATATGGCAAATAAAATAAAAGAACACTTAACAGGAGATGCCGAAGTTTATGCAAATCCTGAAAAATATTTTGATGAGTTAATAGAAATAAATTTAAGTGAATTAATGCCTCACTTAAATGGTCCTTTCACTCCAGACTTAGCAACAGAAGTAGGCTCTATGCACGATAAAGCTGTTAAAAACGGCTGGCCGCTTGAAGTAGAATGGGGATTAATAGGTTCTTGTACTAACTCTTCTTACGAAGATTTATCAAGAGCGGCTTCTATTGCACAACAAGCTTTAGATAAAAAATTAGATACAAAAGCCAAATTTGGTATTAATCCGGGTTCTGAGCAAGTAAGATTTACTGCCGAAAGAGATGGTTTATTAGAAGTTTTTGAAGATTTAAAAGCCACTATATTTACCAATGCTTGTGGGCCTTGTATAGGACAATGGGCAAGATATAGCGATCCTAAAAATGCTCCAAAAAACAGTATAGTTCACTCTTTTAATAGAAACTTTGCTAAGCGTGCAGACGGAAACCCTAATACTCATGCTTTTGTGGCTTCGCCAGAAATGGTAGCAGCTATAGCCATATCAGGCAGATTAGATTTTAACCCAATTACAGATACTTTAGTAAACAGAGATGGTGAAAAAGTAAAATTAGATGAACCTACAGGTTTTGAATTGCCTCCAAAAGGATTTGCTGTTGATGACAACGGCTATCAAGCTCCGGCAGAAGACGGAAGTGGTGTAAATGTAGTTGTAAAACCAGATTCTCAGAGATTGCAGTTGTTAACGCCATTTGCACCGTGGGAAGGAACAGATTTAAAAGGTATGAAATTATTAATTAAAGCCTTTGGAAAATGTACTACCGACCATATTTCTATGGCTGGTCCTTGGTTAAAATACAGAGGTCATTTAGATAATATTTCAAACAATATGCTGATAGGTGCGGTAAATGCTTTTAATAAAGAAACCAACAAAGTTAAAAATCAACTTACAGGAGCTTATGGCGAAGTGCCTGCTACACAAAGAGCATACAAAGCTGCCGGAATAGGAAGCGTAGTAGTAGGAGATGAAAACTATGGCGAAGGCTCATCAAGAGAGCATGCCGCTATGGAACCACGCCATTTGGGAGTAAGAGCTGTTATTGTTAAATCATTTGCCCGTATTCATGAAACTAACTTGAAAAAACAAGGTATGTTAGGCTTAACATTTGTAAATCCTGATGATTATAATAAAGTACAAGAAGATGATGTTATTGACATTTTAGGATTAACAACATTTGCTCCAAATAAAAACTTAAAAGTAGTATTGCACCACTCAGACGGCTCTTCAGATGAGTTTGAAGTGGCACATACTTACAACGAAACTCAAATACAATGGTTTAAAGATGGTAGTGCTTTAAATACTATTAAAAAATTAAACGCTTAATATTAAAATTTTCATTTTGTTAAAAAGCGAAGAGCTTGCTTAGATATAGGCAAGCTCTTTGTTTTTAAAGGGGTTATGACTCTTAGGATTTTTAGATATATTTTTAAGCTACTTACTATTAATATATTTTAAAAAAGTTACACATTATATTGCACTCTTTTTCTATTTTTTCGCTTTCTTAAATACAATAACTATCTTTATCGGTAGATAAAATAAAATTAAGATGGCAATAAAAATAGGAGATAAAGAATTTAAGTATAAAAAAGATGCTCTATTTTTTTATAAAACCATTTTAAATTCATATAAATTCGGAGATACATTGACCAATTTTGATTTTGAATTAGTTAGTAATTTATTAAAATATTCAAAAAGGAATAGAGAGCAATCACATTTGGGTATAAAGCAAATTAAAATTGGCAAAGTACAATATAATACTAAATGCTTTGAGATATTATTTGACGATGATTCAAAACACATGTTTTCTTATAAATTAGCCATTAGTGGAAAAAGGACTCCATTAGCAAAATTTACAGTTGCATGTAGGAATACAATACAAGAAGATTTACATACTGTAAAACAGAACTTTTTTCAATTACATTCAAAAAAAGGGAAAGTAAAATGTCAAGAAACAGGTATAGAAAGCAGTTGGATTGAATTAAATGTAGATCATAGACAGCCAAACACCTTGTCAATTATTATAGATAGATTTATTGAACTAAACAAAATTGATGTAAATAAGGTTAAGTATAATAAAGACAATAACAACCTAATTCTCTTTTCCGATAAAGATTTAGAAAATAATTTTAGAGTATATCACAAAAGAAAAGCAAATCTACGGATTGTAAGAAAAGAAAAAAATCTTTCCAGAACTCATCAAGGCAGAATTAAGACACAGAAAAAAGATTTACGCATATAACATTTGTAATTCACAAGAATAGTTATACAAGTTTCCTCCACAATTAGCATTTTACAATTTAAACTACAGGAAAACCAAGGGGTCATAAGCCCTTGGTTTTTGAAGGTTTTTATACATCCTACCACCAAACTATTTTAAGCATAAAAAACAAAGGAACTTCTTTGTTCTAAAATTAATCCTTAGTTTTACATTTATACTATGGAAGAAAAAAAATTATTTTTATTAGATGCCTATGCTCTTATTTTTAGAGCTTATTATTCATTAGGATTTACCAGAAATGCCGCAGGCGAAAGTGTACCCAAAGCCTTACTTAACTCTAAAGGATTTAACACCACAGCCGTTAGAGGTTTTACCGAATTTTTAAGTTCTATTTTAAAAAATGAAAAACCAACGCATATAGCCGTAGTTTTTGATTTTAAAGCCCAAACTATTAGAGCTCAAGAACACGATTTTTATAAAGCCAACAGAGCCGAAACACCTGAAGATATTAAGCTGTCGGAGCCATATATTAGAGATATTATTAAAGCTTATGGTATTCCTATTTTAGAGCTTGAAGGATATGAAGCCGATGATGTAATAGGCACTTTGGCTAAAGAGAAAGAAAAAGAAGGCTACACCGTTTTTATGGTAACACCCGATAAAGATTTTGCTCAGTTAGTATCTCCTAATATCTTTATGTACAAGCCTTCAAGAGCCGGCAATGGCGTTAAAATTTTAGGCGTACCCGAAATACAAGAAGAATGGGAAGTAGAAAACCCACTGCAAGTTATAGACATACTGGGTATGTGGGGCGATGCCGTAGATAATATTCCGGGTATTCCGGGAGTGGGAGAAAAAACAGCCAAAAAGTTTATAAAAGAATATGGCAGTATGGAAGGGCTGTATGAAAACGTAGATAGCTTAAAAGGCAAAATGAAAGAAAAAGTTATTGAAAATAAAGAGCAAGCTTTTATATCAAAAAAATTGGCTACCATTATTTTAGATGCACCCATAACTTGTAGCAATGATGATTTAATAATTTCAGTACCGGATACAGATAAATTAAATGAAGTTTTTAATGAAATGGAATTTAAAACACTGGGCAAAAGACTATTGGGCGATGCTTTTACCGCACAACAAACGCCCAACAATTCTAATAGCGGACAATTAGATTTATTTGCTTCTACTCAAAGTACTGATGTAGCTCCACCTGCTAAAAATGACAAGTACAATAAGTTTGATAAAGAAAAAGTAAATTATACACTTATTGAATCTAAAAAAGACTTAGAAAACTTTGTACAGCTTTTAAGCAAGCAAAAGTCTTTTACTTTTGATACCGAAACCACAGGTTTAGATGCCATGAATGAAAGTATTTTAGGAATGTCGTTCAGTTTTCATGAAAAAGAAGCCTATTATTTGTCTTTTAATGATAGCAACAGAGCAGAATTATTATCTGTTTTAAAACCTATATTTGAAAATGAACAAATAGAAAAAATAGCTCAGAACATTAAGTACGATATGCATATTTTAAAGAATTATGGCATAAATGTAAAAGGAAAATTATTTGATACCATGCTGGCTCATTATTTATTAGAGCCGGATGCCAAACACAATATGGACGATTTAGCCTTGGACTATCTTAAGTACGAAACCATACACTTAGAAGATTTAATAGGCAAAAAAGGAAAAAATCAAAAGCAGTTTAACGAAATAGAATTAACAGAACAAACCAACTATGCCGCTGAAGATGCAGATATAACACAACAATTATTTGCCATATTTGGCGAAAAGTTAAAACAAGAAAACCTACAAAACGTTTTTAATGATATAGAAATGCCCTTAGTTCCGGTGCTTACCACAATGGAAAGAAACGGAGTAAAAATAGATGAAGCATTTTTAAACACGTACTCAAAAGAGTTGGCAGAAGAGCAACTGCAAGTTCAAGAAAAAATCATAAAAGAAGTAGGTTTTAATTTCAATTTAGATTCGCCCAAGCAATTAGGAGAAGCTTTGTTTGATACCTTAAAAATACCTTACAAAGGCAGTAAAACTAAAACAGGACAATACGCCACAGGCGAAGATAAACTGATGAACTATGAAAAAGAATATCCCATAGTTCACGATATTTTAGAGTACAGACAAATAGCAAAACTGCGTTCTACTTATGTAGATGCTTTACCTCAATTAATAGATAAAAAAACAGGAAGAGTACACACTTCATTTAACCAAGCTATAGCCGCCACAGGAAGACTAAGCTCTACCAATCCCAACTTACAAAACATACCTATAAGAACAGAAAGAGGCAAAAAAGTAAGAAAAGCTTTTATTCCAAAAGAAGGAAATATTTTATTAGCTGCCGATTATAGCCAAATAGAACTTAGGTTAATGGCAGAGCTAAGTGGCGATAAAACTATGTTACAAGCATTTAATGACGGTTTAGATATACACGCAGCCACGGCTTCTAAAGTTTTTAATGTGCCGTTAAGCCAAGTAAGCAGAGAAATGAGAAGCAACGCCAAAACTGTAAATTTTGGAATTATTTATGGCGTTACCGCCTTTGGTTTAAGCCAGCAAACAGATTTAAGCCGTAAAGAAAGTGCCGAAATTATAGAAGCGTACTTTAAAACCTATCCGGATATTAAAAAATATATGGATGAAAACATTAAATTGGCTCAAAAAAATGGCTATGTAAGCACCATAATGGGAAGAAAACGAAAACTTTATGATATAAATTCTAAAAATGCCATACAAAGAAGTCATGCCGAAAGAAATGCTATAAACGCTCCCGTGCAAGGCTCTGCTGCCGATATGATAAAAATAGCCATGATTAACATTCAAAAAGAAATAGAAAAACGTAAAATGTTATCTTTAATGACTCTGCAAGTGCATGACGAATTAGTATTTGATGTAGAACAAAAAGAAGCAGAAGAAATAAAAACCATTATAAAAGATAAAATGGAAACAGCCATTTCGGGGTTAAAAGTGCCTATTATAGCCGAAATAGACACAGGCAAAAATTGGTTAGAAGCTCATTAAATTTACTTTTATGAAACTTAAAGAAATAATAAATTATCTGCAAGAAGTGGCTCATCCTTCGCTTCAAGAATCTTACGATAATAGCGGATTAATAGTAGGAAACGAAAATGCAGAAATAGATAAAGCCATAGTTTGCTTAGATGCCATAGAAGATGTAGTGCAAGAAGCTATAGACAAAGAAGCTCAATTGATTATAGCCCATCACCCCATTATTTTTTCCGGTTTAAAAAGCCTTACCGGCAAAAATTATATAGAAAGAACCATTATAAAAGCCATACAAAACAACATTGCTATTTATGCCATTCATACTAATTTAGACAATGTGCTACACGGTGTAAATAAAAAAATTAGTGATAAATTAGGCTTAATAAACACTCAAATTTTAGCACCCAAAACATCTTTGCTAAGCAAATTAATAACTTTTGTTCCCTTAGTGCATAAAGAAGAAGTGCTAAATGCCCTTTTTGACGCAGGAGCAGGAAACATAGGAAATTATAGCGAAGCCAGTTTTAGCACCAAAGGAATAGGAACTTTTATGCCAAATGAAGATGCCAACCCCACCATAGGAGAAATAGGCGAACGAGAAGAAGTAGATGAATATAAAATAGAAGTTTTAGTACCTCAATTTAAAATAAAAACCGTTTTAAAAGCATTAATAGATGTTCATCCTTACGAAGAAGTGGCTTACGATATTATTCCGCTGCTTAATACAAACCAAGAAGTAGGCAGTGGCATGGTAGGCGAACCAAACGAAGCTATAAATACAGAAGACTTTTTAAAAATGCTACAAGAAACTTTTGAAGTGCCAGCCATTAAACATACCAAAATAATAAAGCCACAAATTAAAAAAGTAGCTTTATGCGGAGGCTCGGGTAGTTTTTTGTTAAAAGATGCTATTTCTAACAAGGCAGATATTTTTATTACGGCAGATTTTAAGTATCATCAATTTTTTGATGCTGATAATCAAATAATTATAGCAGATATTGGTCATTATGAAAGTGAACAATTTACTTCGGAATTATTAATTGAAAAATTGAATAAAAAATTTAGTAATTTTGCAGTCATTTTGACGGAAATAAACACAAATCCCGTAAAATATTTTATTTAAACTAAATAAATAATGGCAAAGAAGAAAGCAGAAACAGCAGCAGACAGAATGAGAAAAATCTATGAACTTCAAGTAATAGATACTCAAATAGATAAAATTAGAACATTAAAAGGCGAGCTTCCTATGGAAGTAGAAGATTTAGAAGACGACCTTGCAGGCTTAACTAAAAGAGTAGATAACATAGCTGAAGGTATAGGCGAAGTAGAAAGCGAATTAGTGGCGAGAGAAGAATCTATAAAAAAATCTAACGAGCTAATTAAAAAGTATGAAAAGCAAATGGATAATGTGAAAAACAGTAGAGAGTTTGACGCATTAACTAAAGAAGTAGGAATGCAAAAGTTGGATATTCAGTTAGCTGAAAAGAAAATACGTGAAGCCAAAGAAAACTTAGAAAACAAAAAAACGTATTTAGAAGAAAATAAAGACAAAATTACAAGGCTTGAAGGTATGCTAAATGACAAGAAAGAAGAACTTGAACGCATAACTAAAGAAACCGACAAAGAAGAGAAAGATTTATTAAAAAAATCTGAAAAAGAAAGAGAAAACGTAGATGAGTCATTATTAAAAGCTTACGATAGAATTAGAGGTGCTTATAAAGACGGCTTAGCAGTAGTATCGGTAGAAAGAAATTCTTGCGGTGGATGCCATGCGGCTATCCCGCCACAAGTGCAAATAGATATAGATGAACAAAAGAAAATAATAAGTTGCGAACATTGCGGTAGAATATTAGTACCGGATTATGCAGCAGCAAAAGTTTAAAAAAACTTATAAAATACTTTAAAAAACTAAGCCAAGACCGTTGATAGTCTTGGCTTTTTTATTGTAGGCACGTATTTTGATATATGTTTAATAAATTATTGCAAAAATGGCAACACAAATAATAATGAGTATCTTTTTGGGTGTAGGCTTAGCCGCTGCCGCAGGGTTTAGAGTTTTTTTGCCTTTATTAGCACTAAGTATAGCCAGCCATTTCAATGTTATACCTTTAGGAGAAACATTTGAGTGGGTAGGTTCTATACCTGCTATGATAGCCTTAGGTTTAGCTTCACTTCTTGAAATAGGAGCGTACTATATTCCGTGGGTAGATAATTTATTAGATACCGCAGCCGTGCCATTGGCAACATTGGCAGGAACGGGCGTAGTGGCAGCATCAGTTACAGATTTAAGTCCTATGCTTACGTGGGGGCTTGCCATAATAGCCGGTGGTGGCACAGCCGGAGTAATAAAAAGTGCCACAGCCGGCACAAGGTTAGTTTCTACAGCGGCTACTGCCGGAGTGGGAAATCATGCCGTTTCTACCATAGAAACAGGCACATCGGTTCTCTTGATATTTTTAGCCATAGTTATTCCCGTATTAGCCATAATAGCTGTTATAGGTATATTGTATTTGGTGTATAGAATTTTTAAGAAATTGGCTAATAGAAACAAAAAATCTGAAGAAGTTAAAGTAGGAGAGCAAGCTGATTATTCGGCTTAAATATTAATCCTGCTTCGCATACCTTGCTTTGAAATCCTTTTACTCGTAGTATGACTTGGAGTCGTGCCACGAGTAAAAATGTTTTTACAATTTTACAAATTTTATACGTGGTGTTTTTTAATATACCTTTTCATTTCTTTTTTCAAAATGAGTTTTCAACATAAAATAAATTTTGCAAAATTCTGATAAACAAAAGGATAGAATGAGCTATGCACATTAATGTTAAAAAGTTCTTTTTTTGAAATTTAGAATACCTCAAATATACCCCTATCTTGTGCTACCTTTCTATTACGAAATTTTTAAAAAAACATTAACTATGAACAAAACTATAGCAAACCAACCAAAGCAGAAAATTTATACTTATGATGAAGCAGTAGCAGCCGCTACAGATTATTTTGAAGGAGACACACTGGCAGCAGGTGTTTGGGTAAATAAATATGCTTTAAAAGATTCTGAGGGTAAAATTTATGAATCTACTCCGGATCAAATGCACAGAAGGTTAGCTAAAGAAATAGCTCGTATAGAAAACAATTACAAAAATCCATTTTCTGAAGAAGATATATATAATGTATTGAAAGGTTTTAAATATATTGTTCCTCAAGGTGGACCAATGACAGGAATAGGAAACGATTACCAAATAGCGTCATTGTCAAATTGTTTTGTAATAGGAAATGATGGTAATTCTGATTCGTATGGTGGCATACTAAAAATAGATGAAGAGCAAGTTCAGTTAATGAAAAGAAGAGGTGGCGTAGGACACGATTTATCGCACATAAGACCCAAAGGTAGTGCCGTTAAAAATAGTGCTTTAACCTCTACGGGAATAGTTCCTTTTATGGAACGCTATTCAAACTCTACAAGAGAAGTAGCACAAGATGGCAGAAGAGGAGCTTTAATGCTTTCGGTATCTATTAAGCATCCCGACTCAAAAGATTTTATAGATGCAAAAATGGACGGCACAAAAGTTACCGGAGCAAATGTTTCAGTTCGTTTAGATAATGATTTTATGCGTGCCGTAAAAAACAATACAGAATATACGCAACAATATCCTATAGATTCAAAAAATCCGCAGGTAACAAAAAATATAAATGCTAAAAAACTGTGGGATAAAATTATACATAACGCTTGGAAATCGGCAGAGCCGGGTTTATTGTTTTGGGACACCGTAATAGAAGAATCTATACCTGACTGCTATGCAGATTTAGGATTTAAAACCGTATCTACAAATCCTTGTGGCGAAATTCCATTATGCCCTTATGACAGTTGTCGTTTATTGGCTATAAATTTATATAGTTATGTAGAAAATCCATTTACAGATAAAGCACATTTTAATGTTGAGCTATTTAAAAAGCACGTAGCTATGGCACAGCGTATAATGGACAATATTGTAGATTTAGAATTGGAAAAAGTAGATAAAATAATAGAAAAAATAGACGCTGACCCAGAAGGTAGAGATGTGAAACGCAATGAATTTGAACTTTGGCAAAAAATAAAAAACAAAGCAATACAAGGTAGAAGAACTGGTGTAGGCATTACTGCCGAAGGAGATATGCTGGCTGCTTTAGGTTTAAAATACGGCACAAAAGAAGCTACAGATTACTCTACTAAAATACATAAAATGTTGGCATTAGCAGCCTACAGAAGTTCTGTAGATATGGCAAAAGATAGAGGAGCTTTCCCTATTTATAATGCTAAAAAAGAAGAGAAAAACCCAATGATAAACCGTATTAAAGATGCCGACCCAAAACTGTATAAGGATATGGTAAAATACGGAAGAAGAAATATCGCCTTACTTACTATTGCCCCAACAGGCACTACAAGTTTAATGACACAAACCACTTCCGGTATAGAACCGGCATTTATGGTTTCTTATAAAAGAAGAAGAAAAGTAAACCCTAACGATGCAAAAGTAGAAGTATCTTTTGTAGATGAATTAGGCGATTCTTGGGAAGAATATCACGTATTTCACCACAAATTTAAAACTTGGTTAGAAGTAAACGGATATAAATTAGACCATTTAGAGCACTTAACAGACGAAGAATTAGATAAAATAATAGAGAAATCGCCATACTACGGTGCTACAGCAAACGATGTTGACTGGATAGAAAAAGTACGCCTACAAGGAGCCGTACAAAAATGGATAGACCACTCTATAAGCGTTACCGTAAATGTGCCCAACGACACCACAGAAGAATTAGTAAGTAAAATTTACCAAACAGGCTGGGAAAGTGGCTGTAAAGGAATTACCGTTTACCGAGATGGTTCAAGAAGTGGTGTATTAGTATCTAAAGAAGATAAAAAAGATGCTTTATTAGAAGCTTTTAAAGAAACCAATGCTCCTAAAAGACCTGAAAAATTAGAAGCAGAAATAGTACAGTTTAACAATAATAAAGAGCAATGGATAGCTGTAATAGGTTTGTTAGACGGTCGTCCGTATGAAATATTTACAGGAGCGGCAGAAGAATCTTTCTCTATATTATCTAAAGTGAAAAGAGGCTGGGTAATAAAAGGAAAAACAGACGATAACAAAACACGCTACGATTTTCAATATGAAGACAGCCAAGGATTTAAAACAACTATAGAAGGACTGTCAAGAACTTTTAATAAAGAATATTGGAACTATGCAAGATTAATATCCGGAGTATTAAGACACGGAATGCCTATTAATTTTGCTGTAGATATGGTAGAAAACTTACACTTAAGTGATACTACTTTAAATACATGGAAAAACGGAGTAGTGCGTGCATTAAAAAGATTTGTGCCAGATGGTACTGTGCCTGCTAATAATGAATGTCCTGAATGTAAAGAACCATCTTTGGTATATGAAGAGGGTTGCTTAAACTGCAAAAGTTGTGGACACTCAAAATGCGGATAGATAAAATATTTTTGTTTTAATAATTATCAAAGCCATTCTTAAATATAAGAATGGCTTTGTTGTTTTTAATCAACATTATAATCGCATATTCACTAACGAAACTAATACCAATCGTAAAATCCAAAATAATCTAAAAGCTATTTTAAAAGCTAAACAGAAAGAGAAGTACTTTTATTACCGAACTACTCTTATATTTGACTGATAAAGTATTAAAAATGAACAAAAAACTATTTATAATTTTAGCACTTGCATTATCATTTGGTTTTGGTTTTGCATTTAATACTATTTTACTTAACAAAACTAAACAACAAAACAATATGAAAAGAGTAACAGGAATAGGCGGTATTTTTTTTAAATGTAAAAATCCCGGAAAAATGAATGAATGGTATAAAACTCATTTGGGGTTTGATATTTCTCCCTACGGAACTAAATTTGACTGGAAACAAGATAATGATACCTCAGAAACGGGCTACACACTTTGGAGCACTTTCCCCGATGATACCAAATATTTTGAGCCATCTTCTAAAGATTTTATGATAAATTATCGGGTGGATGATTTGGAAAGTTTGGTAGCTGAACTTAAAAAAGAAGGCGTTACCGTTTTAGATGAAATAGCAACCTATGATTATGGCAAGTTTGTTCACATTTTAGATATAGAAGGCAATAAAATTGAACTTTGGGAAGAACCTAAAAATTAGGCTACTCTTTTATAAACTTAGATTTATACACTTTTTTGCCTTGTTGTACCGATAGGTAATATACCCCTTGAGGTAAAAAATTTACATCTATTTTAGAAGTATAAGTTTTAGCATAATCACTTTCTTTGTAAACTATTGCACCGGATGCATCTGCAATATTAATAGTATATTTCCCCTCTTTTTGCTCTACAAAAAATATATTGAGCTCGTTATCTGCCGGATTAGGAAAAACCTTTAACTTATTTTCTCCATTTGCTCCGGCTTGCAATATTTGAAAAGCTATTTTAAAATTTGGTATTCCATAGCCAAACTGATTTTGTGGAGCATAATACAAATGTGCACTTTGCTGAATAGCATAAAATATTTCCATATTGCTTTTTTGCGGGAAAGCCTCCCACAAGCAGGCTGCCATACCTGAGGTAATAGGGCAAGAAAAAGAAGTACCACTTATACTTTTTAATTCTTGAAATGGATTTACAGCTATCACACCTTGTCCTAATGCACTTACGTTGGGTTTTGTTCTGTTGTCAGAACTTGGGCCATACGAGCTAAAAACTGCCATTTCTTTATCTACTGTTATAGCTCCCAAAGCTAAAACACTATCGCCATCGGCTGGAGCTCCTATATAATGCCAGCTTGATGTGCCTTCATTACCTGCACTATTTACCACCAGCATTCCTTTTTGTGCCGCCATATCAGCAGCTCGGGTTATAATAGTGGTATTGCCGTCCATATCGGCATAAGTGTGGTTGGTGCCGGGGTCATTAAATCCATTGGTATAACCTAATGATGTTGTAAGTACCACCCACGTTCCTAATGCTGAATCTGCCCACTCGGCTGCCATTACCCAATTTACTTCTTCCGGCAAACCTTCATGGTTTTCATCTTCTGTAGTAAATAAATAATAATTAGCCAAAGGTGCAGTACCTACTAATGTATCTTTTTTATATGCCGCCAAAGTTGACATTACAAAAGCTCCGTGTTCGCCATTTGAAAAAACATTAGGCGTATTATCTACAAAATTATATGCCCCATGCAGTTTTCCCATAGTTCTTAATGAATCAAAATATGGATTAACATCTACATTTTTAAAACCATTATCCATTACAGCAATATCTATAGTGCTACCTAAATATTCATTTTCATGCAAATATTGCCCGTTTATGGTATTTATATTATTCCAAGCATAGCCGTATTCTTCTTCTGTTATTTCGCTGGTAATATTATTTTGTTCTATTTCAAACTTTGAGGTAATACTTTTGGTATTTTCTATTTGAATTTTAATTACCCTTTTAATAAAATCTAACTGACTTAATTCCTGCTCAAAATTTATATTTTGACTTGAAACAAATACTCCATTTATCCATTTGGAAGTTTTTAAAACATGGGCATCTAAATTAGTAATCTGTTGCTTGTATTTTTTTGAAACGGGTAAATCTGAAACAGTAATAGGAATATTAAAAAAAGCTCGTCTGTCTATTGCTCGTTGCGATAAGAATTCCTGAGGGTTTTCTATACTATAGTCCGAATTGTTTTTGTCGGTAAATTCTATCCAATAATACTGCTGTGCACTAAGTGAAATATAACTCAATAGCACAAAAATGTAAAGAATTAATTTCAATGCTGGTAATCTTTTAAAGTATAAGTTAGTATAAATCCACTTTCTGCTCTTTCTTCAAAAGGTACTCCCGATGGTGGAACTTGTGTATTTAATATTTTCATTTCTTTATATGCCATTCCAATATTTCTGGCGTATATTTCTTGAGCAAATTTCATTTCAAATAAATTGGCTTCATCTATTTGCTGTACTACTACACATGAGTCTAATGAAAAACCACCTATTTCTTTTGCTACATCTACTTCTATGTAGGTGTAAGTCCAATTATATAAATCGTCATTCAAAAAATTATAAGGATCGCTACTATTTACATCTATAAATATATTACCCTGCCAATCTTTGCCTTCTCGCACAGGGAAAGTAAGTGCCATATATCTCAAATCATGAAAATTTCTTTGAAAATTTCCAGTAGAAAACTGAACATTACCTACATAATTAATTTGATAAACATCACTTTCCAAATTTTTTCGGTACTGTTCTACTCTTATAGCTTCGTTATTAGAAGCATCGGTATAAGTAGTGTCAAATACTTCTCTAATAAAATAATGTGCTGTATCTATTGTTACAGGATTAGTATTATTATCAAAAGTAATAGAATCTACCTCATATTCTATCCAATAGCCTACTTTATTGGGCTGGTAATTATACCCAAAATCAGTAGTTTCCCGATAACTTTCTTTTTTACAAGAAAATATCAAAACCAAAAATAAAAATATGGGTACTACCCTTCTCATTTAGCAATTTACCTCTACATGCTCTACGTCATCTACTTTATTAAAAGTAGGACAAGTGTTTCTATGGCAAGAGATTAACGTACTTGCAAAAAAAATCCCCACTGCTACAACTGCTATTATGCTCTTCTTATTCATTGTTGTTAATATTTTATTATAATTTTAACGCTAAAATACTCAAATAAATTATTTCAAAAAGAAATGGATATACATTTTATTGCAATTGGGGGTGCCGTAATGCACAATTTGGCTATTTGCCTTAAAAATTTAGGACATAATGTAACGGGTTCTGATGATGTTATTTTTGATCCGTCAAAATCTAATCTTGAAAAAAATGGACTATTACCCAATAAAATAGGTTTTTACGAAGAAAATATTAGCCAAAATTTAGATGCTGTTATTTTGGGTATGCACGCCAAACCCAATAATATTGAATTAAAAAAAGCTCAAAAGTTAAATATTCCTATTTATTCTTTTCCTCAGTTTATATATGAGCAAAGTAAAGATAAAAAACGTGTAGTGATAGCCGGTAGCCATGGCAAAACTACTACTACTGCCATGATAATGCACGTGCTTAAAGAAAACAATTTTGAATTTGATTATTTAGTAGGCTCTTCTTTGGCAGGGTTTGAACTAAGTGTAAAACTTACCAAAGCACCACTTATTATTTTAGAAGGAGATGAATATCTATCTTCGCCTATTGATAGAACTTCAAAATTCCATTTTTACAAACCCGATATTACTATGGTAACGGGCATAGCGTGGGATCACGTAAATGTTTTTCCTACTTGGGGAAGTTATGTGCAAACTTTTGATACTTATTTAAGTAATTTAAGTAAAGATGCAACAGCAATTTTGTACCAAAATGACGCTACACTGCAAGCATTAAAAACTCACTGTGCGTGCAAAATATTAGAATACAATACGCCTAATTACACTATTAAAAATGGCATTACTTTTTTAAAAGATGATAGTCAAGAATATGCTTTAGCTATTTTTGGCAAGCATAATTTAGAAAATTTAGAAGGAGCCAGATTAGTTTGTAATGAACTGGGTATTTCTAATTCAGATTTTTATAAGGCAATAAGCACTTTTAAGGGAACAGCCCGAAGATTAGAAAAAATTGACCTAAATAATGACATTATTGCATTCAGAGATTTTGCTCACTCGCCTTCAAAATTAGAGGCAACAATTAATAGCGTAAAAGAACAATATCCTAATAAAAAACTAATAGCATGTATGGAACTGCACACCTTTAGCAGTACAGATGCTACATTTTTAAGCGAATATAAAAACACTATGCAAAAAGCCGATACCGCCATTATTTACATGAGTGAAAAAGCTTTTGCTATAAAACAAAAGCAAGAAATAGCAGATAAAGTTATCAAGCAAAATTTTAACAGAAATGATATTAAAACACTAAGAACACCTCAAGAGCTTGAAAAGGAATTAGTACAATACAAAAATGACAATAATGTATTTTTATTAATGAGTAGTGGCAGTTTTGATGGCTTGGATTTTAAAGAATTATTGGGGAATTAGATGATGCTATAATCTAAAATCTAAAAGAGGCTATCCATTTTTTTTTGGATAGCCTCTTTTTTCAAGTTTATAAAAATATTTACACTTGTCTTAATAAATCGCTGTATTTTTTAAGAGCTGCATCTATTTTTTCGCTGTATTCAGTATCTCCACTTTGTTTAAATGAATTTCCCATTTGCTGCAATAAATAAAGCTGTTCCATTACTGACCTATTTTGAGTGAAAGCTCCTTGTTTGTATTGCTCTAACAATGCCGGACTTGCTTTTCTTCTCTCTTGTTTATATACTTCCACATAATAATCAAGCTCTGCTTGTGCAGATGTAAGCATTTTATCCGCTAACTCTTTAGCTTTTTCTGTTTGCCCTGCTTTTAAGTATAAACCAGGTATCTCTCCATGGAAAAAGTTGTAAGGAACTTTATTTACCGGAAGCGATACAAACAATTTATCTAAAACTTTAACGGCTTTATCATTTTCTCCTTTTGCTTCTAAACTCTGAGCTAATTTCACAAAATTACTTACCAAGTTCATAGTCATTCTGCTTATGTTTTCATCTACATAAACTTTTGGATTACTGTCTATTTTACCAAACTTAAATTCATCCATTACATCGGTGTACATTAAGTCTGTATTAATAGGAGCATTTGTTGGCTGCCCGCTTCTGTTTACTCTTGGTACTATTCTATAAACCAAACCATTTTGTTCAAAATACTTTTGGAAACCTATGTATGCACTTGGTGCCACAGATACTGCAAAATATATTGGTCTTTCGTTAATGTTATTAGCTACTATATCTATAGTTAATAAATCATTTTTCAGTAATGAATTTTTAGATAAATCATAATTTATTACCGATAAAGAAGTTGAATCTCCCGGAGCTATTAAACCTATTTTTTCTGCTTTAGCTCTATCTATAGGGAAACTCATTTTTTTAGTAGGTAAATAATACGGCACTTTGTAACGAGCTTCTATATTAGCATCATCTTTTGCCACAAACTTCATAATATCTTCGGCATTATAATATTTATTATTATCCAAATTGGCATTAGGAATATACTGCACTTGGTCTCTGTTTCCTGCTCTTAGCATTTCTGGTGTAAATGTTAATTTAACAGGGTCAGCATCGTTCATTTTATAACGCAACTGATTAATATACCAATCAACACCCAATAAACTTAAGTTAATAATACGCACGTCTGTTCTTATACCTTCTACCTCTTGGGCATACCAAAGTGGGTAGGTGTCATTATCGCCTTGTGTAAATAATATAGCGTTTGGTTCGCAAGATTGCAAGTAATTTTCAGCAAAATCTACGGCTGTAGTACGTCCATTTCTATCGTGGTCGTCCCAGCCTTGTGAGCCCATTAGTGCCGGAGCTATTATAGTAACTAAAAATGCTACGGCAAAAGCTACATTGCCATTTACTTTATCTTTAAGCACACTATAAATAGCTATTAAAGATAAGCCTATAAATATGGCATAAGTAAATATAGAACCTGCTATTACATAATCTCTTTCTCGGGGTTCTATAGGTGGTTGATTTCCATAAATAATAAAGAATACACCTGTGGTTAAAAATAAAATACTAAATGCAATTCCGTATTTTAAATTGTATTTGAATAAAAACACTAAACCTATTAAGCCTAATATAAATGGAATAGCATAAAATTTATTGTAAGCATAGTTTGCCTCTCTTTCTGGCGATAAATTTTTCATTGTCCACGATGGATTTCCCCACAATGAACCCAAAGCGTCATCTATAGCCGGTACGCCCACTATCCATCCTCCTTCAGAGTTTTGGTAAGTGCCTTGTATATCGTTTTGTCTTCCCGAAAAATTCCACATAAAATAACGCATATACATATATCCTAACTGGTACTGAAAGAAAAACTTAATGTTATCGCCCCAAGTTAATATATCTTTAACTCTATAACGTTGATTGCCATACTGACTCTTGTTTTCTTCATTTAATTTAGATACATATTGCTGAGCTACACTCAATTCATTAGGACCAAATTTTGAAACTATCTTTCTGGTTTCTCTATCATAAATTCCATAAGGAGGATTTATCCATGCTCGGTAAGCTTCTGTTTTACTGTTATCGCCTATAACGCCTAAACGAGGGAAAAACATTTTAGACTCATTAGACCATTCAAACACCTGTTTGTTGCCCATATCTAAATAGCTTTTTGTTGCATCATCTTTAACGTAAAGCGTTCTTCCTTCTCCTATGTTTACTATATCTCCTCCCTGACTTGCCAGTCTAAACTCTACGGTATAATCTGGACCAAAAAGTAAAGGACGTTCTCCATACTGCTCTCTATTCAAATAAGAAAGCAAGGTAAAAGCGTCTGAAGGTTTGTTCATGTTTATTGGCGTATTAGCAGTGGCTCTTATAGGCACTAAAGCATAAGAAGAATAACCTACTAAAAGCACAACTGAACTTACTGCCGCCAAATTAAAATAGTATTTGTGGTTTTTTTGAGAGTAATAGGTAAGAGCTACTATAAGTGCTATAATTGCTACTATGGCTATAAATACTCCTGTATTAAAACTCATAGAAAAACCGTTTACAAACATCAATTCAAAAACTGATAATATTTTAGGTATTCCCTGTATTACGCCTATCATTACAAAACCTACCGCCACAAAAGAAGCTATAAAAGCCAATAAAGCACCTTTCCAATTAAACTCAAATTTCTTGTAGTAAATAATCATTCCCACAAAAGGAATAGCTAACAAACTCAATAAGTGAACTCCGGTAGATAAACCAATCATAAAAGCAATAAGTACTAACCACTTATCAGCATTTTCACTTGTGTCATTTTCCCATTTTAAAGCTGCCCACACTACAAAAGTCATAAAGAAAATAGATAAGGCATAAACCTCTCCTTCTACAGCACTAAACCAAATAGAATCTGCAAAAGTAGAAACTAAACCGGCTACAATTCCTGCTCCCATTATAGCTAATATATTAGACATGCTAAAATCTTTATCTTCGTCTTTTACCAATAGTTTTTTTGCTACCATTGTAGTACTCCAAAAAGCAAACAATGACACAAAAGCAGTAGATAAAGCCGATAAAAAGTTAATCATAATAGCCACTTGACCAGTATCTTCCTGTGCTACTAAAGTGAATATTCTACCTATAATATTAAAAAACGGAGCTCCTGGTGGATGCACTACTTGAAGCTTGTATGCACCAGACACAAACTCTCCGCAGTCCCAAAAACTACCTGATTTTTCCATGGTAAGTGTGTAAACCAATAAGGCTATGGCAAACACACCCCAACCAACAATATTATTAATCTTTTTGTAAAAACTCAATCCTTTCATAAGTGATTTCCTTAATTAAACTGCCCAAAGATATAAAATTAAGCTTGTTATGATACTATATATTTGCTAATTGTGCTACTATAAATCTGTACATTTGCGAAAAAAAATGTTAATGAGTGCTTTTTACAAAAATAAAGTGGTGGTGGTTACAGGTGCATCTTCTGGCATTGGAGAGCAAATGGTGCGTATGTTGTTAGCACAAAATGCTAAGGTTGCATTATTAGCCAGAAGCGAAAGCAAAATGAAAAACATAGTAAATTCATATCCTAATAATGATACACTTATTATTCCGGTAGATTTTTCATTACAACCTGATTTTGAAGCTATTGCAGATAAAGTGATAAGCCATTTTGGCAAAATTGATATTTTAATTAACAATGCAGGTATAGCTCAAAAATCTTTTGTGCAAGACACATCTGAAGAAGTTGAAAGAAAGGTTATGGAAGTCAATTATTTTGCTACCATTAATATTACTAAAGCATTTTTGCCTTATTTTATTAAACAACAGCATGGACAAATAGCCGTAGTAAGTAGTATTTTAGGCGAAATAGGCTTGCCATTAGTAGCTCCTTATTGTGCTTCTAAGCACGCTATTAATGGATATTTCAATAGCCTTAGATACGATATAGAAAGATACAACATAAAAGTTCACATAGTTTCTCCCGGCTTTATAAAAACAGAAATAACAAAAAAATCTTTAACTGGCAGTGGCGAAGTACACAATAAAGATAGTGTAGCACAAGAAAAAGGTATGGATGCCGCTAAATGTGCCAAAGGAATTTTAAATTGTATTAAAAATGTAAAAATGCACGCTTATGTGGGTGGATTGGAAGTAAATATGCCTAAATTTGCAAGAGCATTTCCGAAGCTATTTCATGTTTTGATGAAAAAAATGCATAAAATTTAAAAATACAACAATGGGATTAGAATTAATCAATAAAAAATATACCAATCCGGAAAATTTAAAAAAATTGGCTGAGCAGTTTCAAAATGCCCAACCCTGCAAGCACATTATGCTTGAAAACTTTTTTGAAGAAGAATTTGCCAATACCATTCACGATAATTTCCCCGCTTTTGAATCGCTAAATGTGGTACGCAAAAGCTTAAATGAAAATAAACGTGAAGACTATCATTTTGAACGCTGGCATCCTGCTTTTGCAAAGCTAAGAGATGGTATGATAACAGATGAAGTGAGTAAATTTATGTCCACTTTAACAGGCATAGATGGTTTATTTACCAATACCGATTCTTTAGGGCAGGGAGTGCACCAAGGTGGCAAAGGTAGTTTTTTAGATGTGCATATAGATGTAAATGTAAACGTAGGCAAAGGATTGTGGCGTAGAGTTAATTTATTGGTTTATATGAATAAAGGCTGGCAGCCGGAGTGGAAAGGCGATATTGAAATTTGGAATAAAGACATGACTGAAATGGCAGTAAAATATCCGCCAACATTTAATACGGCAGTTATTTTTTTAACAGATAAAAACTCTCCACATGGATATGAAAAAATTAATTTTCCTGATGGAGAATACAGAAAATCGTACTACGCTTATTTCTTTACACCAATGGAGGAAGGCGTAAAATATGAAGATTCTCGGTTTTTGAGTAAGCCAACAGATAGTGCAGGCAAAAAAATAGCAACATCTTTAAAGGAAAATTTAAAAATAACGGCTAAGCAAATATTAAGCAAACTCAATATTAAATCTTTAGATTTTCAAGATAAAAACAAAAAAGATTAGTATTGCATTTTTAAAATTTAATTTTATCTTTGCAGTCCAATTTTTTTTGACCCATGGTGTAACTGGCAACACGTTTGGTTTTGGTCCAAAAGAGTCTAGGTTCGAGCCCTAGTGGGTCAACTTCTTTAATATCCTCAAAATATTATAACTAATATTTTAATTAATGCTACATTTAGATGTAGCATTAATTTTTAAGGAAATACAAGCTTTTTTGGATAATTAGCCTTGTTTAAAGCAGACAATAAAGCGGAACTTTTACAGTTATTTATATGTATATTTGCATTATGGCACACAGTTTATCATATTCTACAAGTATCTTAGATACGTTTAGTATATTGGCATCTTTTAGCCCGGCTGGTGTTATTTGGGATAAGTATGAAAAATATGCTATCCCAAAAATAGAAGATGCTACTCTTAAAATAAGAGGTTCTTTGTTTTATTTAAAAGATTTGACACCTAAACAAGCTGAAAAGGAATTAAAATCTTTAGATAAAATTATTTTGGTGCTAAATAAGTATAAAGATATGTTATACTCAATAGATGATAAAGAGTATATTCATTTTAAAAATGTAACTATAGAGTTTTTTAATACAATAGATTTATTGCATAATAATTTGATGGATATAACAAATGTACACGCTTCTTATGAATTATCTATAAATACACTATCTAAAGATTGGGATAGCGAGGAAGATCAACATTGGGATAATTATTAATAGTTTATTCTATGGCAAAATACAATCAAGGTTCTATAGTACTAATTCCTTATCCTTATACAGATTTGTCTAACACAAAGAAAAGACCCGTAGTAATTATTTCTAAAGATTCTATCAATAAGGAAAACTATATAGTTTCAAAAATAACATCTGTAATACGTAACGACCAATTTACTTTTAGGAATAATGGACAAAAATTAGGCTATTTTTCAGACGTGAAGTTCTAATGGACATTTTTTAGGCTCTATTTTTTATGTTTTTTAGGATTGTCAAATTTAATTTTCCAAATTTGTGTTGTCTATATAAACGGAAGCGAGCTCTGCTGGAGAGCAACTCGTCAGGGATAATGTAGATGCTCGATAAAAATATCGGTACTATGGACTGCTAAAATTAGGAGTCCATAGCTATTTTTGGAGAGCTTTATGCCTTTAAAAACTCATCTATAAATTTAATTTTTCTTTTTTTAGATAATCCATTGTGGTTTCTTAGTTTATTCTTTAAGTCTGCAAAATGACCATCAATAGCATTGGTAGTGTTTGGAATATTAAGTTCTATATAATCGTACCAAGTAAATAACCAAGGTAAATTATTTTTTAAACTTCTATATGCACTTCGTAATTTTTTATGTGTATAAAAGGATTTATTTGTAACGGGGTTAATCGTTCTTTCATTGAGAAAGTCTTCCCATTTATTAAACCATAAATCTAAAGCTCCTGTAAAAGATTCTTTATCTGTTTGCTTCATTAAATTGACAACTTCCATTAGTTCTTTAGATGCTATAAGTTTGGGGTTCTTGGTTAAATATCTTCGTATAATTGCAGATTGATGAAATTGACACATTTGAACAGGAACATCAAATGATTGGATTAAACCTTTTCTTCCATCACAAACAATACCATTAATCTTAAACCCCAAAGATTTTAATTCATTGATTCCCTTGATATATAAAGCATTTGTTTCTGTTCTGACATAGTACTTCAATAAATTCTCTTTTGTTAGACTATCCTTAAACAACATAACGCCAAAGTTCCTTCCCCAATAGGTTGTATCCATAAGAACAACTACTTCTCTTGGAACTTTTGATTTTAATTCAACTAAAATAGAATCCAATCTTCTTTGAATGGTTTTTACTGAACATGTATATCTAATAGCAAGTTGAGAATAGGTTTGTTTTCCATATAAGTATTCATCCCAAAGAATCTTATTGTCAATCCTATTACCTCCTAAAAATTGTTTCCCACAATAAGAGCATTTATACAATTGAACACCTTTAACTTTTCCATTTTTCTTGGTAAATCCTTTACCACAGCTTAAGCACTTTTTTTATTCATAACCTTTGATTGCCCTCAAAGCTAATAATTATAACTGTTACAGCGATTCCTATCCTAAAAAATGTCCATTAAGCCTACTTTTACAATTAAAGATATTGATACTGAAACCAAATTAAAATACAAAAGTGAAGTTAGGACTAACGAAATATTTACGGTTCATAAATCTTTGATAATAAAAAAGCTCACTTCTTTTAAAAGAGAATCGCTAAGGCAGTTAACCGAAAAAGTCAAAGAAAACATTTCTGTTAAATGAGGAGATTTACCCTAACAAACCATATTTAACAATACTGTATATAGCACGCACACCATCTTTCCAGCCTATTTTTTTGCCTTCTTCATACGTGCGACCGTAGTAGCTTATACCTACTTCGTATATTCTTACTTTAGGTATTTTGCTTACTTTAGCTGTTACTTCCGGTTCAAAACCAAAGCGGTTTTCTTTCAAATCTAACGATTGTATAATCTCTCTCTTAAACATTTTGTAGCAGGTTTCCATATCTGTTAAATTCAAATTGGTAAACATATTACTCAAAAAAGTTAGCAGTTTATTGCCTATTGAATGCCAAAAAAATAAAATTCTGTGTGGTTTACCTCCCATAAATCGGCTACCATATACCACATCTGCAAATCCACTTTCTATAGGTTGCAAAAGTATATTATATTCTTCCGGATTATACTCTAAATCGGCATCTTGTATAATAAGGTAATCTCCCGTAGCGTGCTTTATTCCTGTGTGTAGTGCTGCTCCTTTGCCTTTGTTTTTCTCGTGTTCTACAAAAATAAAATTTGTATCGCTATGGCTTTTTATATAATCATTTACAACTTCCGCAGTACTATCGGTAGAAAAATCGTTAACTATTATTATTTCTTTTGAAATGCCGTTTATTAAATTTACAGCACGTATTTTATCTAAAATTAAATGAATGGTTTTAGCTTCATTATAAGCAGGTATTATTATAGATAAAGTTTTCATTTAATGGTTAAATTCTATCTCGTTGCCCAGCAAATTTACAAATTTATATTCTGTAAGTGCTAAGTTTTCGTCTGCTTGAACTTTCACCCATTTTTTATGGTCAAAAAACCACTGCATTCTTGGCGATTTTAAAAATCCTTTTTTAATATATGCTTCTATAAATGGATGTACGGTAAGCGTAAATTGAATATTATTACGTATTAATTGTTCTACTTTTTCATCTATACTATCCATTAAAAGCAGTGTGGCTTCTATTTTTCCTGTGCCGTTGCAGGTAGGGCATTTTTCTTGTGTGGCTATTTCTATTTGCGGTCTAACACGTTCACGTGTTATTTGCATTAAATTAAATTTAGATAATGGCAATACGTTTGTTGTAGCTTTATCTTGCTTTAGCAATTCACGCATTTTATCGTAAACTTCTTTTTTGTTAGTAGCTTTTTTCATATCTATGAAATCTACTACTACTATGCCGCCTATATCTCTAAGTCTTAACTGGCGTGCCACTTCTGTAGCCGCATCTATATTTACAGCAAGGGCGTTAGATTCTTGGTCGCCTTTAAGTGCTACTTTGTGTCCGCTATTTACATCTATTACGTGCAGTGCTTCGGTGTGTTCTATAACCAAATATGGTCCTTTGCCAAAAGTTACGGTGCTCCCAAAACTTGATTTTATTTGACGTGTTATGTCAAAATGATCAAAAATTGGAGCTTTGCCTTTATATAAGTTTACTATATTTTTTCTATTGGGAGCAATTTCTTTCATGTACTCCTCAAGCTCATTGGCTAAAGTTGGGTCATTTACATTTATAGATTTAAAGTTTTCACTCATTAAATCTCTTACTAATACAGAAGATTTGTCTATTTCGCTTAAAACTTTATCTCTAATGTTGGCATTTTTTAAGTTTTTAAGCAGTAGCTCCCATTTCCCTATTAAATTGTTTAAGTCTTTGTGTAGCTCTGCTGCTCCCTTTCCCTTAGCAGCGGTACGTACTATAACGCCCATATTTTTTGGCGTTAAACTTTTTAATAAAATTTTAAGACGGTCTCGCTCTTCGTTTTCTGCTATTCTTTTAGAAATACCTATAGTTTCTATAAAAGGCGTCAGTATTAAAAACCTACCGGCTATTGAAATCTCGGTGGTTAATCTTGGACCTTTACTACTAATAGGTTCTTTAAAAATTTGAACAGGAATTAGTGATTTAGGTGTTAAAACATCTTTAATGTTTCCTTTTTTGTCTATTTGAGGCTGAGTTTTAACATCATTAATATGTGTGCTATTGCCGGCTCTTACACTTTTATAAAAGTTAAAGTAGGTTTTAAAATCCGCACCTAAATCTGTATAATGTAAAAAGGCATCTTTTTCGTATCCCACATCTACAAATGCGGCATTCATGCCGGGCATAACTTTCTTAACCTTACCTAAAATAACATCACCTACTTTAAATGAATTTTCATCTTTTTCTCTATGAAATTCAACCAGTTTTTTATTTTCAAGTAAAGCTATTTCACTACCATTGGTAGTACTATTAATAACAAACTCTTTCTCCAAAATTAATATTGATTCTTATAACGACTAAAAACTATCCCACAAACGGAATAGTTTTTAGATAAAAGTTATAATATTACAAACAAGAAGTAAACTCCTTATTTTTTATTTTTATGACGATTTTTTCTCAGTCTCTTTTTTCTTTTGTGAGTTGCTATTTTATGTCTTTTTCTTTTTTTACCGCTTGGCATATCTAAATGTTTTTTATTGTTCTACAATTTATTTTTTTAACTGCTCTATGAGCAAGTCTATATCTTTTTTAAAAGCCTCATCTTCAATTAGTTCCTTACTTCTTTCCAGTTTATCAATGGCATAAGGCAAGTCTCCAATATTTGTAGCCGCTTCGGCAGCTAAAAGCAAGGCCTCTTTATTTTTGGGTTGCAAAGATAATACTTTTTCCAATCTATTTAAAGCTTTATCATATTGTCCTGAAACAATTCCAAATTTTCCTAAAGCTAAATTGGCATTTATATTCATGCTATCTTGCTTTACTACATCCAAAAGCATTGTTATTCCTTGCATTGGCTGTTCGGCATTCATCATATATGCTTCGCCTAATTTTGTTTTTAAATCTAAATCTGTTGAGTCAAATTCTATGGCTTTATTGTAAGAATCAATAGATTTATCTAACAAAATATGATTAAAAGTGCTATCATAAGCACTATTTTGGCTTACGCTATATTGCCTATCACCTGCTAAAACCCAACTTTCTTTAGTATTTTGTATTTCCGCTTTTAAAGTGTGGTAGTATGCCGAAAAATTATACTGTTGCAAACTTTCGTACTGATTTATTAAAGAATCTAAAGCCAAAGTATCTTTATTTTCTTCGGCACCGACAAGCCAACGATTCAAATTCTGCTGAATTTCTGGTGCAAGTGTTTTATTAAATGTACTTATTATTTCTTGGTTTTCTACCACTTCTTGCTTTGTATTGGCTTCGGTAGTGTTATTTTTTGGTGGTTTTATATCTACAAAAATATAAATACCTACCACGGCTATTATACTAACTATAATAGCAATTAACGGAGTTTTATTCATTTATTATTTTACTTTATTGTTCTTTTTTACAATGCCAACAAAAGATTTTGAAGGCTTAAAAGAAGGAATATTATGTGCAGGAATAACAATAGCTGTGTTTTTCTTAATGTTTCTACCCACTTTTTCTGCTCTTGTTTTTACTACAAAACTACCAAAACCTCTTAAATATACATTGTCGCCCTCTTTTAAAGAATTTTTAATTTCTTTAATCATGCTTTCTATTACTACTAAGGTATCTACTTTTGGTATGCCTGTTTCTTCTGAAATCTTGTTTACTAAATCTGCTTTTCTCATATAGTTAGTTTTTTGGTTTAAGTGTTCTTTTTTAATTTTTGAGCTACTAAGTTATAAATTTTATTTTTGTGAAAGGAAAAAAATTTTAACAAAATTAATTAATTTATTAAATGAATAATAAATTTAATGTAAAAACAAATACGTTTTTTATCAATAATCTTCTCCTTTGGCACACAAGATTTAACACAAGAACTATGCCATGGAAAAATGAAAAAAATCCGTACAAAGTTTGGCTTTCTGAAATAATATTACAACAAACAAAAGTAGAGCAAGGATTGAGTTATTATTTAAAATTTGTAAAACAATTTCCTAAAATAGGCAATTTAGCCAATGCTTCTGAAGATGAAGTGCTTAAGCTTTGGCAAGGATTGGGCTACTATTCAAGAGCCAGAAATTTACATTATACAGCCAAATATATAAGCACCGAACTCAACGGAATTTTCCCCAATACTTACACTGAAATATTAAAACTAAAAGGCGTAGGCGAATATACTGCGGCAGCCATAAGTTCTTTTTGCTTTAATGAAAAAAAAGCTGTGGTAGATGGCAATGTAAAAAGAGTACTTTCTCGCTATTTTTTAATAAAAGAAGCTATTGACACTACTAAAGGAAAAAAAATATTTATGGATTTGGCTCAACAGCTAATACCAAACAAAAATCCCGGGGAATACAACCAAGCCATTATGGATTTTGGGGCAACGGTATGCAAACCCAAAAACCCATTGTGTGGCAGTTGTATGTTAAAAGAAAACTGCATGGCTTTTAATAAAAATAAAGTGAGCCAACTGCCTTTTAAAAGCAAAAAAATAGCCACTAAAAACAGATATTTTTATAGTTTTTTTATTGAAACACCCAAAGGCTACATAATAGAACAAAGAGAAGAAAATGACATTTGGAAAAAACTTTACCAATTTCCATTAGTAGAATTTGAGAAAAAGAAAAAACTAAGTAATAAAGAAATAAATAAAATTTTAGCTGCAAAATTTGATATTAATAATGAAGAAATTATAGAAATAAGTAAAGAATTTACACAAAAATTAACCCACCAACTTATTCATATTCAATTTATTAGCATAAAAACAACAGCAACTACTTTGCTTGACAAAGAAAAATATAGATATACCCGAAATTTAACTAACTTTGCCTTTCCTAAAATTTTTATTTTGTATTTACAAAGTAAAAGCCTAATTTTAGAATAAAATATATAACTAATGATTAATAAAGTAACCTTAATAGGTCGCTTAGGAAAAGACCCCGAAGTAAGACATTTTGATAATAATTCTGCTGTTTGCAACTTTACATTGGCTACCAATGAAACTTACACAGATAGAGACGGCAATAGAATAGAACAAACGGAATGGCACAATTTAGCCATTTGGAGAAAGGGATTAATTGATGTTGCCGAAAAATATTTAGGAAAAGGACAACTTATATATGTAGAAGGAAAATTAAGAACCAGAAGTTGGGAAGACCAAAACGGTGCTAAAAGATACTCTACAGAAGTGGTAGTTGACAATTTTAAGATGCTTGAACGCAAAGATGATTCCGGGCAAAATCAAACATCCCAAAGTCAGCAAAGTTCAAATGCACAAAACGAAAACACCACACCACCTACTACTCCTATTGATGAATCGCCAATGGATGATAATGATGAAGCAAATGATTTGCCGTTTTAAATTTATATCTAAAATTTACTAAGTGGAAAGTGAAAGTTTGCCCCCCTCGGAGTTTCTAAATAATATATTTTCTTTCATTTATTTGCAAACAAACATTGCAGATAATTTAAGTTATATCATTGCTTTTTCTGTAAGTATCATCATACTGCTTTTTTTATCCGCTATAATTTCGGGCTCTGAGGTGGCATTTTATTCACTTAAACCCGGGCAAATAGCCGAACTTAAAGAAAGCGATAAAGAAAATCATAAAAGGATAATTAGTTTATTAGAACGACCAAGACAACTACTGGCAACAATACTTATAGCCAATAATTTTGTTAATGTATTAATGATTATTCTCTTTAATTTTTTAATGACTATGGTTTTTCCAAATTTTAAAGAAGAAACCATTGCTTTAATAAACGTAGCTATTTTAACACCGCTTTTGGTATTTTTTGGCGAAGTATCTCCTAAAGTTTTTGCCAGCCAAAACAACCTTTATTTAGCAGAATTAACCTCAGGGTTTTTTGGTTTTTTGCGTACTATATTTTATCCTTTTACATGGCTTTTGGTAAAATCGGGCTTGCTGATAGAAAAGCGTTTTCAAAACATAAATCACGAAATAGATTTAGACGAAATAGAAAAAGCTATAGATTTAAGCACTACAGACGGTAGTACAGAAGAAGATGTGAATATTTTAAAAGGCATAGTACATTTTGGAAACACTACCGTTAAGCAAATAATGGTGCCACGAGTGGATATTATTGCCCTAAAAAACACACTTAATTATGCCGAAATACTGGAAGTGGTAAAAGAAGCAGGCTATTCGCGTATGCCTGTTTACGAAGAATCTATTGACAATGTTAAAGGCATTTTGTATTTAAAAGATTTATTAAATCACTTAGAAGAAAAAGAAGATTTTAACTGGCAAAACTTGGTTAGAGATCCGTTTTTTGTACATGAAACTAAAAAAATAGACGATTTACTTAGAGAAATACAAGAAAACAGAAAGCACCAAGCCATTGTGGTAGATGAATATGGTGGCACAAAAGGTTTAGTAACTTTAGAAGATATACTGGAAGAAGTATTGGGCGATATTAAAGACGAATTTGATTTTGATGCCAATACAGCTTTCAAACAACTCTCGCCCAACAGCTATTTAATGGACGGGAAAATAAACTTAATGGATCTTTGCGAAAAACTTAAACTGCCCGAAGATGATTTTGAAGAAGCCAGTGGCGGAAATGATACTTTAGCAGGATTGATTTTGCAACTTTCGGGCAAACTGCCAAAAAATGGAAATGTTATAACATACAAAAACTATACTTTTACCGTTTTATCTATGGATAAAAACAGAATAAACAAAGTAAAAATGGTAATAGATGAAAATTAGCAAGCTTATTTTTTTGTTCGTTATAGTGCTTTTTTTCTCGTGTAAAGAACCCGTTTACACACCTAAAAAAATAGCTTATCCTCAAATATATATGCCTCATTTAGATAGTTTTGTAACATTTGCAGAAAACTGCCCTTATACTTTTGAGTACCCTAACTATACCACTATAGAAAATGATTCTTTCTTTTTTGACGAAAAAGTAATGTCGGACTGCTGGATAAATCTTGTATATCCGAGTTTAAACGCAAAAGTTCATTTTTCTTACAAGGAAATAGGAAAAGATATAACTTTAGAAAAAGTAATGGAAGACTCGCATGAGCTGGCATACACACACTCAAAAAAAGCAGATTATATAGATGAATTAGAAATAAAAACGCCACACAATGTAGAAGGCAAAATGATAGAAATAGGTGGCAATACCGCTAATAATTTGCAGTTTTATCTTACCGACTACGAAAACCATTATTTGCGTGGGGCTTTATATTTTACCAGCCACCCTAATGAAGACAGTGTTAAGCCCGCCCTCCAATTTATTAAAAACGATATGTTACATGTTTTTGAAACATTTGAGTGGGAGAAGTGAGATTTTAGATAGAGTCCCGAATTTCATAAAACATTTGTTTACAAGAACATCAAAAAAAATGCTTACATTTGGTTTGTGAGTTTAATAAAAGAGAGTGGAAATCGGCAGGGATGCCGACCACGGGGGAAAAATGAATTATATATTTAAAAATAAAGAAGATTGGTTTTATGTAACTCTACAAGAAGAAAATTATAAAACATTAGAACGATTTACATATTATGGCTGGACTCCCACCAAAGTACAAGAAATTATCGATGGTTTAGAAAAAGCTAAAACCAGACCATATGGTAAAGAATATGTCTGGGCAAATGAAGATGTTACCCTAAGAGCAAATGAAAATGGGGTGTTATTAATAGATCAAATGGCACAACGAGGTGGAATGCATGATCCAGATATTATAACATTGCGTCTTACTCATAATGAACTTATTACTTTCTTAAATGACTTCAAAAAATTTATGGAAGAGAATCAGTAAGAAATAAACCTCAGTTATATCAATAGCTGAGGTTTTAAAGCATTCAGCAAATTTTTAGATGAACTACTAGCATTTTTAAGACAAGGGACTGCCTATTTTAATAAGTTAATAGATGATTTGTTTAAACCCGTAGTTAAGTATGTGGTAGCAGATTTAAAAGCCATTTATAATTTTGGGAAAGCAACATTAAAGTTTTTAGATGATTTAGCTATTACCATATTAAGAAATGATGGTTATGCTCCGCAACTTGCTATAGCAGGTGAGTATAGGATAATGCAGCATAACAAAACCATTTGGGAAGGCACAGAAGATGCCATAAAGCAATTTTCTAAAAAAATAGATGATATTGCTAATAATAGAAAGCTTACCCAAAAAGAAGCAAAAGCACAGATTCAGGAATTTGTTGATGAAATAAAAGTTGTCAAAAACATCAAATTACATTATGATGATATTGTAAACTTTAGAAAATTAAAAAAAATTCCTAAATACATATTAGAAGACGGTGCTTCAGGAACTGTTGCGAAAATTGAAATTAATGGAAAAAATTTTTTTGGTATAAACTCATCTTTTGTTCCTGAATCAATATCTTTAAGAAAAAAATGGTTTGATAAGATTAGTTGGGTTCCTCCAAAGAAAAGTGTTCCAAAACATTTAGGATATACCCAGTCATTAACTCATGCAGAAGCTCATTCTCTGATAGAAGCATTTGAAGAAATGGGAAGTTTGCCAAAGAAAGTTATTATGTATGTTGACAGACCCACTTGTAATATTTGTAAAGGAGAGCTGCCTATTATAATGAAAGCAATGGGTATAGAAGAATTAGCAATATTTAGTGGAAACAAAATAGAGCCGTTATTATTAAAATTAAATTAAATAAATTACATTATGAAATATTTATTATCTGACAATGAAGGTGTTGTTGAGGAATTTTCAAAAATCACCCCCCTCCAAAATATATTAAACCAATCTATCGATTATTGGTCACGAGGTACTGGTGATGTAGGAGTTGAAATTTCGAACAATGAAAGATTGATATTTTTTCGAATTACTCAAGGTTTCTTTATTATGTATCATCCAGAATATTTATCTCCAAAAACCAATTCAGATGACTTAGAAATATATACTCATTATATTGGAGGTCAAAAATTTTTAATTCCAAGCACATGTATATGCTCTAAAGAGCAAACATTAGAAATTTTGGAAAACTTTATTGATAAAGGAACTCTTAAGGACTCTTATAATTGGGTTGATTTTTACTCTGAATTGGGGGATTTTCAAGAATTTTAGAGCTGTAAAAATTTTAACAGGTGGCTTATCAGGCACACATGCAGAGGTAAGAGCTTTAAACGAACTTTTGTTTGAATTAGAACGAAAAGGAGAAGTAATAACAGATGTAACATTAACTGAAATTTTAGGTTATAATAAACAGTTTTTAGGAAAATCTAAAACTCAAGTTATGCCTCGCTGTGCAGATTGCTTTTATTTAACAGAATTAGTAAGGATGATAAGCTTAAATTAATAAAATATAAAAATTATGAGTCAAGAATTAAAACAACCAAATAAAATAAGAGTAACATATGATGAATTGGAATGGATTCATTACTCATATGGAGGATATGACTTTTACCATTATAAAGGCAAACCATTTTCTGGATATGCAATTCTAGATTACCACCCCAATGGTAACATAATGTTTGAAGAAGAATACAAAGAAGGAGAACATTTAGGGTGGGATAATGAATATTATGAATCAGGTATTATAAAATACCGTAGGTTAATTATTGGAGAAACTACTTTGGAGACATATGAATATGATGAGAATGGCAATGAATTAGATCATGGCTTGCAAGTGTCAAAAACTTATTTAGAAGAAATGAAAAAGAAGTTTAAGTTAGATTAAAATTTTATGATACTGGCAATTGATGTACATTATAAAGAAGGTAATGCCAAAGTGGTTGGAGTATTATTTAACTGGGAAGATGAAAATCCCAAAGAAATAATAACAACTGAAGTTCATAAAGTTGAAGAATATCAATCAGGGCAGTTCTATAAGAGAGAACTGCCTTGTATTCTTTCTTTGTTAAAACAAATTGATTTATCTATTTTAGAAGTTATTATTGTGGATGGACATTGCTACGTTAGTAATGATAAAAAACTAGGTTTAGGAGGTTATTTATATGAAGCTTTGGAAAGAAAAATTCCTATAATAGGTGTTGCCAAAAAGAGTTTTCATAATACTGAAAAAGTAAGTAATCCTGTTTATAGAGGTAACAGTAAAGTTCCTTTGTTTGTTTCTTCAATAGGAATTGACATAGAATTTATTACAAATAAAGTTTTAAAAATGTACGGGAACTATAGAATTCCAACAATTTTAAAACAATTGGATAGGTTAACTAAAAGTTGAGAATAAGTTGTATATTAAAACGAATATACTTTACGTTTTGCTATTGTATTTTTGTGCCTATTACAATTATCAATTAATATGAAACCACAAAATATACTTTTAAGTTTTCCGCGCAGTGGCAACACTTGGCTGCGTTTTATTATTGAGCATACTTTTCTGTGCTGTCAGAAGTTTCCTTCTGACAATTTGTTTACAAAAACATCAAAAATATTTCTTACATTTGGTTTAAACTTTAAGCAAGTTAAGTGCAAAATCAAGTAGCATATTATATAAATTTAAGTGTAAAAAATTACAAATTGACAATAAAATGAACCCCACCTTATATATAATTCCTACAACACTTGGCGGAAATTTGGAAACCATACCTCAGTATGTTATTAATTTGGTACAAGATTTAGATGTTTTTGTGGTAGAAAATTTAAAGACAGCTCGCAGGCACTTACGCAAAATGTCTTTCACTAAAAATTTTGATACAGAAGTTACTTTCTTTGAATTAGACAAGCATAATCCTTCATTAGAAGATTTATTAAATTTTTTACTTAAACAACAAAACAATAATAAAAACATAGGCTTGCTTTCTGAAGCCGGAAACCCTTGCATAGCCGACCCGGGTGCGGGTGTAGTAGAGCTGGCTCATCAGTTAAACTTTCAAGTAAAACCTTTAGTGGGCCCTTCATCTATATTAATGGCATTAATAAGCAGTGGATTTAACGGACAGCATTTTACTTTTAATGGATATTTGCCCATAGACAATAAACAAAGGAAAATAGCCATAAAAGAATTAGAAAGTAAGGTTATAAGAGAAAATTGTACGCAAATTTTTATGGAAACACCATACAGAAATGAAAAATTGATAGAAGAATTAATAAACACACTTCATACAGAAACTAAACTGTGTATAGCCGCCAATATTGGCGAAGAAAATGAGTTTATACAAACCCGCTTAGTTAAAAACTGGAATAAAAGACCTAATTTACATAAAATTCCAACGGTGTTTGTGCTGGGAAAGTAATGGAGAATTAGAAATTATAAAATGATAATAATAGACGATAAAATAGTAAGTGAAGATGTAGCAAAAGAATATTTTGCTTGCAATTTAGCTAAGTGCAAAGGTGCGTGCTGTGTAGAGGGAGACAGTGGTGCTCCTCTTGAGTTTGACGAGCTTGATGTAATAGAGGATTTAGTAGATAAAGTAAAGCCATACTTAACTCAAGAAGGCATTACTGCTATAGAAAAAGAAGGTCCTTTTTATTTAGACAAAGAAGACGGCACTATGAAAACTTCGCTAATAAATGGCGGAGCTTGTGTTTTTATTAATTACAAAAACGGTATAGCCTACTGTGGTATTGAAAAAGCATGGTTAGATAAAAAAGTGAGTTTTAGAAAACCCGTTTCTTGCCATTTATACCCCATACGCATAGAAAAACTCCACAATTTTGAAGCCTTAAACTACGAAGAATGGGATATTTGTAAACCTGCGTGTAGCAATGGCAAAGAACTAAAAATACCTATTTACAAGTTTGCTAAAAATGCCATTATTAGAAAATATGGCGAAGAGTTTTACCAAAAATTAGAGGCTACTATTCAACATTTAGAAAAATAATTTTATAGCATTTTACCATTGTGAAAACGAACTAAACGCCATTCTTTTGCAGAAAGAAATCTCTTTTATAAAAAAACTCTATATTTTTTACTGCTTAGCTTGCAATAAATCGTTATAAGCTTTTGAGTCATTTAAAGTTTCTAAAGCTTTTTTAATTTCTTTATCATACACAAAACCATTTTTAATAGCTCCTTCTCTATAAAAATATCTGGTTACTATTTCTTCTTCCAAAAATCTTCTAATCTCATTTTTTTGTTTCTGCAAGTCTTTTTCTTTATCGTGAGCTACTTTTGTTTTCAGTGCCTCAAATTCATCTTGCACACCATCAAAATAATCTTCTTTTTCGGCAGTTTCTTTAAATTCTTTCAGCAGTTCTTCGCTGTCGGTTACATAATCATATTCTTTATCTTGTAGCCAGTTCACAAAATCTTGATACTCCGTATCTGATAATCTAAAATCTTCGCCATCTCTCAGTTCTGCATTTTTTAATTTATACAACGTAGCATATTCAAACATTAAATCTTTTCTCAGCAAACTAACCGTTATGTCGGTCAGTGGTTTTACTTCTGTAGTAATATCCGGATCTACTCCTCCACCATCATACACCGTTCTGCCATTATGGGTTTTAAAAGCCACTTTTAATGAATCGGGTATTTTGCTTACCGCTCCGTTTTCATCTCTTTCGGCATAATTAATAGCTTGTATGCATCTTCCACTTGGTATATAATATTTTGCGGTGGTAACTTTAAGTTGGGTATTATATTCTAATTTTCGGGTGGTTTGCACTAAGCCTTTGCCAAAAGTTTTTTGCCCTATTATTACTCCTCTGTCTAAATCTTGAACAGAGCCACTTACAATTTCCGATGCCGATGCAGAGCTTCGGCTGGTAAGCACCACTAAAGGTATTTCAGTGTCTGTAGCACTATTTAAAGTGTTAAATTCTTTTTCCCATTCTTTAATTTTCCCTTTTGTAGTTACTACCAATTGTCCTTTAGGCACAAACACATTAACTATGTTAACCGCTTCGTGCAAAAGTCCTCCGGGGTTACCTCTTACATCTAATATTACACCTTTTAAATTAGGCGTTTTTTCTTCTAAGGCTTTTAAAGCATCTTGAACTTCTTTTCCTGCATTTTGAGTGAAATTGCTCAATTTTATATAACCTACATCGTCAGATGCCATGCCGTAATACGGTACATTATTCACTTTTACTTCTTCTCTTTTTATTTCAAAAGTCATTTTTTTAGTAGAACCATCTACCTGCGGACGTAAAACCTCTACCGAAATAGCTGTACCCGGTTCTCCTTTTAGCAGTTTTGACACTTCTTCAGAGTTTTTTCCTTTTACATTTATGCCGTCTATGGTTTCTATTTTATCTCCTGCTTTTAGTCCTGCTTTATCGGCAGGATAATCTTTATAAGGCTCTGTAATAACTATATAATTGCCATCATTTTTAATAAGCGAACCAATGCCGCCATATTTTCCCGTGGTTTGAAATCTATAATCTTCTATTTCTGCTTCCGAATAAAAATTAGTGTAAGGATCTAAAGATTTTAGCATAGCATCTATACCTTCTCTCATAAATTCATTAGGCTCTATATCATCTACGTAATATGAATTTAACTCTTTATAAAGTGTGGCAAAAATTTCTAAGTTTTTAGATATTTCAAAATACTCCGTAGTGCTTGACGCGGCTATACCAAAAATAAAAACTACCAAAAGCAAAATTGCTAATTTGGTTTTAGTGAACAATTTTTTCATAATTCAAATTTACTATAAAAACGAAAGTAAGAACAAAAAATTAAAAAGCCCACTAATCATTTTAATTATTTAGTAGGCTTTTAACAATTCTTATTAAAGATGCTGAATGACTATCCGTAAAGATACCCATGAAATATTTTACATTAACTTTTCTTCTAAAGAAAAGTTACAAAACTTGCCTGACGGCAGTCAGGGAATCGCACTAAGTTTTCAGCGACCCATTATAATCTCACAGGTATTCGGGATTCCATATAAATTTTTCCGTTTCACTACAAAATTTTATGGAATGACGCCCCTGATATGATGATTTTTTTGAACTTTTAGTTCAAAAAAATCATCACTCCGTTCTTCAAACAGTTTAATTTTTTACGGAGTTTTCGGTTAATGGGTGCCCCACTTACAAACTTAAGGTGCACTTTTTATCTGACCTTAATCAAAAATACGTTAAGAAATGATGAAAAACAGATATCCAAAATGAATGAAATTATAAAACAATAAACAGACAAATTAGTATGCTCCTACAAATAAAAATACTTTAGGAAAACTAAAATTGAGCATACATTAATTTGTCCTCGTCTGTTTTATAACATTTTAGTGTTTTTGATTACAGTCTTGATTTTTTGTTACTTTTGTATCAAGACAAAAGTAAAAGACCACAAACTGTAATTCATATTACTTAAACGTCCCAAATGCTGCCTTAAAGCATAAATTATTGGTATAATAACGAATAATCATTAGATGCTGATTTCTTATCTTCTATCTAAAAATATCATAAGTAAATAAATAAACTGAGCTACAGATGCTAAAGCTGCAACTACATAAGTCATAGCCGCCCATTTTAAGGCATCTTTTGCTCCTTCATATTCTGCTCCTGTTCTGCCTGCTATACCACTTGAATCTATATATTCTAAAGCTCTTCGGCTGGCATCAAACTCCACAGGTAGTGTTACCAAAGCAAATACCATAATGGCTGCTTGAAAAACTACGGCTGCCAAAATAAAATATTTTCCAAATGAAAATGTAAACAAACCAAACATGGCAGCCATCATTACATACTGCATTAAATTTGAGCTTATGCTTACCACAGGTACTAATTTACTTCTCATTTCAAGCCACTGATAGCTTCGGGCGTGCTGCACAGCGTGTCCACACTCGTGTGCGGCTACTGCTGCTGCTGCCACACTTCTACCTTGGTAAACCTCCGGACTTAAATTTACAGTTTTGTTTTGTGGGTTATAGTGGTCTGTTAGTTGTCCTTGCACTGACTGTATAGTTACATCTGTTATCCCACTATCTCTTAGCATTTTAGCCGCCACTTCTGCTCCTGTTAAGCCAGAAGATAATGGCATCATAGAGTATTTTTTAAATTTGCTTTTAAGCCTGCCACTAACCAGCATACCTATAAGCCCGAAAACCATAGATATAGCAAATAATACGATATATGGATTGTTTAATAAATTATTCATTGTTGTTTTCTTACTTTTTTATTTTTTCAATTTTATGTATTACCAAAAAGAGATTTTACATCTACATTTTCTCTTTCTACCTCCGGTATTTCAAAGAAAAGTCGTTGTTTTAATCCCATAAATTTTGCCATAATGTTGGTTGGAAACATTTCTACGGCATTATTAAAGTCTGTTACGGTAGAATTATAGTTTTTTCTTGCCCCGGCTATTTCAAACTCTACATCATTCATAGTGTTTTGAATTTGCATAAAGTTTTGGTTAGCTTTCAAATCGGGATAACGTTCTACTGCCACCATTAAACCACCAATAGCGGTATTTAGTTTGTTTTCTACAGCCACTTTTTCATCTACCGACAGATTTGGATTCATGGCACGGCTACGCAATGCTGTAATTTCTGTCAGTAAATCTTTTTCGTGTTTCATATAAGCTTTTACGGTTTCTATAAGGTTTGGTAGTAAATCATGGCGTTTTTTTAGTGCCACATCCATTCCCGAAAAAGCTTCATTTACATAGTTTTTCTTTTTTATTAAGCCATTGTACATCATTACTAATGACAAGACTAATACTATTATAACGGCTAAAATTCCTATTCCCATAATTTTGTGTTTTTTTTAGAATGACAAGGTACTAAAATTTATTTATTATCTATGATAATAACTTTGCCTTTATCAGAATTGTAGTCTATTGCTTTAGGTTTTGGCTTTATTAAATTATTAACTACACTGGTTATTATAGACATTAATATGCTAAATAATAATGCCCACCAAAAACTATCTACCACTAAACCCTCCATAAAATAATCGGCTATCATAATAATACCTGCATTTATAACTAATAAAAATAGTCCCATGCTAACTATAGTAGCCGGTAGTGTAAAAAACACTAACAATGGTCGCACAAAAGTGTTTAACAAACTCAAAACCAAAGCTATAAGTATAATGTATAAAAATCCTCCATTAATATGTATGCCACTTAATACAAAGGCTAATAAGGCTATAACTCCAGCGGAAATAAGTGTTCTTAAAATAAATTTCATTTGTTTTAAATTTTATAGTTGTTGTACAAAAATCATTCTAAATAAAAAATATGTCAAATTGTCATTAGTTGAAATTATACAATAAAGTATATCTTAGCAAAAGAATTTTTATTTATGGATAGAATTTTTGTTGCCATAAGGCTATTTTTAAGAGAACGATTCACTTTTGATGACGACAAAGATAACGAGTTTGAAATAGTAAACTCTATCCGAAAAAGTGTAGCTTTTAAAGGAACTAATTTGTGGCTGTTAATTTTTGCCATACTAATTGCATCGGTGGGTTTAAATGTAAACTCAACCGCAGTAGTAATAGGTGCCATGTTAATATCGCCATTAATGGGTCCTATAATGGGATTAGGTTTAGGTGCTGGCATTAATGATTTAGATTTAGTAAGTAAATCTACCAAAAACTTATTAGTAGCCGTTATATTTAGTATTATTACCTCCGCTTTATATTTTTTTATTACCCCTATTCAAGAGGCTCAGTCAGAACTTTTGGCAAGAACCTCCCCCACTTTTTGGGATGTGCTTATAGCTCTTTTTGGTGGTTTGGCGGGTGTAATAGCCGGTAGTAGCAAAGATAAAGGAAACGCCATACCCGGTGTAGCTATTGCCACAGCTTTAATGCCTCCGCTTTGTACGGCAGGCTATGGGCTGGCAACTTTTAATTTAAACTATTTTTTTGGTGCTTTATACCTATTTTTTATAAATAGTGTAATGATTGGAGCTTCTACTTATGTAATAGTTCAATTTTTAAGATTTAAAAAAGCAGAATATTTAGATGCTCAAAAAGCCAAAATGGTAAATAGAGTTATCTATCTTTTAGTGGCTTTAACGGTTATTCCGAGTATATATTTTGGATATAATATAGTTAAACAATCTGCTTTTGAACTTAACGCCAATAATTTTATTAAAACAGAATTTGCTAAAGAATCTTATTATGTAATAAAACAAGACATAATATATAACAGAAGAAAAAACAATGAAATAGACTTGTATATAGGTGGCTATATGGACTCTTTAGAAATTGTTGAAAAGAAAGAACGCATGAAGAATTATCATATAGATGAGTCTTGCACTTTAAATATTAAGCAGGGAAATCAGTTGTTGGACATGATGAAACAAGGAGAACAAAAACTTAATCAAAAAGAACTGCAATACGCCAATGAAATAAACTTGAAAGATTCTGTAATAGCCGGGTTAAATAAAGAAATAATAAATAACCGCAATGCTTTTTATGCTACTAATAAAATAGCTGAAGAGTTAGATATATTTTACCCAAATTTTAAAGCTATGTCTATTTCTGAATCGGAAATTTATAATGAAACCGACTCTACAAAAACACTTACAAACTTAGTGTATTTAGAAACTGAAAATAGAGTAAAAAATAACGAAACGGAAATTATTGAAAATTGGCTTAAAAAACGTTTAAATACTGATAAAGTGAAATTAGTAATTAAAGAGGATTAATCTTTTATCCCGATTATGAATATATAATAGTCCAATTTTGGTTACTACACCTTATAGTCTAAATGTATTATACAAACTTAGGATTGGTATTAATACACAAAACTCATGTTAGCAGAAATGCAAAAAAAGCGTTGTCATTAAATCGGAATATTTAATTTTTCGTATTTTTGGAGAAAGTATAATTTATGAGTATCGCATTAAAAAACACAACCATTGATAAATATTTTGGGTTTTTAACAAGGCTTGATAATGTTACAAAAAAACGTTTAATTGTGAAATTAACTGAGTCAATAGAAGTTAAAGAGAAAAAACAATTTGACTTAAAATCGCTTTACGGAGCTTGGGAAGACTCAAGAACTTCCGATGAAATAATAAACGATATAAGAAACTCTATAGTTGAGAAAAACAAAAGATAAATCATATTAGAAAATCAAGTAAGAAAAAAAATGAAAAATAATATAATTATAGATGGAGCATTCTTTTTTAGAAGAAGTTTACATTCATCGGATTACAACAAATATTTAGAACTAGGAGAAAAAATACTGGATAATAAGAGAACTCAGGGAATTTGAAAGAATAAAAGGTATAAAAATTGAGAATTGGATAGAAAGGTAAAACACTTCTGCAAAATTAGGAAAACAAGACAGATTTGAGTTGGAGTTTATACCAATTGTTCTAAAGCCATACCTCTTGAGCCTTTAATAAGAATATATTTTTTGCTAAAATTTTGTGCTTGAAACCACTTTTTGGCTTTTTGAGTTGTTTCAAAAAATAAAGCCAGTTTATTTTTATGCTCATAAAAAGCTTTGCCTACAAAAACGCATTGCTCAAAATTAAAAGCTAAGGCATAATCTATTAAGTTTTTATGTTCATTAGAAGATGTTTTTCCTACTTCAAACATATCGCCTAAAATAACTATTTTATGCAAGTTGTCTATATTATTAAAACTTTCTAAAGCTACTTTCATACTGCTGGGGTTGGCATTATAAGCATCTAAAACAATGGTGTTATCTTTAAATTTAATCACTTCTGAACGATTATTTTGCGGCACATAATTTTCAATGGCTTCTTTCATTTCATTTAAAGAAATTTTAAAATAGCTCCCTATAGCCAATGCTGTTCCAATATTTACTCCATTATAATTCCCTATTAAATGACTGTTAATTATTGTATTTCCTACGCTTACTTTTACAAAAGCACCTGAGCTGTTTATTTTAAAATTAAAATCAGCTTGCGAGTTTTGAGCATAACTATAATTGTTGTTACATTTTTTGCTTTGTTCAGTTAATACGGCATCATCTGCATTATAAAATACTAATCCGTTGTTTTTATTAACGGCTTTATAGAGTTCTGTTTTTCCTTTTATAACGCCTTCTACTCCTCCAAAACCCTCTAAATGTGCTTTCCCAATGTTTGTTATTATTCCATAATTTGGCATTGCCCACCAGCAGTATGTTTCAATTTCGCCAACGTGGTTAGCTCCCATTTCTATAATTGCCATTTCATGTTTGTTGCTAATTGAAAGCAAAGACAAGGGCACCCCTATATGGTTATTCAGATTGCCTTTTGTAGCAAAAGTTTTATACCTTTTATTAAGTACAACGCTCAGCAGTTCTTTTGTAGTAGTTTTGCCATTGCTCCCCGTTATTCCTATAATAGGAATGTTTAAATATGCTCTGTGGTAAGCTGCCAATTCTTGTAGTGTGGCAAGTACATCTTTTACTAAAATTGTATTTTCTTGTTCATATTCTTTTTCATCTATTACCACATATTTAGCTCCATTTTCAAGTGCTTGTTTAGCATAGATATTCCCGTTAAAATTTCCTCCTTTTAATGCAAAAAAAATCTCATCTTTTTGCAATGTTCGGGTATCGGTACAAACACCTTTACTGTTTAAAAATAAGCTGTGTAGCTGTTTTATTTCCATTAGTTCAAGTTGATAATTTTAGAAATTTTGTCCATCTTGCTTTCTAAATCTTTTATTCTTTCTTCTAAACTAAGCACTTTTTCTAAAGTCGCTTTACCTACTTCTTGGTTTTGTACGGTTTCTTGCACTATTTTAACACCCAATTTTTTGGTTAAAAAATCATCTACGCTTAGGTTAAAGTACTCGCATATTTTTAAAATAGTTTCAAGCTTTGGTTCTGCTCTGTTTTCTTCATAGCTACCTATGCTTCCTCTGTTTATGTCAAATAAATCGCCAAATTCTTGCTGACTCAAACCTTTTTCGGTTCTTAATTTTTTAATATTATGTGCTATTATTGACATATCCTCTAATTTTTTACAAAAGCCAAACTGTTGTTAGCGGCTCTTTTAGCAGGAAACCACGAAGCCAAAAGACTAATAATAAATACCATAATAAATGCTATAAAAACATCTAATAATTCTAATTTAACAGGATAAGCATCTATAACAAAACCTCCGTTTGTACCGAGCTTTATAAAACCAAAATACTGCTGCAACAATACTATAATAACACCCAAAACAGCTCCTATGCCGGCACCTATTAAGGCTCCAATAATACCTTCTGTTATAAAAACTTTAAAAACCATACTGTTATTCGCCCCCATAGCTTTTAGTATAGAAATATCCAATCTTTTTTCCATAACCAGCATAGATAAAGCTCCTACAATAGTAAAAGAAATAATTAATAACACTAAAAACAGAATGGCTATCATTACAAAACGCTCGGCTTGCATAGCTTTATATAGTGCCTGATTTTGCTCAACTCTGGTAGTACTTGTAAAATTGCCTCCCAAAGCATTTTTTATAGAAGCCGACAATGATTTTAAACTTACATTAGGTTTAGCTTTTACCTCTACAGCAGAAATTTGATTTTCTGTTCTTTGCAATTTTTGTACAAAATCTAAATCCGTTAAAATATAAGTGTTATCAAATTCTGTTTGAATACCAAAAACGCCACCGGGCACTATAGATGCCGTATTAAAAAGTTGTGCCGCAGTTATACCGCTTGTTTTTCCTTTTTTGGGAATAGCTATTCTAATGGCTTCGTTGTTTTTAGCTTCAATAGTATAAAATAATCCTGCTCCTAATAAAGCATAGTCTCTGTCGGCATCTTTTAGCTCATCAGAACCATAAATTATATACTGTTTTATGTCATTTACTTTATCAAAATTTTGGTCGTAACCTTTTATTTTAGCTATTGCCGATTTTCCTTTGTAAGTAACATAAGCATTTTCTTCCAGCACTTTACAAATAGCTTCCACACCTTCTATCTCTTCTATTTTTTGTAGTAAATCTGCCGTTGTTTCAAAAGTTTTTCCTTCTGTCGGTTTTATTTCTATATCGGCATAAAAACTACTTTGTAGTTCTACCACTAAATCTTCAAAACCATTAAAAACAGAAAGCAATACCACTAAAACCATAGCTCCCAAACCCATACCCACCATACTTATGTACGATATAATGTTTATGGCATTAGTACTTTTTTTAGAAAACAAATATCGCCACGCTATTTTAAAAGGTAGGTTCAACTATTTATCCTCATTTAAGTCTTTAAAAATTTTATTCATCTTTTGAGCATACTCCATAGAGTCATCTACAAAAAACTCAATTTCCGGCACTTTACGCAAATTATTTCTAAGTTCATTTCCTAAGTGTCTTCGCCATTCGTAAGAAGTACTGTTTAAAATATCAACTGTAAGCTGTGGTTCTTCATTGCCAAAAACACTAACATAAAATTTTGCAACAGATAAATCGGGGCTAGTAATTACTTTAGTAATACTAACCAAAACACCACTACCTATAAAATTTACTGCATTTTTTTGTAGTATTGATGCCATAGTTTGCTGTAGCAATGATGCCATTTTACTTTGTCTTCTGCTGTCCATAGTTCTTCTATTAAAATGTAAAAATAACTATTTCTATTGCAATGATTAATGTTTCTACGCAATTAACGTATTTTCAAATTATAGGATTGGTAGAAGGTCAGAAGGTAGCTTCTGATAGCACATTAATAGCTTTTCTTTATCGTAGCTACATTTATCTGCCGAAGGCATGAAGCTACTTCTTTCATTGCCTAATCCTTATTTATCTACCTTTGGTAGAGAACCGCTCCGCTTATTCTAAGGACAGCTGAGAAAAGTTACCTTTTTAGCCAGTCCGTAGGCACAGCCGTACGGACAGCACACAGCTTATAAACTACGGAGAGGTGGGCTCGAACCAGCATTGGGAAACTTCTGACAGCACAGAAAAATCGATTTAGGGTGTAATATATCCAAATGAGAATCTAATTAACTTCCCTTGTTTAAAAAAATATTTAGCTTCGTAAATACACTCTACATTCTCATATTTGTATACTGTGGTATCATAAATTTCTTCTTTTGAAAGTTTCCATTTTTTACTCTTTGTAATGTTTTCTAATTCTTTTTCTGTGATACTTAACTTTATGCCAAAACCAGATACAAAATTTGAGTATTTAGTCTTGGTAAAATGGAATTTTGGTATATATAAATCGTTTTTAGGGTTAAAACTTGAGTTTAAAATTTCTTCCGGAATGAACTCATCAACACTCCCTATAATATATCCAATCTCTGCTTCTTTATACTCATAAGCATAACCACCATAATTAATACCAAAGGATATGTAAATCAAGGAATCTTTTGTTGTAAAATATATTCGGTCATTAAGTCCCCAAACAGAGTCATAATTATCAAATGCGTTCTTCATACTTTCCCCATTATTGAATATTATCGAGTTTACGCTAATATCTAATCCTTTGCATAATGTATCTTCTTTATTCTCAATATGCATTTCCTTGAATGGCAAATTGGTGTCTTTGGAGAGGAGTATAGTACTATTATTATTGCTATTTGTTTCATCCACTTCATTATTGTTTTCTAAACTATTTTTTCCTGATTGTGTGGAAGAAACATTAGTGTTATTAGTAGTGGTTTGGCAATAGATAAAAAAACCAAAAATAAAGTATAAAAACACTATCTTTTTCATTCTTTACCGGTATTGATTCCATTACCACTATTTCCATAATTTGGATTGTTGGGTATGTGGTGAAAAATAATTAATGTTCTTTGTTGAACTCTAATATAGTTATCAAAAAAGTTGCCCAATTTTATTAATGTTGCATCGTTTTCCCTGATGCCAATGCAACCAGCAGTCCCTCTTGTATTACAGTCTGGGTGAATTAATAATCCACCTCTAATCCCTCTATAAACAGGAAGTCTTAATTTCCACCCAAGTGCTCCACTATTTAAACGCATTCCCGATTCAGGAGTGACTAGTGCCCATATTGGTCTTGCCTTTCCATCTAATCCAACTTGATATCCATTTTGTACGGTACTGGTATAATTTGGCAAAGGTCCATTGCCAAAATGCCCACTTGAAAAATTAAAGGATTCAACAGTAAGCCTACTTCCATCGTCAAAAATAGTTTGCAAATGCATTTTACCTATAGTTGCTAAAGGTTGTCCTCCTGAAGTCCGTCCATTTAACTCTTCTCTAGTAATAACTTTACCTGTAAAATCCAAAGCATAATTTCCTGTTTCAAAAGCTATTAAGTTATTATTACCAGTGATTAGTTCATCCCTTTTTGCATTCCATTCCATATCATTAACAAGACCCTGTGCCTTAGTTTGGTCGCCCAAATAACCATAAAATTGATGTTCTGGGTCTGATGTTGCAGCAGTTGTGGCTACGGTATATCTTTCAGTTGTAATTTTTACATTTCTCATAGACCCTGGATTATTGATAATGCCAAGTAGAGAACCGTCTTTTATATTGTAATAACTTGTTGTATCTCCAAATGGATCATTAAACAATATCGGATTATTGGCGAAAACTCCATATGAACTAATACTTGTGTTTGGTTTTGGGTCTAAGTTCCACCTACGACCTAAGCAACTATCATACTGCCAAAACTCAGCAGTATAGTTATTTCCCTGCCCTGCAATTTCATCATCTTTCTCTTGACCATTAAATCCAAACCTATAGTTTTCACTGGTGTATTGTCTTCCTGGCATAGGCATGCCGAATGGGTGGTATTTTTTTACACTTAAATTTATATAATATGCTACTTGATTTTGCACGTAACTTGCTTAAAGTTTAAACCAAATGTAAGCATTTTTTTTGATGTTTTTGTAAACAGATTGTTAGAAGGGAACTTCTGACAGCACGGAAAAGGGCAAAGCTTCTGACAGCACATTAAAGTGTCGGGTGGAAACACCCGACAGCACTTAAAAGAGTCCTCTGCGAGAGACCCTATGGGGGGGGATGGTGGTCGTTTTAGCTTGTTTCAGTGTAGTGTTGATAACTTTTTTATTTTACCACTTATCACAATCATAATTGAAAATAAATGTGGTGTCAAAATCTTCCCTAAACAATTTTATTTCTAAAATGCCTTTAGGCTTGTATATGCTATCGCCTATTTGGGTATAATTAAAAAATGGTTTAAGCTCCTGTCCACATACAACCCTATGGTTATATTTTTTGAAATTAAATACTCTAATTGTTTCAACATTGCTAAACTTTATATCATAAAACTTTTCAACTACAACTCCGTTCAGGTCATGATTAAGAAGATTTTTCTTTTTTAAACATCCATCACTTGGTTGCAATAATAAAAATATAACAAAAAAGACTATTGCACTTAAAAACAAAATAGAACCTAATTTCTCTAATTTTCCATTACTCATTAGATGAATTTTGTTTAGCTACTTTATTTTTCCAAAAAGTATAGGTAGTTGTCCACTGATATTGTCCACCTATTTCTACATTGGTCAATTTACTTAAATTAGTCCATTTTAACGCTTTATAGCCTTCCCCTAAACTTCCTCCTCCCTCAATAGCTGTATAATCATAACCCGTTCTTCTAAAATTGTCTTTTTCAGGGTTATTTCCACTTACTTGACCAGACAAAAACCAGGCACCACCAACATATTGAAAGCCTCTGCCTTCTAATTGGTCAACCCTAAATTTATTGTTTCCTTCATTTCTAAAACCACCTGAATTAATACCTAATCCAGCACCAAATCCAACTCCTCCTCCAACTGTTCTAAAACCTGTTCTTCCTCCAAATTTATCTTGAGCGAATCCAATCGTATAACTTGCACCACCTGCAAAAACAAACGATGCATTTCCAGAAATATACCAAGGTGTATATAAGCCAAATTTTGATTTTGCTCCTTTGAATCCTTTATTGTCAAAAACTGAAGCATCAGGTCTATAAGCCTTTACTTCAACACCATCTTCTAAATTGCCGCCTGTTCGAGTATATTTGTCTTTTCCTTCTCCATAAACGTGAAAACCCCAATCTGCTTTTTTGTCTGTACCTTCATTTCTATTGAATACATCTCCGACTCGACTATTATCATCTAATTTCTTAGCAATTTTTTTCTGTTTTCTTTCAGCTTTCTTTTGAGTTCCATATAAACCTAATGGGTCGGTATAATAAATAGGATTGTTATTATTGATTGTGTACGGACTTTGCCAAGGGTAAGTAATTGGGTCTGTGTTCCACCTAGTAACTACTCGTGGGTTATACTCCCAAAACATTGCTGTATAATGGTTTCCGCTGCCTGCTATCTCATCTGAACGCTCTTGTGTATTAAATCCGAACCTATAGCTTTCACTAGTAAAAGACCGTCCTGGCATAGGCATGCCGAACGGGTAGTAGTCGGTAGCATTTAGTATTTCTGTTAAAAGATATTTCATTTGCACTTTAAATATAATAAAAATCCCGAACATTTCTGCTCGGGATTTTTATTTTTTATTATGCTTTAAAGATTATTTAATAATCTCTAATTCTACTTTTCTGTCTTTAGCAGCATCTGTATTTGTATTATGATACTCCCCAAATCCGTAAAGCTCTACTTTAGAACCATCATATCCTTTGCTTTGTATGTATTTCCATACATTCTGAGCTCTTCTTAAAGATAAGTTTAAGTTGCTCATTTCATCTCCGGCAGCATCGGTATAACCTTTAACTTTTAGTTTGTAAGAAGCATTGCTATTTAATGTTGCCAATACTCTATCTATTTTAGCTTTTTCTGAACTGGTTACTACATCGCTTCCAGAAGCAAAATAGATAGTTGTAACATTTTCTGTTACTCCTACAATTGGCTCAGACGGTTTAACTGGTTTTGTAGGTTCTACTACTACAGGCTTAGTTGGCTCTGTAGGTGTAACTGGTTGCGTAGGCTCTACTGGTTTTGTAGGTTCTACCACTACCACTTCTTCTTTAGGACAACCACTGTTGCTGGCAGGTCCCGCTTCTTTAGGACATTTATCATATTTATCTACTATACCATCACCATCACTATCTGGACAACCGGCATAACGTTTTTCTCCTTTTTCATTAGGGCAAGAATCTTTATCATCCGGAACACCATCGCCATCTGCATCTGCTGAAGGACAACCTTTGTTTTCTAATGCACCAAATTCATTAGGACAGTTATCTCTACTGTCGCCTAAGCCGTCTCCATCACTATCCGGACAACCGAACAACTCTGCACTACCTGCCGCAAATGGACATTCATCTACTAAATCCGGAACGCCATCGCCATCCGCATCACTAACATCTTTACTTTCTTCTACTTCTTTTACTTTTTTAGACTTACCAAAGTTAAATACTACTGAAGCACTGTGCTGAGTGTAATCGTAAGAGTTGTCTATATTCAATTTATATGTAGATTGCAAATTAAATGTTAACCAATCTAAAGGTCTAATATTTAAACCTATACCAAAAGGCACATAAGTGTTAAAATCATAACCTACTATGCTGTTAAATCCAAATCCTGTGTGAATATATGGAGCTACCACGGCATCTTCTTTAAATATATATCCGTTGTTAAATTTGTATTCTACATTTACGCCAAAATCATAAATGTGTTTCCAATCGTAATAATCTGCAGCTACATCCGGATAAGCAGTAATGTGCGGATACCAAACTTTTCCAAAAGTGAAATCTGCCTTTAAATTAAAAGATGGGTTTAAATATCTTCCTGCAAAAAATCTACCTGAACCTTTGTAATTGTCAAAATCAAAGAATGATTTTGTTAATGGACCAGAAAAATCTATAGCACTAATGCCACCCCCTACTGCCCATTTATGGGTTTCGTTTTGTGCAAAAACTCCTAAGCTGAATATAACGCTTAAAGCTAAAAATATAATTTTTTTCATAATAAATTGTTTCTTATTTTTTTAATTTCAATGCAAAAGTATAACTTTTTTAATTCTTTTTAAGAGATATTGACCTACAATTTACTATTATTCTTATGTCGGCTACTATCTCTCTTTGTTTTTTTCTCTAAGTTCTTTAGCAAAGATTGTTCCAAATCTACTCCTGTTTGATTAGCTAAGCATATTAATACAAACAAAATATCCGCCATTTCATCTGCCATATTTTCATCACTTTCTCCTTTTTTAAAGGATTGCTCGCCATACTTTCGGGAAAAAATTCTTGATAATTCGCCTACTTCCTCCATTAATACAGCTAAGTTTGTCATTTCATTAAAATAACGCACGCCATATTCTTTTATCCATTCATCTACTTTATTTTGAGCCTCTTTTATTGTCATTTTTGATTTTTTTTGTTGCAATTTAGCAAAATGAAAAGGAAATTATTCATTTTTTTAGGTTTCATTCTACTGCTTTTACTATGCTTGTTTGTTTTTAAAACGCCAATAATGAAAGGCATGGCTAATTTTTTAATAGCCGAAAATGAGGCTAATCACACTTTAAATTATGGTTTTGTGCTTTCCGGAGGAGCTTTTGACAGGAGCAATAAAGCTGCTTCTTTGTATAAAGACGGGAAAATATTACGGTTTATATGTACCGGCAAAAATCAGTCGCCAGACTTAAAAGCATTAGGAACAGACACCTTAGAAAGTGATTTAACCAAGCTACAAATGGTAAAACAAAACGTTCCGGATTCTTTAATATATTTGCTTAAAGAAGGCACCAGCACTTTAGAAGAAAGTGAGGCTATTTTAGTTTACTGCAAAACCAACAATATTAAAGAAATAGGAGTTATTTCATCTAAATTTCACACTAAAAGGGTATATCAAGTTTTTACCAAGAAATTTAAAAAAGAGGGAATTGAAGTGTTTATTTATGGAGCACCCAGCTCTATGTACAACGAAATGGAATGGTGGCAAAATGAATATGGCTTAATAGCTTTAAATAATGAGTATATTAAGCAGTTATATTATTTGGTAAAATATCGGGAATAAAGGAAATCATACCGATTAGGATTGGTATTAACTGTTTGATTTTATCCTAACAATCAAGAAATAGAACCTCTAACTTTTTCGGTGTATTTGCGTAGTGCTGTTTTAAAATCACATTGGGTGTTTCCCATTTCCTGTTTTATCCATTTGGCAGCCATAACGTGCGTTAATTGTTCTCCGTCATCAGCTCCTTCTATTTCTATGGTAGGTTTTTGCTCATTTATTATGGCTTCTTCAGCGGCTTCCAGTTCTTCAAAAGAGTGGTTTGCTTCTACTAATTTTTTTATGGCTGGTATTTTCATGGCTTATAGTTTTTTTATTAAATCTTCAACAGCGTCAATTTTAGAAGTAGGAAATCCTTCTACTAAATTGCCACTGCTAAACCCTGCAAAAAACGGCAAATTGTTTACTCCTGCTTTTGCTCTTGCATTTGGGTTATTCTCGGCATCAACTTCTATAAATAATGTGTCTTTATAGTCTTCATTATTAGCTAAATTGCTATATTTTGGAGCAATTAGTCTGCAAGAACCGCACCACCCGGCATAGTATTTTACCATTACTTTTTTATTGTCTTTCAGTAAAGTTTCAAAGTTGCTATCATTAGCATTTATTATTTCCATACTTAGTTTTCCGTTATTAACGCATGGCATATTAAAGTAGTTCACTCTGCTGTATAAAAAACAAAAGCCCCACAAAAAAGTGAGGCTTTAGTTTTTCTAAAAAATTATTTTATTTATTTACTAACAGTAAGTTTTTTAACTGCTTTTCCATTTCCGTTGCTAACTTCTACAATATAAATACCAGCAGCAAAAGTGCTTACATCTATAGTTGTAGAGAAATTATTTACAACATTATTAGATTTTGAGTAAACTACTTTTCCTAAAGTATTAAATATAGAAATAGTTGTTTCCATTGATTGTGCAACATTAAAACTTATAGTTACATTTTTATTAGTTGGGTTAGGGAATATTTGTAAAGATTGCATTACTACACTGTTAATGCTATTTCCTAAATCTACTACTACAGTTTCTGTATTAGTACAGCCATTTCCGTCAGTGATAGTAACTGTGTATGTTCCTGCACTTAAACCTGTTGCTGTTGCTGTAGTTTGAGCTGCATTATCACTCCATAGGTATGTGTAACTTCCGTTTCCGCCAGTAGCTACTACAGTAGCTGTTCCGTCTGCTGCACCACTTGAAGTTTCTGCTGTAGATGAAGTAGTACCATCTAACATAGTAGCATTAGCAATAGTAACTTGTGTACTTGAAGCAGTACATCCGTTAGCATCTGTTACACTTAATGTATAATTTCCGGCACTTAAACCAGAAGCATCTTCATTAGTGCCTCCTCCGTTAGTCCAAGCGTAAGTATAATTAGGTGTTCCACCATTAACAGTTACGTCTATAGCTCCATCATTACCCATGTAGCAAGAAACATCACTAGTATTATCTACTACTACACTTATAGCACTTGGTTCATTAATTGTAGCACTTTCAGTATCTGTACATCCGTTAGCATCTGTTACCGTTAATGTATAAGAACCAGCACCTACACCTGTTAAGTCAACTGTGTTTTGAGTTGTATTTGTCCAAGAATAAGTAGGTGTTCCTGTACCTCCTGATACTGTCATATCTACAGAACCAGTGTTTGTTCCATTACATGAAGCATCTGTTGTACTAACTAATGTAGCTGTTAATTGAGAAGGTTCTACGATAGTGAAAGAAAGCGTAACAGAGCAACCACTTGCATCGCTTACTGTTACAGTTTTAGAACCTGGAGTTAAATTATTTCTAGTAGAAATAGTAGAGTTAAATCCTTGATCACTCCAGTTATAACTTATTGCACCAGTAGCTCCTGTTACCGTTACACTAACAGTACCGTCATTTGCCCCAAAACAAGATATGTTTTGGAAAGTAGATATACTGGCATTTAAAGAACCGGTAGCATTATTAATAGTTCCACTTCCAGTACCAGGACAGTTGTTGGCATCTGTTACAGTTACGCTATATGTTCCTGCTGAAAGATTAGAGTGGTTTGGCTGGTTAGGTAAAACCGGATTCCAAACATAACTGTAAGGTGAAGCACCACCACTAACTGTAGTAGTTAATGTTCCGTTAGGTGTAGCACAGTTGGTTACGTTTGTAGTACTAACGGATACGTTTATTGTAGGGCACAAGCAAGAAGCCGGAGCTGTAAATAAACTATTTTCAGTATAAGTACAAGCTGTGTTAGCTGTAAAATTAGCTGTAACGTTTACTGCACTTCCGTTAGAAGTTAAACCTGTTAAAGTAACTGTTTGTGGGCTTGAAGTAATGGCAAAAGTTTGACCATTAACACTTAAACTACCACTTGCAGGTGGATTGGTATAAGTTACAATAACTTGTTGTGTATATTGGTTAGTAGAAGAGTTACAAGCACCTTGTGTGCCGGCAGTTAAATCTGTAATAGAGCAAACATTACAAGGAGCAGGAGCTGTAAATAAACTGTTTTCAGTATAAGTACAAGCTGTGTTAGCTGTAAAATTAGCCGTAACGTTTACTGCACTTCCGTTAGAAGTTAAGCCTGTTAAAGTAACCGTTTGTGGGCTTGAAGTAATGGCAAAAGTTTGACCATTAACACTTAAACTACCACTTGCAGGTGGGTTGCTGTAAGTAACAGTAACTTGCTGCGTATATTGGTTAGTAGAAGGATTACAAGCACCTTGTGTGCCGGCAGTTAAGTCTGTGATAGAACAAGGAGAAACAGATGTAGTCATATTAAATAAATCTAAAATAACAAAACCTGTAGCTGATTTTCTAAATTCAACCATGTAATCACTTTTTGTAGTTGTTGGTGTAGTTGGGAATGTAAATTGTTGATATGTTGAATCTCCCGCTGCCAAAGTTATATTCCCTAATAAAGTGTTTGTAGTACCTGAGGCATCTACCAAATAAGCAGCTACACTACCTGTAGCACCATACCCAGTTCTAGCCCAAATACTAAACTCGTAACTTTGACCAGCAGTTAAAGTAAGTTCAGGAGATTGCATAGTTTCATTAAGAGCTCCAGTAGTTAAACTTCCACCCACTACTGATCCGATAACTAAAAAATCCCCATCGTAAGCATCTATATTTGAAAATGCTCCTACAGAGAGTGAATTGTTGTCATTATCATTGTCAAAATATTTCCAGCCCCATGTTGTGTGGCTAAAATCAAATTGACCTGCCACTAAATCTGCTATTTCATAAGACGTGCTATATGGTGCTGTATATGATAATGTTGGTGCAATTACAGCACCATAGTAATAATCATCATTGTTAAAAACAGTATTGTTAGCAGCAGAATCTAATTGCACATAAAAATCAATAGTACCATCAGTTGCTAATGAAGGAAATAAAGATGTTATATTTTCAGGAGCATAGCTATATGTGTATGTTTGACCAGGAGCTAAAGGCGTTCCTAAATTAACTGTATCACCATAAATTACCCCAACGGTTGGACCACTAAGATTATCAACTAAAGCATAAGTTAAATATATAACACTAACAGGATCTGTACCTGTATTTTCTATAGTAACATCAGCGGTAAAATTGGTTCTTTTTGAATAATCAACTATGATAAAATCATCTGAAGAAAATACCGTATTTTGTAATTCGCCACTAGTTGTAACATCAGATATTGCTAAGTCACTATTTGCTGGGGTTGTTACAGCTATATCATCAACCATTAATACGAACATGTCATTAGAATTATTTCTCCACGCAATATATACAGTTTGATTACTGTAACCAGCTGCTTGTAAATCTACGCTTCTTTGAGTCCATGTTCCTCCAGATTCAGCACCAATTGAAAATAATGGAGGGTTGGCGTTAAATCCTGCTATTGTGGGAGTTGTTGTAGAAATTCTTACTTCATATCCGTCAGGATAATCTACATCCTGTGCTTCTGCTTCCCATGATAACGTGTTGTTTGTAGTTAGGTTAATAGCAGGTGTTATTAGCCAATCATCAGCAGTACCTGCTGGTGTGTACCAAGAAGTACTCATGGCAACCGTATCTGTGGTGTTATCAAAATCCGCAGCACCTATCCAAGCATTTGTAAATTGAGCCACATTGGAATTAGGTGTTAGTCCATCATTGTTTATTAGTGTCCATGTCCCAGGTATTCCAGAAGCAAAATCCTCAGAAAATAAAATTGTTTGGGCATTACCTATTTGCCACAAGGCAAATGTAAAAACACCCAAAAGTGTTAAGTAAATCTTTTTCATCAAAATAAAATTTTAGTTTAAAAATAAAGCCTAAAGGTAGTAATTTAATATGGCAATTTAATACTATAATCTAAATTTAGTGAAAAAAAAAATATTGTATTTTATATTTTACACAAAATCAATAAGAAATAAATATAAATAAATTTATCTACTTAACTAAGCTAACTTTCACAGTATTGGTTTTGCCACGTTTATCTAATGGCATGCTGGCGGTATTTACTACTATATCGCCTTCTTTTAGTAGGTTTTTAGTTTGTAAAAGTTTTATTACATCGGTTATGGTTTCATCTGTTCCTTCAAAACCTTTGTAGTAAAATGCTCGCACGCCCCAAAACAAACTCAATGTTGGCAATAGTTTTTTATTGTCGGTAAAAATAAAAATCTGTTCTTTAGGGCGGTAGCTGCTTATCATAAAAGATGTATATCCCGATTTTGTCATTCCTATTATAGCTTTAGCTCCTATTTCTTTAGCTATTTTGCAGGCATTGTAGCATATAGCGTCAGATATAAATGTTTCTGAACTTCTTTTTGCCTCTAATTTTTTATCGTAGATAATATTTGTCTTTTCTACATTGCTTAAAATGTGCTGTATGGTTTGTACCACTTTTACGGGATATTTGCCCACCGAAGTTTCAGCACTTAGCATTACTGCATCTGCACCGTCTATTACCGCATTTGCTACATCGTTTACCTCTGCTCTTGTAGCCACAGGATTTTCTATCATACTTTCCATCATTTGCGTAGCCACTATTACGGGTTTTGCAGCTTTAATACATCTTTGTATTATTTTTTTCTGTGCTAAAGGAACTTGCTCTAAAGGAATTTCTACGCCTAAATCTCCACGAGCTACCATAATGCCATCCGTTGCTTTAACTATGTCTTTAATATTTTTTAGTGCTTCGGGTTTTTCTATTTTGGCAATAATTTTAGTATGACTTCTTTTATCGCCTATTATTTCAGCTATTTCTTCAATATCATGTGCCGTTCGTACAAAACTTAAGGCTATCCAATTAGCTCCATTTTCAAGTGCAAAGTTTAAGTCTTGTTTATCTTTTGGGGTTAAGGCAGGTACCGTTAAATTGGTATCGGGCAGGTTCACTCCTTTTCTTGAAGTAAGTTTCCCTCCGTTTATTACTTTAGCTTTTATAACATCGCCTTTTATTTCTTCTACTTTTAGCTCTACTCTACCGTCATTTATTAGTATTCTTTCTCCTTTATGCATTTCATTATGCAAATCAAGATAATTGATATACAAAATTTTGTTTGTGCACACACATTCGGTATCACATACATCTATAATATCGCCTCTTTGCAGTTCTATTTCTCCATTTATATCTCCCAGTCTTATTTTAGGACCTTGCAAGTCTGCTAATATGGCAACTTTTGCATCTAAAGTTTCGTTAGTTTGTTTTACTAATTCAAAACCTTTTTTGTGGTCGTCATAAGAACCGTGAGAAAAATTAAATCGGATAACATCTACTCCCGACATAACCAATTGATGATAAACTTCAGGAGTGCTTATAGCAGGACCAAAAGTGGCTATCATTTTAACCTTGTTAATTGGAATTTTCATGTTTTTTCAGTTTGTTTTTTTGGCAATGCAAAGCTACAATTAAAATTCTTTAGCTATTATTTTTTGCTCGGCAGGTTTTAATGCCGGGTCTTTAAATATTAACTGAACATCATCTATATTATTAAGCTTGTTATATACTTCGCCTATATCAAAAGGATTTTCTTCATCTATAGTTTTAATGATAAACAAAAAATCAAAATTTTTTAACGATTTTATAATCACATTATCGGGAAGCTTGTTTTGAAAAAGGAAGTACTGTAAGTCATTTTCTTCATCAAAATAAGAAAAAAGGCTGTGCTTTTTTGCTTTACTCTCTTTTTTATTCTCATAAATTAAGTCATCTTTTTTAGCCAATTCTATAGCTAAAATGTCATTAATAAAATAGCTTAATCTATAATCTTTAAGTGTAGAAGCCAAAGCAAGTATATAATGTTTTACCTTAGGTTGATATGTAATTTTTTCTTTTGCCAAACCAGCATGCAAATTAAGTTAAATAATGAAAGCAACCAAAAAAATAGGGAAAATGATAAAATAAACCTTAAATTTGCCCGAGTTAATCAAAACAAAAAAAACAATCATGTCAGAAATTAAAGAAAAAGTAACCAAAATAATAGTTGACAAATTAGGTGTAGAAGAATCTGAAGTAACGGCTGAGGCAAGTTTCACTAATGATTTAGGTGCAGATTCATTAGACACCGTAGAATTAATAATGGAATTTGAAAAAGAATTTAATATTTCTATTCCAGATGAAAAAGCAGAAACTATAGCTACTGTAGGAGATGCTGTTAAATATTTAGAAGAAAATACAAAATAATATTAAGTATGGAGCTGAAGCGAGTAGTAGTTACAGGATTAGGTGCTCTTACTCCCATTGGCAACAATCTTAATGATTATTGGAATAATTTAAAAATGGGAGTTAGCGGAGCTGCTCCCATTACTCATTTTGATACCAGCCAATTTAAAACAAAGTTTGCTTGCGAGCTTAAAAACTTTGATATAAACGACCACTTAGACCGTAAAGAAATTAAGCGTTTAGACCCGTTTAGCCAGTTTGCTATGGCAGCAGCTCATGAAGCCATGACAGATGCCGGATTAGTAGATAATAATGAGGTAAACAAAGATAGATTTGGTGTAATATGGAGTAGCGGAATAGGCGGAATACAAATATTTCAGCAAGAAATTTCAGAATTTTTTACGGGCACTGGAACTCCGCGTTTCAATCCCTTTTTTATTCCTAAAATGATAATAGATATAGCTCCGGGGCATATATCTATGCGATATGGCTTAAGAGGACCTAATTTTTCGGTAGTATCTGCGTGTGCTTCTTCTACTAACAGTATGATAGATGCTTTTAATTACATTCGCTTGGGTATGGCAGATTTGTTTGTAACAGGCGGTTCAGAAGCATCAATATGCGAAGGTGGCATAGGCGGATTTAATGCCATGAAAGCACTTTCTGAAAATAATGATGAGTATAAAACCGCTTCCCGACCTTTTGACAAAACAAGAGATGGTTTTGTGATGGGCGAAGGAGCTGCCGGACTAATACTTGAAGAATACGAACACGCTAAAGCAAGAGGAGCTAAAATATATGCCGAAGTAGTAGGTGGCGGCATGAGTGCCGATGCACATCATTTAACAGCACCACACCCCGAAGGACTGGGAGCTATTAATGTAATGAGAAATGCTCTTAATGATGCTAAATTAAAGCCGGAAGATATTGATTATATAAATGTACACGGCACATCAACGCCTTTAGGCGATATTTCTGAAACATTGGCAATAAAAGAAGTTTTTGGAGAGCAAGCGTATAAGTTAAATATATCTTCTACAAAATCTATGACGGGGCATTTATTAGGAGCGGCAGGAGCTATAGAAGCCGTAGCTTGTATTATGGCTATAAAAAACAGCACCGTTCCGCCTACCATTAATTTTAAGCATCCCGATGAAGCAATAGACCAAAAACTGAACTTAACTTTAAATAAAGCCCAAGAAAGAGAAATAAATTTTGCTTTGAGCAATACTTTTGGTTTTGGAGGACATAATGCTTCAGTTATTTTTAAAAAAATCTAAGCAGTATTTTGAATTTTTTTGAGAAAATAAAAGGTCTATTTTCTACTCATAGAAAAGATGAATTTCACCAATTTATATATAGAACAACAGGTGTTTTTCCTCAAAATATTGACTATTATGTAATGGCTTTTAGGCATAAATCATTACATAAATCAAAAAATTATGAACGCTTAGAATTTTTAGGCGACAGTGTTTTAGATACTGTGGTAAGTGAATTAATTTATAAAAAATTTCCTACAAAAAAAGAAGGCGAGCTATCAAAAATAAGAAGTAAATTAGTTAGCCGAAATGTATTGAATGAGCTATCAGAAAAACTTTATTTGCATGAGCATTGCCAGTGTGATAAAAAATTAAATTTAGATACTTTTGAAAACTTGGGTGGCAATGTGCTTGAAGCATTAATAGGTGCCATATATTTAGACAAAGGATTTGCCCAAACCAAAACATTTATTTTAGAAAAAATAATAGCCAACCATGTTGACTGGGAAGAAATACTAAATACTAAAGATTATAAAAGTTTATTGTTGTCAAAATCGCAGCAAAAAAACTTTGATATGAAATATAAAGTACTTAAAGAAATACCCGAAGATTATAAAAACAGATTTACCGTAGGACTTTATATAAATGGAAACAAAAAACACGAAGCACAAGGTAGTACCATAAAAAATGCAGAGCAAAAAGTTTCTGAAATGTATTTAAAAAGTTAGTTTTGACAGCAATAAGAGAACTGACAATATGAAAAATGTTTATTTTATACTGCTAATATTAATATTGTCATTTACCTACAATTATCATGAAATTTTATTAAAACGCCCTTGCTCTTCTCATACTTGGCGACAAACGGACGGAGCTTCTTTTGCTTTAACATACTATCAAAAAAATGCTTCTTTATTAGAACCTCGGTTGCATAATTTATTGGGCAACGATGGCAAAACAGTAGGTGAATTTCCCATTATTTATTATTTAGTAGGTAAACTTTATAAAGTTTTGGGCTATCATGAATTTTTGTTTAGAGCAGTAAACACTTTATTGTTTTTTCTTGGTTTATTTTCTTTGTTTAAGCTAAGTTATTCCCTTTTAAAAAATACTTTTTTTGCTTTAGTAATAACAGCATTGGGATTTTCTTCGCCTGTTGTAAATTTTTATGCCAATAATTTTCTGCCAGACGTACCGGCACTTGCTTTATCGTACATTGCTACTTATAATTTTTATTTATTTTACTCAAAACACAAGAAAAAATATTTTTTTATTGCTTTACTCACTATTACATTGGCTGGGCTAATAAAAGTTACTGCGTTAATTCCTTTATGTGTACTTATAGGCGTTTGGCTAATAGATTTACTATTTGTAAAAAAGGAACACAAGTTATTTAATGGCAAAACTATTTGGTTAAGCTTTTTAAGTATAGTTCCGTTTATTGTATTTGGTTTGTGGGTGCTGTATTCAAAACATTACCAAAGTATTAATGGCAATGATTATTTCTTATTAGCCACAAAACCTTTTTGGAGTGTAGATGCAGAAACTAAAAAATTCATTTTTGACAGATTAACTCAAAACTGGGGCTGGTTTCCAGAGTTTTATTGGAAAGTAACTATATATTTATCATTGGCTCTTTTTGTTTTTTTGTTAATAAGCAAAAAAGTAAATTTCCATATAAAAATGGCGTTAGCATTGTATTTTTTTGGCGTTTTAAGCTTTGTAGCTCTTTATTTTGCTCAGTTTGCCCACCACGATTATTATGCGGTTAATTTAATGCCATTTTTTATGGTTAATTTTTTAGCATTTTTTTATGTTTTTAAAGATGCTCTTTGGATTAATAAAAAGTGGTTTTGGGGTTTAACCATAGTCTTTGTTTTTTTTAATATTCAGCACAACGACAGGCGAATGCACTATAGATACGAAAACCCGTATGCTATGGCTGTAGAGCCTTTTTATTATATAAGTCAAAATTATTTAGATAGCTTAGGTATAACCCAAGATAAAAAAATATTGTATTATGGAGAAGAATCTTATTGTGCGGCTTTTTATTTAATTAACAGATATGGTTGGTCAAGAGCATACAGTAGTTTTTCTACAGAAGAAGATATGTTGCGTTATAAAGAAAAAGGAGCAAGCTATTTATTTGTACTGGGAGCAGAAAGAGTTGAGGAATTAAATATTTCTTCTCGCTTTCCTTTAGTTGATGTATTTAATAATTCCGTTTATATTTATAAGCTTTAATGTTGTTTAAACAAAAACCATATATTTTTATTCTAATTATACTATCATCTGTTTTGTTGTTGGTGTTTTCTTACTACTTTGCCTTAGAGCGTATATTAAGTGCCGATACAGCTACATACATTTACAACTTAATGAATAAAGAAACGTTTAATTATGGTTCATTTAGGTTTATAGCTATTCCCACTCAATTACTACCGCTACTACTTATTAAACTTAATGCTTCTTTCCAAACGGTATTAATTTCATATAGTGTCAATTTAATGTTGTTTCACATAGGTGTTTTACTGGTTTTACTTTTGGTTTTAAAAGATATAGAAGCAACTTTAATCTTATTGATTTCGCATTTAATTTCATCTTCTTTAATGTTTTATTATCCCGTTAGCGAGTATCAAATGGGATTAACGTTAACAGTACTGCTTTATGCTATATTAAATAATAATAGTTTTTTAAACAGTAAATGGTATTGGTTTGTTGTGTTACCACTATTATTAATCATAAGCTATGCTCATCCGCTAATAATAATATTTGTTTCTTTTGTTTTTCTTTTTGTTTGGTATCATAAAAAAGAAAAAGCTACCTTAAAATGGGGTATTACTTATCTGTTCTTTCTTTGTTGCTATTTTAGTAAATATCTGTTTTTTACTGTTCCAAACGATTCGCAAAACATGCTGGAATTACGCTACTTGAAATTTTTTCCCTTAGATGCTTTTCTTGTGTTTTGGCAACAGACCATTAACTATGATTTTTTAGTTTTAATAGCACTTGCTTTAGCCTTGGTGTTTTTAATTGTACAAAGAAAATACCTGTTGGCGGTCTTTTTTATATTGTTTGTATATGCTAATCTTTATTTAGCTATGTCAAAATTAGGCAATCAGGGATATATGTATTATCACGCACATATTTACCAAATGGTTAGCTTTATAGTGGCATTAGTATTTGTATATTACGGGTTTAAGATTAAGCAACCATTATGGGCAATTATATATACTTTTATTGTAGTTGTGGGTTTAGTTCAAATATTTAATCGTTCGGAATTTAGCAGAGAAAGAATGGCTTATTTTAATAGCTTAATTGATAAAACACAGGCTATGCAAACCAATAGAGGCATTGTACAAAATAATGAAGTAACGTTTAAGAAAAATGGTTGGTTTTGGGCTATAGATATAGAAACACTCATACTTTCTACTTATCAAAGAAAAGAAGCAACTACAGTAGTTATAAAAAATAGCGAAAGTATTAGCGAAGATGATTTGACTCGTACAGATGCATTTATTGTGTATTGGACAACTTTTAATGTAAAGGACGAATTTAATGAAGCGTACTTTTATTTAAGCCCCAATAAGTATAAGTTTATTTTTAAAAACGAAGAATAATAATTCTAATGAAAAAAACAAAAACAAGCATTTTATCTTGGCTTTTTTTACTCCTTTTAGTGTTAGAATTAGGCTGGCATACATTTTTTACTAATGCTTTTGGTGTTTATGTTTCGCCTATTGTTATTTTTTTAACAGGATTTTTGTTAGTAGCAGTTGCCTACAAAATACACACAAAAGAAAAAGTAGTTTTACAATTAAAAAACACAACAAAAACCAAATGGATAATAGCTGGTGTTTTTGTGTTATTTGCGGTTATTTTTATTGTTATTTATGGTCAATCTATTAAAAAATTTGAAATAAATTCCCTTTATTCCGATGTAATACCCACACTAATGAATTACAATAAAAAACTACTGCAAGGCGAGTTCCCATACGCACCTATTCAATATGATGGTTGGACGGTTTATCCAAATTATTTAACATTTCAGTGGATTCCATATCTCATTCCCGAGCTTTTGCGTATAGATTATCGCTTGTTTGCTTTGTTTATATTTTATGTTGCTGTTTTAGTGGCTTACATGTGTTCTTATAGTGTACAATGGTCGGTAGCAGAAATAGCCATTAAACTTATTTACCCTTTTTTCTTTTTATGGATGTTTAAAGACCACCACCCCGATGTGTTTGGTTATACTACAGAGCTTACTATAGTGGCATTTTATATATTGTTTGCCGTTTCTTTATTTTCTAAACGGTGGATTTGGATAGTTTTAGCAACTTCGTTGTGTTTGTATTCCCGTTTTTCATTTTTGTTTTTACTTCCTTTTTTCGGGATATTTGTATTGTATCAAAAAGGCTGGAAAACCTCTTTAAAAATTGTAATAGGAATAATAGTGGTTGGCTTATTAGTTTATGTTTTACCATTTATGACCATAGACCCATACGTTTTTACAAGAGGACTTTCCTATTATGCCGAAGCGGCTGTTGGAGAGTGGGTTTCAAACGCTGAAAATTATCCATCCCATATAGGTCGGGGATTTGGGTTTGCTGTTTATTTTTACGATTTCTTTAAAGGCACTTTAGAAGAAAAAGTAGCCATGTGTCGCCACTGGCATATTGGATTAAGTATTGCTGTTTCACTAATACTGTGTTTGATTTTTGTATGGAAGCATAAAACCATGAAACAAGACTCTTTTTATGCCTTATTAGCATTAAAAATTTACTTTTTGGTGTTTTACAGTTTCATACACGTGCCTTATCTTTATTTGCAATTAGTTCCTTTAGGTATAAGTTTAGTTATATTTTATAAACTAAATTTGTTTAGCAGTACTAAGCTAAAAAGCCAATCACTTTAGCATTATTTTTAGGAGATTAATAAACTCAGAAAATAGTATTTTAGTACTCATATTAGGCATTACTATATTGGGTTTTAAACTAACTTCTGTTTCTACAATATTGGCTTTTTGTTTACTTGCTATTTTTACTAATTCTAAGTCAAAAAGATAGCGATTAATAGTAGTTTTCAGCAATATTCCTTTTCCATTTTTATTAAAACCTTTTATACCCGCTTGTGTGTCTGTTATGGGAATATTGAGCAATAGTTTTATAAGCTTTTTAAACTGCTTAGAAATCCATTTTCTATTAGTAGAAATATTATCATAATAATTTTCAGAACGCTTACCTATAATAATATCATTTTCTTGATTTATTAATTCATAAACAGCTTTCAAATCCTTATCTAAATACGGAAAATCAATATCTGTAAATATAGTTTTATCTGCTTGGGCGTGTTTAGCTCCATATCTTACAGCAAAACCTTTTCCCTTATTTTCATTATAACTTAAGTATTTAAAATGAGTAATATTTTGTTTTAAAAAGTCAATATTTGTAGCATCAACATTGTTTTCGGAGCCGTCATTTACCAATATCCACTCTATTTCAATACCATGAAGTATATTTTTAATACTTTTGTATGAACTTACATAGTTTTGCTCCCATCCTTTTATAGGATTATAACAGGGCGTTATTATACTAAGTTCTATATTGCTATTCACAGACATGCAACAAATTTATAACAAAATATTTATTACCTTGAGTGGGATATTAAAAATGAACATTAATACATTATGAATTACCCTTCTAAATTGATAGAAAATGCAGTGGCAGAATTTAAAAAGTTGCCGGGTATTGGCGAAAAAACAGCTTTACGTTTAGTGCTACACCTACTTAAACAAGATAAAGAAAAGGTACAGCATTTTAGCGACAATATTTTAAAAATGCGAGAAGAAATACAATATTGTAAAACCTGCTATAATTTAAGCGATACAGAAGTGTGCGATGTGTGTAGCAATAAAATGCGGGAGAGAAATACAATATGTGTGGTAGAAAATATTAGAGATGTTATAGCTATAGAAAGTACGGGAACGTTTAGAGGGTTGTACCATGTGCTGGGCGGAATAATAAGTCCCGTAAACGGCATAGGACCAGATGATTTAACCATAACTGCTTTAGAAACCCGAGTAAAAGAAGAAAAAATAGAAGAAATAATAATGGCAATAAGCCCCACTATGGAAGGCGATACTACTTTATATTATATTTCTAAACTATTGCAACCATATAATGTTAAACTAACCACTATTGCCCGTGGGGTTTCTTTTGGTGGAGAACTTGAATATACCGATGAAATTACTCTTTCAAGGTCTATTTCGTCTCGTATGCCTTATGATAATTATATAGTGAAGTAAACATAATTACCTCACAAAACTCAAGCGTTCGGTATCAAATTTTATAAGCACAAATAAAAGTATTGTAAAACTTAATAATGAACTTCCTCCTTTGCTTATAAAAGGTAGTGGAATACCAATAACAGGAACAATACCTATAGTCATACCTATATTTACAAAAAAGTGAATAAACAATATACTGGCTACACCATAGCCATAAATTCTTGCTATGGCAGATCGCTGTCTTTCTGAAACCTGAATAATACGCAACAGAAATAAGGTAAACAACAATATAAGCACAAAACTTCCTATAAAACCAAATTGTTCGGCTATTGAAGTAAAAATAAAATCTGTGGACTGCTCCGGCACATAATTTAGCATGGTTTGCGTACCTTGCAAATATCCTTTTCCCGTTAAGCCCCCAGAACCTATAGCTACTTTGGATTGATATAAGTTATATCCCGCACCAGATTGGTCTTCTATTTTACCCAAAATTAAATTAATTCTATCGCGGTGATGTTGCTTTAGTACATTATTAAAAATAAAACTTACCGAAAAAGTATATACACCCACTACAAATAATATAGCCATAAAAGGTGTAATCCATTTTTTCTTTTTGTAGTGTAAAACAAACCCAACAATTAAAACCACTAATGATAAAATAAATAAAGGAGCATAAGAATTGGTAAAAGAATTTAGGGGAAGCAAATATTTATTGTACAAAATAAATACTGAAATTAAAGCAAAAACCGACAGCGTAGGTGCTATAATAGGGTATTTGTGAAGTCTATTGTAAAAAATAAAAACACACAATATGCCGGCATAAAAATATAGCAATAAAAACGGAGGATAAAGCAAAGCTAATATTGAAAACAGAATTAAACCAAAGCCAATAACAAGAAATGCAGACTCCAATCCTTCGCGGTGAAGTACAAAAATTAAACTTGAAAAAACAATGGCAGAACCCACATCGCCTTGCAGTAAAATAAGTGCCATTGGTATAGCCAAAATAGTTCCTGCTTTAAGTTTGCCATTTAAAGTTCTTAGGTCAATATTTATATCAGAAAGCACTTTAGCTAAAGCTAAACAAGTGGCAAATTTTGCTAATTCTGCCGGCTGAAACCTAAATCCACCAAGAGCAAACCACGATTTAGAACCGTTAATTTCTACACCTAAAAACAAAACACTTGCCAGCAGTAGCATTATGGCTCCGTATATAATGTAAGCAAAATTTGAATAAAACTTAAAATCAATAATAACAACCACAAAAGCCACCACAAGACTAACTATTAGCCATAAAATTTGCTGCCCGTGCACAGTGCCAAAATCAAATAAACGGATAGTATCTGAAGTATTATATCCTGTAGAATATATAAAAGCTACACCTATAATACAAAGTATTAAATAAAGGCTTACAAGAACCCAATCTATGTTATTTAAAAAACTTTCGCTCCTGTTCATGGTTGTAGCGTATCACTTTTATTTGTTCCTAATACGTTTTCTATCAAATTTGCATCTAAAATTACTTGCTCAAAAGGTATTCTGGCGGTAGAAATGGTATCATTCAAATATTTTTCTGCCATTAAACTGGCTATGGGTGCGGCATATTTAGAACCGCCACCACCATTTTCTATAATTACAGCTATAGCTATTTTAGGATTTTCCAATGGTGCTATTCCTGCAAAAATGGAGTGATCTTCTCCGTGTGGGTTCTGAGCCGTCCCTGTTTTTCCACCAAAAGAAATACCTTCTATTTTTGACCTTCTCCCCGTTCCTTCATCTACCACTAATTTTAAGCCTTCTAAAACATCTTCAAAATACACTTTATCAATATGCGTTTCACGGATTGGATATTTTACGGTTTCATTATTTACGGTTTTTACAATATGAGGTTGAACAAAAAATCCTTTGTTGGCTATAGTGGCATATAAATTAGCTAATTGTAATGGAGTAAGCTGTATTTCTCCTTGCCCAATGGCTAAAGATATAATGGTTGTAGCACGCCACCGTCCTTTGCCATATAGTTTGTTATAATACTGTGGGCTGGGAATATTCCCTGATTTTTCACTCAACATATCTATACCTAAAATACTATCTAAACCAAAATTTCTACAGTAGTTATACCAAGTAGTATAGGCTTGCTCGCTGGTTTTATACTTATCGTTGCTTATAGTTCTGTTAAAAGTTTCCCAAAAATACGGATTGCAAGAGTGCTGAATAGCTTGTTGTATATTATTGGCAGACGGGTGGTGGTGCGAACAATGAAGCGTATATCCCGGAATTCTGTATGTGGTATTACAAAAATAACCAAAGTTTGGAGTTATGGCACCATCTTGCATGGCAATAAGACCTGTAAGTGGCTTAAAAGTAGAACCCGGGGGATATTGAGCCATTACCGCCCTGTTAAAAAGTGGTTTTAGTGGGTCATCAAATAATTTTAAGTAATTTTTCCCTCTTTCAGAGCCACAGAGTAAATTGGGGTCAAAAGTGGGGCTACTCACTAAAGCAAGTATTTCGCCTGTTTGAGGTTCTATGGCTACAATACTGCCTATTTTATTTCGCAATAATTTTTCTCCATACAATTGTAAATCTATATCTAAGGTAGTGCTTAATGTAAGTCCTTGAACGGGAATACTATCATTGCTCCCGTCTTCAAATGTGCCTTGCTCTTTGTTGTATTTATCTACAAAAATGTACTTAAACCCCTTTTTTCCGCGTAATTCTTCTTCATATATTTTTTCTAAGCCACTTTTGCCTATATAATCTCTTGCTTGGTAGTAGCCCTCCGATTGGTCTATTTCTTTTTGATTAACTTCTCCCACATCGCCTAAAATATGTGCCGCTCCTGTATTGGTATAGTTTCTTATAGTTCGGGTTTCGCCATAAAAACCTTTAAATTTCCAGTTGTTTTCTAAAAAAAGAGCATATTGCTCGGCAGAAAGTTGTTTTACAAATTCATTAGAGCCGTAGTAATGCAGTCCTTCGCTTGCTTTTTCCATTTTTTTAAGAAAAGTAGCTTTATCCATATCTACAATGCTAAGCAACAAAGTGGTGTCTAAGTCTTTTATTAACCGAGGCACTACCAATACGTCATAAATGGCTTTGTTATATACCAAAAGGTTATTATTACGGTCGTATATTAATCCCCTATTAGGATAAAGATTTATTTTTTTTAGTGCAATTTTTTGTGCTAAGGTTTCATATTTGTTATTTAAAACTTGAAGGCTAAGCAGTTTAAAAATGAAAATTAGCGATACAATAGATATGAGTATAACCAGAACTAATGACCGATTTTTGTATCTATCTTTCATTGCCTTTGTTATTGTTTTTAAAAATTAACAGCAAAAGCATACATAATAATAGACTAACAAGAGTGCTTAATACAATTCTTAAAATAAGAAAATGGAAATTGGCAAAACTGAAACTTTCTAACACAAAATACAATACATGATGTATAAATAATAATATTCCAATAAAAGAACCCGATACAATTAACCCTAAAGATTTAATGTTTAAACTATTGTTGTTGTCTAATTTTTGCAATGAAAATAAATTAATTAACAAAGGGCGAAATGCTGCCATGCCCACCGTGGCAAACATGTGTAAACCTACTGTGCCATTAAAAACATCAACTACAAAGCCTAATATAAAAGCTGAAATGAGTAGTAGCCAGCCACTAATCTCAAAAGGTAGCAATATAATTATAAGCGGATAAATGTATGGGTTTATGAATATATTTATAGAAGTTTGATCTAATATTAGCAGTTGAAAAACCAATAAAAATAAGAAAAATAATATGTTTTTTATACTAATTTTCATACGACAAGCTATCTAATTCATTATCAAAATTATTTTGCAAAGCATATACATAATTCAAATTGCCAAAACTTACGGCAAGTTTTACTTGTATCATTATAAAACTTTTACCGGGTACTGTTTCTACATTTTCTATATATCCTATAATATTTCCATCTTCAAATACTTTAGAATAGCCGCTGGTAACAATAGTATCTCCTTTTTGTGGCGAAATATGATTGGGAATATCATACAACTGGGCATAAAGCGGATTTACGCCATCCCATGTTAAATTGCCAAAAAAGCCTGAATCTTTAATTTTAGCATTAATATTAAATCCTGTATTTATAATAGGCACTACGGTGGCATAATTGTTAGATATATTTCTTACCACTCCCACTACTCCTTTTTGGTTTACTACACCCATATTTTCGTATAAGCCGTCATTTTTTCCTTTGTTTATAAAAATAATATTCTGCTGTTTATTAGTCGTGTTGCTTATAACTTTTGCCGGAATATAATTTAAACTTATTAGCGTATCTAAAAATAAAGTATCGGTTAAAAAAATGCTATCGCTGGTAAGCATTGGCACTTCTACGTAGTGTATTTCTTTGGTAACAGATTTTAAATAGGCATTTTCTTCGGCAAGTTGTTCATTTACCTTTTTAAGTTTAAAAAAGTTGGTTATGTTAGATTGTATAGTATAAATATTTCCTGTAAAAGCATTGGCACTATTTATAAATTTTGCTTTTTGGTAATTGTTGTATTGCACAACAAGAGTCAGCGAAATAATTTCAAGAAGAAGAAATAAAAGGAAAAAATGATATTTGGCTATAAACTTAAATAGATTGTACATATAGGCTATTTAAGTGTGTTAATCGTCCATCAAAAAAGTATATTGATCCATTTTTTTAAGGGCAATACCTGTACCTCTTACTACTGCTCTCAATGGATCTTCTGCTACATGAACAGGAAGTTTTGTTTTACTGGCTATACGTTTATCTAAGCCTGTAAGTAGTGCTCCTCCGCCTGTTAAATAAAGACCTGTTTTGTATATATCGGCAGCCAATTCGGGCGGGGTAGTTTCTAAAGCCTTTAAAATAGCTTCTTCAATTTTAGAGATAGATTTATCTAAAGCATGAGCCACCTCTGAGTAAGTTACCATTATTTGCTTAGGGATTCCCGTCATTAAATCTCTGCCATTTACGGCAAAATCTTCAAGCGGAGTTTCTAATTCTGATAAAGCTGAACCTACATTTATTTTAATCTGTTCAGCCGTTCTTTCGCCTATCATCATGTTGTGCTGGCGTCTCATATAGTTTACTATGTTTGAGGTAAATTCATCTCCCGCCACTCTAATAGATTGGTCGCTTACAATTCCCGACAATGAAATAACGGCAATTTCTGTTGTTCCTCCGCCTATGTCAATAATCATGTTTCCGCTTGGCTCTTCTACATCTATTCCTATTCCTATAGCGGCAGCCATTGGCTCGTGTATCATTTTTACCATTTTGCCACCAGAATTTAAGGCACTATCTTTTACAGCACGTTTTTCTACTTCTGTAATACCACTTGGAATGCAAATAACCATATTATACGAAGGAGGAAATATAGGTTTTCTTTTTCCTTCGTATATCATTTTTATCATTTCGCGTATCATGCTTTCTGCTGCCTGAAAATCAGCAATAACACCATCTTTTAGTGGACGAATGGTTTTTATATTGTCGTGGGTTTTTTCGTGCATCATCATCGCCTTAGTTCCCACAGCTTTTACTTTGTCTGTTTTTCGGTCTATGGCTACTATTGAAGGTTCATCTACCACTACTTTATCGTTGTGTATTATTAAGGTATTGGCAGTACCTAAATCAATAGCTATTTCTTCGGTAAAAAAATTAAATAAACTCATATTTTGGTTTCTTCTATGTCAATAATCATCATTCTCTATATCAAATTTAATGCTTAAAATGTCTATTTCCTGTAAAAACCATACTCATGTTGTTTGCATTGCAAGCATCTATAGAGTCTTGGTCTTTAATAGAACCGCCAGGCTGAGCTACACTGGTTATACCTGCTGTGGCGGCTATGTTTACACAATCTGGAAAAGGGAAAAAAGCATCGGAAGCCATTACAGCTCCTTCTACGCTAAAATTAAAAGCACGAGCTTTATTAATAGCTTGGTTTAAGGCATCTACTCTTGATGTTTGTCCGCAACCCATACCTATTAATTGTTCGTTTTTAACTATTGCTATTCCGTTTGATTTCAAATGTTTTACAGCTTTAATGGCAAATTCTAAATCAGTTAACTCCTGTTCGTTACATTTATTGTGTGTTACAGGCTTAAACTCGTTTCTAAGCTCAAAACTTTGGTCGTAGTCTTGTGCTAAAACTCCATTTAATATAGATTTGAATTGTTTTTTGGGTTTATTAAATATTTTTTGTTTTAAAATTATTCTATTTTTTTTGCTTGAAAGTATTTCTATAGCTTCAGCAGAAAAATCCGGGGCAATAACTACTTCGCAAAACAATTTGTTTATTTCTTCGGCTAAATCTTTTTCTATTTTTTTGTTTGTTGCTAAAATGCCTCCAAATGCCGATACATTATCGCAAGCTAAAGCTAATTTGTAGGCCTCTAAATTATTAGTAGCAGAAGCTAAGCCACAGGTATTGGTGTGTTTTATAATAGCAAAAGTAGGTTTTTCAAATTCTGAAATTACATTAACTGCCGCATCAATATCAACTAAGTTATTGAAAGAAAGTTCTTTGCCATTTAGTTTGTCAAAGTAGTTTTCTAAATTTCCATAAAATTCTGCTGATTGATGTGGGTTTTCGCCATATCTAAGTGTTTGTGCTTGAGAAAATGCTTGATTAAAAGCTGTAATATTTTCTTTTTCATTAAAATAATTAAATATAGCGGCATCATAAGCAGAGGAAACGGCAAAAGTTTTAGTCGCAAAATTTCTTCTTTGGTTTATGGTTAAAGCGCCACTTTGCTGAGTATATAAATTATAAAACTCATTATACTGCTCTTTTGAAGAAAGCACGCAAGTGTCTTTGTAGTTTTTAGCAGCAGCTCTAATTAAAGAAATACCGCCAATATCTATTTTTTCAATTATTTCTTGTTCTTCCGTAGTGTTAGCTACGGTTTCTTCAAAAGGATATAAATTAACTATTACTAAATCTATTTCAGGAATTTTGTATTCTTCTATTTGGGCTAAATCGCTTTCATTTTCTCTTCTTGCCAAAATACCACCAAAAACTTTAGGATGCAATGTTTTAACTCTGCCACCCAAAATAGAAGGATAGTTGGTTAATTCTTCAACAGGAATAACATGACAACCCTGCTCTTCTAAAAATTTTTGAGTACCTCCTGTACTATAAATTCTTACATTGTTTTTCTTTAATTCTTGGGCTATTTTCTCTAATCCATCTTTGTAGAATACAGAAATTAAAGCAGATTTTATAAATTTCACTGAAAAAAATATTAAATGAAGTGCAAAGGTATTGTTTACCTTACATTTATCAAAGGTTTTGAGCTACAATTCGCATTTTTGTTTTTAAGTATTTCTCAATTGTTGGAGCAAATGATTTGTGTTCTAATTTTAAAACTTTTTCTGCAATGGTTTCAGGAGTATCTTCTTTATTTATTTCCACTGCTTTTTGAAATAAAATTTTTCCATCGTCATAGTGTTCATTTACCAAATGAATAGTGATGCCTGTTTCCTTTTCTTTATTTTGATAAACAGCCTTGTGTATATGCATGCCGTACATTCCTTTACCTCCATATTTTGGCAATAAAGAAGGATGGATGTTTAAAATTTTTTCTGGAAAAGCATTAATTAAATAGGACGGTATTTTCCATAAAAAACCGGCTAAAATTATTAGTTCAATATTGTATTGAGTAAGCGTATTTACAATAGCGTTAGTGTTTAAAAATTGTTCTTTATCTAAAACAATATAATCTATATGATTTTCAATAGCTATATCTATTGCTTTAGCTTTAGCAGAGGAAACCACCAATAAGTCCACTTGAAACCCGAGATTATTTTGCTGTTCAATTATGGCTTTGGCATTGCTACCTCTTCCAGAAACAAATATTGCTATTGGTGTTTTTTGCATTTTTAATGATTAACCCAAAACGTTAATTGATAAATTTCGCCTTGGTGTGTAATGTTTACAATGTATTTACCTATTTGCAAATGTACACAATCTATTACCAATTGGTTATACCCTTTTTGAATAGCTATGTTTTCGGCAGTATAAACTTTTTTGCCTGCCATATCATAAACACCTACATTAATATTTCCTTTATTTTTGCTAATTATGTCAATATTTGCATTGTTGTTTGTAGGATTAGGATATATTTTAGAAGTTTTAAGTTTTCCATTTAAAATTATGCAAGATTTATTATTGCTGAGCAAATCTTCCGTATCATCATTGGTGTTTTTAGCTTCGGCACACATATAATTTATGTTAGCTTCGTCAGGAATAATAAAATAAGATTGAAATATATACTGCATACTTTCCCCCACATTTAAAGTGCCTTGCCAATGCTCAGAAATGTTTTTTTCTTCATCAATAGACACATAAATATCTATATTGTATATGGTTCTTGTACCTACATTTGAAAGGGTAAGTTGAGGAATATAAGCCATATCACCATTGGCTAAAGTTATTATTTGATAATCTAAATTGCTTAATTCTACATCTAATTCTGTAGGAGAAACATTTATAATTTTAAGCATACTGTCTCTACAGCCATATTGGTTTTCGGCTATTAAAGTAACATTATAAACTCCGTTTTCTGTATATGTGTAGCTCGGGTTTACATCATTAGACTGCTGATTATTTTCTCCAAAATTCCAAGTGTTTAAAATAGCACTATCGGTTTCATTTTCAAAATTAACCAATAGCGGTGCTTGCCCAAAAGTAGGATTAAAATTAAAATTCACATTAGGATTTGGTCTTATAGTAAAATTAAAAGAGGTATCATCTTCACAGCCATTTATATCGGTAATTTTGTGATAAACAGGATAATTTCCTGCCGTATTAAAACTTAGCAAAACAGAATCTGAAGTATATGGAACACTATTAATTAGCCATTCAAAGTTATTTGTTGTGGTATTGCTTGTGTTGTAAAACAAACTCAAGCTATTTTCGCAAATATTATCTATTGTAGCACTTGCAATAGGCAGAGAATTTATTTTAACAGTTTTAGTAATAGAATTTTGACAACCTATAGCATTTTCAACTTGAAGTGTAACAGAATATGTTCCGGTATCAGTAAATAAAATAGTTGGCATAGTGTCGGTAGAAAACTGTCCTCCGCCAAAATTCCAAAGGCGTGAAATAGTTGAATACGAAGGAGTTATATCTGTAAAAGTAGTAGAATCGCCAATACAAACATTATCTATCTCAAAATCGGGTAGCAGAGCAGGGTAAACTTCTATAGTTTTGGTGGTGGTGTCGGTGCAGCCGCGGTTAGAAGTAACTATTAAGGTAACATCTTGTAGTCCCTCTGTTGGAAACGCAACTTGTGGAGATGATCCAGCGTAATTTTGTGTACCGATAGTCCAGTTATAATTATTTATTACATCCGGAATAGCTATAGTAGAATTATTTGACAGCATAGAAGAACTTTCTGCACAAGGTATTAAGCTATTAATTGTTGCATGCGGTTGTCGGTGCGATTTATAAGGTTTAATTAAAGTGTTCACGCACCCTGAGTCGGTTTCTACTGTTAAGCTAACGCTAAAAGTACCTTCAGAAAAAATATAACTTGGATTTTGGGCATCAGAGGTATCGTTATTTATAAATTTCCAATTCCAATCAATAATATTATCTGTTCCTCCGGGAGTAGAAAGGTCGGTAAATTGGCTAATTTTGTTAGGGCATGCAGTATCATATTCAAAAGCCACATTAGGTGCAGGGAGATTTAAAGCGTTTACAGATATGGTATCTCTAAAATAGCAGTTATTAAAATTGCTCATTTCTATAGAAATATCTTGACTTCCAAGTGTTGGCGGAATAGTGAAAGATGTAGTGTCTCCTGTGCTCCAGCTATAATTGAAAGGACCTTCTCCAGTAGAAGTGGCATAAATTTGCCCGCCATCACAAATATTTCTGTCATCGCCAATAGTAGATAAAAGAGAAAGAGAATCTACTTTAACAAAGAATATATCTGATGAAGCGTAGCAATTGTTGGCATCTCTATGTGTCAGTTGAACGAATACAGACGAATCTTTAACGGTTATTTGGTTAGTGGTTGCTCCTGTGCTCCAAGTTGGACTAAAACCAGCTACGGGAGTATAATTTACTTGTATAGAATCTCCATAACAAATGGTTTGGTCGTTAGTTAAAGAGATAGTTGGGGGAGGAACAATGCCTGTAATGTTGATGGTGTCTTTTAATACTATTCCAAAACTATTAACCGTAACCCAGTATGTGCCGTTTTGAGTAATGGTAATTGAATCAACATTGGTTTCTCCTGTTGACCAAATACGTGAAGAATAAGCATGGTCTTTACGAAAACCAATTTTTATACTGGGGCCACATACTATAGTATCTTTTCCAAGATAAGGATAAGGTGTGTACTTATATTTCAATACATGTTCAATATTAAATCTATTTGTTGAGTCTAAGCTATTACTAAAAAGTATAATCTCATTGTAAGATCCATTCCAAGAGCGATCAATAAAGTATCTATCCTTAGCAATAGTTGATGCTTGAACGCTATCTGTCGCAAATATGGAAACAATAGATTTATTTATTGGCTTATTTACTGTTGAAACTGAAACGGTATTGCTATTAACTCTAATAATACCATTTACAATTTTAGGATTTGTATAAGTTGTATTAAACAATCTTGTTGTTGTGCCTCCATGATATTCTGGTTGTATAATATCATCTCCAAGAATTGGAGTATAATTTTGATTGCCCGTTTTATGCTGAACAACAAGAAAAGCATCTCTTATTCCTAAAACTCTATTGAAAAGCAGATTGTCGTCTTGCCCATCAAAATCTACTGAAGAAAAGCCATTTAAACTATTAATATTAAGTGTTGGTTTATATGCTTCAATATTTTGCCGTGCAACATTGTTTATCCCTCTCCATTCAGAAATTTTATTGTTTGTGTTGGTAATAAACCCAGAATCTGGTTTAAACCATGTTAATAGTCCACTTATTGTATCAATGTTTACAATTGTAAATTTTCTGATAGCAGTCCAACTTGTATCTGTCCCATTTGTAGTTCTTATTTGCCAATAATAGTCCCCTAAGTTTAAGTTTAGGAATTCATAAGAATAAATGCCACTAACACTTAAAGAAGAAGTTATAGGTGTCATATTCGCATTATTTGAAAGTTGTATTTCAATAATTGAGTTTTGATTTGTTTCAGTCCAAACAACAGAAGTTTTTTTATTTATAACGGCATTATTTAATGGATAAAGGGCTTTGATTTGAGAAAACAAAAGTAAAGAGCTACAAAAAAATAGTACTATGGAGGATAAAAATTTTTTCATGGGAATACAATCTAAAGCATAAATATAACACATATTTTAAGTAGTTTTTTGTTTTCGTAAAAACTATTTACTTAGTTTTGCAAAGGTGTTAAATTTACCTCAATGCTTAATTTGTCTTTTTTTAGCTCTTTGTCCAAAACTTTATCTCTATTAAATAGAAGAAACTTAAAATTAAGTATCTATAGTTTTATATGTTCTATTTCTATAGGTATGTTAGAGTTGTTTGGATTGTTTATGATAATTTTGATGATTTACATATTTAGCAAATATTATGATTTAGGGACTGAGGATAGGTTTGCATTAGTAATAGGTTTTTTTCCAAAGGAAAGTCCTCAGAAGATAGCAAACATTATAATTATTATTTTAGTGATTTTGTTTTTGATTAAGAATATTTTAGTAGTTTTATTAACCTATTTTCAAAATTTATTTTTAAATAAAATAGCTGTGCAGATTACCGAACATGAGTATATAAAAGCATTAAATAAAAAATACACCTATTTTTTAAATACAGATTCAAATCACATTGTTAGAGATGTTTACGTTATTCCATACGATTATGTTACCGCTAGATTACAATCATATTCAATAATCTTCAATGAATTGTTCGTGTTGTTGTTTATATTAATTTCCTTACTTTTTGTGAATTTAAAAGTAATAATTTTCTTGTCAATAACAATAGTACCTATTGTATATATAACAACAAAAAGCACTAAAAACAAACTAAAAGAGATAGGTGAGAAAAAAAACAAGGTTCAACCATTAACATATAAAAGTTTCTATGAAAGTATACATGGATATGTAGACGTAGTTATGTACGAAAAAAAAAAATATTTTGTAGAGAAAGTTATAGGCTATCTAAAGCATTTTTATCACCAAATATTGTTGTTAAAATTATTTCAAACAATACCAACTAAAATAGTTGAATTTATTGCAATTCTTTCTTTGTCCTTATTGTTTTTTTACACTATATTTTTTATGGAAGGTAATTTTATAAGTCTGCTTGTTCTATTTTCAACGGCAGCATACAAAGTGCTTCCCTCAACAAATAAGATTATTTCAGCTAATATGGTAATAAATAACTCTAACTATATATTTGACCACTTGTTCCCCCCGTCAAAAGAAATAGAAAAATCACTAAAAAATAGTAAATATAAAAAACTTGAATCTTTACCCTTTGAAAGAAGTATTGTGTTGTCTAATTTGTCATTTAGTTATAATAAGGGGGTAGGAAATAAAGTTTTAAAACAAATAGATTTAGAGATACCCAAAGGCATTAAAATAGGCTTTATAGGAGAGTCGGGTTCTGGAAAAACAACATTAAGCAAAATAATATTAGGGCTGTTAGAGCCTACAGAAGGAAAGATTAGAATAGATGGCACACTTGTTAATAGTAAAAACATAATATTGTACAGAAAAAATATTTCATATGTAAGACAAGATTATTTTATGCTTGATGGAACCATAGCAGAGAATATAGCATTTGGTGAAAAAGAAAATGAAATTGATTATGGTAAAGTAAGTGAAATCATAAAAAAAGTAAAGTTGAATGAATTGGTAAATAGTAGTGAATTGGGTATGAAAACTAACATTGGTGAGTTTGGCGCAAAAATATCTGGAGGACAAAAACAAAGAATTGCTATAGCAAGAGCACTTTATTATAATGCAAAAATTATAGTTTTAGATGAAGCAACTAGTGCTTTAGATGATAAAACAGAAGAGGATGTTATGAATACTATTTATAATATTGATTTTCAAAACATAACTTTAATAATGATAGCCCACAGAATATCAACTTTAAAGAAATGTGATTTAATATTAGAAATGAAAGATGGTGAGATAGTAAATAGATTTACATACAAAGAACTAATTTCTAAGAAACATAATGAATAAACACAATATTGACATATTACATTCTGCCATTAGTGATACCTATTTACACAAAACTGAAGAAATTATAGCGTGGGTTAAAGAAAGAAATGAAGAAGTTAAAGTAAATATTTCTCAAATAAATTTTTCTGAACTCAAAAATTGGTACATTAGTAAACAAACAGGAAATATTGAACATAATTCAGGAAAATTTTTCACCATAGAAGGTGTAAACATTGAAATAAAACAAGAAAACTGTAAGACATGGTCGCAACCAATAATTAACCAACCAGAGATTGGTTATTTGGGTTTTTTGACAAAGGAATTTAATGGTGTATTACATTTTTTAATTCAGGCTAAAATTGAACCAGGGAATGTAAATAAAGTTCAACTTTCTCCAACAATACAAGCCACAAGGAGTAATTTCACAAAAGTACATAAAGGGAAAGAGCCAACATATTTGAATTATTTCAAAGAGCGAAAAGGAGAAGTTATTATTGACCAACTTCAATCAGAGCAAGGTGCCCGTTTTTATAGAAAGAGAAATAGGAATATCATACTTAAAATTGATGAAGATATAGAAGTGTTTGAAGATTTTATGTGGGTTACATTAAGCCAAATAAAGGAACTTTTGACTTATGACAACCTTGTTAATATGGATACTAGAACTGTAATATCAGGATTGAATTATGGAAGTTTTAACAACGATATTTGCTCATTGATTAACATTGTTGTAACTCAAGATAAAAATGATTTTAACAGAAAAGTTTTTTTGTCTATTCTTAATAAGGAAAAATCGCTTTACACTTTGAACCAAATACATTCTTGGCTAACAGAGTTAAAAAGCAATTATGATTTAAAAGTTAATTTGATTCCTTTAAACGATGTAAAGGATTGGATAATTTCAAACAATAGCATTTATCATAAAAACAATAAATATTTTGAAGTTATAGCTGTTGATGTTAAAATAGAAAATAGAGAAGTTGCTAATTGGACTCAACCTATTATTAAGCCAATTAATGAAGGAATTGTAGCTTTTATATGTAAAGAAATTGATGGAATCCTACATTTTTTAGTACAAGCAAAACTGGAGATAGGAAATTTAGATATCGTTGAGCTTGCACCAACGGTTCAATGTATAACTGGAAATTTTAGAAAAGGAGAAAATGAATACGAAGTAAAGTATCTGGATTTAGTTTTGAACGCAAAAAAGGAAAATATTATGCATGACGTAATGCTTTCTGAAGAAGGTGGTCGTTTTTTTGAAAATCAGAATAGGAACATGATAGTGAAAATAGATGAAAATGTTAAGATAGAGGAACATACTAACTATAAGTGGATGACACTAAATCAACTATTGAAATTTATGGAATATAGTAACAATGTAAATATAGAAGCTCGTAGCTTATTGTCAGTATTATCTATTAAATAAAATGAGAGAAAAAATTAACATAGGAGTGATGGGATGTGCTAATATTGCTAAAAGGTCAGTAATACCTACAATTATAAGTAATCAAAATTTTAACTTAGTAGCGGTAGCTAGTAGAAGTGAGTTAAAGGCTAATGAATTTGCATCTTTGTTTAATGTAAAACCCATAGTTGGTTACGAAAATTTATTAAATGAAGAAATTGATGCGGTATATATGCCCCTCCCAACAGGACTTCATGAAGAGTGGATTTTAAATTGCTTAGAAAAAAGAAAACATATTTATGTAGAGAAATCTTTTGCCCCTAATTATTTTGTTACTAAAAAAATATTAGATAAAGCAAAGCAAAAAAAATGTGTGGTTAAGGAAAATTTTATGTTCCCATACCATTCACAAAGTAAATATTTACTAAACTTAATAGAAAATAAGACTATTGGAAACATCAGAAGTTTTAGATCTTCATTCTGTTTCCCCCCTTTAAACAACAATAATTTTAGATATAGTAAAGAACTTGGCGGAGGTGCTTTATTAGATGCAGGGGCATATCCAATAAAAGCAGCACAAATGGTTTTAGGAAAAGGAATAAAACACTTATCTAGCACAATGAATGTAAACAACAAGGGAGTAGATATAACAGGAAGTGCTCATTTTTTATCTTCTCAAAATATCCCAATACATCTAACTTGGGGATTTGATAATTTTTATCAATGTCAAATTGAAATTTTAGGCACAAAAGGAAAAGTAACTACTGATAGAAGTTTTACTGCGGGACTAGGAGTAAAACCAAGTATAACTATAGAAACAGATAATAAAATTGAACAACTTAGTTTAAACTCAGACAATCATTTCAATAATATTTTAAATTCTTTTTATGATGAAATAATTGATAAAAAATTTAATGAGGCGATTGATGAAATCAAGAATCAAAGTTTTTTACAAAATGAAATATTAACAAAAAGCATTATAAATGAAGTCCTATAACAAAAAAGCAATTGTGATAGGTGGGAGTGGATACATTGGTTCTAATTTAGAATTTTACTTAAGAAAAATGGGGGGTGATGTTGATAGCTATGATAGACGTTCAAAAATAAATTTTTTTGACAGTAATGAGATAAAACAAATAAATTTTAACTCAGCAGATTTAATATTTTTTATGGCTGGAAAAACAGGAACTATAGATGGATTTGACGAATATGAGGAATATATTAAATCAAACGAAATACTTTTGCTAAAAACATTACAAGAAATTATAAAACAAGGATTTAGTGGAAGGTTTGTATATCCTTCTACAAGACTTATTTATAAGGGTATTGAAAAAACACCTTTAAAAGAAAATGACCAAAAAGAAACAAAAACTATTTATGCGGCTAATAAATTGTTTGCAGAAAATGTAATAAACTCATGGAGTAATTATTATGGATTAAATTATACTATATATAGAATATGTGTTCCGTATGGACACATTATAGAAAACAAATATTCTTATGGGACAATGGGATTTTTAACAAATCAAGCAAAAAAAGATAAAAAAATAACACTTTTTGGAAATGGTGAAATTTATAGAACATTTACACACGTTGAAGATATATGTAAAATAATGACAGAAGCTTCACTAATTGAGTCAACAAAAAATGAAATTTATAACATTGGTAGTAATGATAACATAAGTTTAAAAAGTCTTGCAGAAATGATTTCTATAAAGTATAACGCTGAAATTTGTTTTGTGCCTTGGAAAGAAAGTTTTTTGAAATTAGAATCTGGAGATACTATATTTGATGACTCCAAACTAAAAAGAATTATGAAGATAGACTATAAAAATAGTTTGAAAAATTACATTGGAAATCTGTAATATTTATGGAAGAATTATCAATTTACACAGTATGCACGGGCAACTATAAATATGGATTGTTTGCTTTATTAAATAGTATAGCTAAGTGTAATTTTAAAGGAAAAATATATGTAGCTACGAATAAAGAAATTGAAGAATTGAATCATTTAGAGAATGTGTATCAAAAAATAATTCACACTAATCATATTTTTGGCTGTTTAAAAGCAAAAATTATACTTGATAATCCTTCAGATAAATTTATATACTTAGACCCAGATATTGTGATTTTAAATACAAATTTTTTTAAAATCATAAACAACTCATTAGAAAAACATCAAAAATTAATAGTTTCAAATGAAGGCATACTCCCCAGTAGTGATATTCGCAGAAGAATTTGGAATGACAAAGCAAAGATAAATAGTAATCCAAAATCAAATTATTATTATAGTGGCGGATTTGTAGCTGGGTTGTTTAGTAAGCATAAAACAAATCTTAAAGAATGGGATACTTATATTAATGATTTTATTGAGCCAGGAAAGTATTTTAAATGCTGTTATGAATTTCCTCTTGCAGACCAAGATATATTAAATTTAGTTTTACAAAATATGGAAACAGATGAAATACTGTCATTTGGTTTCCCTGATTGGATAGGTACGGCTACATCAATAAATCCTTTTCATGAATATGGTTTTTTTGAGAAACCGCTTTTTGTACATGCAACTGGGGGTAGTAAATCTTGGCAATACGAAAAGTTGCCGTTAAGATACCCCAATGCTTACGATAAAGGTTTTTATAAAAATATTATAGAAAACACTTTAGGGATTGAAATTGACTTAAAACTTAGTAGAATTAAAAAATTATGGTTTACTGAAAGTAGAATACTTCCATTTTATAATAAAGGGAGAAAAATGTTATTGAATTTTAAATAATGGATAAAGTGTTTTTTTCTATAGTTTTGCCTACATACAATAGGGCAAACATGTTGTCAAAAGCTATTAATAGTGTTTTATGCCAATCATATACAAATTGGGAATTAATTGTGGTTGATGATGGCTCAACGGACAACACACAACAAGTAGTAGCTCAATTTGAAGATTCTCGCATAAAATATATCTATCAAGAAAATCAAGAACGAAGTGCCGCTAGAAATAATGGAATAAGAAATGCTACGGGAAAGTATATCTGTTTTATTGATAGTGATGATGAATATTTGCCAAACCATCTTAAGGCGTTATATAATAGCATATTAAATACAGGAGGAAAAAAAGCAGTATATTATTCTGAACTTTGCATAAACAATGAAAATAATAAGAATAAATATATATTAAAAAAAGAGGCTTCACTTTTAGACAATATTTTTGAACATGCTTTAATTCCTAGTAGAATATGCGTAAAAAAAGAAATTTTATTAGAGTTTCCTTTTAATGAAAACCTTAACATTTCTGAAGACACCGAGTTGCTTGTAAGAATACTGAATAAGTACCCTAAAATTGTTTCAACAAATGAACACACTGTATTATATAAAATACATGAAGACAATAGCGTTAATTATAAAAAATATAATGCTTACGCTAAAAGAAAAGAGGTATTGCAGCAAATATTGCAAAACAGTAATTCAAACGTTATACGTAAATCTTGGTGCAAAAAAATTATTAACCAGTGTAATTTTGGGATAATTAAATATTATTATTACCAAGGCAAAAAAACAAAAGCCATTTCAACTACAATTAAATCAATTATAGAGTTGCCTAATTATAAGACAAAAGAAAAAATAGTTATTTTTACCAAGCTATTGTTAAATAAAAAAGTATGGGATTAATTGGGAATCTTATTTATTGGCCAATTTCATCAAAAGATAAAGTAGAAAAATATCAAGAGATAATAAGAGATGAAGAATGGGAAGCCATAGAGCAATATATACCTGTTGCTTCAAAATTTTTAGACGTAGGATGCGGAGCTGGTTATAGTTTAATGAAGGCAAAAAACAATAGAAAATGTGAAGTTGTTGGGATAGATCCCGAACCGGGGGCTCATGGTGTGGGAAGATATAATGGTTTAAAAACAGAAAATACAGAAATTCTTCAAGGCTTTTCAGAAAATCTTCCATTTGAGGACGAACAATTTGATGTGGTTTATTCATCCCATGTTTTAGAACATGTTAATGATGAACAAAAAAGTTTAGAGGAAATGAAAAGAGTACTCAAGCAAGATGGCACACTTATTATAGGAATGCCAACAGCCGCAATGGCAGGAATTAATTTGTTTTCGCAAGTTTTCTTTTTAACCCACATTAGAATTTATAGATTTTTAAAGTCTATTATTACGCTGAAATTTAATTATCCAATTAAAAATATATTCATTTTGGGTTCTCACAGTAAACCAAGGGCAAAGTATATATGGTATGATCTTAAACACTATAAAATAAGTAATTGGGAAAAAATTGTAGGAGGCGTTTTTAATATTGGAAAAATAATAACTCCTTGTTTTTATCCTTACCCCGATTTTGTTCAATTTTTTAAAATGAAAAGGAATTTCAAATATTCAAGTAGCGTTTTTTTTATATGTAAATTAAAGAAGGGAAATGCTTTTTAACTCTATTGATTTTGCTATATTCTTGCCAATAGTATTTTTACTTTATTGGTTTGTTTTTAATAAAAACCTAAAACTCCAAAATTTCTTTTTATTAGTAGTCAGCTACTTTTTTTACGGCATGTGGGACTGGAAGTTTTTATCTTTAATAGCCATAAGCTCCTTTGTTGATTATTGGGTAGGAAATCAACTTGTTAAAGTTGAAGAACAGGGGGAAAGAAAAATATTATTGTCTATAAGTTTGATTGTTAATTTAGGACTTTTGGGCTTCTTTAAGTATTTCAATTTTTTTATACACAGTTTCAATGATGTTTTCACTTTTTTAGGACATCCTATTGACGTAGCTCCGCTACACATAATTTTACCTGTAGGAATTAGTTTCTATACTTTTCAAACATTAAGTTATTCTATTGATATTTATAGAAAGCAAATGAAGCCGGCTGAAGATGTAGTTTCATTTTTTGCTTATGTTAGTTTTTTCCCTCAACTAGTAGCGGGTCCCATAGAGCGGGCACAAAATCTTCTTCCTCAATTCTATAAAAACAGGAAATTTGATTACTATTCATCTGTATTAGGTTTAAGGCAGATATTGTGGGGCTTATTTAAAAAAGTGGTGGTAGCAGATAACTGTGCCACATACGTTAACCAAATATTTAATAATTATTCCTCTCAAGAACCGAGCACTTTGTTATTAGGGGCAATACTGTTTGCTTTTCAGATTTATGGTGATTTTTCTGGTTATTCGGATATTGCCATAGGAACAGCCAGGTTTTTTGGATTTAGTTTAATGCAAAATTTTGCTTTTCCATATTTTTCAAGAGATATTGCCGAGTTTTGGAGACGTTGGCATATTTCTTTATCCTCTTGGTTTAAAGATTATTTATACATTCCTTTAGGGGGAAGTAGAGGTGGAATGGGTAAAAAAATTAGAAATACATTTATTATATTTTTAGTTAGTGGATTTTGGCACGGGGCAAATTGGACATTTGTTGTATGGGGTGCACTTAACGCTTTTTATTTTTTGCCCTTATTGATATTTAATAAAAATAGAAGTAATATAGATATAGTGGCATCATCTTCTTTTTTGCCAACTTTTAAAGAGGGACTACAAATATTGCTAACATTTTTTTTAACAATTATAGCTTGGATATTTTTTAGGGCAGATAGCGTGTCAATAGGCATGGAATATACTACGAGATTATTTTCTTTAAAACTCTTTTCAATGCCATCAATACTTCCTGTTAAAACACTTTTATTTGTAGGTGTTTTGTTGCTTTTAGAATGGCTTAACAGAAAATCGTTGTTTGGTTTAGAATTGAGATATTTTAAACTTCCCTCTGTTTTACGATGGAGTTTATATTTGATATTAATTTTTCTAATTGCTTTTTTTGCAGGAAAACAACAAGAATTTATTTATTTTCAATTTTAAATAATGAAAAAGTTTCTAAAACATACCATATATTTTAGCTTGTTTGTATTTATACTTTTCCTTTCTTTATTTTTAGCTGTTAAATATTATCCTGTACAAGATAGTGTTTATAAAATACCCGAGAATATTAATACCTTATTTGTTGGAGATTCACATGTAGAATGTGCCATAAATGACACCTTAATTTCTAATGCTGTAAATTATGCTCAAAGCGGAGATAATTATTTATATACATTTATAAAACTTAGAAAGTTAATAGAAAATAACCCTGAAATTAAAACAGTATTTTTATCATACTCATACTTTAATATTTTAAAATATCAAAATAAGTGGTATTATGAAGATCAATACGTTAACTATAAGGTATCCAAATATTTAATGGAAATGAATAATCAAGAGTTGATAAAAGTTTTTAGTTTAAATCCAAAAGAATTTATTGCTTCAATTCCAGAATATATTAAGCATAATGCTTTAAGAATACTTAAAAATAAAAACATATCAGACTTAGAATGGGGTGGATATAAAGCATTGCAAAACAAAAGACGAAAAGAATTACAATTTACTTTTGTAGACAATGGAGAGTATTCGGACTTACAAATAAATTATCTCAATGAAATATATAGATATTGTGTAGAAAACGATGTGAAAATTAATCTTATAGCAACACCTATTTATGAATGGGAAAAGCAGGTGAGTGAAAATACAAAGAATAGCTATTATGAGTTGAAAAACATAAAATTTTCTGAGGCAAAATTATTTGATTTTACTAATTTTATATTAAATGATACAATGTTTGCAGATAATGAACATTTAAATAAGTATGGAGCTACACTATTTACTTTAGAAACTCTTAAATAAAAAATCAATGAGAGTTCTTCAAATTATTCCAAATCTAACAAATGGAGGTGCAGAAAGATTGACAATAGATATTTGTAATGCACTACAAAATAAAGGATGTGAAGTAAAACTCATAAGTTTTGGAAATCATAATGGATATGGAGAACTAATAAAGGATATTGATTGGATAATTCTTAATGAAAAGAGTAATTTGCGGTTTTTAAGAGGATATTATCCTTTTGCTCAAAAACTTCAAAAAATTATTGACAATTTTCAACCAAACATTATACACACTCATTTATTTGAAGCTGAAATCATATCGCGAAGTTGTTTTTATCATAAAGCTAAATGGTTTAGTCATTTGCATGACAATATGCCGCAATTAAGGAATTTATCATTACAAACATTATTAAATAAAAAGCAATTAATCAATTTTTACGAAAAACAATGGCTTCTACAAAAGTATAAAAACAATGGAGGAAATAGCTTTATTGCTATTTCTCGAGACACCTTAAAATATGGGGAAAAAGTTTTGACCCCTATTTGTGAAATCAACTATCTTAAAAATGCTATTAATTATGATAATTTTTATTGCAAAAGGAATTTTTTAGAAGAAACTAAATTAAAGTTAATAAATATAGGTAGTTTCCAACCCAAGAAAAACCAACAATTTTTAGTAGATATCGCCAAAGTTTTAAAAGATAAAGAAATAGATTTTGAGTTAAGATTTTTAGGAGATGGAGAACTAAAATCTAATATTCAAGAAAAGGTTCAAAAATTAAGATTGCAAAACCAAGTTTTTTTTGAAGGCAATGTTTCTAATGTCTCCGAGTATTTAAACAAGTCGAATCTTTATGTTCATTCGGCATATTACGAACCTTTTGGTCTTGTTCTTTTAGAAGCCATGGCGGCAGGCTTGCCGGTAGTTTCTCTAGATGGAAAAGGAAATAGAGATATAATGGTAGATGGAGAAAATGGATATATGTTGCAAGAGCAGGATGCTATTTTATTTGCAAATAAGATTATAGAGCTATGGAAAGATAGAATATTAATGAATCAAATATCCGTAAAAGCAAATGAATTTGCTAAGAACTATGATATTACTCAATATTGCACTAAGCTATTAACGCTTTACCAAGAAGCTATAGATTCAAAATAGATTGAATAAATTTTGTGTAATTTGTTTTAGCATTATATTTCTCTTGCCAAGTATTATATGCATTTTGTCTGAATATTTTCTTTTCTTTAATGGGCAAAACTTGATATTTAACTATTACTTCCACAATTTCTTGAAGTGTTGGGTTTGGGCTTAATAAAAAACCATTAACTCCATCCTCTATAATCTCAGAAACGCCTCCTACATTAGTTCCTATACAAGGAGTCCCAAAACTCATTGCTTCCATCATAGATACGGGAATACCTTCAGTTGTACTTGTATTAACAAGGAGTGTGTTATGGTTGTTTTCAAGTAGCCATGTTTTTATCGCACTATTATCCAAATGACCATGAAAATGAAATCTTGTATCATTTTCCATAATTTTTAAAAGTTCCTTTTTTTGATTTCCATCTCCAAAATGATGCCATTCTATATCAGTATTATTTATAAGTAGAAACGCCTCTGCTAATAGCAAAATACGTTTTAAAGGAATAATTGATGCAATAGACACTATTTTAAAAGTCTTGCCTTCCACTTCAAAAGATATTTTTTCATTTTGTATAACTCCCAGTCTTGAAATAAGGGTGTTTTTTATTCCTTGCTTTTCTAACTCCTTCAAACCATTAGAAGAAATCGCCAAAATTTTATCAAGTTTTTTTCCTAAAAATTCTCTAAAAGGTAAATAACTATACTGATGTCTATCTTGATAAACATCCCATCCGTGTGCTCTAGAAATATAAACCATGTTAGGATGTTTTTCCTTCAATAAGGATAAAGCAATTGCTTTGTCATCTAACCAATAAGAGTAGAATATACTGTTTTTAGGAAAACCTTGCTTTAGTATGAAAGTTTTAATTCTTTGAGCTTGAAGCCAGCTTTTAATAGCAATTTTATTTTTAAAAGGATTAGATATTAAGTTGGAAAAGAACTCTTTGATAAAATCAAATTGAAAAAAAAACAATAAATTGAAATGAGGTTTTCCTTTTTCATAAGAAAGCACCTTGATCTTTTTGGGGATTAAACGTAATTGATCTTTTTTAGAGAAAGTAATAATGACAATTTCGCTAAAACGCTCAGATAAAAACTTAATTTCATTTTCTACAAAGGTCTCTCCTTTCCCATAAGGAAATCCATCTGTTAGAAAAATTAAAGTTTTATTATCCATAAGTTGTTAGGAAACAAAAGTAATTATTTTACTTTTGTTGTTGTGAAAAAAGTCTTAATCCTCTCATATTATTTTCCCCCTTGCAATCTTACGGCAGCTAATAGAATAGGCGGTTGGTATAAGTACTTACCTGAAAATAATTTTTATCCCATTGTTATTACTAGAAATTGGACAGGAAATGAACTTACTGAAGAAAGTAGATTAATGGATTCAGGAAAAGAAATAAGAGTAGAAAAAAAAGAAGACTCTGAAGTACATTATTTACCATATAAAGCCTCTTGGCGAGATAACTGTTTTGTAAAAGGAAAAAACAACAAGTTTTTTGCATTAGTTAGTAAATTATTAACAACCTTAATGACTGTGCTTCAAAATTTTACTATTAAAGCAATACCATATAATAATTTGTATTATTATATCCAAAACTTTTTGAAGGAAAACAAAGATGTAAAAACTTTAATTATTTCTGGTAACCCATTTGAGCAGTTTTATTTTGGATATTTATTAAAAAAGGAATTTCCCGATTTAAAATGGGTTGCAGATTATAGGGATGATTGGACTACCAATGAATTATATAAGAAAAATTCTCCATTATATAAGGTAATTAATAGGTATAATCGGCATTTTGAATTGAAATGGCTAAAAAGTTCATCTAAAATAATTACCGTATCTAATTTATATGCCAGTAGATTAGCAAAGCTACATGAAAAAGAGGTCTACGTTGTTATGAATGGATTTCCCGACAAGATAATGGATTTCCCAAAAAACAGTATTATAAAATATAGTGATAAATTTGTTATTAGTTATTCTGGATCAATATATGAAAGTCAAGATTTTAGCATATTATTTGAAGGTGTAAATAAATTTGCAATAGTCCATCCTAAACTTAATATTAAAGTGCAGTTTATTGGAGCCAAAGGATTTAAAATTAAGAATAAAGAATTTAATTCTTCTAATAATAATTACAACTTTGATATAGAGATATCGGATCGCTTGCCTTGGAGTGAGGCCTATTTGAAACTCAAGGAGAGTAATGTTTTATTTTTAACATCCTATGGTAATTTAAAAGGAATCCCTACTTCAAAACTTTTTGAATATATAACGACAGATGTTCCTATAATATTAGCTCCTTCGGACAATGATATAATGGAAAGCATTATTTTACAGACTAAAACTGGTTATATTTGCGAGGATAAGGAGGGCGTTTATTCTTCTTTGAAAGAAATTTATACCTTTGATAACTATAACCCCAACTGGATCAAAATTAGAAAATATTCTTCTGAGCTTCAAATAAAAAAACTTGTTAACCTAATAAAATAATATGAAAAACTTTGCCCTTATAGGAGCATCCGGCTATATAGCTCCCCGACATTTAAAAGCTATAAAAGATACTGACAACAATTTGTTGGCAGCATACGATCCTTTTGATAGTGTAGGAATAATGGATAGCTATTTTCCTAAAGCCGATTTTTTTACCGAATTTGAACGTTTTGATCGTCATATAGATAAACTAAAACGAACCGGAAATCAAGTTGATTATGTTTCTATCTGTTCGCCTAATTATTTACATGATTCGCATATAAGGTTTGGCTTGAGAAATCAAGCAAACGTTATCTGTGAGAAACCCTTAGTGCTTAATCCTTGGAATGTAGAAGGACTAATGGATATGGAAAAAGAAACGGGGAAAAATGTTTACAATATCCTTCAGCTACGTTTGCACGAAAGTGTTATTGCCTTAAAAAAGAGAGTTGAACAAGCCCCAAAAGATAAAATTTTTGATTTTGACTTGACCTATATTACATCCAGAGGAAAATGGTATTATACCAGCTGGAAAGGCGATGCTCAAAAATCGGGAGGCATAGCTACAAACATAGGTGTACATTTTTACGATATGCTAAGCTGGATTTTTGGTAATGTTAAAGAAAATAGAGTACATATACACACCCATGATAGAGCCTCTGGCTATTTAGAATTTGATAGAGCAAGGGTACGTTGGTTTTTAAGCATCAATAGTGATACATTACCAGAACAAGCTATAGAAAAAGGAAAAACAACATACCGAAGTATGACTTTAGAGGGCGAAGAAATAGAATTTAGTGATGGATTTACAGAATTGCATACCTTAAGCTATAAAGATATATTAGCCGGTGGTGGGTTTAGGATAAAAGAAGCCTTAAATGCCATAAAAGTTGTTCATGATATTAGAAATCAAACACCAATAGGATTGAAAGGAGAATATCATCCATTTGCAAAACTTCCACTAACTTCGCACCCGTTTAATAACAGATAATAAATGTGTGGAATAACAGGAATATTTTCGTTTTCTTCTGAAACGCCTAAAGATTGGGTGGTAGAAATGACCAATAAACTTTCGCATCGTGGACCGGATGCGGAAGGTTTTGCTGTTTCCCAAAACAGACAATGCGTTTTAGGTCATAGACGTTTAAGTATTATAGATTTGTCATCCGGAGCCAATCAACCCATGCAATCTTCTTGTGGTAATTATGCTATGGTTTTTAATGGCGAAATTTACAATTATAAGGAGATAAAAGCAGATATTGAAGCCAATGTTAAGATAAATTGGAAAACAAATTCAGATACAGAGGTCTTGTTAGAAGCATTTGCCCTTTGGGGAAAACAATTTGTGTATAAACTGAACGGCATGTTTGCCATTGCTATTTTTGATACTGCCCAAAATATACTTTGGCTTTTTAGAGATAGAATGGGAATTAAGCCCATATATTATTATTTAGATGACAGTAAATTTATTTTTGCTTCGGAATTAAAAGCAATAAATGGCATAAAAGATAAGTTGGAAAACTTTACCATAAACAAAGAAGCTGTAACTCAATATTTAAGACTTGGATATATTCCTACGCCCAATACAATTTTTAACGAAGTAAAAAAAATGCCTTCTGCAAGCTACATAGCTGTAACAACAAGTGGCATCAACATAGAAAAATATTGGGATATTAAAAAGAAAATAACTCCAAATACAATACAAAACGAAAAAGAGGCTAAAGAAAAACTGCATAATTTAATAAAATCAAGTGTTTCGTACCGTTTAATTAGCGATGTGCCTTTTGGTACATTTTTAAGTGGTGGGATAGATTCTTCTATCATTACAGCAATAGCTCAGAGCATTTCTGATAAACCAATAAATACTTTTACATTGGCTATAAAAGATGAAAACTTTAATGAATCTGAATATGCAAGAAAAATTGCAGACTACTTAAAAACTAATCATCATGAACTGGAGGTTACACACAAAGATGTTATAGATGGTTTTGATAGCATAATAGACGTTTATGATGAGCCGTTTGCTGATTCTTCAACAGTGCCGACAATGATTGTTTCAAAATTAGCAAGAAAACATGTTAAAATGACACTTTCTGGTGATGGAGGTGATGAGCAATTTATGGGTTATGGAAGTTATGTGTGGGCAAATAGGCTAAAGAACCCGGTATTAAAGAATTTAAGAAAACCAATTGCATGGGCTTTATCAAAGTCTAATAACAAGAGGAAAAGAGTGGCAGAACACTTTAGATATAAAGATGAAGAAAGACTAATTAGTAATATTTACTCTGTAGAGCAGTATTATTTTTCAGAAAGAGAATTAGAGATCATTTTAAACAAAGAAGAATATTCTAAGGAATTACATATAGACCAAAATTCCAAATTAATCCGTATATTTTCAGAATCAGAAAAACAAGCTTTCTTTGATTTGCAATACTATTTGCAAGATGATTTATTGGTTAAAGTAGATAGAGCTAGTATGAAATACTCATTAGAGAGTAGAGTTCCTCTGCTTGATCATAGAATAGTAGAATATACACTTAATTTAGACGAAAAATTAAAGTATAAAGATAAAGAAAGTAAATACTTGTTAAAGCAGTTGTTGTATGAGTATTTACCTAAAGAGTTTTTTGATAGACCCAAAAAAGGATTTGGCTTACCCTTAAAAAGATGGTTAAAGGAAGACTTATCCTACTTAATGGATAAGTATTTGAGTATAGAAATATTAAATAAGTATAATATCTTTGATATACAAGAGGTAAAAATTATAGAACAGAGATATAAAGCAGGAGAAGATTATTTATATAACAAATTGTGGCAAATAATAATATTGAATCAATGGTTAGAAAAAAACATAGGTTAACAATAACTTTTAGCTACATGTTTCTTGGTCTTTTATATTTTAATTACTTTTACCTTTCAATTAACTAAGCATGTTAAATATACTAGTAACTGGTTGTGCCGGATTTATTGGTTCAAATTTGTCAGAATTTTTGCTTGAAAAGAATTTTAATGTTATTGGCATAGATAATTTTGATAATTTTTATGATAGAAACGTTAAAGAAAAAAATCTTCAAAACTTTTTGAGGCATAAAAACTTTAACTTTTTTGAGTTAGACATAACTGAAAAAGAAAAACTCTTTATTTCTATACCTGCAAAAGTTGACTTAATAATACATTTAGCTGCAAAAGCAGGAGTGCTTCCTTCTTTAAAAAACCCTCAAGAATATATAGATACGAATATAAAGGGTACAAATAATTTGTTAGAATTGGCAGTTGAAAAAAATATAAAGAAATTTATATTTGCTTCATCATCATCAGTATATGGAAACAATAATAAGATTCCATTCAATGAAGAAGATGCAACAGATTATCCTATATCTCCATACGCTTTCACAAAAAAATCATGTGAATTAATGAATTATAATTATCATAATATTTATGATATTGATATAATAAACTTGCGATTTTTTACAGTTTATGGTCCCAAGCAAAGACCGGATTTAGCTATTCATAAGTTTTTTAAATTAATATATGAAGACAAGCCAATACAAATGTATGGTAATGGAGACACGGCTAGAGATTATACTTATATAGATGATACAGTAAATGGGATATTGGGAGCTATAGGGTATATAGCAAATAATAACAAAATATATGAAACAATAAATCTTGGCAATAACTCTCCAATAAAACTAAATGAGTTAATAGCTGCAATATATAAAACGACAGGGAAACCCATAAACGTTCAAAAAAAACCAATGCAACCAGGAGATGTAAATGTTACATATGCATCTATAGATAAAGCAAAAAAAATACTCAATTACAATCCAAGCACAAATTTAAAAGATGGATTAAAAAAATTTCAAAAATGGTATTTGCAAAATTATGAAGCATAAAATATTGTATCTTTCTTATACTGGAATGACTGAACCTTTGGGTCAAAGTCAGGTACTTTCTTATTTATTAAAAATGAGCAATGAAGAATTAGAGTTTCATATAATTTCATTTGAAAAAGAAGAAGACTTTTTTAAGAATAAGGAAGTAGTTTTGAATTTAATAAAGAACCATAATATTAAATGGCATCCTCTTTCTTATACAAAAAAACCAGCTGTTTTATCTACTTTATATGATATAAAAAGAGCAACTAAATTGGCAAAACGACTAAATAGTCAGAGTCCATTTACTATTGTCCATTGCAGAGGGTATATACTCAATAGTATAGCCGTTCAGTTTAAAGAAAAGTATAGTGCAAAATACATTTTTGATATGAGAGGTTGGTGGCCAGATGAAAAAAAGGAAAGTGGGTTGTGGAATTCAATTATTTACAAACCAGTTTATTTGTATTATAAGAAACTAGAAAAAAAATATTTTAAACAAGCAGATATAATAGTTTCATTAACCCATGCTGGTAAAAATAAAATTATAGAGTTAGGACATTCTTCTTCTGATAAGGTTAAAATTATTCCTACTTGCGTAAATTTTGATGTTTTTAAACCTTTTAACCAGAAAATAAGAGAACAAAAAAGAAAGGAATTGAAAATAGATAAAAATGCAACAGTTTTTTTATACAGTGGTTCAGTTGGGGCAAATTACAGAACAGATTTAGTTATAAAATTCTACAAACAATTACAAAAAATACAAGAGAATACTTGTCTGCTTTTTTTGTCTCATTCAGACCATTCAATTATATATAAGGAACTACAAAAAGCAAATTTAACAACAGATACTATCCGTATAACTTCATGTCTTTATAATGAAGTAGGAGATTATTTAATGGTAGGAGATGTGGGAATGATAATGTATAATACAGGATTTTCTGTTATAGGTAGAAGTCCCACAAAACTAGGAGAATATTGGGCGTCAGGTTTAAAATGTCTTTCATGTGAAGGAATAGGAGATTTAACTAATTTACTTAAAAGCTATCCTAAAGGAGGTGCTTTGGTTAAAGGGATTAATGCTTCGGAAGATGAATATAAAAGAAGCGTGAAAAAAGTTTTAAAAGAAAACGTTACAAAAGAAGAATTACGAGAATACGCAATAAATTATTTTGATCTTAGTACCGGTGTTCAACGATACAAAGAGATATATGATGAAATTTTAAATTAATGATATGGAACACAAAGAATGTTTAATTTGTAAATCTAAGAATCTTAAAAAATTAACTGCATATTTAAAAGGCAATATGTTTAAATGTCAAAATTGTAATTTTACGTTTGCATCAAAAATTCCGACTGAAAAGGAATTAGTAGAACATTATGAGGGTTATGGTCGGAACGATTATTTAAGTCCAATAACGGTTAAAAGATATAATGAAATATTAGATTCATTTGAAAAATATAGAAAAAACAACAATTTAATAGATGTAGGATGCGGAATAGGCTTATTTGCAAAAGTAGCAATAGAAAGGGGATGGAATGTTTATGGTACAGAATTTACAAAAGAAGCAATTGAAATATGCAAAAGCAAAGGAATTAAGATGCACGAGGGCAAATTAAACCCTAATAATTATGATTCTAATTCTTTTGATGTAATAACTTCATTTGAAGTTATAGAGCATATCAATAATCCCATAGAAGAAATAAGTAATTTCAATAAAATACTGAGAAAGGGAGGATTAGTTTACATAACTACACCTAATTTTAATTCTATATCTAGAAATTTACTTGAAGAGAATTGGACTGTTATAGCATATCCTGAACACCTATGCTATTATACTCCTAAAACATTAAATAATTTGATGCAGAAGATAAAATTTAAAAAACAAAATGTTGAAACTACAGGATTTAGTTTGACGAGGCACAAAATAGCTACAAAAAAGACTGAACAGAAATATATCGCAGCAGATACTGAAGATGAAAAGCTTAGGAATAAGATGGAATATATATGGTACTGGAAAATAATTAAGAAAGGGGTAAACTATATATTCACTTTGTTAAATAAAGGGGATAAAATAAAAGCGTATTACGTAAAAGAATAAGACATAAAAAGTATCTTACTTAAACTTAAAAAATAGGACAATAAAAAATAAAAAAGATATTATTTTTATAATGAGACACAGACCGAAAAGGTCTCCTTCTCAGCGGTATAGAGTAGAACAATTTTTACCTTATTTAGAGAGTAAAGATGTAAGTTATGAATATGTCTTTTTGTTAAATAAAGAAGACGATAAAATTTTTTATAGTAATAAGGTTTTTTTTAAAAAAATCTTTGTGATTCTAAAATCATTTTTCAAATTATTGTATTTAGTTATATTTAAAGTAAAAAAATTTGAAAGAGCTTTTATACAAAAAGAGCTTTTTTTTATAGGTCCTCCTATTTTTGAGAAATTAATTTCAAAACAAACAAAATTAGTCTATGATTTTGATGATGCAATATGGATGAGAGATGTATCTGAGGGAAATAAAAAGTTTGCCTTTTTAAAAAATTCAGATAAAACAAAACAGATTATTATGGTTGCCGATCAAGTAATAGTAGGAAATGAATTTTTAAAAAAGTATGCTCTAAAATATAACCAAAAGGTTGAAATAATTCCTACATGTGTAGATACCGATAAATATAAACGGAGTATTCCTTATTCTAATAAAGAAAATATATGTATAGGTTGGAGTGGAAGCCAAACAACAATAAAACATTTTGATTTGCTAAGTGAAGTTCTTATAGATATAAAAGAAAAATATAAGGAAAAGATATGTTTTAAAGTTATAGGCGATGAAAATTATTACAATAAAGTACTTGATATTAAAGGTGAAAAGTGGAAGTATGAAAAAGAAAAATCAAATTTAGAAGAGATTGATATTGGATTAATGCCACTTCCCAATGATAAATGGAGTGAAGGGAAATGTGGACTTAAAGGTTTGGTGTATATGTCTATGGAGATTCCAGCTATTCTTTCTCCAGTGGGCGTAAATAAAGATATTTTAAAAAATAATGAAGGAGGATATCTGTGCTTGACAGATGATGAATGGATTCATACTTTATCAGAACTAATTGAAAACTTTGAGCTAAGAAAGGAGGTTGGTATAAATGGAAGGAATATAGTATTAAATAAATACTCAATTAAAAAGAATAAAGAATCATTTTACAGAACTATTTTTGTTTAAGACTTTTTAATTTTTCAGTTAAAATCATAATACTAGAAATATAAAACGGTAGTAAAGGTATTCTATACCTTGAAAGAGCTCCAAAATTATAACTTGTAAAACCAACTGCAAAAGCAAAAATTAATGAAAATAACATCATAAAAACGATAATGGAATTGTTATTTAAAATGTTAAATAATTTACCAAGAGATCTTACTGCATAATATAAAAAAAATAACGTTTGTATTAAAAAAAATAAACTTTCAAAGGAAGATAAAAGCATGAGAGGATTAGAAACCTCCCATAAGTATGGTCTAAAAAGTGCAACATTTATTGCCAATGGTATTTTTTTAATTATACCTATCGGAGTATAGTCTATTTGCCCTAACGAATATGCAGAGCCGTCTCCTCCTTGTAGTACCTCAACTTTATATGTGTGCCACCGTTGCATATCACTAGCTCTATCCTCTAAATTGTTTATATTAAATTTAGTAAATACTGAACTCAAAATATTTAAACTTATTAAGCTTATTGAAATAATAGCAATGATAAAGATTGGAGTAGATAAATTCTTTATAATTGAATTTGATATTTTATTTCTTAAACTAAGAAATAGCAAGAACATTAAAGCAGGAATTATAGCTATTATTATATAACTTTTAATGACCCCTATAATGTAAACAGAAATAAAACAAAAAAATATACCTCTAATAGTTATTTTTTTAAAGAAAATAAACTGAATAAAATATGATACTAAAAGACTTAAAAACCCCATAGTTATTGTATCTTTAAAAATACCAGATCCCCAAAAGATTAACGAAGGTAAATATAAGAATGATATAGATAAAACCTTTATGTGCTCTGGGTAAGTTTCATAAATAACATTAAATAACTTCCATATGCCAAAAAAGGAAAGACTGGCAAAGCATAGTGCTATAGCAGGGTAGCTACCAAAACAGAATAAATTAAAGATAGTAACAATTTTAACAACGATGTATGAACTTGCATCAAACGCCCGAAGACCTATAAATATTCCGTATGTTTCGGGATCATAGACTTGAGGATTTTTAAAGAGTAATTTTAATCCAAGATTAAAATTATTGCTTAAAATAAATTTAATATATTCTGATCGTTTAAAATAATAAACGGTATCTCCAGTCCCGTAGTAAAAAAAATAAATTATATACGTGAAAATTGCCCCTAAAAGTTTCAAGTATAATCCGTAAATAAAATGTTTTTTTAACTTTTCTTTTATAAAGTGTTTTTTAATTAGATTTGCAACTATTATGATAATTACAAAATAACCTATAGATACTATTATGTCTTTTATAATCATAGTTTATTATGGGCAAAAATAGTACTTTAAAATAGAATCATATACAATTCATGCCTAAAATCCTCCGTATAATAAACCGCCTAAACTTAGGTGGTCCCACATACAATGCAGCATATCTTTCCAAATATATAGGAGATGAGTTTGAAACACTTCTTGTGGCAGGCATGAAAGATGAAAGTGAAGCCAGTTCGGAGTTTATAGTAGAAAACTTGGGATTAAAACCTCATTATATTAAAAATATGTATAGAGAAATTAGTCCCTTAAACGATTGGAAAGCATATAAAGAAATAAAAAAAATAATTGAAGATTTTAAACCGGATATTGTACATACTCATGCTGCCAAATCTGGTGCATTAGGTAGATTGGCTGCCATTAATAGTGGCGTTCCGGTTGTGTTGCACACCTTTCATGGCCATGTATTTCATTCTTATTTTAATCCTGTTAAAACCAAAGTTTTTTTAACCATAGAAAGATATTTAGCTAAAAAAACGTCAAGAACAATAGCCATAAGCAATATCCAAAAGGAAGAGTTGTGCAATCAATATAACGTAGCACCTTTATCTAAATGTGAAGTAATTCCTTTGGGGTTTGATTTAGATAGATTTCAAGAAAATAATGAAGAAAGAAGGCAAGCATTTAGAAAGAAATATGGCTTGCAGGAGGATGAAATTGCTATTGGAATTATAGGTAGGTTAGTACCTATTAAAAATCATGAATTATTTATAAAAGCATTTGCAAAAGCCAAGAATCAAACAAAGAAAAAAATAAAAGCAATTATTATTGGGGACGGAGAAAGTCGGGCTGAAGTGGAAAATTATGTAAAAGAAAATAATTTAAGTTACTCAGCAGATGATGTAAAAAATGTAGATGTATTATTTACAAGTTGGATAAAACAAATAGAAATTGCATTGCCCGGATTAGACATTGTTTGTCTTACCTCATTTAACGAAGGCACTCCGGTAAGTTTAATAGAAGCTCAGGCGGCTAATGTGCCTATTGTTTCTACAAGAGTAGGGGGAATAGAAGATATAGTTATAGAAAATAAAACAGCGTTACTTGCCCAAAACAATAATATTAATGAGTTTGCCAATCAGCTTTTAGAACTCGTAGAAAGTGATACAATGAGAGCTGAAATGAGCGAAAAAGGATATGAACATGTTAAAAGCACATTTAGCTATAATACACTGTGCAAAAACATGAATAATCTTTATCATCGTTTATTAAACGAAAAAACCTAAGAAATAACTATATTCGTGCTTTAAAGACTATTTCATTTTGATGAAAAAGATAACTAACACGTTTATAATTCCTTTATTTATAGCATTTTTATTATTTGGATTAAATTCCTGTAAATTAATGTATCCTAATAGAATGTTTAAGCAAGGGAACTATGAATATTTTAGCGTAGGAAGGCAAGCAATAGAGCAATATACTATAGAAAAAGGCGATTTGCTTTCCTTACAAATATATTCAAGAGAAGGTTTTGACTTAATAGACGTACTACCCAACGAAACAGGAGGAGGCGTAAGTGGGCAACTTGGAGTACAAGGAGGAGGCGGTAGTCAAAATCAGAATAGGATACCTTCTTATTTAGTTGAGCAAGATGGATATGTAGAACTGCCTTTGTTTGGTAGAACTTATGTTTTAGGCAAAACCGAAAACGAATTAGAAAACTATATTGAAGAAAGAAGTAGTTCTTTATTTAATGATCCTTATGCTATTTTAAAAGTAGAAAACAGAAGAGCATTTGTGTTTAAAGGTAGCGAAGGAGCTGTAGTTAGTTTAAACCAAGGACCAACAACATTATTAGAAGTCATTGCAAAATCTGGAGGAATAGGACAAGACCTTAAAGCTTATAAGATAAAAGTTATAAGGGGAGATTTAAAAGCTCCGGAAATTATAGATGTTGACCTATCTACATTAGAAGGTTTAAAAAATGCAGATTTGATAGTTCAAACTAATGATGTTATATATATAGAGCAAAGATTGAGGGTCGCTCAAAATTTCTTAAAAGAAATAACACCTTTTTTAGCCTTAATTACATCGTTAACTACAGTAGTATTACTTGTTAAAAACTTAAAGTAAAATGAGTACAAGTAATATAAATAATCAAGTAGAAAGAAAAAAGGTTAAAAGTACTTTAGAGGATTTTAATTTACAGGTATTACTTTTTGAAACAAGAAAATCAATTATTTGGATTATATTAATGTTGATTTTTGCTGCAATTATTGCTTTTTTATATTTGAGACACACACCAGATATTTATAAATCTACCTCCACATTAATGCGTAAGACAGTAAAACAAACTCAACTTTTAGGAGTAGAAGACTTGTTTGAGGAAGATAAATCGGAAATAGATATAGAAATACAACTTTTAAAGTCCAAATTGGTTGTAGCAGAAGCCATAAAAGATTTGCCTTTAGAAGCAGAATATTATACAAAAGGAAAAATTAGTAAAACAGCTTTATATAAAAATGTGCCTTTTGAAGCTAAACTAAGTAATTTAAATACTCAATTATTTGATAACGAGTTAGAACTTACATTTAGGAATAATGATGTAACATTAAAATACGATAAATTAGGAGAAGAAATAACTATTAAAGGCACACTTGCTTCGGGTATTCATAATTTAGATATGGATATAACTTTTGTTGATTTTGATAAAGATAAACTAAATAGTGCTACAACATACATAATAAAACAAAGAAAATTTGATGATGTAGTTAATGAGATAAGCAAAAGTTTAACTATTACACCAATAAACTTTAATTCTAATACAGTAAGCCTTTCTATAGAGAGTGTTATTCCTCAAAAAGCCCAAGATATAATTAGTGCAATAGCCACTTATTACATAAAATTTGACACCGAAAGGAAAGCGGAAAGTATAGATAAAACATTAACCTTTCTAAATGAACAAATTGAAAATTTTGGACAAGATTACTATAGCACTCAAGACACACTAAAAAAGTTTAAAATTGAAACAGGGTTTATTGAGCCCAATGCACAAATTCAAAAAAACATTGAAGAAATAACAGAATTAGAAAGAAATAAAATAGAAATAGATGCCTATGATAGCTCTCTAAAATGGCTTAAATCATTCTTGAAATCGGAAAATGATATTTCTAATTTAACTCAATTAGTATTCCCTGATAACAATATGATTTTTGAAAATAGTATTTCAGAAATTACGGCATTACAGTCTAAAAGAAATTTGAAACTACTAAACGTTACTCCAGATCATCCAGATATTATACTCATAAACAAAGAAATTAATGCACTAAAATCTAATTTGATTAATCAAGTAGATTTAGCTATAAATAAATCAGTAAGTGGAAGAAAAGAAATACAAGATAAAATAAATACTTTATATGCTTCTTTATATACTCTTCCCGATAAAGAAATAGATTTTTCTAAGATTAAAAGAGAGAGTGATTTAAAACAACAATTCTATTTTAATTTAATAGAACAAAGAAATTTGTACAACATATCAAGGGCAGGTATAATTTCAGATTATATAATTTTAGAAAGAGCTAATTTGCCATTTAAGCCTATAGCTCCAAATGATATGATGATTTGGGCTGTAGCATTATTTTTAGCATTTTTCCTTGGACTATCATTAATAGCAATAAGATATTTACTTAACCAAAAAGTTTATAACTTAGCTGAAATAGAGGAAAACACAAATGCTAATATTTTAGGAATAATACCTAAATATAATAATGAAATGGATAATAGCAAAGTTGTTGTTACTGATAATATTAAATCTCGTATTTCCGAGTCATTCAGATCTTTAAGAACTAGTTTAGAGTTTATAAATTCTGATAATAAAGCAAAGATAATAGCTACAACTTCTACCATTCCAGGAGAAGGCAAAACATTTATAGGGATAAATCTAGCGGCCATATACAGTTTGTTAGATAAAAAAGTAATTATACTTGATTTTGATTTAAGAAAACCGAGAATAGCTTCAATATTTGGTGTAGATAATCAAAAAGGATTAAGCACTTATTTGATTGGTAGAACTACATTAACAGACTGTATAAGTAACTCGGGTATCACTAATCTTGATTTTATTACTTCTGGACCTGTGCCACCTAATCCATCTGAACTAATAGCCAAACCAGAAGTAGATGAACTCTTAAATGAGCTTAAAGAAAAATACGATTATATTTTTATTGATACACCTCCGTCTGGAGTGGTTACAGATTCTTTAGACTTATTAAAAAGAGCAGATTGCCCTATATATGTGGTACGTACAGGCTATTCTGAAAGAAAATATTTGGAAAATATCAATAAGCTGATATTTGATAATAAAATTTCTAATCTTTCAGTGGTGTTAAATGACTATGGTGTGGGTGCTTCAAGTTATGGCTACGGATATGGTTACGGCTACGGATATGGTTATGGCTACGGATATGGTGGTGGTTATTATTCTGATGATAAACATGAAAGCGATAATTTTGTTAAACGGATTTTAAGAAAATTCAAAAAGTGGAGAAAATGATTTCAGTATTTGTTTTTGCCCTTGTTTTTTCTACGGCTATTTCTTTAGTGCTAAACTGGATTTTATTAAAATTTTCTAAAAATTTAGGAATAAGAAATAAAAACTCTGATAACCAACAAGTTAGATGGGCGGCTCAAGAAAAACCCGCTTTAGGAGGCATAGCTTTTTTCTTAGTTTTTTTACTTTCGGTATCCATTGCCGGATTTTTACCAAGCAATACTGATAATTTATTTTACAACCAAAAATTAATAGCCATTATTGTAGCCACTACTGTAGGTTTTATAATAGGCTTAGCAGATGATGCCTATAACACCAATCCTTTGGTAAAGTTTATAGGGCAATTTACCTGTGCTTTTATTTTAATTTTAGGCAATTTGTATATTGAAGCAACAGGCAATTTAGCCATTGATTATTTTATAACTACACTTTGGGTAGTAGGGCTCATGAACTCTATTAATATGTTAGATAATATGGATGCTATAACTACAACTGCATCATTAACCATTTTAGCAAGCATCTCTTTTATCTTATCAAAAGGAGCTTATGAAACCACATCAGTTGTCCTAATTTTAGGAGTAATAGGTGCATTATTAGGATTTTTATACTTTAATTGGAATCCGGCAAAAATGTATATGGGCGACTCCGGTAGCCAATTTTTAGGCGTTTTTTTGGCCGCAGCCAGTATATTAACTATTTGGGGGGAAAGATCTGACTACTCTGGTATTATTCAGCTAAAACAATTTGTACTCCCGCTTTTAATTTTTACCGTTCCACTAATGGATACACTAACGGTAACCGTAAGAAGACTAATGCGAAAACAATCTCCTTTTGTAGGAGGAAAAGACCACACAACACATCAATTAGTTTTTTTTGGGTTTACAGAAAAACAAACAGCACTTATTTTAATTAGTATTGGTATTCTTTCGGGAGTTTTAGCTTGTTTGCTTTATGTTGGCATTATTCCGTGGACTTTTACTACAACTATTTTATCTTACGCATACTTCTTTTTAGTTTTTGGTATAATGCAAGTGGTTTATAATATAGGAAAAAAACGACACGAAAATGCTTAAACTCATTTATGTTGCATTAGGCGGAGCAGCAGGAAGTTTGTTAAGATATATGTTTAATGTTTTATTTCCTTTTGATGGTGTAAATTTCCCTAAATCCACTTTTTTAGTAAATGTTTTAGCCTCTTTAGTGCTTGGCTTTTTTTCGGCATTATTACTTTCTAAGTTTCCAGAAAATCATTGGCTGAGATATTTTTTGTTAATAGGTTTTTGCGGTGCTTTTTCAACTTTTTCAACTTTTGCATTAGAAATATATACTTTAAACACACAATATTTAATACTTAATATTGTTTATATTTTACTTTCAATATTGCTTTCTGTAGGTGCTATAGCCCTTGGTTTTTACTTAGAAAAATTACTTTAACAATGATAAAAAAAATAATTTCATTACTTCTAATTCTAATAAGCTTAAATATAAAAGCTCAAACACAAGCAGATGATTTAAAAATATTAAGTTGGAATATTTATATGCTACCGGGCATAACTAATCTTTCTAAAGACATTAAAAAAAGTGATAAAAGAGGCAGGGCTACAGAAATTGCCGGAATGGCAAACAAAAGCAATTACGATATTATTGTATTTCAAGAAGCATTTTTTGGCCCGGCAAGAAAAGTGCTAAGTAATGGCATAAAAGAAACTTTCCCATATCAATATGGACCTTTTAACCCAAGCAAAGCATCTTTAAAAACAAGTAGCGGAGTTTTTATAGTTAGCAAAATACCCTTAAAAGTTTTAGATGTAGTAAAATATAAAACTTGCAATGGAGCCGATTGTTTTGCTAAAAAAGGAGCAGCACTTTTAGAGGGATATTATAATGGAAATAGATTTCAAATATTAGGAACGCATCTTAATGCTGGTGGACCACAGTGGATAAGAAAAGAACAATATAAGCAAATGAGAACACTACTTGATGAGTTTAAACTGCTAAACGTGCCACAGATAGTTTGTGGCGATATGAATACACACAAAGAAGACACGGCTTATTACAATGAAATGATAGAAATGTTAGGTGTAGAAGATATTGTAACCCGAAGTGCACAAAAAAGCACAACAGCAAAAATTAGAAAAGAAAAAACAGTAATAGATTACATATTTCTAAGAAAAAACGGTACAAATATCCACGCTACAAATAAAGAAGTGCTTTGGTTTAAATCTCCAGTAGAAAGAACCGCAAAACTAAACGGAAATTTAAGCGACCACCTATCTATTTTTGCTTCTTTTAAATGGTAGTAACGTTAAATTATATGAAAATCAAATAAATATTAGCACTTAATATTAAATAAGACAACTTTTAAAATGTTTGGTAAAAGACTAAACCCTTATATTTGCTTGCCGAAATAAATTAAAATCATGAAGAAATTAGTTTTTTTAATACCACTTTTTATCCAATTAGCTAATGCTCAAAACAACAAAGTCCTTTTTACTATAGATAATGACAAGGTATATGTTGACGAGTTTGAAAGAGTTTACACAAAAAACAATATAAACAACCAAGCAGATTATAGCAAAGCTTCTCTTGATGAATATTTAGATTTGTTTATCAATTTCAAACTAAAAGTAAAAGAAGCAGAACAATTGCAAATGGACACGATTACTTCTATTAAAAATGAGTTAAATTCATATAATAAGCAGCTAATAAGTAGTTATATTAACGATAAAGAAGTAACAGAAGAATTAGTAAAAGAAGCTTATGACAGAAGTACCGAAGAAGTAGATGTTAGCCATATATTGGTGCGTTGGCCAAACGATTATCCTTCGGCTAAAGATACTGCTACTACCTTAAAAAAGATACAAGACATAAAAAAAGGATTAACACTTAAAAACTTTGCTGTAATAGCCAAAGCAAAGTCAGAAGACCCTTCTGCAAAAGAAAATAATGGCAGATTAGGCTATTTAACCGTTTTTCAAACCGTATATCCTTTTGAAAATGCCATGTACAACACGCCTATTGGCAAAATATCTGAACCCGTTGCCACAAGGTTTGGCTACCACTTAGTGCTGGTACACGATAAAAGACCTGCCAGAGGAAAAATAACCACAGCACACATATTGATAAAAAGCAAAGAAACCGATACCCCGGAAAATAAAGCAATAGCCAAGCAAGAAGCTCAAAAAATATATGCTCAAATATCTTCGGGAGAAATTAATTTTGAAGATGCTGCCAAAAAATATTCGCAGGATACTAAAACCAAAAATCAAGGAGGAGTATTACCTGCCTTGAGTTCGGCAGAAATGCTAAGCGAGTATGCCGATGCTGCTTTTTCTATTAAAAAAGATGGCGGTATAGCCGCACCTATTCTGTCTGCTATTGGGTGGCATATTATTAAAAGAATTTCAAAAGAAGAGATTTTGCCTTACAATGAAAGCAAAAAAATATTGGAAATGAGTGTATCAAGAGATATGCGTTCTAATGTTGCTCTGCAAAAAAACATAGAAGATTCTAAAAATAAATTTGGATACACCGAAAACCGAAAAGCTATAGATAAAACCATATCGTTGTTAGCCAATTCATACAAAAACAAAGCGTATAGTGTTGAAAATCAACCAGAAGAAGTTCTGTTTAAAATAGGAACAGCACCTATTACCAATAATTTATTTATAGATTATGCAAAAAGAGAAGCACCTAGAATTAAAAATGATGATGCAATTGAAAGTGTTTTGCACAATCAATTTAACGATTTTAGAAACGATAAAATAGAAAAATACAGAGAGAAAAACTTAGCTCAAATAAATGAAGATTACAAAAATCTATTGCAAGAATACCATGATGGAATTTTGCTTTTTGAACTTACCAATAAAGAGGTTTGGAATAAAGCAGTAGAAGACACCGCTGGGCTTGAAGCATACTATAAAGAACACCGAAACAACTATATGTGGCAAGATAGAGTGAGCTATAGTAAATATACTTTTGAAAACAGCACAGCTGCCGATAAAGGAATAAAACTACTTGATAAAGGCAAAAACTTTGAAGCCATAAGCAAAAAACTAAATAAAAAAGAAAAACAAGTTAGCGTTCAAACCGTTAAAGCAGAAAAAGAACATTTTAATGTAGCAGGTTTAGAATGGAAAACAGGAAGCACGGTTACAACAGAAGAAAACGGCAAAAAAGTAGTGTATAAAGTAAATGAAATTTTAAAGCCCGAACCAAAAGCTTTGGAAGAAACAAAAGGCTATGTTATATCTGATTATCAAAACAAATTGGAGAAAGACTGGATAAACACACTTAAAAACAAGTATAAAGTTTCGGTAAATAATGACGTTTTTCAATCGTTAATAAAAAAGTAGATTGAGGCGGTTTATTTTCATATTATCTATATTGTTATTTTCATGTAATAATAGCCACAAAAAAGATGAAAATCCTTTGGCAAAAGTGAAGGGAGAGTATCTTTATCCTTCAACCATATTGGGCGAAGACTATACTGCTGAAGATGTAAAGCAAATAAGCAGTACTCAAATAGATAGTTGGGTAAATAATGAACTTTGGTATTTGACAGCCAAAAAAGAACTGGAAAACACTACCGATATAGAAGAAAAGGTAAAACAATATGAAAAAAGCCTTTATATAACCACTTACAAAGAAAAATTTGTAAAGGAAAACAATATAACCGTAGGCGATGACGAAATAGTAAAATATTTTAAAGAAAATAATAATAAGTATCAAAATTTAGATAATCTTTACAAGATAGAGTTTGTTAAATTAGATAGTAAAATATCTAACATAGATGAAGTCTTAGAATCTTTAAATAGAAATGAAGAAAATGTACTTGTTTCAGAAGTATGTTCGCAGCATCCTAATGACTGTATATTAAGCCCAACGTGGATTAGCGAAGATATAATTACTGAAATAGGTTTGCCGGAATATTTATGGGTAACCAAAGTAAAATTCCAATCATTTTATTTGAATGACGAAAAAGTACTTTTGTACAGAATAACAGATAAAAGAAATAAAGGCGAACTAATGCCTTTAGAATTAGTAAGTAGCGAAATAATAAGTATCTTAGAATTTCAAAAAGCAAATAAAATATTGGATAAAAAGCAAAAAGATTTGTTTTTAAACACTCAAAAAAATAATGAAATTGAAATATATAAATAACGTTGCCAGGTATCTACTTTTAGTAGTTTTATTGTATAGCAGTGCTCATGCACAAGTTATAGATGGCATAGTGGCTGTTGTAGATGATAAGGTTATATTAAAATCTGATTTAGATATACAACTGGGGCAAATAAAAGAGCAAAATTATACCCTAACAGAAGATTTAACCTGCGAAGTGCTAAACCAGCTTATTATAGATAAAATATTTGTAGTGCAAGCAGGAATAGACAGTATAGAAGTAACAAATGATGAGGTAGATAATGAATTAAATAGAAGAATAGAATATTTTATAAATATGTTTGGTTCTAGCGAAAAACTGGAAGAATACTACGGAAAATCATTGTTTGATTTAAAAGAAGAATTTAGAGACGATATTTATCAGCAATTGTTGTCGGATAAAATGAGAGGACAAGCTTTTGCAGACTTAGATGTTACTCCGGAAGAAGTAATGGAGTTTTACAATTCAATTCCTATAGATAGTTTGCCATATTTTAATGCAGAAGTAGAAGTGGGACAAATAGTTATTTATGCAGAACCTACACTTATACAAAAACGTGCGGCAAAAGAAAAAGCCGAGAAAATAAGACAAGATATTTTAGATGGAAGCGGATTTGGTTTTCAAGCATTATTGTATTCCGATGACCCGGGCTCGGCAAATAATGATGGAGAATTAGGCTATGTAAAGCGTGGGCAGTTTGTACCCGAATTTGAGGCGGTAGCTTTTAGACTAAAAAAAGATGAAATTTCAGAAGTAGTAGAAACAGAATTTGGTTATCATATTATTCAAATGATAGACAGAAAAGGAGATAGAATAAGTACCCGACATATTTTAATAACTCCCGATATTGATAATGAAAACTTACTTAATGCAGAAGAGAAAGCAAACGAAATTTATGATGATTTAATAAACAAAAAAATCACGTACCAAGAAGCAGTTTCTAAATATTCAAAAGATGAGCAGAGCAAGCAAAATGGTGGATTAATGACCAATCCCAACACAGGAAATACATTTTTTGAAATGAGCCAGTTAGACGGAAACGTAGCATTGGCATTAGATAATATGGAAGTAGGAGATATATCTACAGTAATGCCATATACCGCTTTAGACGGAAAAACAGGGTATAGAATTTTATTTTTGCAGTCGGAAAGCCCGGCACATTTAGCCAATATAAATACAGATTATAGCAAAATAAAAGCCGTGGCAAAACAAGCTAAACAAAATGCAGAAATGGAAAAATGGTTAGCCAAAAAAGCTGAAAATATCTATATAAAAGTAAACGAAGATTATCAACATTGCGATTTAATAATAAACTAATCTAACAAACAAAGTAGTAGTATATGAATTTTAAAAATGATGTAGAAGCAGTAGATGCATTAGCACAAAAGTATAAAGATTTAAGAGCAGAAATAGCAAAAGTAATAATAGGTCAAAACGAAGCAGTAGATTTTGTATTAGCTTCAATATTTAGCAATGGACACAGCCTTTTAGTAGGTGTACCCGGTTTGGCTAAAACCTTGTTGGTTAATACCATTTCAGAAGTGTTAGATTTGAGTTTTAACAGAATTCAGTTTACTCCGGACTTAATGCCCAGCGATATAGTAGGAGCTGAAATTTTAGATGAAAATAGAAGTTTTAAATTCACAAAAGGACCTATATTTTCTAATATTATTTTAGCAGACGAAATAAACCGTACGCCACCCAAAACACAGGCAGCATTATTAGAAGCCATGCAAGAAAAATCTGTTACTATAAATGGTGTAGAAAATAAATTGCCTAATCCATTTTTTGTATTAGCTACGCAAAACCCCATAGAACAAGAAGGCACCTATCCACTTCCGGAAGCTCAGCTTGACCGTTTTATGTTTAATATTATTTTAGACTATCCCAGCTACGAAGAAGAAGTACAAGTAGTAAAAGCTACCACTTCTGGAACAAGCAATACCGCAAATAAACTTTTAGGTGCAGAAGAAATTATCTTTTTTCAGGGTTTAGTAAGAAGAATACCAATAGCAGACAATGTACTGGAATATGCCGTTAAATTAGTAAACAAAACAAGAGTAGGCAAAGAAAGTGCTCCGCAGTTAATTAACGATTATGTAGCGTGGGGAGCAGGACCCAGAGCTGCCCAATATTTAGTAATAGGAGCAAAATGCCATGCTGCACTAAGAGGAAAATATAGCCCAGATATAGAAGATGTGCGTGCTGTGGCAAAACCTGTATTACGCCACCGTATATTTAAAAACTACAAAGCCGAAGCCGAAGGTTTTAGCACCGATAAAATTATAGATTCTATACTATAAGCTCTTGATAGTTAGTTTGTTGGCAACTTTTTAAGCTTCATAACAAACTTAGCTATTTTATCTACATGGCTGGGAAAAAGTCGGGCAACTAAATCTTGTAGTTTGCCATCGCTTATAAAAATTCTGGCTTTATTTTTTTGTACGCCTTTTAATATTATTTCGGCAGCTTTTTGAGCAGAAGTGCCTGCTTGCAGTTCATTATGAAAAGCATTTGTTCTGGGGCCACTATAATCAGCATGCAAAGTAATATCCGTGGCTACTCTCCCCGGATGAACGGTGTGTACGGTTACATTTTTAATTCCTCTCACACTGTTTTCAACTCTTAATGCATCTGTAAAACCCCTTACCGCAAATTTTGTGGTACAGTAAGGCACTAAATACGGAAGAGCTAAAATACCTTGCGAACTGGATAAATTTACAATAGCGGCTTCTTTTTCTTTTAATAAATAAGGATAAAAAAACTGTGTGCTATATACAACTCCCCAATAATTGATATTGGTTATTTTCTCAAAATCTTGCTCACTTACCTTGTCAAAAGAAATATCGCCAAGTGCTATTCCGGCATTATTTATTAATAGATTAACACCTCCAAAGTGATGGATTACATTTTGAACAAAGCGTTTTATGGCTTCTTTGTTGCCCATGTCCACTTTTTCACTATAAACATCCGTATTGTACGGTTTAATATCCGCTAAAGTTTTTTCTATATCCGCAATATCACAAAAAGCAATTTTTGCTCCCTTTTTAGCTAATTCAACCACTAAATGATTTCCTATTCCGCTACCGCCACCGCCCGTTACTACCGCTACTTTATTTTTAAAATCTTTCATTTTGCTTTATTTAATAAAATCACTGTATTTTTTGGTGTTAACTACTTTTTTCATTTCGTTCCAAATTATTTTTACTAAAATTCCCTGTGGTACAATGTTAGAACCTAACCATGTTTTAAATGAACTTTTGCCATAAACTATCTTTACTTTTTTCCTTTTTATGCTTTTAATTACGTGTTTTACTATTTTTTCGGGTGGAGTACTCAAATATTTTTTAGAAAAAGCTTTTCCTCCGTCTTTTCTTACTATGTTGGTATCAATACCTCCCGGATGCAAGCAAGTTATGCTAATTGGGCTGTTTACAAATTCAGCACACAAAGCTTCAGTAAAACCTCTTACGGCAAATTTGCTCGCACAATAATCGCTGTGGTTAGGCGTACCTACTAAGCCAAATATACTGGAAACATTTACAATAGCACCTTCATTATTTTCTACTAACTGTGGCAAAAATGCTTTGCATCCGTTTACCACGCCATAAAAGTTGACGTTCATTACCTTTTTTATATCCGCCACATCAGTATGATAAAATGCTTCTACCGAGCCTTCAATTCCAGCATTGTTTATTACTACATGTGCTTTGCCCAACTGTTGAGCTACATTCTGAGCAAAATTTAGCATAGCTACTGTATCTGAAACATCAAAACATTCCGTATAAATCTCATTTTGATAATTGTTTTTTATCAAATTGGCAGTTTCTTCAAGTCCATTTTTATCAAAATCATTTAATGCTAATTTTGAACCGAGCTTTGCAAACTCAAGAGCATAAGCTCTTCCCATGCCGGAACCCGCTCCGGTTATTACCGCTATTTTATCTTTAAAATCTCTCATGTTAGTTTATGGTCTTTAAGTTTGAAATTTTTAGCCAGTTTTAAATAGGTAAAACTAAAACCTGGAAACATAGCAATAACATGCCCGCTTTTACTTTTATACCAGCTATTGCATCCACCACTTTGCCACACGGTTTTTTCCATTTCTTTATGGATATTTTCGGTATATCTAGCTTCTGCTTCCTGCGTTACTTCTATAAATTGTTTTTGTTGTTTATCTACGGCATTTATACTTTTTAATATGTAATGCATTTGAGCTTCTATAATAAAAATAGCAGAAGTGTGCCCTATGCCGGTATTAGGGCCTGTAACAACAAAAAAATTAGGAAAATTTGGAATAGTAGTGCCTAAATATGCCCGGGGAAAAGCTTCCCAATAATCTTGTAAAAGTATATTGTTTTTACCTATAACCGGATAAGAAATAACACCATCTGTGGCATCGTAGCCGGTGGCATAAACTATTAAATCTAAATCTATTTTGTCGTTTTGAGTTGTGATAATAGCATTCTCAGTTATTTCAGCAATGGCACCTGTTTTAGCGTGTAAAAAAACATTTTTTTGATTAAAAGTAGGGTATAAAGTATTTGAAAGAATAATTCTTTTGCAACCTATAGTATAGTTGGGCGTTACTTTTTCTTGCAATTCTTTATTATTTTTAAAGGTTTTTTTAATGAGTTTTTCCGCTTTATTCTGAGCTACAATTTTTAGCAAAAAATCGGAATATTTAAAGCCAATAACTCTGGATTCTAATGCCCAATAAATTGTGGTTCTAATAATTTTGTAGATAAATTTATTGCTGAGAAGCTTGCGTTCAAACTTAGTAAAAACATGGTCGTGCCGTGGCATCACCCAATGTGGCGTTCTTTGAAAAACGTGTAGTTCTTTAACATCTTTAGCTATAGTAGGAATAACCTGTGCGGCACTGGCTCCGCTACCTACCACAGCTACTTTTTTGTTTTTGTAGTCATAGTCCCAATTCCAATCGTTAGTATGAAAAGATTCATTTTTAAAAGAATCTTTACCTTTAAAATTTGGAATAGTAGGCGTGCTTAGCGGACCGGAAGCGTTAATAATAAACTGGGCAGAAAATAAACCATTATTTGTAGAAATTTCCCATTTACTTTGGTTTTCGTTCCATTTTATTTCTTCTACATTGGTGTTTATTTTTGTTTTTTCTCTTAGTTTATATTTGTCTATTACATAGTTGGTATATTCATTTAGCTCTTTTTGTTCTGCAAACATTTGCGACCAATTATAAGGCTCAAAAGAAAGCGAATATAATGGTGATTGAACATCTACAGCCGCACCGGGGTAGGTGTTTTGACACCACGTGCCACCCATAAAAGACCGCCTTTCTAATATACAAAAGTCACTGATATGCTGTTTTAGCAAGTTGATGGCGGCACACTGTCCACCAAATCCACTTCCTATAATGATTATTTTATAGTGATTCATATAAATTAGCTTGGTTTTAAAAATACAATGCACGCATTGCATTTGCTAATTTACGATAAAAAAATAAATATTAAAGAAAACGCTGATTAAGATACTTTTACCAAAAAGTAATTCTTTTTACCACGCTGAGCTAATATAAAACCATTTTTAAGCACATCGGCTTGGCTTATGGTTTTTTCATCATTAATCTTCTCTTTATTAATGCTTAAAGAGTTTTCTTTTAAGGCTCGTCTTACTTCGCCATTACTTGGCAAAATTCCTGTTTTTTCTGCTAAAAAATCTACAATAGGAATTTCTTTTTTTAGCTCATCTTTAGCCAAACTAAAAGTAGGCACACCTTCAAAAACTTCAAGCATATCTTTTTCGCTTAGTTTGTTAAGTTCATCTACATTGGGTTTGCCAAACAAAATACCACTTGCAGTAATGGCAGTTTCTAAAGCATCCTTGCCATGTACCATTTCGGTAATACTGGCTGCTAATGCTTTTTGTAAAGTACGTAAATGAGGAGCTTCTTTATGTTCGTTTATTAGTTTTTCTACTTCATTTTGTGTTTTAAACGTAAAGATTTTAATATAGTTTTCGGCATCTTCATCTGTAGCGTTTAGCCAAAACTGATAAAATTTGTACGGAGAAGTTTTGTCGGCATCTAACCAAACATTGCCTCCTTCACTTTTGCCAAATTTACTCCCATCGGCTTTAGTAATTAAAGGGCAAGTAAGAGCAAAAGCTTTGGTTTCCTCATCGTTCATTCTGCGTACCAGCTCAGTGCCTGTAGTTATGTTTCCCCACTGGTCGCTACCGCCCATTTGTAGCACACAATTGTAGGTTTTGTGCAAATGGTAAAAATCGTAACCTTGAATTAATTGGTAAGTAAACTCTGTAAAAGACATACCGCTACCTGCTTCGCCTGTTAAGCGTTTTTTTACGGAATCTTTAGCCATCATGTAGTTAACAGTTATGCGTTTTCCCACATCTCTGGCAAATGCTATGAAAGTAAAATCTTTCATCCAATCGTAATTATTAACTAAAAGCGGAGCATTTTCTTTGCTTGAATCAAAATCTAAAAATCGGGATAATACATTTTTAATTCCTGCCACATTTTTAGCTAATTCTTCTTCATTTAGCAGGTTTCTTTCATCGCTTTTACCGCTGGGATCGCCTATCATACCCGTAGCACCACCTACTAAAGCTATAGGTCGGTGTCCATAATTTTTTAAGTGCATTAATAAAATAATAGGCACAAGGCTTCCTATGTGCAAGCTGTCAGACGTTGGGTCAAAGCCAATATAAGCCGTAGTGCTTTCTTTTGCCAGTTGTTCTTCTGTTCCCGGCATCATATCGTGTATTAAACCTCTCCAGCGTAATTCTTCTACTAAATTCATGTATTACAATTAATTTTTTTTGCAAAAATAAGGATAAAGATTGAGGGAATAAATTTTTAGAGATTCATATATTAAAATTGTACCGCTTCAACACTAAAACCCTCTCCTCTTAGCAAGTTAATAATACCTTGCTCGCCAGCTAAATGAGCAGCACCTACTGCCGTAAATGTAGCTTGCTGTTTCATGGCATTTATCATTCCATTTTTATGAATAATATTCCTTTCTATCATAAAATCATCATTCATAATAGGGTCTGTGCCTGCCATTTCTATAATCATATTTTCAATTTTTTGTAAATCTCCGTTCTTATAAAGTTCTACTATATCATTTGTTTCCTCCTCTTTAGCATCTATATTATTTACTATACTCAGCAAATGATCTTTTTGTTCTGCAATAGGAATATTGCTTAAATATGCCATTTGACTCTCCACACTTTCTAAACTTATTAATGCTAAACCCAAACTATCGGCAAAGTTTTGTAAATAAATATCTAAAAAAGCAGTTCCGCTTGCCGCACCCAATTCATCCGGAATAGAAAGTATAGTAGCAACAATATATGGCGACATTTTTGGAACAAACATTGCCATAATAGCTCCTTTTTTTTCTTCTACAACTAAACTAATTTCTTTTAGCTCTTTTTTAGTGAAAATATTTTGACATTGCTTAGCACTATCTTTTTCAAAAATAAACCCCATCATTTTTATCATATCTTCTTCTTGCAGTATAATTTCGCCTGCATAAGCACTGCACTCGCTTATTTTTTGTAAAACCACACTGTCGTTTTCTAATACTTTATCGTGGTTTAAGTGTATAGTGCCAAATAAGTATGAAGTGTGATAGCCCTCTTTGCTTATTTCCCACAGCAAGCCTTTATCTTGAGCAAAACTGCTAAGGCATACAAGCCATAAAATAATAGTTGTTTTTAATGTTTTCATGTTACACAAAATAAAGGAGCTAATATAAAACTAAAAATAAATAAATGCTGTTAATTTAAGTAAAGCGTAAATTGCAAAAACCGTATATTTGCACGTGATGTTAGATAAGTTAGAACCCATAGTAATTAAGTTTGAAGAAGTAAGGCAAAAAATGTCTGACCCTTCTTTAATGGACGATATAAAAGAGTTTACCCGCTTAAGCAAAGAATATGCCGAGCTTGAAGAAGTAAAAAATATATATGATAAGTACAAAAATGTAATTAGCAATTTAGAAAACACAAAATCAATTTTGGCTAACGAACGCGATGAAGAAATGCGAGAAATGGCTAAAATGGAACTTGATGAGCTAAACGAACAAAAAGAAGCTTTAGAAGAGGAAATAAAAGTAATATTAGTACCCAAAGACCCTGAAGACAGCAAAGATGTAATGTTAGAAATACGTGCGGGTACAGGAGGAGATGAAGCCAGTATTTTTGCTGGAGATTTGTTAAAAATGTATTTAAGCTATTGCGATAATAAGGGCTTTAAAACCGAAATAATAAGCTCAAATGAAGGAACTGCCGGAGGCTATAAAGAAGTGGTAGTTAATGTAAAAGGCACTAATGTATATGGCACTTTAAAATATGAAAGTGGCGTGCACAGGGTACAGCGTGTTCCTAAAACAGAAAGCCAAGGGCGGGTACACACATCGGCTGCATCTGTAGCGGTACTGCCGGAGGTAGATGACGTAGATGTAGAAATAAACCCTGCCGACCTTAAGGTAGATACTTTTAGAGCCAGTGGCGCAGGAGGTCAGCACGTTAATAAAACAGAATCTGCTATACGTATTACGCACGTTCCTACGGGTACAGTGGTAGAGTGTCAAGAAGGGCGTTCGCAGCACAAAAACAGAGAAATAGCTATGCAGTGGTTGCGGTCTAAGTTGTACGAGCAGGCACACGCTGCACAGCATGCCGAATTGGCTCAGCAAAGAAAATCTAAAGTAAGCACAGGCGATAGAAGTGCTAAAATTAGAACGTACAATTATCCACAAGGGCGTGTTACCGACCACCGAATTAATTTAACCCTATACCATTTAGATGCTATAGTGGGTGGAGATTTAGACCAAGTAATAGATAAACTAAAAATAACCGAACAAAGCGAAAAACTTGCCGCCATGGAAGGTCTTTCGTCTTAAAAAAATAAAAAATCATGAAAGAAGTAGTAAACACCGTTAGAGCCGTTTTAATGTTCGCATTATTATTGATAATATTAATATTTTGCTTTCAAAATATGCAGGAAGTAGATATTAAGTTTTTTTCTATGAAAATGCAACAATTGCCATTATTTATAGCATTAATGTTTACGCTAGCAGTAGGTTTATTAATAGGTTTTTTAGCCGGTATGATAAAAGGCACACAAAATAAAAATAAAGCAGTGGCAGATGCTAAAGAGACGGAAAAGCTAAAAGGAATTGAAGAACAAAAAAAGCTTGAAGCACAAATAAGATCCAGCACCAATGCTTCTAATAGCAACCAAAAATAAAAAGCATGATAGCCATACTTTCTCCAGCTAAAAACTTAAATACCGAAAAGCTGAAAAAAGAAATAAAAAACACCAGTCAGCCACAGTTTTTAAGCGAAGCTGAACTTTTAATGCAGCAACTTAAAAAAATGAAAGCCAAAGACATAAGTAAATTTATGCAGCTTAGTCCTAAGTTGGCAGATTTAAACTATGAACGTTTTCAAAACTGGGAGAACACACACACTAACAAAAATGCTAAACCCGCCATTTTAACTTTTAATGGAGATGCCTACACGGGTTTGCAAGCAGATGATTTTACACAGCAGGAATTAGATTACGCCCAAAAACACATTAGAATACTTTCGGGATTATATGGTTTATTAAGTCCTTTAGATATTATTCAGCCTTACCGTTTAGAAATGGGAAAACCACTTAAAACAAAAGGAAATAAGGATTTATATAGTTTTTGGGACAATAAAATAAGTACAGCATTAAATACGGCTATAGCAGAAAGTGGCAGCCCATATTTAGTTAATGTAGCTTCAAATGAGTATTATAAAGCGGTTCAACAGAAAAATATTAACGCCACAGTAATAAATTGCACATTTAAAGAATATAAAAATGGCGAGTATAAATCTATAATGGTTTTTTTGAAAAAAGCCAGAGGATATATGTGTCGTTTTATTGTTAAAAACAAAATAAATAATCCTAAAGACTTATTAGCTTTTGAAATGGACGGCTATGTTTATAATCCTAAGTTGAGTAAAGAAAACGATTTAGTTTTCACACGATAAAAAATGCAAAAATTAAAATACATATTATCACTTCCGTTTATAATAGTTATAAGAGTTTACCAATTAGTAATTTCTCCATGGCTACCACCAAGCTGCAGATATACGCCTACTTGTTCGGCATATTCATTAGAAACTTTTAAGAAATATGGCCCCATTAAAGGCTTGTGGCTAAGCATAAAAAGAATAGGCAGTTGCCACCCGTGGGGCGGTAGCGGCTACGACCCTGTGCCTTGATGTAATTAGATACTCACAAATAATGAAGTTTCAAATATAGTTTTACTGTCTTGCACGTTATCCTGCGAAGGCAGGAATCTTTTACTTGGTTGAGATTGCCACAAAAATTTCTCCTCCGTCATAATTTTCTCGCAAAGACGTGTATCTGTTGGTTCGTCTTGCTGACAGTAGGAAGTATCTCTTTTTGTTCTTGCAAAATAGACTAATAGATAACAGACCAACAAGAACAGAATATTATAGCGAACGTAATGAAATGGAGTCCCGCTATCTCCCACTATCTCGTACTTTATAAAAAAAACGTTGAGATGATGGAACAACCTTTGGCAATCAGGTAATTTTTCATACTTCAAAATTTACGCTACATAATAAAAACAGTTTTTTATTATAGGTGTAACAATTATCACAAAGCATAGCTTAATTAAAGCCGTACCTTTGCATAAAATAAATATTAATGCCTACAATACAATTAACTACAGATAAATTTAAAGAAGACATTTTTGACTACTCTACAGGAGCAACAGAATGGAAATATAAAGGAGATAAACCCGCTATTATAGATTTTTATGCCGACTGGTGTGGCCCGTGCAAAGCTGTAGCTCCCGTTTTAGAAGAGCTAAGCAATGAATATGCCGATGATATAAACATTTACAAAGTAGATACAGAAGTAGAACAAGAACTTTCTGCTGTTTTTGGCATTAGAAGCATTCCGTCTATTTTGTTTATTCCTATGGATAAGCAACCCATGATGCAAGCAGGAGCATTACCCAAAAAAGTATTAGATCAAGTAATTAATAAGGAGCTTTTAGGAAAAGAAAAAGCTTAAGTTTTGTTTTAATTATAATTGTCAGTAATGCCACAAAAATATTTTTGTGGCATTGCTATTTAAAATAACATTGCTTTTTTTGAAATAACAGCTACATTCTCATACCCTAAAACCCAAAAAAAGACCTTACTTTTGGGGTGTCAAAACCTTCAGCTAAATGATTCTCTTTTTTAAAGGTCAATACCAAGATTTTTATGCCGTTCAAACTCAAATAAAGCTATCTGAACAAGATATTGAAAAACTACAATGGCTTTTTGGCGAAGCTACAGCCTTAAATACCACTAATATAGTTGCTGATAAAGGCTATTTTGTTGGGCCAAGAGCTACAATGGTTAGCCCATGGAGCACCAATGCCGTAGAAATAACTCAAAACATGGCAATTAAAGGCATACAAAGAATAGAAAAGTATGATTTAATAACGGACTCGTCTTTTGTTTTTGACCCTATGCTAATGCAAAAATTTACCCAAATAGATCAAAATATTTTTGAGGTAAATATAACAGCAGAACCCATAAAAGATATTGAAGATATTGCTACTTACAACAAACAAGAAGGTTTGGCTTTAAGCAATGAAGAAGTAGCATATTTAGAGCAACTTTCTGAAAAATTGGGCAGAAAATTAACCGATTCTGAAGTGTTTGGTTTTTCTCAAGTAAATTCTGAACATTGCCGCCACAAAATATTTAATGGAACATTTGTTATAGATGGTGTAGAGCAACCTAAATCATTATTCCAAATGATAAAAGAAACCTCAAAACAGCATCCCAATTCTATAGTTTCGGCTTATAAAGATAATGTTGCTTTTGTAGAAGGACCTTCGGTAAAACAATTTGCACCGTTGTGTGCCCATAAAGCAGATTTTTACACAGAAAAAGATTTTGATTCTATTATTTCTCTTAAAGCGGAAACGCACAATTTTCCTACCACGGTAGAACCTTTTAACGGTGCCGCTACAGGAAGTGGAGGAGAAATAAGAGATAGATTAGCAGGCGGAACGGGTTCATTGCCCTTGGCAGGCACGGCTGTGTATATGACTTCTTATTCCAGAACGCAAAAACAACCATGGGAGCAAAAAGTAACAGCAAGAGAATGGTTGTACCAAAGTCCTTTAGATATTTTGATAAAAGCATCAAATGGAGCTTCAGATTTTGGCAACAAATTTGGTCAGCCACTTATAGCAGGTTCCCTGCTTACTTTTGAAAATGAAGAACATAACAGCATTACCGCTTATGATAAAGTAATTATGCTGGCAGGAGGCATTGGCTATGGCAAAAAACAATACGCACAGAAAAAAACGCCTAAAGCAGGAGATAGAATAGTAATACTGGGTGGCGATAATTACAGAATAGGCATGGGTGGTGCTGCGGTTTCATCAGCAGATACGGGTGCTTTTGGTAGCGGTATAGAATTGAATGCCATACAGCGGTCTAACCCTGAAATGCAAAAGCGTGCCGCCAATGCCATACGTGCTATGGTAGAAAGTAATGAAAACACTATAGTTTCTATTCACGACCATGGAGCTGGCGGACATTTAAACTGCCTTTCTGAATTAGTAGAAGATACCGGAGGAATTATTGATTTAGACAAACTTCCTATTGGCGACCCTACGCTTTCTGCTAAAGAAATAATAGGAAATGAAAGCCAAGAACGCATGGGCTTGGTTATTGCCAAAGAAAACTTTAATGAGCTAAAAGAAATAGCAGATAGAGAAAGAGCTCCTATTTATGATGTGGGAGAAGTAACGGACAATCATCGTTTCACTTTTGAATCTTTTACCAAAGGGTTTAAACCAATGGATTTAAGTTTGGCAGACATGTTTGGGAGTTCGCCAAAAACTGTTTTGGAAGATAAAAAACAAGATAAAACTTATACGGAATTAAGTTATTCTGTAGGAGAAATAGAAAAATATATAGAGCAGATTTTACAGTTAGAAGCAGTGGCTTGCAAAGATTGGTTGACCAACAAAGTAGATAGATGCGTAGGCGGCAAAGTGGCAAAACAGCAATGCGTGGGTGCTTTGCAATTGCCATTAAACAATGTGGGCGTTATGGCTCTTGATTTTAAAGGTAAAGAAGGTGTAGCTACTTCTATAGGGCATTCTCCAATTTCTGGACTGATAAACCCACAAGCAGGAAGCAGAAACAGTATAGGCGAAGCTTTAAGCAATTTAGTTTGGGCTTCATTAGAAAGAGGTTTAGATTCTGTTTCATTGTCTGCCAATTGGATGTGGCCATGCAATAATGAAGGAGAAAATGCACGTTTGTATGAAGCTGTTGAGGCTTGTGCTGATTTTGCTATTGAGCTGGGCATTAATATTCCTACAGGCAAAGATTCTTTATCTATGAAACAAAAATATACGGATAGAGAAGTGCTTTCGCCAGGCACGGTTATTATTTCTTCGGTAGGACATTGCAAAGACATAACAAAAGTAGTAGAGCCAGTTTTTCAAGTTACTGAAGATAAAATTTATTATATCAATTTATCTGCTGACAGCTATAAATTGGGCGGTTCTTCTTTCGCACAAATTAGAAGTGGCATAGGCAATGACGCTCCTAATGTAAAAGATGCTAAAACTTTAAAAACAGCTTTTAACACTATACAAAAATTAATTGAGCAAAATTTAATAACGGCAGGGCATGATGTAGGAAGCGGTGGATTAATTACTACTTTATTAGAAATGTGTTTTGCCGAAAATAATTTGGGAGCAAAAATTAATTTAACTTCTTTGGGCGAAAAAGATATTGTTAAAACACTTTTTGCTGAAAATATAGCTATAGTTTTTCAAGCTAAAAAAGAAGTAGAAAAAATATTAACAGCAGCCGGTGTTAATTTTTCTGTAATAGGAGAAGTGGTAAAAAGCAATGTTTTAGAAATTACACATTTTGAAGATGATTTGGTATTAGAAATCTCAAAATTAAGAGATGTTTGGTATAAGCAGTCTTATTTGTTTGATAGAGAGCAAAGTGGCGAAAAAAAGGCTAAGGAACGTTTTGAAAATTATAAAAAGCAAGCTTTAAAATATGTTTTTCCAAAGCAATTTACAGGAGTATTAGAGCAATATAATGGCAAACGCCCCAAAGCGGCTATTATTAGAGAAAAAGGGAGCAACTCTGAAAGAGAAATGGCACATGCTATGTTTTTAGCTGGGTTTGATGTTAAAGATATTCACATGACGGATTTAATTTCGGGTAGAGAAAACTTAGAAGATGTTCAGTTTATTGGAGCTGTGGGCGGTTTTTCAAATTCTGATGTATTGGGAAGTGCTAAAGGCTGGGCCGGTTCTTTTAAATATAACAAAAAAGCAAAACAAGCTTTAGATAATTTCTTTAACAGGGAAGATACTTTGTCTGTGGGTATTTGCAATGGTTGTCAGTTGTTTATAGAATTGGGTTTAATAAATAAAGAGCATACAGAAAAGCCAAAAATGCTCCATAATGATAGCCATAAACATGAAAGTGCTTTTACTTCGGTACAAATTAAAGAGAATAAATCAGTTATGTTAAGCACTTTGGCTGGTAGCACTTTAGGCGTTTGGATAAGTCATGGAGAAGGTAAATTTGCATTGCCAAAACAAGAAAAAGCATATAATATTGTAGCTAAATACGGCTATGAAAATTACCCGGCTAATCCCAATGGTTCAGATTATAACACGGCTATGATGTGCGATAATACAGGACGACATTTAGTAATGATGCCTCACATAGAAAGGTCTATTTTTCAGTGGAACTGGGCAAACTACCCTAAAGGACGAAAAGATGAGGTAAGCCCGTGGTTAGAGGCTTTTGTAAATGCTCGGGAGTGGATATTGAATAGGTAGTTTATTCTATACTGTCTAAACCGGTTTCTGCATGAGGACGGCTTTTTACTTTTCCTGCGTTTTCTATCATTAGTTTATATTCTTCATCTTCCCAGTTGCTTTCCTCTAAGTTGGTAAGATTGGGCATACCTGCTTCTACCCAGCAGGTGTACCATATATCGCCTACGTGTTTTACACTAAGCAATAATTGCTCTTCTACCATTCCGTTCAGTTTTTCATTATAGGCAGAAGAGTATGTGGCTGAAAATGTTTTAACTAAAGTTTCTCCTCTGGGTTCAAAACTATATTTTTGGTCAGAAGGAATTTCTTTATCTAATTGCTTTTCTAATAATAACACTTCGTCTAATTTGCTATGGGCATTAAGAACATTTGCCCAAATAAATTCGTTTTTGTTTTCAATATATTGGCATTTACCTACAAAATAATTGTAGTCTTCATTAAATAATTCGGGTAGTCGGCTTTCCCAAAATCCGTGTATTCCATATTGGTTAGTTAACTGTCCGTTGTAGTTTTCTGTTGTGTGCAAAGGCACATGACTATCGGCTATGTAGTGTCCAATATCTGCTGAATATTTAAGAATTTTCTTTTTGTCTCCTTCTTCAAAAGCTTGTGTTAAGCTTTTCATTTTCCACTCAATAATCCAAGGAACTATACCATAAGTTTTAAGCGTGTCTTCGCTATATTTTTCTACCGCTTGATACCACTTTTTGGGAAAACTATCGCAAGGGTATGTGCAATAATGGTCTAAATCAATGTAATGTCTGGGAGCTTCTCCATCTACGGCATACCTTCTTTTATCGGGGTCAACAGCATGCTCGGTAAGGTATTCAATATTTTCTTTGTAAAAAGTAAACAAATCATCTCTAAGGGTAAAAACTGCCATTCGGTTTATTCTTTTGTGTGCCCAAAACCCCCAAGCAAAACTCTTGAGGGCTATGAGCAAAAATAATATTATGACCGAAATTTGTTTCACATCATTTTATCTAACTAAAGTAACATTTCCTTTAATACTTCCTTTTTCTTGAGATACACTCTTAGTATATTCTACATAATAAGTGTAAACGCCTATTTCTGCATCTCTACCTTTGTATGTGCCATCCCAGCCTTCTCTCCAATTATCGGTATAGTATATTAACTCTCCCCAACGATTGTAAACACTAAATGAGAATGCATCAAAGCCTTCATCGCAACTAGTTACTACTCTAAATATATCATTTGTGCCACTTCCATCTGGGCTAAAGCCTGTTGGAGCTAATACAACACAGTTTCCTATACAGTCTTCCAAAGTAATATTTATTGTGTCGCTCATTAAGCAATTAGTGTAATTCTCTGTGAAATTAACAATATACTCTCCGGAATAATCAGGATAAATACTTCGTCCTATTTCCCCGGTATTCCATTCATAATCATAGCCATTGTAGTCAACACTTACTATATCTATTTCATGCATACAGAAAGTTGTGTCTGGCAATGGATTTTCTACTGCATGTGGTGCAAATACTTCTAAGGTCATACTTGTATTATAAGTATTTCCACATTCGTCAGTCATTTGTGCGGTATATGTGTTTTGATGTAAAGAAGTGTCTAAATTAAAACTTAGCTCTCCTGTGTTTGCTCCAACATAATCAGCATTCCCAACTAAACTAACATCTCCACTTCCATTATTTACAAACCATTCTATGCTTACCATATTCTGCGGATTTACATTTAAGGTTTGAGAGAATCCAGAACATACTGACACATCTTGTAATGTATCGTATCTTCCTAAATAATTAACAGTCAATTCGGTTGTTATTGTGCTATCGCAACCAGTTCCTACTCTTGGAATTGTAGTGGTATAAGTTCCTGCGGTATTTACTTGTGTTCCATCTGGCAAAGTATGGAACTCATCTTCACAAATAGTATATGATACTGTTGTTTGGGCTGTTTCTAACCCGACAATATTTATGGTATCTGTATTCATACAGTTATTTGCATCTATTCCTGTTAATACATATTGGGTTGTTCCAACAGCAGGATAGAAAGGAATACCTGTTTGTACAGTACTGTTATTCCAACTGTACTGCGTAGCTCCGCTTGCGTTTAATGTTACTTGATTATTTTCACAAACACTATCATTAGGTGTAGCTGTAGCTAATACATTAGGTAAAGGATTTACGGTTAATTGAATTTCATACCAAACACTATCGCAACCACTACTGGTATAACGAAGCGTATCATAATAAGTGTTTTGAGTGGTGTAATCAGTTCCATTAAAACTAAAGGTGTCTCCTTCACAAATACTTGTCGGTATGGTTATTAATTCTACGCTGTCCACATCTACAAATATTACATAATGAACGCTATCACAAGCATAATATGAATAATCTGTACTATCGTAATACACGCCTTCAGTGGTATAACTGTTGCCATTAAATATATAGCTGTCTCCTTCACATATTGTTTGTCTTATGGTGTCTGTTACAAAATCTAATCTTTGTAAGTTAAGCGTATAATGTATGCTATCACACCCACTTGCCGTGTGGTATAAGGTATCGTAATAGGTGCCGGATTGCGTATAATTTATGCCATTTAAGGTGTAAATATCGCCTTCACAAATTGTATCGTTTAATGTAATTGGTTCTATACTGTCAATATGTAGATTAATATTAAACTGGACAGAATCGCAACCCGAAGCGGTATAGCGAGCTGTGTCTTGATAAAAGCCGTTAATAGTATAAGTTGTGCCGTTTACCGTTAAGCTTTGTCCTTGACAAATAGTTGTGTCTATATTTTCTACTGTAAAACTATCTATATGTAGATTTATATTGTACTGAATAGAATCGCAACCGCTTACTACGTATCTCGCTGTGTCTTGATAGAAACCATTTGCATTATAAGTTACACCATTTACGGTTAAACTTTGACTTTGACAAATAGTAGTATCAATATTTTCTACGGTAAAGCTGTCAATGTGTAGATTAATATTATACTGTATGGAATCACAACCGCTTACTACGTATCTCGCTGTGTCTTGATAGAAGCCGTTGGCGGTATAAGTTGTACCGTTTACGGTTAAGCTTTGTCCTTGACAAATGGTAGTATCTATATTTTCTACGGTAAAACTGTCAATATGTAAATTGATATTGTATTGTATTGAATCACAGCCACTTACTACATAGCGTGCCGTATCTTGATAGAAGCCATTAGCATTATAAGTAGTACCGTTTACCGTTAAACTTTGTCCTTGACATATTGTTGTGTCTATATTCTCAACTGTAAAGCTATCAATATGTAAATTGATATTATACTGAATAGAATCGCAACCGCTTATTACGTATCTCGCTGTATCTTGATAGAAACCATTGGTAGTATAAGTTGTGCCGTTTACCGTTAAACTTTGTCCTTGGCAAATGGTGGTGTCTATATTTTCTACAGTGAAACTATCTATATGTAAGTTAATATTGTATTGTATGGAATCACAGTTAGAAACAGCGTATCGTGCCGTGTCTTGATAGAAGCCATTGGCATTATAAGTTGTACCGTTTACGGTTAAACTTTGTCCTTGACAAATGGTAGTATCTATATTTTCTACTGTAAAACTGTCAATATGTAAATTGATATTGTACTGTATAGAATCACAACCGCTTATTACGTATCTCGCTGTATCTTGATAGAAACCATTTGTTGTATATGTTGTGCCGTTTACCGTCAAACTTTGTCCTTGGCAAATTGTTGTATCTATATTTTCTACGGTGAAGCTATCTATATGTAGGTTAATATTGTATTGTATAGAATCACAGCCACTTACTACATATCTAGCTGTATCTTGATAGAAACCATTAACGTTATAAGTAGTACCGTTTACGATTAAAGTTTGCCCTTGACAAATGGTGGCATCTATATTTTCTACGATAAAGCTATCTATATGTAGATTTATATTGTATTGTATAGAATCGCAACCACTTATTACGTATCTCGCTGTATCTTGATAGAAACCATTAGCAGTATATGTTGTGCCATTTACCGTTAAACTTTGTCCCTGACATATTGTTGTGTCTATATTCTCTACTATAAAGCTATCAATATGTAAATTGATATTATACTGAATAGAATCACAACCGCTTACTACGTATCTCGCTGTGTCTTGATAGAAGCCGTTGGCGGTATAAGTTGTACCGTTTACGGTTAAGCTTTGTCCTTGACAAATTGTAGTATCTATATTTTCTACTGTAAAACTATCAATATGTAGATTAATATTATACTGTATAGAATCACAACCGCTTACTATGTATCTCGCTGTATCTTGATAGAAACCGTTGGCATTATAAGTTACACCATTTACGGTTAAGCTTTGTCCCTGACATATAGTTGTGTCTATATTTTCTACTGTGAAACTGTCAATGTGCAAGTTGATATTATACTGAATAGAATCACAGTCACTTACTACGTATCTCGCTGTATCTTGATAGAAGCCATTTGTTGTATATGTTGTGCCGTTTACCGTCAAACTTTGTCCTTGGCAAATTGTTGTATCTATATTTTCTACTATAAAGCTGTCTATATGTAGATTGATATTATACTGTATTGAATCACAGTTAGAAACAGTGTATCGTGCCGTGTCTTGATAGAAGCCATTGGCAGTATAAGTTACACCGTTTACGGTTATACTTTGTCCTTGACAAATAGTAGTATCAATATTCTCAACAGTAAAACTGTCAATATGCAAGTTGATATTGTATTGTATAGAATCACAACCGCTTACTACGTATCTCGTTGTGTCTTGATAGAAACCGTTTGCTGTATAGCTTGTCCCGTTTACTGTTAAAGTTTGTCCTTGACAAATGGTTGTATCTATATTCTCTACAATAAAGCTGTCAATGTGTAGATTGATATTGTATTGTATAGAATCACAACCGCTTACTACGTATCTCGCTGTATCTTGATAGAAACCATTAGCAGTATAAGTTACACCATTTACGGTTAATGTTTGTCCTTGACAAATGGTGGTGTCTATATTCTCTACTATAAAGCTATCAATATGTAAGTTGATATTATACTGTATAGAATCACAGCCACTTACTACATAACGTGCCGTGTCTTGATAGAAGCCATTAGCAGTATAAGTTACACCATTTACGGTTAATGTTTGTCCTTGACAAATGGTAGTATCTATATTTTCTACTGTAAAACTGTCAATATGTAAATTGATATTGTACTGTATAGAATCACAACCGCTTATTACGTATCTCGCTGTATCTTGATAGAAACCATTTGCGGTATATGTTGTGCCATTTACCGTTAAACTTTGTCCTTGGCAGATTGTGGTGTCTATATTCTCTACTATAAAGCTATCAATATGTAAATTGATATTATACTGTATAGAATCACAGTTAGAAACAGTGTATCGTGCTGTGTCTTGATAGAAACCGTTGGCGGTATATGTTGTGCCGTTTACTGTTAAAGTTTGCCCTTGACAAATGGTGGTATCTATATTTTCTACGATAAAGCTATCTATATGTAGATTTATATTGTATTGTATAGAATCGCAACCACTTATTACGTATCTCGCTGTATCTTGATAGAAACCATTAGCAGTATATGTTGTGCCATTTACCGTTAAACTTTGTCCCTGACATATTGTTGTGTCTATATTCTCTACTATAAAGCTATCAATATGTAAATTGATATTATACTGTATAGAATCACAACCGCTTACTACGTATCTCGCTGTGTCTTGATAGAAGCCGTTGGCGGTATAAGTTGTACCGTTTACGGTTAAGCTTTGTCCTTGACAAATTGTAGTATCTATATTTTCTACTGTAAAACTATCAATATGTAGATTAATATTATACTGTATAGAATCACAACCGCTTACTATGTATCTCGCTGTATCTTGATAGAAACCGTTGGCATTATAAGTTACACCATTTACGGTTAAGCTTTGTCCCTGACATATAGTTGTGTCTATATTTTCTACTGTGAAACTGTCAATGTGCAAGTTGATATTATACTGAATAGAATCACAGTCACTTACTACGTATCTCGCTGTATCTTGATAGAAGCCATTTGTTGTATATGTTGTGCCGTTTACCGTCAAACTTTGTCCTTGGCAAATTGTTGTATCTATATTTTCTACTATAAAGCTGTCTATATGTAGATTGATATTATACTGTATTGAATCACAGTTAGAAACAGTGTATCGTGCCGTGTCTTGATAGAAGCCATTGGCAGTATAAGTTACACCGTTTACGGTTATACTTTGTCCTTGACAAATAGTAGTATCAATATTCTCAACAGTAAAACTGTCAATATGCAAGTTGATATTGTATTGTATAGAATCACAACCGCTTACTACGTATCTCGTTGTGTCTTGATAGAAACCGTTTGCTGTATAGCTTGTCCCGTTTACTGTTAAAGTTTGTCCTTGACAAATGGTTGTATCTATATTCTCTACAATAAAGCTGTCAATGTGTAGATTGATATTGTATTGTATAGAATCACAACCGCTTACTACGTATCTCGCTGTATCTTGATAGAAACCATTAGCAGTATAAGTTACACCATTTACGGTTAATGTTTGTCCTTGACAAATGGTGGTGTCTATATTCTCTACTATAAAGCTATCAATATGTAAGTTGATATTATACTGTATAGAATCACAGCCACTTACTACATAACGTGCCGTGTCTTGATAGAAGCCATTAGCAGTATAAGTTACACCATTTACGGTTAATGTTTGTCCTTGACAAATGGTAGTATCTATATTTTCTACTGTAAAACTGTCAATATGTAAATTGATATTGTACTGTATAGAATCACAACCGCTTATTACGTATCTCGCTGTATCTTGATAGAAACCATTTGCGGTATATGTTGTGCCATTTACCGTTAAACTTTGTCCTTGGCAGATTGTGGTGTCTATATTCTCTACTATAAAGCTATCAATATGTAAATTGATATTATACTGTATAGAATCACAGTTAGAAACAGTGTATCGTGCTGTGTCTTGATAGAAACCGTTGGCGGTATATGTTGTGCCGTTTACTGTTAAACTTTGCCCTTGGCATATTGTTGTATCTATATTTTCTATTGTGAAACTGTCAATGTGTAAGTTGATATTGTACTGTATAGAATCACAACCACTTACTACGTATCTTGCGGTGTCTTGATAGAAACCGTTTGCTGTATAGCTTGTCCCGTTTACTGTTAAAGTTTGTCCTTGACAAATGGTTGTATCTATATTCTCTACAATAAAGCTGTCAATGTGTAGATTGATATTGTATTGTATAGAATCACAACCGCTTACTACGTATCTCGCTGTATCTTGATAGAAACCATTGGCAGTATAAGTTGTGCCATTTACGGTTAAACTTTGTCCTTGACAGATTGTGGTGTCTATATTTTCTACGGTAAAACTATCTATATGTAGATTTATATTGTACTGTATGGAATCGCAACCGCTTGCTACATATCTCGCTGTGTCTTGATAGAATCCATTGGCAGTATAAGTTGTGCCATTTACGGTTAAACTTTGTCCTTGGCATATTGTTGTGTCTATATTTTCTACTGTAAAACTATCAATGTGTAGGTTGATATTGTATTGTATAGAATCACAACCGCTTGCTACATAACGTGCCGTATCTTGATAGAAACCATTTGCAGTATAAGTTGTGCCGTTTACCGTCAAACTTTGTCCTTGGCAGATTGTGGTATCTATATTCTCTACGGTAAAGCTATCAATATGTAAATTGATATTATACTGTATGGAATCGCAACCGCTTACTAAGTATCTCGCTGTGTCTTGATAGAAGCCGTTGGCGGTATATGTCGTACCGTTTACCGTTAAACTTTGTCCTTGACAAATTGTTGTGTCTATATTTTCTACAGTGAAACTATCTATATGTAGATTGATATTATACTGTATAGAATCACAACCACTTATTACGTATCTCGCTGTGTCTTGATAGAAGCCATTGGCATTATAAGTTGTACCGTTTACGGTTAAACTTTGTCCTTGGCAGATTGTGGTATCTATATTCTCTACGGTATATTCATCAACAGTTATATTTACCGTAATAGTGCTATCGCAACCACTTCCATTTGTAATAGTAACAATTACATTTGTATCATTAACTAAAGTTAAATTAGAGCCATCGGGTAAAGTTAAATTAGTATTGTAACAAACTGTTGTATCTATCGTGCCATATAAAGAATCAACATGGAGATCCACTAAAAGAGAATCTATACAACCATTATCATCTTCTACAAATAGATATAGACTATCGGCAGGCATATTTGTTCCAATAACTTCATCATTAATTACGGTAACTGCCATTCCATTTGACCAAGAATAGGTGAACGGTCTTGTTCCTCCGTCAGCTCTTATTTCTACATATCCATCATTATTTTCATGGCAGGTAGGCATCAATAAACTATCAATTACAATATTTATTGGATTAGGTTCTGTTATTATTACAGAATCATAAAAAGTACAGCCGTTATCGTCAGTAACCAAAATAGTATATGTTCCTGCCGTTAAATTATAAGCCGTATCTGACAAATTATTTGTTGGACTTGTGGGAGCTAAATGAGACCAATCGTAGGTATAAGGAGATGTTCCTCCAGTAATACTTATTGCCGCTGTGCCCAATCCAACACCATAGCATAGTATATCTTCTTGGTACATAGAACCATTAATTGCTGTAGGTGCAGGAGAAACGGTAACATCTATAGAGTCTTGACAACCTAAGGTAAGGTCTGTTACTAAAACTTGATATGTTCCGGCATATAAATTAGTAATAGATGATGTGGTTTGTCCATTACTCCATAAATAAGAATAACTACCGCTACCACCACTTACATTTACACTTGCTGTTCCGTCCTGATTACAAATAACATTTGAAGAACTTGGGGTAAGCACCAAATCTACAACTGTAATAGTTACATCATCAACATCTGTACAAATACCTGTAGAATCTGCTAAAGTAACGGTATATGTTGTAGTGGTTGTAGGTAATGCTACCACACTATATTGATTAGTATTATTTAATCCCGTACTTGGATACCACGATATACTTCCATTAGTTACCCCTCCTGTTACTGTTAATGGAACGCCCGTATTGTCTCCTAAGCAAATTGTTTCATCAGAAGGCATAACAGCATTTGGCTGTTCTTCTACATATAAGTCTAAAGTTGTAGTAATACTTGCTCCACAGCAATTGGTTACATAGTACAATTCTATTGTATAAACACCAGGAGTGTTAAATGTTCCGGACACACTTGAAAAACTCGTTCCGGTATAAGTGTTTGGAGAAGCTCCACCACCTAAATTCCAATTGTAAATATAGCCTGTTCCACCATTTGTGGCGGTAAAAATAACTGAAGACCCTGCACAAACTCTATATTGCCCTTGTACAAAAGGAGCAGATGTAGTAAAAGTAGGTCCTACTTGAGAGTCTAAAATAATATTTGCAAAACCTACATAACTATTTGAGGCGTAGGTAATATTTTTTCTACCTAAAGTGCTATATTGAGTATTAATACTTGCTCCCGTAGCTGTTGTAGGACTACTTCCTGCACCAAAATTCCAATTATTGCTACTTCCTGCTGAAAAACCAATGTTGGTAGCTGTACAAGAAATATCGTCCATTTGTATGGTAGGTTGGGCTGGAAGATTGAAAATTGGAGGATTATTATTGCCAGCAGATAAAGAGGAAGACGAGAAGTTATTTATAATTGTAGGAGTTGTTCCATTTAAGCGAAAGCCTACCGCTACTCCGGCAGAACCGTTTCCACCATTTCCACCGTTTCCACCAGCGGATCCATTTCCGCCTCTTCCACCTCTATTTACTCTCCCACAACCACTACAGGAATTTTGTTGTGCACCACCAGCACCACCAGCACCACCATTTCCTCCATTTCCTCCATTTCCTGCTGCACCAGCAGTTCCAGCCGACAATCTTGAATCTACAATTTGAGCACCACCACCATTAGATACTGTATATATAGAAAAAGATGCACCGCCTCCTGTACCAAAGCTACCAGCCCCTCCGCCTCCGCCTCCGCCTCCGCCTCCAGAGCCTCCATTTCCACTGGCATTACATCCATCAGTGTTTTCACCTCCACCTCCACCTCCGCCTCCGCCTCTTCCACCTTGTCCAGCAGTTCCATTTGTACCATTAGCAGGAGTAAAAAATGCCCCATAAGTGGCTGTACCATTAGTACCATTTGCCCCAGCAGCTCCTACTATATTACAATTTGATCCCGCACCACCTACAGTTGTGCTAGAAGAATTAGCACCACGAGCACCCCCTGCAGCACAAGAAGTTCCTGTTCCTGCCTGTGCATTTGTACTACAATCATTGGCGCCATTTCCGCCTCTTCCACCTGCTCCTCCATTAGTGCCTCCTGGGGCACCTCCACCTCCAGCTCCAGCGACTCCCCCACCTCCACCTCCGCCTCCGCCTCCACCAGAATCACAACCCCCATTACATCTATCTCTACCCGCACCACCATATCCACCAGTATTTCCTGCACTACCTGCACTACCATTAACTCCAGGATTTCCATTCCCTCCATTCCCCGATAAAACCTGTGTCCTTACAATTTCATAATTGCTACAGTTTGTTAGGTGAATACCATAAGTGGACATGCCTGATTGATTGGCATTAGCAGTAGTTATCGTTAAATCTTGTAGTCTAAATCCATCTGCACTATTGGCATAAAATGCTACTAATCTTCGTGCATTTGCGGCACCTTCCGGGTTGGCGGTAGTTCTGTTAATAGTTGTAGCACCAGCCAAACTTGTTTTATCCCAAGCACTGCCTTGCTGAAATCCGCCTTCTAAAGTTATATAACTTGGAATAGTTAGTGCATTATTTATATTATATGTTCCTGTTGCCATTTTTACTACAGCTCCGTTACAAGCACCACGCACTAATGCTTCTGCTAAAGATGTGGGATTTGCTTGAGTACCTGCCGCGGCTGCACTTCCTGTAGTAGATACATAAATTACATTACAAACTTGAGTGGTAGGTGGAGCTATTGAAACCGTTACTGTATCTCTATCGGTACATCCTGTAGATGGGCTGGTTACTTGAACTACATAATTGTATGTGCCTGGAGTACCAGGTGCTGTAATAACTATTGAAGAATTTGCTCCTGAAACTGTTCCAGACCCTAAAGATCCTCCAGAATGATTGAACCATTGAAAATTTAATCCGGTACTTGAAGCTGTTGCAGAAAGCATTGCGGATCCTCCTGCACAAGTATTAATATTTTGAGGGCTGGCTATTACATCTACCGCGTCATATTCTATATGTACATCATCTTCTACATTTATTTGCAAACCATCGCATCTTGTATAGGTTGTTCTAGCAGTATATGTTGCACCACCTGCTGGAGGACATACATTTAATGTTGCTCCTGTGCCTATTGGTGTTGCTCCTTGAAACCATTGTATAGGACTATAAATAGGAGCACCGTCTGGTACAAACTGCCATGCTTCGGGAGTTGTCAATGTCCATGGCCCTGTGTTTCTTCCCGGTGGTGTGTACCCAGCTGTTCCAGCAGCATTTTGAATGCCTATCACGGTATTACCACTATTCCAACTATTACAAGTGGGTTTAGTATCCACATATACTTCTATTATATTAGTAGTTTCATAAAGTACCATCATGTGGTTGGTACGAAGACTTGTACAACTATAATAACCTAAGTTTTGATATACCACAATGAAAGTTCTACACGGAGCTTGCCCTGTTAAGTACCATCTTACTGAACCAGAAACAGAAGGATCAATATCGTGATAAGGACCAAAGATATTTCCTGCACTTGTTAAAGCCGTAGAAGGTACTGAGGCTGAAAAAGGCCAAGGATGATAACCGCCTGCACTTGCAGTATTAAAACCAATAGCTCCATTAGAGCCTATAATGGCAGAAGTGTATGTTTGCCCAAAGAAACAAAAAGGGAAAGGTAAATTAATTACATTACTCCATACATCATCTGTATTTACAGAAACACCAGTACCGCCTGGGGCATTATAAGCAATAGGTGGAGTGTATGGGATTGAACCCACCGTATATGTGTTTGTTTCTCCTACCTCAAAAACTTGAGCACTTATATCGGTACACGTTTGTGTACATGGTAAAACTAAGTCTGGACTTGCTGTAATTTCCGGACAGCCAGTACCTTGACTATATAAAAAAGTATTAAAAAACAATAAAAATATGCCTGCAAAGTAGAGTTTTTTCATGTGTTTGTGTTTTACCAAAACTAAATATAGGAAAAAAACTCTTAAAAAAAGACTTAGTTATAATTTATCTTATTAAAGTAACATTTCCTTTAATACTTCCTTTTTCTTGAGATATACTTTTGGTATATTCTACATAATAAGTGTAAACGCCTATCTCTGCATCTCTACCTTTGTATGTGCCGTCCCAACCTTCTCTCCAATCATCGGTGTAATATACTAATTCGCCCCACCTGTTATACACTGTCATCTCAAAATAATCAAAGCCTTCTTCACAGCTGGTTACTACTCTAAACACATCATTCGCTCCGCTAGCATCAGGACTGAAACCCGTTGGTGCTAATACTACACAATTCGCTATGCAGTCTTCTAAGCCTATATTTATCGTATCACTTAATAAACACCCTGTGTAGTTCTCTACAAAGTTTACTATGTAATCTCCTGCTTCTGTCGGCATTACTGATGCTCCCAATGTTCCATTATTCCACTCATAACTGTGCCCATTGTAGTTTACGGTTATTATATCTATTTCGTGCATACAAAATGTGGTGTCTGCTACTCCATCTTCTACTGCATGTGGTTCAAATACTTCCAGCAACATGGAATCTCTTGTTACTCTTCCACATTCATCTGTCATTTCTATAATGTATATATTTTCATGTAGCGATACATCTAAATTAAATCCTAAACTATCACTTGTGGTGTTTACATAGTTGGCATTTCCTGCTAAACTTTGCTCTACTCCATTTGTTGATACATACCATTGTATTGCTGTTGTGTTTTGTGCTCCCACTCCAAGTGTTACGCCCAATCCACTACATACTCTTATATCTTCTAATGGTGTGTATTGTAATAAACGATTTACGTTTACCGTAGTATTGTATATGGAATCACAACCATTGGCTGTAGTTGGGAAGTTTACGCTATATGTTCCTGCTTGGCTTACTACTGTTCCATTTTCTAAGGTATAGCTTTCATCTTCGCAAATACTTACGGTATTGAAAAATTCATAGTTCATATATCCATATATGGTTTGTGTGGCTGTGCCTTCACATCCATTGGCATCTGTGCCTGTTACATTATAAACGGTACTTCCTTGATTTACTTCAAAAGCTTCTCCGTCTGTTACGGTATTTGGTGTCCAAGTATATGTTTGTGCTCCTGTTCCATTTAAGGTTACTTGCTCGCCTCCACATAAACTGTCGTTTGGCGATACATTTACGCCTACCGTAGGATTTGGATGTACTACTATGGTAATAGTTGTATCATTGGTACAGCCGTTTGCATCTGTGGCGGTTACTGTATATACGGTTGTTCCTACTGCTGGGGTAAATGGTGTTCCGTCTGTTATGCCTCCACTTCCTCCTGTCCATGTATATGGTGCTTGTGCTCCACTTCCTGTTAGGGTTAGTTGTTCTCCCTCGCATAGTGTATCATTTGGAGAAGCAGTGGCTATAATTGTTGGCAGTGGATATATGATGATTGTAATGGTATCTCTTGCCGAGCACCCTGTTGCGGTTTCTGTTCCTGTTACTATATAATCTGTGGTATCTACCGGTGGGGTAAAAGGAGTGCCATCTGTAACGGTAGCCGGATTCCAAGTATATGTTACGCCTGCTGTTCCACTTCCTGTTAGGCTTATGGTGGCTGGTGTACATAAGTTATTTCCTGTTGTATTGGCTACTACCGTAGGTGCAGGGGTTACGGTTACGGTTACCGTATCTCTATTTTCGCAACCATTTACATCTGTTCCTGTTACATAATAATCGTTTGAGCCTGCCGGTGGAACAAAATAAGCACTGTCTTGATAGTTTTGTATTCCGTCACTCCATGTATAGGTGCTTGCTCCTGTTCCATATAAGTATATTGAATCTCCTTCGCAAATAGCTATATCTGAAGCATTAGCTACTACTGTAGGTAATGGATTTACTATAATATTTATGGTATCTGTATCTGTACAGCCGTTAGCATCTGAAGCGGTTACTATATATTGCGAATTGCCTACCATAGGTACAAAAGCTACGCCATCGGATACTGTTGCCGGCAACCATGTGTATGGTGCTTGTGCTCCACTTCCTGTTAGGGTTAGTTGTTCTCCTTCACATAGTGTATCATTTGGAGAAGCATTAGCTACTACTGTTGGGAATGGATTTACGGTTACCGTAATGGTATCTCTGTTAACACAGCCATTTACATCTGTTCCTGTTACATAATAATCGGTATTGCCTATTGGTGGTGTGAAATAAGTACTGTCCGGTAAACCTGTACTCCAAACATAAGTGTTTGCTCCTGTTCCGTATAAATACAATGAATCATCCGGACATATTGCTATATCGCTTGTATTGGCTACTACCGTAGGTGCAGGTGTTACTGTTACGGTAACTGTATCTCTATTGTTGCAACCATTTACATCTGTTCCTGTTACATAATAATCGTTTGAACCAACAGGAGGAACAAAATAAACACTGTCTTGATAGCTTTGTGTTCCATCATTCCATGTGTAGGTGCTTGCTCCTGTTCCATATAAGTATATTGAATCTCCTTCGCAAATAGCTACATCTGAAGCATTGGCTATTACAGGTGGCAATGGATTTACAAGGATATTTATGGTGTCTGTATCTGTACAGCCGTTAGCATCTGAAGCGGTTACTATATATTGCGAATTGCCTACCATAGGTACAAACGCTACGCCATCGGATACTGTTGCCGGCAACCATGTGTATGGTGCTTGTGCTCCACTTCCTGTTAGGGTTAGTTGTTCTCCTTCACACAATGTATCATTTGGAGAAGCATTGGCTACTACTGTCGGGAATGGATTTACGGTTACCGTAATGGTATCTCTATTTTCACAACCATTTACATCTGTTCCCGTTACATAATAATCGGTATTGCCTATTGGTGGTGTGAAATAAGCACTGTCCGGTAAACCTGTACTCCAAACATAAGTTGCTGCTCCCGTTCCGTATAAATACAATGAATCATCCGGACATATTGCTATATCACTTGTATTGGCTACTACGGTAGGAAGGGGGTGTATATACACAAAAGAGGTTAAGATACTATCACATCCAGCAGGACTTAAAAGAGTATCTAATAAAACAGTATCTGATGAAACAACAAAACTTCCATTTTGAATGGTTGTATAACTTTCGCCAATACAAAGCGTGTCGTATATGCTATCTGTTAAATAAACAGAGCTTAAAGATATAGTTATGGAATCAACACAGCCATTATCATCTGTTAAGGTAAGTGTATAATCTCCTACAGGTAGATTATTTTCTTCTATTTTTGCGTTGAAGTAATTTACAGGCATTCCATTACTCCAAGTAAAGGTATATGGTCTTGTTCCTCCGTCTGGTCTTATGCCAATAAAGCCGTCATTTGAACCATAACAAGATGGATTGAGAACTGAATCTATAGAAAAAACAATAGAAGACGGTTCATTAATAGTATCTGTAGTAGTATAAGTACAGTTATTATTATCAGTAATTGTTAATGTATAAATTCCTGGGGCTAAGTTTTGTTGAATATCAAAAGTATCAGGTTTTGTTGTGTTAGTACCTAAATGACTCCAATCGTATGTGTAAGGGCTTGAACCACCAGTAAGCTCTACTATTATTTCGCCATTATTACTTCCCGTACATAGTGCGTCTGTTTTAGCAGAAGTTGCTACTAAGGATGCTGGTGCTGTTGGAACAACAACATCAATTGAGTCTTTACATCCTTCGGTAATATCTGTTACAACTACACTGTATGTTCCAGATTGTAAATTAGTTGCTGTTTGATTCATTTGTCCATCACTCCATAAGTATGAGTAATTGCCACTACCTCCCGTTACAGAAACACTTGCAGACCCATCAGGGCCACAAAGTGCTTGAGTAGAACTTGGAGTCAGTATTAAATCTATAACCGTAATCGTAATGCTATCTATAGCATCACACATTCCTGTAGAATCTGTTAAAGTAGCAAAATAGGTAGTTGTTGTATTAGGTAAAGCATAAGCAGGACTTGCATTGGTAGGCGATAAACCATTAGTTGGCGACCAAGAGATACTTCCGTTTGTAGTAATACCACCTACATTTAAAGTTACGGCATTTGTTTGTCCTAAGCAGATGTTTTCATCGGCAGGCATAACAGGAATAGGGACTTCTTCTACATATAAATCTTTAGTAGTTGGAGCAGATATACCACAGCAACTTGTTTCATATCTTAATTCTATAATATAATGTCCTGTAGTATCTACTTGAAGAGGACCAATTTGGTCTATATTGGTAATTTCTGTAGATACAAAACCAGTATTTGTATTAGTTATAGTCCAATGATAAATGTATCCCACTCCCCCGTTATTTGCATATGCAGCAACATTATCTCCTACACATATCCTATGTTCTCCTAATACAATTGGGGCATCAATATCAAAATCGGGAAGTACTTGACTATCCAATATTATATTAGCAAAACCAATATAATTATTACTTCCATAAGCTATGTTTTTCCGCCCTAATATACTATACTGAGTGGTTATAGTAGTGTCACTACCCGTAGTTGGAGAACTTCCAATACCCAAATTCCAAGAATTGCTGGATGCACTATTATAATCCATATTTGTAGCAGTACAGGCTACGTCATCCATTTGTATTCTTGGTTGCCCTGCTAAATTAAATGAACTTTGATTTGTTACAAATGCTGTCCCCGTTAATTGTATAGCTTGGGTAGTGCCCGGGCTACCTGCTAATGGAGTTGGACTTCCGTTTGCGTTTGAATTTCCTCCTGCTCCTGCCGCTCCTGCTGTTATATTACTTTGTATTAAATTAGTGCCGGCACCATTTGTGTTTGCTACTAATCCTCTTGCATCTCCTCCATCTTCTGCCGGGATTGACCACGCTTGATTACCTCCTTTGCCCGCTTGGCTCGTGTTTATTTGTGTTCTTACTAAATTATATTGATCGCAACTGTTTAACCTTACGCCTATTACATCTACGCCTGGTTCGCCTTGGAATTCTATATTTGGATTAGTAAGTTCACTTCTTATGGTTAAATCTTGAAATCTAAATCCTGTTTGGTTATTTACTTCTATGGCTACTACTTCCGGATTTGCACTAAATTCATTTGGGATACCACTACCTTGTATTAAAGATGTAGTAGTAGTAGATGTTGACCTTGTGGCGGTTCTTAAAATTCTTGTAGCTCCTGCTGTGCTAATTTTATCCCAGTTTATTGTCGGGTCAAACCCTCCTTCAAGTGTAATATAGCTTGTAACCTTATTAATAGTACTATCTGTTGTATAATCTCCTAGCGCCATTTTAACAATTGTACCATTACAAGCACCCTTTTCAAGTGCCGTTTCTAAATCTAATGGACTTGCTTTTGTGCCATCGTTTCCCGAAGATCCTGTAGGAGAAACATAAAGTACATTACATCCTGAATTTACAGGCTCAGCAAAAGTAATTGTAGCCGTAGCTGTATCGCTACAGCCATTAGAGGTATTAGTTCCTATAACACTATATGTTGTAGGAGCAGAAGGAGTAACATTTACGGTTTGCCCTGTTAATCCTCCCGGATTCCATGTAAAAGAATTAGCATTAGCAGAAAGAGCATTTAAGGTTACTGTAGAGCCTGCACAAGTAAAAACATTTTTAGGGGTAACATCAACTTCTACCTTTTCATAATCTATATGTACACTGTCTTCTACATTTATTTGTAAGCCATCGCATCTTGTATAAGTTGTTCTTGCGGTATATGTAGCTCCTCCATTAGGTGGACAAACATTTATAGTTGCACCAGTACCTACGGGGGTGCTTCCTTCATACCATTCTACTGGAGTATATATAGGTGGTCCGTCTGGCACAAACTGCCATGCCTCCGGAGTTGTAAGTGTCCAAGATCCTGTATTTCTACCCGGAGGGGTATAGCCAACATTTCCAGCTGGGTTTTGTATGCCTATAACAGTATTTCCATTATTCCAACTATTACAGGTTGGTTTTACATCTACGTAAACTTCAATTATGTTAGTAGTTTCATAAAGTACCATCATGTGGTTAGTTCGGAGGCTTGTACAGCTATAGTAACCCAAATTTTGATATACAACTATTAATTTTCTACACGGTGCTTGCCCCGTTAAATACCATCTTACAGAACCAGAAACAGAAGGATCTATATCGTGGTAAGGTCCAAAAATATTTCCTGCACTATTTAATGCTGTAGAAGGCACACTAGCACTGTATGACCAAGGATGAAATCCATTAGCTAAGCCAGTATTAAAACTTATCGCTCCATTTGAACCAATAACCGCTGAGTTGTAGGTTTGACCAAAAAAGCAAAAAGGGAAAGGTAAATTTATCACGCCACTCCATACATCGTCTGTATTTACAGATATGCCAGTACCTCCAGGTGCATTATAAGCAATAGGAGGAGCGTAAGGGATAGAATTAACAACATAGGTATTGGTTTCTCCCACTTCAAAAACATCAGCACTTAAGTTTGTACAAGTTTGACTACAAGGCAAAGTTTGGTCTGGACTTGCTGTAATGTCAGGACATCCTGTAGTGCCTTGACTATATGCTCTTATATAAGTAAAGCATAAAAAAAGAATAAAAAAGTACAGTTTTTTCATATATATTGGAATGTAACCAATAAATGTAATGAAAAAAAATTAAAAAATTATCTTATAAGGGTAAAATTTCCGTTTAATGACCCTTCTTCATTTGAAATATTCTTGGAATACTCTATAAAATAGGAGTAAACCCCTATTTCTGCATCTTTGTTTTTGTATTTTCCATTCCAACCTTTTCTCCAGTTGTCTGTAGCAAAAACTAATTCGCCCCACCTATTATATATTTGCATGTTAAATGTAGCAATACCTTCATCACAACTAGTTACTATTTTAAACTCATCATTAACATTATCGTTGTTTGGGCTGAAACCCGTAGGGGTTAATACAACACATTTAGCTATACAATCTTCTAAGAATACATTTATAGTATCGCTTAACTCGCAATCGGTATAATTTTCAAAAAATGTTACTATATAATCCATAGATTCTGTCGGGTATATTGTCTGTCCGTTCTCTCCATTGTTCCAAGAATAATTATATCCATTATAGTCTATAGATATTGGATAGATTTCGTGTTCACAAAATATGGTATCTGGATAACCATTTTCTACAGGGTGAGGCATAAATACTTCAAGTTTCATAGTGTCATAATACATTCTACCACACTCATCTGTCATTTCTGCAAAGTATAAATTATTGCTTAAAGATGTGTCTAATGTAAAACTTAACCCATCTTGATTAGCATTTGTATAATTAGAATTTCCTACCAAAGAATTAGTAACTAAATCATCAATAACAAACCATGAAATATTATCTATGTTTTGAGCATTTAAACTTAATGTGTAATTATTCCCATCACAAACTATGTCATCTTCCATAGGTGTATATTCCCCGATTAAATTTACACTAACTGTTATGTAGTATATTGAGTCGCAACCATGTTGTGTTTGAAATGTAACAGGATAAGTGTCAGCTGTATTTACAACAGTTCCATTAGGTAAAGTATAAGTTTCATCTTCACAAATACTTACTTGTTGATTAAATGAAAAAGTTGGATAGCCATATAGATTTATGTTTGCAGTATCGGCACAATTGTTAGCAACTACACCAATTACTTCAACAGAATTAACTCCGTTTGGCATCTCGTAAGTAGTAGTCGCTCCATTTGCTCCAAAAGACCAAGTATAATTAATTGCTCCATTAGCTGTAAGGGTTAGTTGCCCTCCTTCACAAATACTGTCATTTGGAGTAGGAGTTATACTTACAGTAGGTTTTGCAAAAACATGAATAGTTATTGAAGTATCATTAGTACAGCTATTAGCATCACTTGCAGTAACGGTGTATGCTGTAGCTCCTACAGGTGGTACAAAAGGAATTCCATTTGTAACGCCATTATTCCAATTATATGGAGGCGTAGCCCCATTAGCAGTAAGTGTTAGCGACTCTCCTTCACATAAGGTGTCATTAGGACTTGCTAAAGGAATAATTGTTGGTAGTGGATAAATTGTTATGGCAATAGTATCGCTGTTTGTACAGGTAGTTGTAGCATCTTCACCTATTACAATATAGTTAGTTGTTCCAATAGGAGGAGCAAACGGTACACCATCTGAAATACCTGAATTTACCCAAGTATAAGTGTCTGCTCCACTTCCTGTAAGAGTAATAGTTGCCGGAGCACATAGATTATTTCCAGTAGTATTAGCCACCACTAAAGGTAAAGCATTAACTGTTATATTAATGGTATCATTATCAATACAGCCAAAAACATTAGTATAAGACACAATGTATTCATTGTTCCCCACAGAAGGCACAAATGCTTGATTATTTTGAACTCCGTTATTCCAAATATATCCACCTAATGCTCCACTTCCATATAATGTTACCGATTCCCCCTCGCAAAGAAGTGTATCGGAAGCATTGGCAGAAATTAAGGTTTCTGTCCCTGTTTCTATGTTTACTGTGTCAAAAGAAATACACCCATTATTGTCTGTTCCTTCTACAAAATATTGATTTGAACCTAAAGAAGGATAAAAGTAGGTGCTATCTATAACTCCTCCAGACCAATTGTAATTTATAGCACCTGAGCCATATAGCATAATAGAATCACCATTACACAAGGAGTCATTGGGGTAAGCTAAAGCAACTACCGCAGGTAAATTATTTACTTTTATTTTTATGGTATCAAAAGAAGGACATCCTGTAGAGAAAATTCCTTCTACTACAAAAACAGTATCATTTAAGTTGGGTTGAAAAACGGCACTATCTGGCAAACCATGACTCCAATTATAAGAATTAGCAAAACCTGTGGCATACAGATAAATACTCTCGCCTATACAAATGCTTGTATCTGACGCGTGGGCAACTATTGGCGTGCTTGTATTTGCAGTAATGAATATAGTATCGTAATTTATACACCCGTATATATCTTCTCCTTCTACAAAGTGAGACGATGTGCCTGCTGGAGGAGTAAAAGGAATTCCGTTTGTAACATTGCCATTATCCCAAGTGTAATTTTGAGCTCCTGCTCCTGTAAGCGTTACATTATCTCCTGCACAAACAGATGTATCAGAGGCATTAGCTACTACATTGGGGAGGCTTCTTGTGGCTACGGTTATAGTATCTCTACCAACACACCCCGTTGAGTTTTGAGCTTCAACTGTGTAAACAGAACTTCCATTTGCTAATAAGAAATATGTACTATCTATAACACCCGAACTCCAAGTATAGGGATTAGATGCACCTGTACCATAAAGCATAATTGAATCGCCTTCGCAAACAGTATCATTTGGATACGCATGGGCTATAACATTTGGTGCTTCTATTATTGAAATAGAAACGGTATCAAAAGAGGGACACCCTGCACCTAATTCGCCTTGCATTATAAATGTTGTATCATTAATAGATGGCACAAAATAAGTGCTATCCGGCACTCCATTATCCCAAGTATAAGTGCTTGCTCCTGTACCATATAAATAAATTGAATCGCCTTCGCAAATAGCATAGTCTGAGGCGTGAGCTGTTACATTAACAGGCTGACTTACATTAATGGTAATAGTATCATAAGATGCACACCCAGCAGAGTCTGCAGATACTACGTAATCTGTTGAGCCTAAAGGAGGTATAAAAGGAACGCCATCTTGTACTCCGTTGTCCCAAGAATAATTAGCACTGCCTGTTGCAAATAGGGTTACATATTCTCCTATACAAATATTATTGGTGTCTGAGTTAGCTACTACGCTATAAGGAGCTTCAACTATTATGGTAATAGTATCATAAGAAGCACACCCAAAAGCATTATATCCTGCCACTATATAATCCGTGCTGCCATAAGGTGGGGTAAATAAAGTATTAAAGGGTACAGCTCCTCCATTTATATCATAGCTTACTCCACCTAAAGCTCCAATTCTAATTTGTTGTCCTAAGCATATATTATTTCCAGAAGAATAAGCATTTATATTGGGTCTGCCATAAACAGTAACTGATACGGAGTCAGAACTTAGACATCCATTTGCTAAAGTGTCATATACATAATAAGTTGATGTGCCAGCAGGAGGTAAAAAGGGTACACCTTCTTGAGCTCCATTTATCCATTCCCAATTAGTGCCACCAGAAGATATTAACGTAACAGAATCATCATAGCAAACTACATTAGTATCTATATCTGCAAATATAGTTTGATAATTTTCTACTAATACTCTTACGGTATCTGATGCAATGCATCCACTAGGAAAAGAACCAGTAACAACATAAGTTGTATTAGTGGTAGGCGTTGCTATAACAGTATCTAAAGAATCGTTGCTTAGCGTGTTAGAGGGCGACCAGCTTAAAGATAATGCCGTAGGATTGGTTGTAACACTTAATGTGGAACTTAACCCTACGCAGATTGAATCATCCGGACTTGCCTCAATATTCCCTTGTCCACCTATTACGTTTATTGCATAAGTATAAGTGCCCGACCCTACAACAGGACACCCATCATCTGTTACATTTACCGTAAAAAAGTTTAATCCAACATCACTAACTGAAGGAGTCCAGCAAAACATAGCTGACGCATTTGGCGTACCATTATTAGAGGGCGTGAAAGTCGCTGTAGGTATTTCATTATTCCAAGATAAAGTAACATTATCGCCATCGGGATCTTGAGCATTTATGTTAAAGCAAACGGTACTATTAGTGCATGCAATAATTTCGTAATTAGAAGTATCATTAGTATAAGTGCCATCAACACCAGAAGAAACAGGAGGTTGATTTGAGCAGTTAATTACCGTAAACTGCATATCTCTGTTTATTTCTCCAATTAAAGCACCGCCTCTATATTCTTGTATTTTAATACATATAACTCCCACAATTTGTTGTGTAGGAGTAAATGATATAGCACCAGTATTAGGGTCAACAGTTATACCAGATGCTGTTGGGAAAGGGTTAGTTCCAGAATAAGAACCTGAATAATTAACCGTAGCTCCTGGCGTATCATAACAATCTCCAATAGTAAAGTATAAAGAGTCTCCATCTATATCTGAAACACCATGATTATATATTACTGGTTGATTGATACAAACCATAGAACTGGGAGGATTATTAAAAGTAGGAGATGAATTGCATGGGATTGAGTTGTCAAGATGAGCAGATATAGCTGTGCCTTCAGAACCAGGATTAGTTATTGTATTTATGGCATCGTTTCTACAACATTGATCCCAAGAAATAACCCAATCATTGGCTTCACAACCTGTAGGAAGTGTAAAAGTGCCTTCATAAACATACTCTTCTATACCATAAGTCCCTGTTGAATTATCGCAGGCAGAAACCTGACTTGGACATAAGGGTGTTATATCTGTTTCTGTACCTACGGGATTTAAAGTGATAGAAGTACTAATGCCACAAATAGTTGATTCATAATTTACGGTTTGTGTTGTAGCAGGGGATATACCATTGCAATCACGGTATAAAGTTAATCTTATAGTGTAGGTGTTATTTGACGAACATACGTAAGTTAAATCTGCACCCAAAAGATGCGATGCTTTTATATTATTTATAAAAAATCCAAAGAAGACTAAAAGTAATATTAAAAAAATCTTTTTCATAAATCCATCCCAATTCGTAAAATTAAAAAAATGCAAGCTTTTTTTATAGGAAACATGCAATTTATTTGATTAAAAATTCAATATAACAGATAAACACTATTTGTGTTCCCCTACGAAACCCTCAACATTGGGAAGATATAATGGTTGGTAAAGTAAAATACAGCAATACCTACTGCGTATCCTACTACCGCCAGCCAAGCAATTTTTTTCAAATACCAAAAGAAATCTATTCTTTCCATACCCATAGCTACAACTCCTGCTGCTGAACCAATGATAAGCATACTTCCTCCCGTACCTGCGGTAAATGCTATTAAATGCCAGTCGGGGTGGTCTAATGGCAAGGCGGGAAACATTCCCATGCTGGCAGCCACTAATGGCACATTATCTACTATGGCTGAAGCAAAACCTAAAATAATTACAAAAAAGTCAGTGCCTATACTCGCTTCTACAGATTGTCCAAGTTTAAAAATTAAACCTAAAGACTCTAAAGCCGCCACAGTCATTAATATTCCTAAGAAGAAAAGCAAACTTGGCATTTCTATTCTTGATAAAGCTCTATGCACAGGATTAGCCACATGCCCACCGCTGTGGTCAGCGTTAGTAATACTAAATTCTCTTCTGCTAAGTACTTCTGCAAATACTGTAAAAATACCTAAAGAAAGCATCATGCCTATATACGGAGGAAGATGAGTAAAAGTTTTAAATACAGGTACTAATATGATTAAAAACAAGCCTAAATAAAGCATAAAATCAGCATATTTACTTTTAGACTCACTTTCGTCTTTAGGCGTTTCAAAAGTTCCTTGAAAAGCTTTCATTCTGCTGGCTATAAAAACAGGAACGGCAAAACAAACTATTGCCGGTATTACTATGTGTTCTATAAGTTTAGCTGTAGAAACTTTGTGTCCTATCCAAAGCATTGTAGTTGTTACATCTCCTATTGGCGACCATGCTCCTCCGGCATTAGCAGCTATTATTATTAAACCAACATACCATATTCTTGTATCGTGGTCGTCTAATAATTTTCTCATTATAGTTATTAAAACAATAGTGGCGGTTAAGTTGTCAATAATAGCAGATAAAACAAAGGCTAAACTTGTCATTATCCATAGTAATTTCTTTTTTTGGTTAGTCTTTATAAATTTCTTTATAACCGAAAACCCGTCAAAAGCATCAATTATTTCTACTATGGTCATAGCTCCTATAAGGAATATGAGTATTTCGCAGGTTTTTCCAAAATGATGCAAGAGCATGGCATCTAAAGGTGCGTTCTCTAAACCGTGTTCTCCTATTTCAAACACAGGAAGATGCGAAACAGCAATTACTGCCCAGGCTAAAGCCATCATAACTAAAGCGGGTACAAGTTTATCTATTTTAATATTGTGTTCTAAAGTAATAGCTAAATAGCCAAGTATAAAAATAATTACTACTAAAATTTCCATTGAAAGTTATATAAGTTTTTTGATAGCTATTTGCAATGCTGCTTTTGCTATATTTTTATCGTTATTGTTTATTTTATTTACTTCTTTTAGGGCTTTTTCTATACAGTTTGAAACATCATTAAAAATAGCTTCGTCAGAAATTTCAATTTTTTCTTCCATTAAATAAGCAAAAGTTCTTGCCATACCACAGTTAGCTATAAAATCGGGAATTAAAGCTAAATTATCATCTGCAAATTTTGCCGTATCTCCAAAGAAAATATCGGCATCTTTAAAAGGTACGTTTGCACCACTGCTTACTACGCTACAGCCTTTGTCTATTAATCTTTTTATCTGATTGTGTGTTACCAATTTTGATGCTGCCGCAGGAATAAATATATCGCAACTTAAATCCCAAATTTTATCGTTTACTTCTTCAAAACTAAGCATATTTGAAGCGTATAATTTATTGCCGTCTCTTTCTTTTAAAAGCGTAGTTATTTCATCAAAAGAATAGCCTTTTTCATTTATTAAACCACCATCTTTATCTATTATTCCTATTATTTTAGCTCCATTTTTTGCTAAATAATATCCCGCAGTTCCTGCCACATTTCCCCAACCTTGCACTACTACTTTTTTGTCTTTTAAACTTTCATTTTTCCATATTTTGTAGTAGTGTTTTACCGATTCTGAAACGCCCCAGCCTGTTATTAAATCGGCAATTACAAAGTTTTGGTTTAAATCGGGCGTATATTTTGGGTCTTCTACTTTTTTAGAAACACCTTGTCTTAGTTGACCAATTCTGTGTATTTTTTGGGCTTCATTGGTGCCAAAATGTCCATTTACTACACCTTCTTGCGGATGCCACAAACCATAATCTTCTGTAATAGGAATAACATCTTTTACTTCATCTACATTCAAATCGCCACCGGTGCCGTAATAGTTTTTAAGTATGGGAATAACTGCGGCAAACCAACGCTCTAACACTTCATTTTTGCGTGGGTCATTGGGATCAAAATTAATTCCTGATTTTGCTCCGCCAATAGAAGGACCGGAAACGGTAAATTTAATTTCCATTACTTTAGCTAAAGATTCTACTTCTCCTCTATCTAACCCAAGCCTCATACGCGTGCCACCACCAGCGGCTCCGCCTCTTAACGAGTTAATAACTACCCACCCTTCTGCATCAGTTTCGGGGTCGTTCCATTCAAATACTATTTGAGGTTTTTTGTCTTTATATTTTTGAAGTAAAGAGTCCATAATTATCTAATTGTTGGTTTGAGTGGGCAAATTTACAACATTATATGATAAAACACTACTGTCTTTTTTAATCTACTTTCCACTATTTAAAAAGATAACTTTTAAAATATACTTTCACTTTACTGTATTAACTTTTTTACCTTTATTGCCTAAATTGTTACTATGATTTTTGATTTTATAGAGCCTGTTGATGTAAGCAAAATAGATTTATCAATAGATAAATTAGACCAAAATCAGTTGGGTAGTAAAATTTATATTAACACCAATAACCATATTGAAAATGAAGATAATTTTAATATGGTTTTGCTGGGTGTATTAGAGAATAGAGATGCTTCTGTAGATGAAGCAACCATGAGAATGGGTTTGAATAATGTAAGAAAAGAGTTTTATCAATTATACAGTCATTTTGAAACACCTAAAATTTTAGACATAGGCAATGTAAAAATGGGAAAAACAAAGAAAGATTCTCATGTGGCATTAGAGCAGGTACTTCAAGATTTGAACGAAAAAGGATTGACCGTTGTAGTAATTGGTGGTAGCCACGAAATGTTTTATAGTCAATACAAATCTTTTAAAAATAGCAGATATGATATAGACGTGGTGGTGGTAGATGCCGTAATAGATTTTAATAGTACCGAAGAGTTAAATTCCTCATCGCATTTATACCACATAGTTACTTCTACGCCCAATTTTTTATTTACACTAAGTCATTTAGGACAGCAGTTGTATTACAATTCTCCTCAAAATATTGATAAAATTGAGGCTTTAATTTTTGAATCAAGACGAGTAGGACAATTGCAGCAAAATATATTTGAAATAGAGCCAATAATACGCAATGCCGATTTAATGAGCTTTGATTTATCGGCTGTTAAAAGTGCCGATTCCCCAGCTAACGATAAAGCCTCTCCCAATGGACTTACGGGCGTAGAAGCTTGTCAACTATCTCGTTTTGCAGGCTTTAGCAATAAGCTACATTCTTTTGGTATTTATGAGTTTAATCCGCTTTTTGATAGTAATAATCAGTCGGCAAAGCAAATAAGCCAAATGATTTGGTATTTTATAGAAGGCTATACTAACAGAAAATCGCACGATTATCCGGCAGAAAGCAATAAAGAGTTTACTAAGTTTTTTGTAAAACAAGAAAGCACAAGCTATGAATTGGTTTTTTGGAAAAGCAATTACAGCGGGAAATGGTGGATGGAAATTCCCACTAAAGAAGATGGCGTGGTAAAATACTTACCTTGTAGCTATCAAGATTATGAAAACGCCATGGAAGATGAACTTCCAGACAACTGGATGAAAGTGTTTAGAATGTTAAATTAATATCAATTATCAATCTCAAATAATCAAAACTATTTGAGATTTTACAATGGTAAATGATGTTAGAGCAATACCGCATGGATATCCAAACATCTTATTTGTCTATCTGCTTTACTTTAAACCTATCAGTTTAGGAAAATTATTTTATTGAAAATTTATCCCAATGCCTGTTTCAAATCGGCTATTAAGTCATCGGCATCTTCTAAGCCCACACTTAAGCGTATAAGAGAATCTACCACACCACTTTCTTGGCGTTTTTCATAAGGAATAGCTGCGTGCGTCATGGTGGCGGGGTGTCCTATTAGGCTTTCTACTCCGCCTAAACTTTCTGCCAATGAAAATAAGTGTGTTGATGAAACAATTTTTTTAGCATCTTCTAATTTATTCCCTTTTAGAGAAAAAGAAACCATACCGCCAAACCCACGCATTTGTTTTTTGGCAATAGCATGATTTGGGTGTGTTTCAAACCCCGGCCAATATACTTTATCTACTTTGGGATGTGTTACTAAAAACCGTGCTATTTTTTCGCCATTTTCACAATGGCGTTGCATACGCAAATGCAAGGTTTTAATACCTCTTAGTGTTAAAAAAGAATCAAAAGGACCACATACCGCACCACTTGAATTTTGTATGCGATACATCTCTTTGGCTAAATTTTCATCGTTTACCACCATAGCACCCATTACCACATCGCTGTGTCCACCCAAATATTTTGTAACAGAGTGTACTATAATGTCTGCTCCTAAATCTAATGGGGTTTGAAGGTACGGTGTGGCAAATGTATTATCAACAGCCACTTTTACTCCGTGTTTTTTTGCTATATTAGAAACCGCTTCAATGTCTATAATATTCATCATAGGGTTGGTGGGCGTTTCTATCCAAATTAGTTTTGTATTGTTGTTAATTTGGTTTTCAATATTGGCAACATCAGTCATGTTTACAAAGTGGAATTTAATACCATATTTTTCAAAAATAGTAGTAAAAATTCTATAAGAACCACCATATAAATCATTGGTAGAAATAACTTCATCGCCCGGATTTAACATTTTAAGCACACAATCCATAGCAGCCAAACCACTGGCAAAACAAGCACCAAATTTCCCATTTTCTAAAGCAGCTATACTTTTTTCTAAAGCGGCTCTTGTTGGGTTTCCCGTTCTGCTGTATTCATAACCCTTATGCTGCCCTATTCCTTCCTGTACATAGGTAGAGGTTTGATAAATAGGTGTCATAATGGCACCGGTAGCACTATCCGGTTCTACGCCTGCGTGAATTGTTTTTGTTCCAAATTTCATGTTTATTCTTTGTTTAATTTATTTAAAAATTACGTTCTATAGTATAGTTAAGCAAAAGTGTTAAGCTCTTTTTAGATTCGCTATCTGCAAAAGAGTTCAAAATCTCTATAGCTTTATCTCTGTATTCGTACATTTTTTGTTTGGTATATTCTATGCCGTTACTCGCTTTTACAAAATCTATAACTTCACGTACTTTTTTAGTGTTTTCGTTTTGATTTTTTACTATGTTTATTATTCGTTTTTTATCTTTTTTTTCGGCATTATTTAAAGCATAAATTAAAGGCAAAGTCATTTTTCTTTCCTTAATATCTATACCTCTTGGTTTCCCTATTTCTGCTTCGCCATAGTCAAATAAATCGTCTTTAATTTGAAAAGCTATTCCTATAGTTTCGCCTAATAATCTCATTTTTTCTACAAGCGTACTATCTTTAGTGGCACTGGCGGCACCTATAGCACATGCCGAAGCTATTAAAGAGGCTGTTTTCTTTTTTATGATTTCAAAATAAATATCTTCTTTAATGTCCAAATTTCGGGCTTTTTCCATTTGCAATAACTCGCCCTCGCTCATTTCTTTTACCGAATTAGCTAAAATTTTAAGTAATAAAAAATGGTCATTATCTAAAGCTAAGGTTAAGCCCTTGGCAAGCAAATAATCGCCAACTAATACGGCAATTTTATTTTTCCACAACGCATTTATAGAAAAAAAACCTCTGCGTTCTATAGAATCATCTACTACATCATCGTGCACTAAAGTGGCGGTGTGCAAAAGCTCTACCAAAGAGGCTCCATCGTAAGTAGCATCAGTAACAGAACCGCACATTTTTGCCGATAAAAAAACAAACATAGGTCGCACCTGTTTGCCTTTTCTTTTTACAATATAGCCCGTAACTTTATCTAACAAAGCTACATTGCTTTTCATAGCTTGCTTAAAACGAATTTCAAACTCGTCCAGCTCTTGCTCTATTGGTTCTTTAATGTCTTGTAGCGTTGAAGCCATTGTTTTATTTATGATGCGAAAGTACGGAATTTAGTATGATTATTTAATAGATATGCAGATATTAGATTTCAAAATAGACGGTATATGAAAATTGAGAAAAATATAGTTGTACCTTATTTGCAAAACAATATACGTGCAGATGTATATTTCAAAGAGCAAAACAAAGGAAAATTACTCCTGTTTTTACATGGGTTTAAAGGATTTAAAGATTGGGGAGCTTGGCATTTGGTAGCTCAAAAATTTGCAGAGGAAGGTTATATTTTTGTTAAGTTTAATTTTTCTCATAATGGAATTGGGCAAGATAATTTTCAAGAGTTTACTCGCTTAGATTTATTTGCTCAAAATAATTATACTAAGGAGCTGGATAATGTAAAAACTGTTTTAAACTGGATAGAAAAAGATAAGTTTTGGAACGATATAAATGTTAAGGATATTTCAATAATAGGGCATAGCCGAGGAGGCGGTATTGCTTTGCAAAGTGCTTTTGAAGATAGGCGAATAGATAAAGTGATAACATGGGCTTCTATTTGTGATTTTAATAGATTTGGAACAGCAGAAAACATACAAAATTGGAAAGAACAAGGCTATAAAAATTTTTATAACGGACGTACCAAACAGGATATGAAAATTGGCTTTCAGTTTTATGAAGATTATGAAAACAATAAAGCAAAACTGGATATAGAAAACGCAGTTAAAAAACTAAATAAACCACAGCTTATAATACACGGCACGGCAGATGAAGCAGTGGGTTTTAGCCATGCACAAAGATTGAAAAATTGGAACGCTAAAGCAGAATTACATTTAATAGAAAATGCCAATCATGTTTTTGGTGCTAAGCATCCTTACGCGGATAATCATTTACCTAAAGATTTAGGGGAAGTGGTAAAAATTAGTTTGGGGTGGTTATATAATCTTTCTTAAGATAGGGAAATACTAATATATAGAATTAATCCCCAAAATAAAAAGCCAATAAATGAATAAAAAAGACTTTGTTTGTTTTTCTTTTTATATCCATCACCAATATATAATAAACTTAGATCTTTTAGGAATATAAATAGTAAAGGACTAAATATTATTATCATTATTTTTTCTTTTGTTGTAAAAACTGTATTAGCTTTAATATTAGAAGAACGTTTATTCATTTTAATTTTACTTAATCTTCTATTTTCTTGATTTTCAATTGAATAACCTCTTTTTACTAATTCTTTCTCAGCTAAAATAACTACTTCCGGAATCCAATCTTCTTTTGATTCAATAACTTCAAATAATTGTTTGTTTGTTCTTTTTGCTATAGGAGGATATATTTTCATCAATTAAAAAAATATTATTGATTATACAAAACAATTTCGTTACTAGCCATAGTTTCAAAATCTGGACAAGTATTAAACCCCGCAATACCTCCAAACCGACAAACTTCATTTTTATCACAATCATAAACCATTATCATAGCATCAGCACAACCAGTACAATTATTGATAGCAAATACGTACTCATTATTGTAAGTGTATTGTTTTATACTTTGCCTAAATTGAGTCATGTCTTGGTCAAAATAATCTTTGATTTCTTTAAGCCATTCAATTTCTTCTAAAGGATTGTTTACATTGCAAACTTGTTCTATTGAATCTGATTTTTTACAAGAAAATCCGAGCAGTAATAGACAAATAGGTAATAAAATGTTTTTCATAGTAAATTTTAATTTAATATTTTATAGATTTATACATTTCAGGTGAATTTTCATTAATGGCAAAAAACCAATCTATAGGCATTTCAGGATAAAAAGTTACCGTTGCTAATTCTTTTTTACTCAACCATTTTAACCCTTGCATTCCAAAATCACTTTTTGGTGTAGTATAGTGTTTTTGTTGCTTGCTTCTTTTTACTTTAAATATCGCTTCTATTTGGTGAATACCATTTTTCCATGATTCAGCCACCGCTTTGGGATTGTGGTTTATAAACTCATTAAGTAATATTAAATATTCTACTTCAATATTAATTCCTGTTTCTTCTAAAAACTCTCTTTTAACACATTCTTCTAATTTTTCTCCTACCTCTAAAGTTCCTCCCGGTAAAGAAAAGTAGGTTTCTCCTTTTATATTATATTCTACAAAAAGTACTTTGTTATTTTCTATTAGCAACCCCCTTGAACTATTGTTTAGTAGCATTTTAAATAGGTATTATTTTTTCAAAAGTTTATAGTGATATTTTTGGTTCTGAATGGTTAATTCTATCACATAAATTCCTTCACTTAAATCTTTTAAGTTAATATTTTGAACACCATTTAGTTTATTGCTAAAAGAATTATAAACCATAGCTCCGGTAATGTTGTAAACTCTTATATTATCACAAGAAATATTTTTAAAATCAATGGTTAATTCATCTTTAACGGGATTTGGATAAATTCTTATTTGTTCAGTATTTATTTGAAGTATTCCCGTAGTATCTTGCTCTATCATATACCTATTGCCTTGGGCTAATGAATCTTCATAATAAGTAAAAATATCGGGAAATAATGTGTCTATTATGGTATTATAAACATTTGGTTGGCACAAAATAGTATTGTTTAATAATGTAGCAAAAACACCAAAAGTAATTTGGTATTCTTCCATATAATTTAGTGTAGTATCTCCACTACACTGTACGTATCTTATATCATTAGGAGAATTACCACAAGAACATTCAGATATTTCAGAAGAACTGCTTGGATTTCCAGAATATATATAGTGAGTTGGAAAACCAGCTCCATAACCAGAACAAGTACTAACCAATGGGCTACCATCTTTCCATTTTGCTGTCATATAATTTCTAAATTCTGGGGCAATATTAGGGTCAGATTGAGGTCCGCCAGGGGTGTTATTAAAATGATTGAAAGAAGTCATTTTTTGATTTAAAAAAACAGTACTAACTACAGGATTTAACCCCGAAACTAAATTTGCATTATAAGCAAATGCCATATTGTTTATGGTATCGCAACCTACATAATCATCTGTGGCATTACCTACGTCTGGGTCAACAAACAAACCAAAGTAAAAATCATTTAAACTACCGGCAGTTTTTTTAATAACTTTCACATCATAAAGAGTAGCATCATTAAGCATTAAAGTATCTAAGGTATATGAATAAGCCATAAATTGTACCTCAACGCCCATTTGACTTCCATTTGTTCTATTGTGTGACCCACCTATATCGTTTACTACCCAAAAAATTGATTTGTCTCCTTTAATCAAAGGATAATCGCCATTTTCAGGGTCATAAATTCCATTGTTATTGTAGTCAAAAAAAGGAGCTAAATCATCAGTTATGTTGTATGTGGTAATATGTGCATTCCCTTTAGCCGGCCATAATAATATATCACTACTTATATTTGACAATGGAACAGGCAACCCCGAATTTATATTGTAAATATGGGTATCAACGTCAGTTTTTGATAAAGTCCAAAATTTATTAAAATAGCTACATGATGCATTATCCACTGTACCAGTAGCTGAATTAATAGGCCCAGGGTAAAAATCAAAACCTTGCCCCCTGTACGTCATAGCCGCAGTTTTTAAATTGCCACCACTATCTAAAGCACTAAGCCAAATAGCTCCACTAAATAGAATATGCATAGGTGTGATTCCAGAGTTAGGGTCAACTTTAGGAAATTCATATCCGGGACTTTGAACTCCGTCCCACCAAAAATCGCCACCGTTTAAAAGTGTGGCTCTCACATTATTAGCGTCAAGATACGTTAAAGCAGAGGGTGTATTGCATTGGCTAAATACAGAATGAATGTTTAAAATTAGCAAAGACGAAAGTAAAAGATTTTTCATAGAATTTTAATTTTCACACAAGATAAAAAATAATAATGTAAAAACCAAATAAATGTTTGTAATAGTTCTTTCACACAATATTCCAATCTCGTTTTTTAGTTAGTAAAATATACCAAAGACAAAATTGCATGAAATTGGAACTCTAATGCAGAATTACATTTAATAGAAAATGCCAATCATGTTTTTGGTGCTAAGCATCCTTATGCGGATAATCATTTACCTAAAGATTTAGGAGAAGTGGTAAAAATTAGTTTGGGGTGGTTATACTAATTACAACTCGTGTGGGAGTTGGATAAAATGCTATTGTACTCAGTTTCAGTTAAAAATTGTGGCGTATAGCTTTCCCCGTTATCTTCAATAGCACTTACAAAACTTCTTAAGTGATTTTGTGAACCGCATTGCAATTTTTCATAAGTTTTAATTAACCGAGTGTTTGAGGTAGCATTAATATATTCCGCTAAATCTACAATGTCTAAGTCTTCTATAGTTGCTCCTACATGCAAGGCATTTGAGTTGCTTATTTCGCCCTCTGAAATTAATTGATTATATAAGGTTTGTAAATGCTCGTTAGAAAATTGACCTTCGGGTAAAATATTATAGTTTATATTGTAGTCCTCAAGAATAGTGGCGATTGAATTAATATGGTTTACTTCACTGTTTTTTATATTGTCAAACTGATTTATGCCCCATAAATTGTATAAATAGATATAAACATCTCTTGCTAACTTTTCTTCTTCAAGCATATAACTTAATCCGGCTTTTTCTTCTTCTGATAAACTATTTTTATCTTTATTACAAGAAATACTGGATAAAGTTATAACTACTAACACGGTAAAAATCATTAACTTTTTCATGATAACTTATATTTTGTATTCATCAAAGTTAGTATGATTTTATATTAGTGATGGTGATATTTATCACTATATGTGCATATTATTTTTTTAAGATTTTACTAATTAGTATTTGCGTAATATCTGTCGTTTTTTCTAAATATCCGTTAATAATTTCTTCTGTAAAGTCATCCTCCATAATATCAGCCCTCATCATATCATAATCTATAGCACTTCCTATTTTAGTAGTTTTATCTTTAATGGGTTCTAATAATTCTTTTTTGCGAGCTAAATCTTCGGCTTTTATTTGTTCTTCAAAACTTTGTGTATAATATATAAAACCCAAAAACTCATTATTTTTATTATATGCTGCTACAGCTTGTAGGTTGTTTTGTGTAGCAACAGTTTCAACGGTATTAATAAAATTTTGGTTAAAGATTAACTCTCTTTGTTTTTGTTGTACCAGTTCGTCTTTATATTGTCTATATCTATCTATTTCACTACTCAAGGCTTCCATTTCTTGGTAATTATTAGAATCTACTTCTTCAAACTTTTGGATTAATTCTTGTAAATCGGGATGTTGATATAAAGCATTAATAATACTATCGGAATATTTATTTAAAACTTCAGTTATATAAGGTGTGTTGGGATCATTATCTATAACTTCATCCATATCAACTTTTCCTATAGTAGTTTGTTGAGAAAAAGATAGGGAAACAGAAAACAGAAGAAGATAAATTAGTATGTATTTTTTACTCATAATATTTTTTTATTAGTTTAAAATAAAAGCTAAGATAAAATAAAAATATTAGAAAGAGTTACTACATTATCTAATTATTATCTCTTGTACCTCCGTGTCCAAGTGCCACCACACTTATTATTTTAATATTTAAGTAGATGAATCTAAAAAATTGAAGAAAAGGATTCGTCATTCTTTTTTTGTCTTTTTTGCTTATTGTTTTTTTCATAATAATATGTTTTTATTCAGGAATTAACCACCAGAAAGGTCGCATTTTTGCTTTCCATAAAAAAGCAAAGTGTAACGAGTATTTAACCCAATGCCCCGCCAATCCCATTTCTCCAAAAGTTTTGTTTAAATCTCGCCCTCCCGTTTTAGCGTATTTTTTATAGTCGGGCACAATAGGAAAAGTAGTTATAGAAATAGCTGAACCTTTGGTTAGCCCAAATCCTGAAGAGGCGATACATGCAGCACCCATATTTCCCATAGAACCTTTGTGATGAGGTGTTTTATGCTTGTCATTTATCATATCTATAATGTTATCTGCTACTAACTTGGCTGTTATACCCGATGGCATACCTGTACGTGGTGGACTCGGGAAAATAGCTGTCCCATTTTTACTTGTTCGTGGCTGTGAAATAGTATGAGGGGGAGCAAAAGCAATACCGGGAGCAAAAATATTATCATAATTAGGATTTTGATATGTTTCCGGCCAGTCTTGAACTGTCCATTCTTCGTAGGGTTTTGAGGTATAATTAGCATCTACGAGCATAAAACCCTTAAAAAGTTTGTCGGTAATATTTTCTCCTGTTTTACTAAAAGCTTTAAAGCCATGTCCTGCAAAAGCAGGAATGAGCATAGCAAAGTCAAAGGTTTCTTCTTTATATTCTCCGGCTAAGTTTTCGTAATAGCAAGTGTTGTTTTCTACTTTATATACTCCGGCTCTTTTTATAAAACGAATATTGCGATCGTTAAAAACCATTTCAACCATATCTTTAGAGCTCATGGTCTCATTCCCGTAAGAAAGTAACATGCCGTCCATACCAAAATCGCCCATTTCATATTCGTTAGAAATCCAAGTTATTTCAAATTTATCCCTAACTCCAGCCCGGCTAAGTTCGTTTTCTACATTTAAAATATACTCAAAAGCAGCACCTTGGCAAGTAGCTTTAGGATGTCCTGTCCCTATAAGTATTTTTATTTTTTTATTCTTAGTAGTTGCTAAAGCTTTTAATTTTTCTAATCCCTCTGCGGCATGCACAGCGTGATTATACGTGCATACAGAAAAAACATCATTTTGTCCCGGATTAAGCCCTTCGGTTTGTTCAAAAGCTAATTTCGGTCCGGTAGCGTTTATTAAATAATCGTAATCTACTTGTTCTGTTTCTCCTTTTCGGCTTTCAGAAACATATTCTATATTTACAAAACCTTTGGTGTGGCTTTCATTTCCTTCAGGCCAAAAATCTACAACTTTAGCCTGTTTGTAACCAATGTTTTTCTTTTTGTATAAAGGAGCTAAAGGAAAAATAATGTCTTTATAGTTCATACGGTTAACACCTACCCATATATTAGAAGGCACCCACTGATAATTGCTGTTGGGAGAAACTACAAGAACTTCGTGTTGTTTAGATAGTTTTCTGCGTAGGTGGCTTGCAGCCGTATGACCTGCAATACCTGCTCCCAATATTACTATTTTAGCCATATTTTGGTTTTTAGCATACTAAGGTATTGCTATTATAAAAGGTACTGTGTGATTTTTGTCGCAGAAGAATTAAATACTCACACAATATTCCAATCTCGTTTTTTCGTTAGTAAAATATACCAAAAGCAAAATTGTATGAAAAAGTTAATAATAGCTCTTGTAGCAGTAGTGTTAGCTATACCAGCCATAGCCCAGCACGAAGTAGGTGTTAGTATAGGTACCACACATTTTTTAGGAGATTTTGGTGGCGGACCAGGCACAGGTACTATCTTTTTAAAAGATATAGATTTAAAATCTACAAGGCATGGCGTAGGAGTGTTTTACCGCTATAATTTTGCCAAAGTACTGGCAGTACGTGCCGAGTTGCTTCACGGTATTTTATATGGCAATGATGCTTATTCTGAAGAAGCCAGTCGCTTAGCAAGGCAATTACGCTCAACTGCTTCGGTTTTTGATTTATCTGTACAAATGGAAGTGAATTTTATTCCCTTACGATTTTGTAGTGGCAAAGCACGTTTTTCTCCTTATGTGGCGGCAGGTGTGGGTGTGGCTTATGCTAAACCCCAAATAGCTTCTAATACCAGCGAAGGAATACCCACATCGGAAATGCAGTACATACAAAACGACAAACCTATTGTGTTTAACATTCCTATAGGTGCAGGTGTAAAATATAAGCTGAAAAATAATATAGTTTTAGGTTTAGAAGCCAGCTACCGTTTAGCTTTTACCGACCAGTTAGATGCTTATGTGCGTCAAGAAAAAGACCAATACTTTTTTGTGCAAGCTAAAGTTTCTTATGTTTTTTGCAAAGGTGGCAAAGGCAAAATGAGTAAAGATATGTCTTGCCCAACATTCAAATATTAAATTTTGTTTTTGGTGGTTTTTGTTGAATGAAAGTTCCGAGCTGATTATCAACTCGGAACTTTTTTGCATAATAATTGTGTATAACTTTCTGTAAAATTTAACAACAAAGAGTTCAGTTTTTCAACTAAAAATTAGGTACTTTGTAGTGAATATTTCTTCATCTTTTTATTAAAAAATACTCAAAAATGCCACAATATTCTCATTTACATTGCCATACACAATTTTCGCTTTTAGATGGAGCTGCTTCTATACCGGAAATGATAGCCAAGGCAAAAGCTGATGGGCAGGGAGCTGTAGCTATAACTGACCATGGCAATATGTTTGGAGCTTTTAAGTTTGTGGCAGAAGCTAAAAAACAAGGCATAAAACCCATTATTGGCTGTGAGTTTTATGTGGTAGAAGACCGTTTTCAAAAATCGTTTACCGGTGGCAAAAAAGACAAGCGTTATCATCAATTAATTTTAGCAAAAAACGAAATAGGGTACAAAAATTTATCTAAACTTTGCTCACTCGGGTATATAGACGGTTTGTATAGCAAATGGCCAAGAATAGACAAAGAATTAATAAAACAATACAGCGAAGGATTAATAGCCACCACCTGCTGTATTGGTGCCGAAGTTCCACAAGCTATTATTAACTTAGGAGAAGAAAAAGCAGAGAAAGTATTTTTAGAGTGGCTTGATGTTTTTGGCGAAGATTATTATATAGAACTACAAAGACACAACCTTGAAAATATAGATGGTACAGGCATTAGTCAAGAAGATGTAAACCAAGTGCTTTTAAAATGGAGCGAGAAATATAAAGTGCCCGCCATAGCCACCAACGACAGCCATTATATAGATGAAATGGATGCCAACGCTCACGATATTTTACTTTGTGTAAATACGGGCGAGCTAAAAAGTACACCTATTGGAAAAAATGAAAATTTTGGCAAAAAAGGAACGCGATTTGGCTTTCCTAATAGTGAGTTTTTCTTTAAAACTACCGCACAAATGGAGCAAGTTTTTAAAGATATACCCCATGTGCTTGAAAATACCCAGCAAATAGTAGATAAAGTAAATACACCCGATTTAAAAAGAGATATTTTATTACCCAATTTTACTTTGCCTCAAGGTTTTGACAGCCAAGCAGAATACTTACATTTTTTAACCTATGAAGGAGCTAAAAAACGCTATGGCGAACTGACAGATAAAATACGTGAGAGATTAGATTTTGAACTAAAAGTAATTAACGATTCGGGTTATCCGGGTTATTTTTTAATAGTACAAGATTTTACTACCGCTGCCCGAAAAATGGGAGTTGGTGTAGGCCCGGGTAGAGGAAGTGCGGCAGGAAGTGCCGTGGCATATTGTATAGGCATTACCAATGTAGATCCTATAAAATATGAGTTGCTATTTGAGCGTTTTTTAAATCCTGAGAGGGTTTCTATGCCAGATATTGATATAGATTTTGATGATGAAGGCAGGCAAAAAGTTATAGATTTTGTGGTAGATAAATACGGCAAAAATCAAGTGGCACAAATTATTACCTACGGTTCTATGGCAGCAAAAATGAGCCTTAGAGATGTAGGTAGGGTTTTAGATGTACCTTTATCTGAAGTAGATAAGGTGGCAAAAGCTTTTCCCGACCATTTGAGTGCTACTTTAAATAAAGTGCTTGAGGACGATGGTGTGCAACCCAAACTTTTAGACAAATTAAATACTGAACAAAAGAAAGCAGCAGATGATTTTAGAGCTTTAGCGGCACAAAACAATGAAATAGGTGAGATGATTCGCGAAGCTAAAAAGTTAGAAGGTTCTATTAGAAATACAGGCATACATGCTTGTGGAGTTATTATTACCCCGGAAGATATTACCAACTTTTTACCAATGACAGTAGCTAAAGATTCTGATTTGTTAGTTACCCAGTTTGACAACTCAGTAGTGGAAAGTGCGGGCTTGCTTAAAATGGATTTCTTGGGTTTAAAAACCTTAACCATTATTAAAGATGCTATTGAAATTATAAAACAACGACATGGAATAGAAATAATACAAGATGATATTCCTTTAGATGATGAAAAAGCCTACCAATTATTTCAAAAAGGCTTGACTAATGGTATTTTTCAGTTTGAAAGTCCGGGTATGAAAAAGCATTTGCGAAGCTTAAAACCCGATAAATTTGCCGACATTATTGCTATGAATGCTTTGTACCGTCCGGGGCCCATGGAGTATATACCCAACTACATAGCTCGTAAGCACGGCAAAGAAAAAATAGAATATGATTTGCCTGAAATGGAAGAGTTTTTAGAAGAAACTTATGGAATAACCGTGTATCAGGAGCAGGTAATGTTGTTATCGCAAAAATTGGCAGGTTTTACAAAAGGTCAAGCCGACTCATTGCGTAAAGCAATGGGTAAAAAAATAAAAGCCATGATGGACGAACTTTACCCTAAATTTATAGACGGTTGTTTGGCTAACGGGCATGATAAAAAAATAGTAGAAAAAATATGGAAAGATTGGGAAGCTTTTGCTGAATATGCTTTTAATAAATCGCATTCTACGTGCTATGGTTTATTGGCTTATCAAACGGCATATTTAAAAGCTAATTATCCGGCAGAATTTATGGCGGCAGTGCTTGGGCACAATATGAATGACATAAAAAAAGTTACTTTTTTTATGGATGAATGTAAACGTTTAAAAATTCCCGTTTTAGGGCCGGATGTTAATGAAAGTTCTAAAAAGTTTACGGTAAATAAAAAAGGTAAAATTAGGTTTGCATTATCTGCCATAAAAGGCGTGGGTGGTGCTGCGGTAGATGCCATAATAGAAGAAAGAGAAGCCAACGGAGTGTATGCCGATATTTTTGATTTGACCAAAAGAGTAAATTTGCGTGCCGTGAATAAAAAATCAATAGAAAGCTTGGCTATAGCAGGCTCTTTTGATGGATTTGAAAATAGTAAAAGAGAGCATTTTATAGTACCCGACCCAACGGACGAACAAACACTGACAGAAAAAGCCATAAAATTTGGCAGTGGTGTACAAGCCTCTGAAAATAGCAATCAAAATTCTTTGTTTGGCGATATAGCTCCTGTAGAATTTGTGGCTCCGCCAATACATAAAGTAGAAGAAATGAGCTTAATAGAAAAGCTTAATATGGAGAAAAAGGCAGTGGGCATATACATAACCGGGCATCCATTAGACACTTTTAAATTGGAAGTAAAAAGTTATACCACAGCTAATACTTCAAACTATACAGAAAAACAAAATAGCGTTATAAAATTGGCGGGGATAATTACTTCTTGCAATACCCGATTTTCTAAAAAAGGCACTAAGTTTTGTGTGTTTACTATGGAAGACTACAATGGAAGCATGGAGGTATTTTTGTTTGGCGAAGATTATATTAAGTTTGGAAACTATGTAGAAAGTGTAGGGAGTATGGTTTTTATAACAGGACGCTATGAACTTAACAAGTGGAATAACCAATGGCGATTTAATATAAGTAATATAGATTTGCTTGAAAATGTAAAAGATAAATATACCAACGGCTTAAAGTTGGAAATAAAAATAGATGAGATAGATGAAAATACAGTAGATAACTTAACTGCCATTATAGAAAGCAATCCGGGAAACCACAGTTTAAATATAGATTTAATAAACCCACATACTAAGGAAAAAGTAAGTTTATATTCAAAATCTAAAAAAATAGACGTAACACAAGAACTATTAGAAGAAATAGAAGACACTTGTGGTATAAAGTATAAGTTGACTTAGGGTGATGATGTATTATTTTATAGACTCTTTGTCATAGACTCTTAATATATTAATGTCATAATAACTCTTGCCATATATATTCTCTTTATCTTTGATTCTGATATATGGACTGTAACAACTGAAGTGTTTTTTTCGTATTACAAAAACAATCTTAACGATATAGTTATTAAGGTTTGTATTATTTTTTAACTAATTAAACTACGAGTATAAAACAATAATCTTTAATGTAAGATGTTGTATTTTTAATTATATGAGAAAGTTAAATTCCCTTTTTACTTTTTTGTTTGTGTTTGCTGTGTCTATACTAACAGCACAATCAAATGCGGATTACAACATAACAGTAACACCTTCGGGAGGCATGATACCTTGTGATGTAAGTAACACCACAGAATTGGTGCATATTGTATCAAAGAAAAGCGGTTTGAATAATTTTAAAATTACCTTTACTTTACCTACAGGTATAGAGTATGTTACAGGTACTGTTACAAGAACAGGGGGGACAGTAGTTGGAGGAACTATTACAGAAGATGCAACATCTACAGCTACCGTGCCAGTATTTAACATAATAGGTGCAGTATGGGGAGGTGGAACAACATTTGATTTTACATTTACCCGAAGAGCAGCATGTGCATCTATTGATTATTCTATAGGGGGAGGTTCTTTTAAAGATGCTTTTAGTGCATCATATACCGGGGGATCGGCAAGTTCTTTGACAGACACAGACCCTTCAATAGCACCTTATAGTTTAAATGTAGCAGTATTAAGTGTTCAACCTATTGTTACGGCAAACGCTAATCTTGGCGATATTATTCCGCCAAGAAACATTACAGTTGTTCAGGGCGGTAGTGGACGCATTCAAAAATTTGTACATAAAGTAGTAATAGCTAATACTAATGCAACAGTCAATTACGTTTTATATTATGGTGGTATTCCTTTGGTGCCTAATGCCTTAAGTACTGGAGATACCTTATATTTTGATATTGATTTATCGGTAGCACCTTTTAATACTTCTAGTGCCGCTACGAGTGGAACTGTGGGATATTTTGATAATGGAGAAACAATAACATTTCAAGAAAGTTTTAAAGTACGAAGATGTGAGGCTGAGCCGGTAAGACACTTTTCTCAATATGGTTGTAGTGTTGGAGAAGTATGTTATATTTCTGCTTCTCAACCGGGCAATGTTATTTTTGGTTCTCAATTACCAAATATTATAATGGTGTTTAGCACCTATCCTACGAGTGCTTATTATTTTTGTGATACAAACCATGTAGAAGTAACTATAACCAATACCAATACCAATGCCGGAGCAGCTGCTACCGATATATTGATAGGTATAGGAAAAGGACCTAATTCTGTAAATCCTTTAACATATACTACTAAAGAAATTAGTGCACATTCAAATCGCTATCAACATTTAAACTATGCCGTAAATGGTATTGCTGTAACTGATTTGTTGTGGGGAAATCATGGTTCTTTACCAGGGGCAGGAGATGCTTTTGTGGGAATATTTGATACCTTAACTTTTGATCCGGACGGACCGGGTGTAGGTTTAGAAGATTTAGATGGTGATGGTTATTATGACGATTTAGGTCCGGGACAATCTTTTAAATTCTCTTGGGATGTATTGATAAATCCTTCTCTTGGTTCTTGTGTTTCGGCCAGTAGTAACTGGACATGGGAAGAATGGGAACACAATTATATACAGGTTGTTCATAGAACTCAATGTGGGACAGATAGGTTAGGAAAAACCTTAGACCGCCATTATAATATTTTCGGCAAGTATCAAGAGGTTTCAGAATATGATGTACCAACTGACATTGATGGACCAAGCGGTGCAAATTTCAACGTGTTAGTCAAACCAGGAATAAGTGGTAGAGGTACATGGAAGTGTGGTAACCCAAGTGGGAGTGGCAGTAATGAAATATACCAAATAAGAATACCATTACCACCAGGTATAAGTTATGATGGGGTTACTCCACCAAATTTACCCACTACATTAAATCCTTCTTATTTCATGGATGGGGACACATTGGTGTATCAATTAGAGGGAGATGGGGTAGGTTTAACGAGATGGTTTAATTTTCCATTAACTATTGATTGCAATATATTTAATTCTACATCTCTTTCTTTATCCTATCAAGCAAGATTTATTTGTGATGGAGGTTGTATTAATTCTGACATATATTGTACTACTTTACCAACCATAAATACTCATTGTCCAGTTTCTTGTAAAGGACCAATTACAAAGGGAATGGAGGCTAATAGAACAACGGCAGGTTGGACTGATAATACCAAAACGGCTAAAGTAACTCTTGATCCAAGTGTACACAATACAAAGTATTATTTAAGTGGAGACACTATGCATGTAGAAACATACATGATTATGAGCGGAGATACTGTAGTAGATAATTTATATTATTCTTTGAGTTGGACTGCTGCGACAACGGCAAACTTAAATTATGTGCCAGGCTCAGGTGAAATAACAATTAATGATATTTCGTCAGGAATATTTAATGGTTCATTAACGGGTGTTCCTAACTATACGGGTTTTACGGGGAGCAATAAAGAAATTTTGTTTGATTTAAGTTCATATTCTACATTAGTTAGTTCTACATATCAATATGGCGAAGGAAATGCAATAGATACTGTATGGCTGAGTTTTGATTTAGTAGTGCCAACAAGTTTAGCAACAAATTTTAATCCATACCCACTTTCTAATTTTGTTGGTTATTTCTTTTTATATGAACCTGACGGAGTAACGAGACACGAATGTGATAGATATGGAGAATCTGTTGTGTTAGACCCAGTAATGCCATATATTACACCTTGGCTTAGTGGACAAACGATTAATGAATGTTCTAATGCTTTTATGCGAATGTGGGTTTGGAATAGAAAAATAGGATATCAAACTTTTCCTGGAGAATACAGGCCTCCTTTGGAGGCGGACTCAGTAGTGTTTACATTGCCAGATTATGTGGAATATATTTCAGGATCTGCAACTGTGGGCAATAATGCAGGAGTTGTAGCTAGCACCTCAAACGCATCTGCATATTATAATGCAGCAAATAGAACAGTTACAGTTAAATCTACCCCTATATACTCGTATCCTAATTGGGGCAGTTATTATACGGAATTTAAAATATTGGTAGATGTAAAGTGTGGAGCTCCATTAAATTTATTTCCAGGAACAGCATCAACAAATATTAAGACATACTTTGATAAATTTACTTATTCTCCTAATATTGCTGAGGCTGATTCTAGTAGTTATAATTTTCCGTACGGAATCTTTAACCAACCTACTTATACTTTACAATCTCCTGTTCCTGTTGTTCAAGGGGTACAATCTAATATTAGTTGGGATGTGCAAGTAGATAAAACTAATTCTGGCAACGTAGCATATAATTGGTTAAGAATAGAAACAATTCCCGGAATAAACATAACAGGCGTATATGCTGTAAGTGGATCAACAGAAACTTTATTAACAAGCTCAAGCCAAGGGGGATATTTATATGTTCAGCTAGGTGCTATGAATGGCGTAAGTACTCATTATTATAGAATTAAAGCAGATTATACTACTTGTACTAATCAATTTTTTGACGTGAATATAGGTTGGGGGTGTTCGGGTTATCCTTCTGATTATTTGGCTGTTGATGCCACAAATTGTTATGACGAAGTGTTGGAACTTGGTTTAGAGCCAAAAGGATCAATAGTTGAGATTAATGTTGATGAATCAAGCACAGCAGTCCCTGTTACAATGTGCAATCCATTTATTATAAGTATGGATGTTTTGAGCTTAGATGAAGCAAATGTTGAAAACCCTTATATAAGCTTTGCTGTTCCTGGAGGTGTATCGGCTTTAACTATTAATAGTGTAAATGTTGAATATCCTGCGGGTTCCGGTAATTCACAAATAGTATCAACAACAGTATTGGGGGGAAATATTATTATTAATCTTTTAGATCATACACTAATAGATTCTATAAATGGAATTTATGGAACGGTAAATAGTTCTGGAATAGATGGTCGTACCGTATTAGTAACTCTAAATGCTCAAACTAATTGCAATTTTATTGCTAATTCCAGAATTAGATTTGTAGTGTATGGAGAGAAACCTTGTAGTGGTTTAGCGATAGGTAGTGGAGGAGATGATTTTTCTGCTAAAATAGCGGTAAATGGAGCTTCAAGTGATTATGAGATTTTTCACGCCATAGCACCGCCTATAAATGGGATAGAGGGTTGTTCGGAAATGGATACTATTAATTTTACGAGCACCATTTTTTCTGGCTTGTCAGGACCAGTAACAGGTGTTCAAGATACAATGAAAATTGCTTTACCAACAAATGTATCATATCAGTCTTTTACATGTAATAGTACAGATTGTCCAACATTTATTTCATCAAACTTGGTTGGAGGAGTGAATGAAGTGTTGTTTTTAATTCCGCAGGGATTAGAAAACGGAGACGAGTTAAATATGGACATGGAAGTAACTTCCGAAATGGCGGGGTGTGATTCTGTGGCAACAATAGAGATATTTTCTTATGTATCGGCTTCGGGTCTATATTGTGGTGCTACACCTTGTTCAAATTCTATATTGGAAACCGGGTATCAAATAGAAGAAACTACAATCACAAAACCTAATTTTATTGTAGAAGCGAATTTGGTAGTTGAAGATGGTGCTTCTCCAAATCATAACGTAACTGCAATTTATACAATTGATAATACTACAAGTTCTTTAAATGTTAATCCTAACATAGAAATTAGCGTTTATTATGATGCAAATAATAATCAAATATACGATGCCGGCACAGATGTTTTACTTGGAACACAAATGTATAACAATACAATTCTTGCAGGATCTTCAGCAATAGACACACTATATTTTACAGCTACAACCACTCAGTTAGATAATTTAATATTGGTAGCAAGAGCAGCTGATAATGCTTGCTTGTGTGATGATTATACCACCCCCTTTCAAATTTGTTACATAGAAAATTTACCGATACATGCCGATAGTGTTTGTTTAGGGGAAGATATAGAAATTATAGTAGAAAATTCAGAAATAGGTAAAACCTATCAATTATATGATATTGAAGCTAATTCTTTGGTTGGTGCTGCTATATCGGGAACAGGAAGTGATATATTATTTTCTTTCCCTTCTACAATAGAAGATACATTGTATTACAAAATTTTTGTTGAAAATACATCACTTGGATGTAATGGTTTTCTAAAAGATAGTATTGTTGTAATAATAACAGACCCATTAAGCATGGAAGTAAATGCAGGGAATGATACTTTGGTGTGTCCCGGTTTATTCACAACTTCTGCAAATAATTTAAAGGGCTATGGTGTGTGGACACAAATAGATGCAAATAGTTCAACAGGAATTAATAGTTCTACAAACAAAAATGAAACAATAAATCTGCAAGGTGGGTTAGTTTATAAATTTGAATGGTGTGTAACCAGTAGTAGTTGTATGGTGTGTGATACAGTAGAAGTTGTAACCGAAAATTTACCAAGTATTATTAGTATAGATACCACCATTTGCCAAGGGCAGAGTTTAATAGTAAATGGCACAACATATACTGCTAATGGTTTCTATCAAGATACAGCGAGATACGTAATAAGTGGTTGTGATTCTATACAGTATAATATCAATCTACATATAGATAGCTTTATTGTAGAAAATATAGACACAACAATTTGTCAAGGACAAACATTAATCGTAAACGGCACAACTTATACTTCCAACGGCTTCTATCAAGACACAGCACGATACACTGTTTCTAACTGTGATTCCATACAATACAATATTAACCTACATATAGATAGTTTTACAGTAGAAAATATAGACACCACTATTTGTCAAGGGCAGAGTTTAATAGTAAACGGCACAACTTATACTTCCAACGGCTTCTATCAAGACACAGCACGATACACTGTTTCTAACTGTGATTCCATACAATACAATATTAACCTACATATAGATAGCTTTACCGTAGAGAATATAGACACAACAATTTGCCAAGGACAAAGCTTAACCGTAAACGGTACAACTTATAATACCAATGGCTTCTATCAAGACACAGCGAGATATGTAGCAAGCGGTTGCGATTCCATACAATACAATATCAATCTTCATATAGATAGCTTCACCATAGAAAATATAGATACCACCATCTGCCAAGGACAAAGTTTAACGGTAAACGGCACAACATATACCGCCAGCGGTTTCTATCAAGATACAGCGAGATATGTGGTAAGTGGTTGTGATTCTATTCAGTACAATATCAATCTACATATTGACAGCTTTACCGTAGAGAATATAGACACAACAATTTGCCAAGGACAAAGTTTAACGGTAAATGGCACAACTTATACCGCCAACGGTTTCTATCAAGACACGGCACGTTATGTAGTAAGCGGTTGTGATTCCATACAGTACAATATAAATCTACATATTGATAGCTTTATTGTAGAGAATATGGACACAACTATTTGTCAAGGACAAAGTTTAACAGTAAACGGCACAACATATACCGCCAATGGTTTCTATCAAGATACAGCACGGTACACCATTTCGGGTTGTGATTCCATACAATACAATATCAATTTACATATTGATAGCTTCACCGTAGAAAATATAGACACCACCATCTGCCAAGGGCAAAGCTTAACAGTAAATGGTGTAACTTATACCGCCAACGGCTTCTATCAAGATACAGCGAGATACGTAGCAAGCGGTTGTGATTCCATACAATACAATATCAATTTACATATTGACAGCTTTACCGTAGAAAATATAGATACAACCATTTGTCAAGGACAAACATTAACCGTAAACGGCACAAGCTATACAGCCAATGGTTTCTATCAAGATACAGCACGGTACACCATTTCGGGTTGTGATTCCATACAATACAATATCAATTTACATATAGATAGCTTCACCGTAGAAAATATAGACACCACTATTTGTCAAGGACGGAGCTTAACCGTAAATGGCACAACATATACTGCTAATGGTTTCTATCAAGATACGGCACGTTATGCTGTTTCCGGTTGCGATTCTGTTCATTATAATATTAACCTGCATATTGATAGCTTTATTGTAGAAAATATAGATACCACCATCTGCCAAGGACAAAGTTTAACAGTAAACGGCACAACATATACCGCAAATGGTTTCTATCAAGACACAGCGAGATACGTAGTAAGCGGTTGTGATTCCATACAATACAATATTAACCTACATATTGATAGCTTTACAGTTGAGAATATAGACACAACAATTTGTCAAGGACAAAGCTTAACAGTAAACGGTATAACATATACAACAAATGGTTTCTATCAAGATACAGCGAGATATGTTGTAAGTGGTTGTGATTCTATTCAGTACAATATCAATCTACATATAGATAGCTTTATAGTAGAGAATATAGACACCATTATTTGCCAAGGTCAAAGTTTAACAGTAAACGGTACAAGCTATACTGCCAACGGTTTCTATCAAGACACGGCACGTTATGTAGTAAGTGGTTGTGATTCTATACAATACAATATCAATTTACATATTGATAGCTTTATAGTAGAGAATATAGACACCACTATTTGTCAAGGACGGAGCTTAACCGTAAATGGTACAACTTATACCGCAAATGGATTCTATCAAGACACAGCAAGATATGTAGCAAGTGGTTGTGATTCAATACAGTATAATATAAACTTACATATAGATAGCTTTATAGTAGAGAATATAGACACCATTATTTGCCAAGGTCAAAGTTTAACAGTAAACGGTACAAGCTATACTGCCAACGGTTTCTATCAAAACACGGCACGTTATGTAGTAAGTGGTTGTGATTCTATACAATACAATATCAATTTACATATTGATAGCTTTACCGTAGAAAACATAGACACAACTATATGTCAGGGACAAAGCTTAACCGTAAATGGTACAACATATATTGCCAATGGTTTCTATCAAGATACAGCGAGATATGTAGTAAGCGGTTGCGATTCTATACAGTACAATATCAATTTACATATTGACAGCTTTACCGTAGAGAATATAGATACCACAATTTGTCAAGGACAAAGTTTGACCGTAAACGGTACAACATATACTACCAATGGTTTCTATCAAGACACAGCTCGTTATACTATTTCGGGTTGCGATTCTGTTCATTATAATATTAACCTACATATAGATAGTTTCACAGTTGAAAATATAGACACAACAATTTGTCAAGGGCAAACATTGACAATTAATGGTATTACATATAATACAACTGGATTTTATCAAGATACTACAAGATATATTTTGGGTGGTTGTGATAGTGTACAATTTAATATAAATTTAACAATTGGTAGTTATGTTCCCGGTTTTATAGATACAACCATTTGTCAAGGGCAAGCAGTTACATTTAATGGAAACACACACAATATAGCCGGCACATATTATGATACATTATATAATGCGGCAAATGGCGGTTGCGATAGTCTTTTTACATTGTTTTTACACATAGATAGCTTCACGGCTCAAAACATAGATACCACCATCTGCCAAGGACAAAGTTTAACTGTAAACGGCACAACTTATACCGCTACAGGTTTCTATCAAGATACCGCTCGTTATGCCATTTCTGGTTGCGATTCTATACACTATACTATAAATTTACAAATAGACAGTTTTGCAGTAATAACAATAGATACAACAATCTGTCAAGGACAAACATATACTTTAAATGGAATGTCTTATACATCAACAAACACCTATTACGACACCTTACATTATGCCTTAAGTGGTTGCGATAGTATGCAGTACATTCTCAATTTGCAAGTGGATAGTTTTGAGGTAAGCATAATAGACACTACTATTTGTCAAGGGCAAACATATACCTTAAATGGAATAGCTTATACCGCTACAAACACCTATTACGACACCTTGCTCCATGCCATAAGCGGTTGTGATAGTGTACAATATATATTGAACTTGCAAGTAGATAGTTTTATATCAATTACTATAGATACAACTATTTGCCAAGGTCAGGCATATATTTTAAATGGAGAAAGTTATGTAACGGAAGGCACATATTTAGATACTGTACATTATACCCAAAGTGGTTGCGATAGTATTCATTATACCATAAACCTACAAGTAGATAGTTTTAATATAACCACAATAGACACCGTTATTTGTCAAGGAGAAGTATTTGTTTTAAATGGAATAAACTACAATCAAACAGGCATTTATTTTGACACCTTAGATTATGTTATAAGTGGTTGCGACAGTATGCAATATGTATTAAACATACAGGTAGATAGTTTTGAAGCTGTAGTAATAGACACCACAATCTGTCAAGGACAAAGTTTAACGGTAAATGGAATTACTTATACTTCAAACGGGTTCTATCAAGATACAGCGAGATACGTAGTAAGCGGTTGTGATTCTATACAGTATAATATTAATCTACATATTGATAGTTTTACAGTAGAAAATATAGACACCACCATTTGTCAAGGACAAAGCTTAACCGTAAATGGTGTAACATATAATACCAATGGTTTCTATCAAGATACAGCGAGATACGTAATAAGCGGTTGTGATTCTATACAGTACAATATAAACTTACATATAGATAGCTTTACCGTAGAAAATATAGACACCACAATCTGCCAAGGACAAAGTTTAACGGTAAATGGCACAACATATACCGCAAATGGTTTCTATCAAGATACAGCGAGATACGTAATAAGCGGTTGTGATTCTATACAGTACAATATCAATCTACACATAGATAGCTTTACAGTAGAGAATATAGATACCACCATTTGTCAAGGACAAAGTTTAACGGTAAACGGTACTACTTATACCGCCAACGGCTTCTATCAAGACACAGCGAGATACGTAGTAAGCGGTTGTGATTCTATACAATACAATATCAATTTACATATTGATAGTTTTACAGTAAAAAATATAGATACAACAATCTGCCAAGGACAAAGTTTAACGGTAAACGGCACAACATATACTTCAAATGGTTTCTATCAAGATACAGCACGTTATGTAGCAAGCGGTTGTGATTCTATACAATACAATATCAATTTACATATTGACAGCTTTACCGTAGAAAATATAGATACTACAATTTGTCAAGGACAAAGCTTAACCGTAAACGGTACAACTTATACCGCCAACGGCTTCTATCAAGACACAGCGAGATACGTAGTAAGCGGTTGTGATTCCATACAGTATAATATTAATCTACACATTGACAGCTTTACCGTAGAAAATATAGATACTACAATTTGTCAAGGACAAAGCTTAACCGTAAATGGTGTAACTTATACTGCAAATGGTTTCTATCAAGACACAGCGAGATACGTAGTAAGCGGTTGCGATTCCATACAATACAATATCAACCTACATATAGATAGCATTACCGTAGAAAATATAGACACAACAATTTGTCAAGGACAAAGCTTAACGGTAAACGGCACAACTTATACTATTAACGGCTTTTATCAAGACACAGCTCGCTATACCGCTTCGGGTTGTGATTCTGTTCAATACAATATTAATCTACATATAGATAGTATAGAACCAATTACATTAAACGATACAATTTGTGAAGGCGATATTTACACCTTAAATGGCATAAATTATACGCAATCCGGCACCTATTACGATACCTTATACCACACGGCAAGTGGGTGTGATAGCATACATTATACGCTTAACTTACAAAGATTAGATTTTGTAACAGACACCATAAGACAAACAATATGTGAAGGAAACAGTTATACATTTAATGGCAACAGTTATGTTACAGAAGGCTTGTATTATGATACTTCTGCATATTCCTACTATGCTTGTGATAGTGTACATTATGTAATATTTATAGATGTAGATAGTGCCATAACAGTTACTGTACCGGCAAGTATTTGTGAAGGGGATACCTTTAGTTTTAATGGAACTGATTACACCTCTCAAAACACTTATTATGATACGCTTCGTTATACCAGTAGTGGTTGCGATAGTGTTTGGTATGAAATTCAATTAACCGTTAGCCCACTACCTAATGTATTAGCTACAGCTACACCAAATGATACTGTTTGTGAAAACAATGATGTAATGCTTTCCGGAAGTGGTGCATCTGTTTATGTGTGGAGTAACGGTGTGCAAAATGGTGTTCCGTTTAATCCGTTGCTTGGAAGCACACAATATTATGTAGAAGGAACAGATGCTAATGGTTGTATCAATACAGACACTATAGATATAATTGGATTGGCCACAGCAGACACCACTTTATCGTTTACTATATGCGAAGATGAATTTCATACCTTACCGGATGGAAGCCAAGTTAATACAGAGGGTTCGTACATTACAATTATCCCTAGATTAACAAATGGTTGCGATAGCATAATAACAACACAATTAAATGTAAATTATATAGGTGTTTATAATGACTTGCAAGATGTAGCCGTTTGCTCCGGTTTATCTCAAACCATAATTATAGATGCACAAAACATGATAAGTTTTGAATGGTTTATAAACGAAGGAAGTGGAGATGTAAGTTTATTAGGAAACACAAACTATGTAGGGGCAAATACAAATTCATTAACGTTTAATTTAGATACTGCTTTAGACCATAATATATATAGTGTACAAATGGTTGATGAGTGTGGCAATTCTTATGTTTCAAATTCAATGTTAGAAGTGTTTCTTCCGCATTTGGTAGAAAATCCTTTGCCGGATACTACATTTTGTTTGCATGAAATAGAAGTAATTAATGTTGAATACAACGGACATGATTATCAATGGAACACTGGAGAGTTTGGTCCGTATATATTACCCGATTATTCAGGCGATTACATTGTTAATTATATAGAGAACCATACAAATTGTTTAATGAGTGATACCATAAATATTACGTTGGAAGATTGTATAGGAAACTGTGTAGTATTAGCACCAACAGGCTTTAGTCCGGATGGAAATGGAGCAAATGATATTTTTAGAGTAGTAACCAGTTGCAACGAAGGGTTTGATTATTATTTATTTAATGTTTATAATCGTTGGGGCGAATTGATATTTTCAACTAACGATTGGCGTCAAGGCTGGGACGGTACTTACAAAGGCAGAGATGCAGAAATAGGCATTTATACCTATTATGTAGAATACACTAAAAGTATAACAAGCGAAAAAGGAAACCTTAAAGGAAATGTTACTTTAATTAGGTAAAAAATTATTTCAAAATATCCTCAATAATTTTTAGATGGTGTTTTTACAATGATAAATGCCGTTAGAGCAATACTGCATGGATATCCGTAATAGACCAATAGTTGTTCTAAACAGCTATCAAAACGATATTAACCTAATTGGCAAGCATCCAGTTAACTATTTTATAAAAATAATCATCAGGAGCGTCTTTATGGGTCAGCATATCTACATGCCCGTAGTTGTGTTTGTATCCATTTTCTTTGCTCAAATACCAATAGTCTTTTTGTGCATGGTGCACTTCACTCATTAATAGTTTTACATCTTGTGTGTGTCCTAACAGCATATCGTTGGCTCCGTCCAAAAAAAGTAAAGGAGCTAATTGTTTTTCTGCTAAGGCTTTTCCATAGTCATATCCGTCCATATTGTCTATCCATTTGCTGTTGTTTCCCAACCATTCATTTATCTGTTTCCAATGGTAGCGAGGTTCATTATCGCTACCCATTTTTAGTTCTTTGGCGGGCAAATAACCATAAAAAGGAGTTAAGAGAGTACCTAAAAATTTCCAACCAAAAAATAATTCCTTAAAATATTGGACATTTCTAATAGTTAATCTTCTTTTAGCACCAAAAAGTACTAAGTTTTTAATATTGTTTTCAAACCTTGCCATATAAGCAAGCATAAGCACGCCTCCCCAGCTGTGGGCTACGCCATATATAGGCACATTGCCTTTCAATTCTTTTATTTTTTGTAGGCAAACAGGAATATCTGTTTTAATAACATCTACTTGTCCGTATTTACTTTTTCTGCTCATAGTGGGCGTGCTAAGTCCTCTGCCTTGCATATCTACTACAAAAACATCAAAGCCTTTTTGAGCCAAATAAGGAGCAAAACCTTTTAAACTATTAGAATAAAAAATTTTTCCATTTTCAATAGAGCCATGAAGCAAAAAAACGGGCTTGCCTTTTTCATTTTGGTAAATACGTTTTAAATGAAGTTTACCATTATCTAATGGAATAAAAATAGATTCTTGTTGCATGTAAGTGCAAAGGTAAGAAATAGGCGTTTTTGTTTGTAGAAGCCTGGTTAAAAATAAATCCTAAATACTATATTTACACTATGGAATCTACAGTACTTGAAATATTAGGTCAGTGGGGTGTACTTTTAATTGGTATTATTTTTATAATAATTGCTTATGCCGGTTCTATATTGCCTGCTTTGCCGGGTGTTCCTTTTGCAGCCTTGGCTGTTTTGTTAGTACACATTGCACTTCCTCATGGCGAAAAATATAGCTGGGTTAGTCTAACAATAGTAGCGGTACTTACTATTGGTATTTCTATTTTAGATTTTGTAATTCCTGTATTGGGAACAAAAAAATATGGTGGCTCTAAAGCCGGAGTTAGAGGAAGCACAGTAGGTTTAATAGTCGGGTTTTTAATTTCTATTTTTACAAGTGGCATAGGAATTTTAGCCATTATATTAGGTCCATTTTTTGGAGCATATATAGGCGAAAAATATTTTGCCGGAGCAGACAATAAAACTGCTTTAGCTTCTGCATGGGGTAGTTTAGTGGGTTTTTTGGCCGGAACAGCAGGAAAATTAATAGTAGTAACTATAATTACTGTTATCTTTGTAATGGGTGCTGTGCGTTTATTTTAAACTAAGGCACGATTATTGATTAAAGTTTTAAACTAATTAAAAAAACAAATTATTTTAAGTATGAAAAAATTTATGATACTAATATTCCCTGTTGTATTATTTTTAGCAGGGTGTAAAAATAGCGATGGTGTTTTCTTATATTCTTTAGAAGATGACAAAACCCTTGGAGCAGAAACTGCGGCTCAAATAGCTGCCGATCCAGCAACTTATCCTGTTTTAGACAGGAACTCCAATCAAGCGGCTTATGCCTATTTAGAAGAAATGAAAACTATGATTTTAAATGGTGGAGAAGTAAAGCACAAAGATGATTTTGATTGGAATCTTTACATTATAGATGACCCGAGTACTTTAAATGCTTTTTGTACGCCAGGCGGTTATATTTATGTTTACACAGGTTTAATTAATTATTTAGAAGATGCATCTTCATTAGCAGGCGTAATGGGACACGAAATAGGGCATGCCGATCATAGACACTCTATGTCTCAAATACAAAAACAAATGGGAATTAGTTTGCTAATAAGTGCTTTTGTAGATGAAAATTCAAGTGCTTTGGTGCAATTAGGGACTCAAATGGTAGCTAACTTAACTACTTTAGCATTTAGCAGAAGCGATGAAACAGAAGCAGATAAAAGTTCAGTAGAATATTTATGCCCTACAGATTTTGAAGCAGATGGTGCAGCTAATTTCTTTATAAAAATAGAAGCTGAAGGAGGAACTCAACCACCTCAGTTTTTAAGTACTCACCCAAATCCGGATAATAGAGTACAGAATATACAAGAAGAAGCATCGGGATTAAGTTGCGGAAACGAAGCCGCAGACCCAATGATTAATGGTGTTTCTTACCAAACTTTTCAAGGGTATTTTAACTAAACATTGTTTAGCAATCAATAAAAATAGGAGCTTAAATTAAGCTCCTATTTTTATTTCAGTATCTTTAAAATAATACTATATGTTTATTCGGCTTATGACTTGGGTGTCCCAAGGCAGAAGTCGGAAAAAAGGAAATGTTACTTTAATTAGGTAAAAAACTATTCCAAAATATCCTCAATAATTTTTAGATGGTGTTTGCTATGGATTTTTAAAAACTTTTTGGTGGTATCTCTTTTCATGTGTCCAAAAAGGGGATGATTAAAATAAAAATCGGCAGGAAGTTTTTCTATGGCATTAAAAGCGTCTTTTGCTTTGTTTAATTTTTCTGCTAAAAAATCGGTAGCATATTTTTCTTCTGCTCCTCGGGTTGTTTTAGGTGCTTTTCCTTTCCCTCGGGGAATATAGCCCGTTAATAAAATTAAAGATTTAATGTAGTTAAACTTAGCTTTATAATCTGAAGGATTAGATTGCTGTATATCTTCACTTACTACAATTACTACATTTAGTATATGGTCAAGTTGCCAACCTACAGTTTTTGCCGAAACTGTGGCGTTAATTTCATCCGTTTGAGGAATATATTTTTCTACGGCTTTAAAAACATCTTTCATAAGGTAAAAATAAAAAAAAAAGTGCTAAACCGAAGCTTAGCACTTTTACAAACGAAAAAAGGATAGATATAATTATTTACTGGTTTTTTATCAATTTATATACAGCTTTACCTTGAGCGGTATTTACATTTAAGAAATAAACGCCATCGGCAAACATACTTAAATCTAATTGCGTTTTTGAGTTAGTTGGTTTTATAGATAAAATTTTAGTCCCCACTAAATTGTATGTTTCAATAGATAAAACATCTAAACTGTTCTCCAATTCTATAAAGAATGTTCCATTAGAAGGATTAGGATAAACTTTTACCTTATTTAGCACAGCTATATCACTTATAGCACTTACTTTTTCTACTATAGTGTTTACTACGGTATTGGTAATAATAGCCGGATTAAAATCAAAATAAATAGCAGCAGTATTTTCAATTTTAGTGCCTACAGGCAAATTTTCTAATTGCGAAATACGGAAAGAAACAAAACCTTGGCTTCCTTCTTCATCTACGCTTTTAGGTGGCAACTGAATATTATTAAAAGTAAACACTAAAATATTATCATCTTCTATGCTTATTTCATAATGATGAGAGGCACTTACATCTCTTATTGTTCTTACATTCAAGTTTTCATCTAAAGTATCTCTTACTACTACTTTCCACGCATTGGCATTTCCTTCGTTTTGGAAACGGATATGATAATCATGGTCGTTGTCATCTACAGTTATATCTCCTACGGGATAAACAGCTTTATCATTAGGATCCCAAGAGCTGGTAACACTATCTTGATAGTAAGCCACATTGTTATTTGGCGTTACATCTCCAGGTATTGGATTTACTACTGCGTCCATATTAATTGGGTCGCCCGGCATTAAGCCTGCATTGGGGTCTGTTTCATAAGTAATGGTTATATAATTACATTGTCCTGGCGTTAAATTGCTAAAATTGTAGGTTAAAACATTACTGCTTGCATTATGGTTGTCTGGCAAAGGATAGTTATAAAGCGACCAACCATTAGCAGAAGCAGAACCACTTGATGTCCAAATTAAATTGTTATCGTAAGTTACTTCTACATTGCCACTCATAGGTATGGTTCCATCATTGCAGTATTTAACTTTTGTTTTATAAGCAAAACCCGGAGTAGGCGTATAAAGCGGATACATACTTATACTTAAATCTTGAACCGGTGGCGGTGTTTGTAAAAAGAAATCTACCGTTACAGAGGCATTGCTTGAATCAAGTGTAACATTATAGTTTGCATTAGGACACAATAAAGTATAGTTGTTTACATAGTATCCGTTTATGTCAAAATAATAAGTGCCTGCGGTAGTAGAAATTTCATAATATCCATTGGCATCGGTATAGTCATAAATCCATAGCCAAGGACCTCCGGCAGTAGCTGTTAAATCTACAAAACAATTTACAGGATAATCAGTACTGTCAAAAACACAGTTATTATTTACATCTACATAAACATGTCCGCTTATAGTATAGCAATTAGTAGTAGGTACATTAAACGTTTCTGACACGGTGCACCCACTTCCATCGCTTATGGCTACCGTATAAGTAGTGCCTGGGGTAGGGTTTAGAATATAACTTTGGGTAGAGCCATCGCTCCAAGTATAGGTATAACTACCCGAACCCCCTTGTGGATTTACGCCAATAAAAGAAGATGACCCTTGATTAATAGTATCGTTTTGGCAATCGGCATAATATTCTTCACGAACTACAGAAATAGAATCTGGAGTACTAATAAGTACGGTATAAATACTAACACAAGCGTTAGCATCTGTTACTTGTACTACATAAGCATCTGGACACAAACCACTAAACGTAGAAGATGATTGATTAGTAATACCGCCATCTAAAGAATATTGATATGGAGGTGTACCACCAAAAGCATAAGCTTCTATAGAACCTTGGCAAGCCGTAGAGCCTGTACAAATACTTCCATTATTACCTACGGCATCTAAATATAATTGATTTAACGAATCGCCCGGAACATAAGCATTATATGTTTGGCTACATTGCATTTGGTCATAGACAGTTACACTATAATATCCTTCGCATAGGTTAGTAAAATCTGCTTGATTGCCATTAATGGTGTTTCCATTATTAAGCTCAAAAGTGTATGGCCCCTGCCCCCCTGTAGCTACTACATTTATGCTTCCATCGCAATTATTGCCACAAGATGTGCTTGGAGTTGCATTTAAAGAAGCAAAAATATTGTTTCCACTATTAGGTATAACTAAAAAAGTATTAAAAGAACAGCCGTTAGCGTCAGTTATAGTTAAATATACCAATGAGTCTGCACTATTAATAATGTATTGCCCTGTTGGGTTTTCAATGGTTGAAGCACCAAAGTCATACCATGTCCATTGGTAAGAATATGGCGGAGTACCACCTGTTGGGTTGGCAATTAAATCTACAGTAGCACCTTGGCAGTTTTCAGTAATAATAGTATAAGTAGGATTAGCAGAAAGAGAACTTACGCCTACAGTTATGGTTTGTATGTCTGTAGAAAAACACCCATTTGCAGTATAACCATCAAGCTGTACGGTATATGAGCCGGGTTGATTAAATGTATAAGTTAAATTTTGTGTGCTACCTACAAATTGGTTATCTACCATCCAATACCAATCTATAATTGGATTATTGGGACTTGTTTCTACGCCATTAAAAGTAAATGTTTGTGGAACTGAACAGCCACCACCACCATTATGTGTAAAAAACACTTGATTGGGAGGCAATACTTGTATGGTTTGTGTATCGCTGGCGATTTGCCCGGCAGAAGTAACTGTTAGAATAACATCATAAGAACCGGGATTTGCGTATTGATAATCAGTGCCACAACTTGAAGAAGAGTAGGTATTACCATCTCCAAATTCAAAAAAATAATTATCGTAATTGCAGTTATTAGCCACAAATTGTATAAATCCTGGTCCGGTAAAGCAACTATCTGCATAATAGAAACTGGCATCTAACTGAGCGTGAGCAGGCTTAAAGCTAAAAAAGCCAATAAAAAGTATAAAGAGTAATTTTAAAGTTTTCATAATAAAAGGTTTTTAATAATGTAAAGTTAAGAAAGTATTTTTATAAAAAAAACGACAAATTTTTGAGTTTGTGGGATAAAGGAAACGGATAGCATTTTAAAACACTACCCGCTTCCCAGACTTACACTTATATTTTATCTTTATTTAATCAACAAAGAAATGTATTGTTCCTGAAATAGTACTTGAGCTTCCGCCTTGATCAAAAGTTCCGTTTATTGTTCCTTCTACTAAATCTCCACTATTAGCTCCGTATTGGGTAATATCTACAGTAATATTTGAGTTTACAATAGAATCTAATGGTGCACTTCCCCAAAGATAATTTTGGTTTGAGCCATCTAATACATAAGTACCTACACCATTAAAAGGATAAAGTGAAACATTGAAATTATCTGGCAGACTACCAAATATTTCGCCATAAGTACCTTGCGAAGACAAATTAACAGTTCCTGTGGCTACATAGTCGGTGCCGTCTATATTCCATTGTATATATTCTGAAATGCTATTGCAAGCCACTAATTGTCCTACATTCAAATCTGAAGTGCCTAAAGTATAATTATTTACACCACTTTCATTAAAGTTGTCTAAATCAAAACCTTTTAATCCTATTGAAGTATTAGCACACGATACAAAATTGAATGCACCACCGCTTACTACACATACTCTTCCGCTATTATCTATAACATAGCCATTACCTACTAGACCATAGTTGCAATCTACTAATGTTCCCGAAACGTTTACAGAAATTCCTGTTGAATTAATAACAATAGGAGAAAGTGTAGTGTTTGAACTGATGGCCCCCACGTTTTCAGTGTGAATTAATACTTCGCCACCGCCACAATTTAAAAATATTTCTAAAGTAAGGTTGTCATTAGCCGGCACGATGCCACCAAAATGTCCTGTAGATGAAGTATAATCATTTCTTGAACCAAAATTGGCACTTACTACTCTTACTCGCACATTGCTTAAGCCTGTGTTGTTAGCATCTACAAGTTGACCATCTAAAATGGCATTATCTGTAGGAATATCACAGTTCCAAAAAGAAAAATGAGAAACTTGGGCTTTATATACACCTCCTTCTAAAGTAGCGGTGCCTTCATATACCCAATATCCGCCTGTTTCGCTAAAATGCCATAAAGCTATAGTGCTTGGTGCATCAGCCAATAATCCACTTGATAAAGGAAAAGAAACGGTAGCGTCTTTCCCTTCGGCAGGTTGCAGTTCATTACCGCTACCATCGGTTAATTCTACAGCTACCATACCGTAGCTTTCTAAATAACGGTTGCCATTGGCATCGGCAGCAATTAAATTGCCCGGCATATAATCGGCAAAATTATCACTTTCCGGATCTATATATTTAGCTGCCACATTTACGTTTCCTGTGTGAGCATTACCATTGGCATCTACTACGCCATCTTGAAAATTAATAGTAATTCCATTTCCACTAACCGAACCACCGGTAGCTGCATCAAAAGAACCAATTTGTTGTTTTTGAAGCATCATAATTTTTACGTTATTAACGCCATTAGTAGGCACTAAAGAGCGTGAGCCTAAAAAATAACCCGCTTTTTCTGCTTTTACAAAAGCTAAGTTCTTGTAAACATTGGCATTATTAATAAAGAAAACACCGTTGGCATCTGTAGCTACACTTTGGCTACCTATACTTACTGCTACGCCACTCATAGCATTTCCATTTTCATCTACTATTTGACCCATAAAATCAGCGGTTTTAGCTGCTCCTTTGTCATAAACATAGGTTTCGTCATCTGGTGGTGGCGTATTGGGTGTGTTGGGTTCATCTTTGTCGCAAGATTGAAGCGTTGCAAAAAATACTAACATAAGTATTGAAAGCAATTTTAAACTTGTTTTTTTCATATTTATTTATTTTTTAAGTTTTAAATATTAATTTATGGCAAACTATTTATTGTCGCTATTAAATCAGTTTCTGTGGTTTCAGTAAGTTCTGCTAATTCTATTACGGCATCTGCCACTATTGTAGCTGGAGTTATAGAGGAGTAGTAAGTACCATCTACCATAGAAATAGCAATTAAGTGTACATCAAGACCTATAGGTATTTGACCATAGTGTTCAGAAAAAACACCTTCATCGGCTAAAAATTCATCTAAACTTCCTAACGCATTAGGTTCTCCGTCAAAAGAGATATATACGGCACAGTTGGTAGCGTTAAACTCTTCAGGAGCTCTGGCTTTTAGCAATGTTTTAGGAGCCGCGTAAGTGGCAAATTTATCTACGTTTGTCCAGCCAAAATTGCTTACCACTCCACTGTAATATCCTACTCCGGCAGCATTATCTAAGGCTAAAACCGCAGAATCTGCTTGTTCCCAATCGTCATCAGGGCAAGCAAATACACCATCGCAGTCGTTATCGCAGCAAAAATCTTCAAATAAAGACATTTCGCTATCGTAGCCACCCATATTATCTACAGGATATTTTACAATAATCTTGTTGTCTGTAACATAAAGTTCCTCTCCGTCTTTGTACGCTTTTAAGTAAACTTCGCCTCCACTTATTAAAGCCGTATGGTCGCCACCTAAAAGTAAAACACCCATAGTACTTTTGTTAAGGAGCACCATATCGCTTTTACTGTAAATTTCTATCATCTCTACATCTATGGTTTCGCCCACCATGCTGTTTCCTGAACCGTCTTCAACAGAATTATAATTAAAATTGACTACCGTACCCTCTGCTCCTTCTATAGACGCCCCTGCGGTGGTCAATAAAACAGAAAAGTTCTGTGTTTTTGCTTCTCTGTTATTTTTTATCTTTTCTAATAGTGCTGTTCCGTTTGGAGTAAGAGGTGGAGTATCATCTACCGGTTCATCGCAAGCGTTAATTAAAACAATTCCTATAATTGCTAATAATATTTTGTTTATCGTTTTCATAATTTTAAAATTTTGGGTTAAAAAAAACTTTGACGGTACAAACATATTTCAACTATTTGCCAGAAAAAATTACAATTATTGCCGTTTGTGAAGTGCTTTTTTGCCAAATTTGCATCTTATGGAATTTATAGACACCCATGCTCATTTGTACGTTAATCAGTTTGAAGCTGACAGAAATGAAATGATAAAAAGAGCAAAAGACAATAATATAACAAAAGTGCTTTTGCCCAACATTGACAAGGATTCGGCAGAAAATTTATTGGAACTTTACTTTTCTGACACCACTTTTTTTGCACCCATGATGGGCATACACCCTTGCTCTATAAATGAAAATTATAAAACGCAACTCAAAGAAATAGAGCCCTATTTTTTACGACAAAAAATGGCAAGTGTGGGAGAAATAGGCTTAGATTACTACTGGGATAAAACAAAAATAAAAGAACAAAAAGCTGCATTTAGGCATCAAATTAACTGGGCAAAGGATATGAACCTGCCCATAGCGGTGCATTGTAGAGATGCTTTTGATGATGTGCTAAGCATTTTAGATGAAGAACAAAATGGAAATTTAAAAGGCGTGCTTCATTGTTTTACTGGAAATGTAGAGCAAGCCAAACATTTAATAGATTTAGGTTTTTATATGGGCATAGGTGGTGTGGTAACATATAAAAACAGCGGTTTAGACAAAACTTTAGCAGATATAGATGTAAAACACTTAATTTTAGAAACAGATGCACCCTATTTAAGTCCCACGCCATATAGAGGAAAAAGAAATGAAAGTGCTTACCTTATATATATAGCAGAGAAATTAGCGGAGGTAAAAGGAATAGAAATAGAAGAATTGGCGGAAAAAACCACAAAAAATGCTGTTGAATTATTTAGCTTATAGCCATGTAAATGTAAAAAAAGTAAAAATTATAAGGCTATAATTTGGTTTATTAATAATATTATTTCAATTTTGGAAGCAGAGAAGTGTAGGAATTTTTTTCAATTCAAAAGAAAATTTCTATTTTTGGCATCTCTTGATATTACGGAGAGGTGCAGGAGTGGTTGAACTGGCTTGCCTGGAAAGCAAGTATTCCGGAAACGGAATCAAGGGTTCGAATCCCTTTCTCTCCGCTGTAATAAAAGAAAACTGAACAAAAAACAATTAAATTAAAAACAAAAAAGAAAAAATTTCTAGTATGAAAAAACTAAGTTTAACATTTGTATTGGTTGCTATTCTTACATTTGGTTTCAATTACCAAATGGCTTTTGCACAAGAAGAGGCAACAACAGAAACAACAGAACAAGTAGAAGCAGCTCCGGCTGAAGTTGTTCAAGAAACCGTAACAGAAGAAGTAGCAGAAACACCCGCTGCTCCAGCCGAAAAATCGGGACACCAAGTACTTTTAGACAAATTTATAGAAGGTGGTGCCGGATTTATGTCCACCGTATTAATATGTTTAATATTCGGCTTAGCTTTTTCTATAGAAAGAATAATCTCTTTAACATTAGCTTCTACAAACTCTAAAAAACTATTAAATGCTGTAGAAGAAAATTTAGTTAACGGAAATGTAGAGGGAGCTAAAGAAGTATGTAAAGCAAGCCGTAGCCCAATAGCTTCTATTATGCACCAAGGATTAAACAGAACGAAAGATGGCTTAGACATGGTTGAAAAATCTGTAATAGCTTATGGCTCTGTAGAAATGGGACGTTTAGAAAGAGGTTTAACATGGATAGGTTTAGCTATTGGATTAGCACCAATGTTAGGTTTCATGGGTACGGTAATAGGTATGATTAATGCATTTGATGCTATTGAGGCAGCTGGAGATATTTCTCCTACAGTTGTAGCAGGAGGTATTAAAGTGGCATTATTAACTACGGTATTCGGTTTGATAGTAGCTATTATTTTACAAATTTTTTACAACTACATCGTATCAAGAATTGATAGCATAGTAAACGATATGGAAGATGCTTCTATACAGTTTATAGATATGTTGAAGAAAAACAAAATTGTAGATTAATAATAAAAGCTATAAGAAAATAGATATGGAACAATTTGCAAACATAGGAATATACATAAGCTACGCACTTATTGCCGTTGCCTCTTTAGGCTTACTGGCAGGAGTAACAATAGCTATACTTCAAAACTTTAAAGAAGGTGGTATGGCAGCAATAATTGGCTTAGTAGCAATATTGGTGTTCTTTGGTATAGGATATGCTCTAAGCACCGATTCAATACCAAAAGCATTAATGGATAAAGGATTTAGTGATGCTTCTGCTTATAAACTTTCAGGAGCAGGTATTATTACCTTTTATATAATGGCTATAGTAGCCACTATTCTACTTGTAGTAGATTTAGTAAAAGGATTTATTGACGGAAATTAATCTGAATAGAAATGTCAAAAAAGAGAAAAATACCGGAAATTAATGCAAGTAGTATGGCAGATATTGCTTTCTTGCTACTTATATTTTTCTTGGTAACAACAACCATAGACCAGGATAAAGGAATATTGCACAAGCTACCCGCTTGGAGTGATGAGCCACCACCTGATGCTACTTTAAACCAAAGAAATGTACTTGAAATATTAGTAAATGCTAATAATCAATTATTGGTTGAAACAGATTATATTCAAGTTAATCAATTAAGAGATATAGCTGTAAAACATTTGACCAATAGAGGCAGATTGCCGGAATATTCTGTAAGTCCAAAAGATGCTATTATTTCTTTAAAAAACGATAGAGGAACCAGCTACGGAGTTTATTTAGAAATACAAAATGAACTTAAAGCTGCCTATAGGATAGTAAGAGATGATATGGCTTACGATCTTACAGATGGCAAAATGACTTATCAAGAATTAGATGATTGTTCTTCCAATGCGGAATTAGATGCCAATAAGCAAAGCTATTGCGAAAGGCTTAAAGAACAAATAAAAGAAGAATATCCAATGAAGATTTCTGAAGCTGAACCTGTAAATTTAGGAGGTAAATAAAATGTCAAGATTTAGTAAAGACCAAGGAAAAAAAGAAACTCCGGAAATTTCAACAGCATCATTGCCGGATATTATATTTATGCTTTTATTCTTCTTTATGGTGGTTACCGTAATGCGTGAAACCAACCCAATATTAAGAATAAAACTACCTCAAGCTACTGAGTTAACTAAAATTCAGTATAAAGAAGCAGTATCTTACATTCTTATAGGAACACCAGTAGATGTGGCTACACATGGAGATGCACCAAGAATACAGTTAAATGATTCATACTCTACAGTAGATAGAGTACAAACATTTATTAAAAAAGCGTATTCAGAAACACCTCCGGCACTGCAAGGGCAGTTTACGGTATCTTTAAAAGTAGATCAAGATGTAACTATGGGAATAGTAACAGACGTAAAACAAGAACTGCGTAAAGCAGATGCGTTAAAAATAAACTACGCAGCCAATAAGCGTTCTGACGATATTCAATAGAAGTTTTTTAACTTTAATTTTATAAAAAAAGGCTACCAAAATTGGTAGCCTTTTTTGTTTATATCCATTAATTGGCATTGCAAATACAATATAATTGTTTTATATTGCGTTATAATAAAATATGACGGACAATAATAAGTACATATCGTATCTTTTACTTGCTTTTTTTGCAGTAATGCTCGTGTTTTCTTTTATAACGAGAAAACTATACAGCAATTATGAGCAAAAGCAGGTGCAATTAGAGCAAATGAATGGCAATTGATTGAGATTATTCAAAACCTAATTTGGGTTTATCCTTATCTGTATTAATAGTAAAAGCAAAGGTTACTCTATAAGTTTTATTCAAAAAGGTGTTATTGCCTAAAGCATGTAAATATGCAAATCCTATATTAAATCCTTTATAGCCTATTCCTGTGCTCCAAGTTAAATGCCTTCTACCGTAAGACACAGCTTCTATAAAACTGCCAATACTTGTTTCCATTCTTAACTGCTTCTTCCAAAGTAGTTCATAAGAAAGACCTATTGAATGATCAAATTCTTTAAACTCACCTTTTGCACCATCAGGAGAATCAGCAAAAGAACCAAAAACTTGTTTTCCAAAACTCGGATAACTTCCATATACAGAATAAGTGTTGGGAGCATTTTTTCCTCCTTGTGTTGGCAACATTGGTTTTGATAATTGATAAGCCAATGAAACAGTATGGTGTAGTTTAATGTTTTTCACTACTATAGCATTCTCCAAACCAATATTTAATTGAACTGGTAATAAATGTTGAAAGTTTATTCTTTTACCAAAATTCATTATAGCTAATCCTGTATTGATTTTATAATCTAAAGTTTCTTTAATTGGATAGGTATTTCTATAATCAAAACCTATACTTGTTCCTATAGCATGTATAAAAGGACTAGCACCTCCATTTAACGACTTATAGTTTGTAAAAGAGTAATTAAATGAAACCCCTAAACCAAATTTATCTCCAAATAATGTACTATATCTAATTGCTTGAGTTAAACTATAGGGCTTTTCAGAACGAACGTATGGATTAATTGTTGAAAAAACTTGACCCATTTTAAACACTCTATTTGAGTAAGATAATGTGTGTTTTTTATTAAACGCGTAGCTAATATTAAAATCCGTAACAAAAATTTCAGAAGACATTTTACTTCTTCTTGGCTTGGTTGCATAAGTATCTCTAAAAAGAGGTAAATATGAAAAATTAAAATAAAATCCTTTTTCTAATCCAGCATATAAAGAAGGGTTTGCTGCCAAATCTAAAATTCTATTATTATTTGTATTAACTACATTTACATCTCCTCTACCAGCATTGCTTGTTGTAGTGCTAAATAATAAATAACTTTCTTCAGTGCTTATTTCTTGTGTGAAAGAAATTCCTAAAACAATAGAGAAGAATATGGTAGTTATAAAGAACTTCATTATTATTTATTATTACTTAAGCACCCCTCTTGAAATTACTATACGTTGCACTTCGCTGGTACCTTCGTATATCTGTGTTATTTTGGCATCACGCATTAGGCGTTCTACATGATATTCTTTCACATAGCCATAGCCACCGTGTACTTGCACGGCTTCTACCGTTGTTTTCATAGCGGTTTCGCTTGCAAAAACCTTAGCCATAGCACTTGCTTGGTTGTAGTCTTTTCCTTCGTCTTTTAAAGCGGCAGCTTTGTAAACCAATAATCTTGCTGCTTCTATTTCTGTAGCCATATCTGCTATTTTAAAAGCAATAGCTTGATGCTGAGCAATAGGCTTACCAAAAGCTTCACGTTCTTTAGCATATTTTATAGAAAGTTCATAAGCCCCTGCGGCTATTCCCAATGCTTGAGCCGCTATACCTATACGACCACCGGAAAGTGTTTGCATAGCAAATTTAAAACCAAAGCCATCTTCTCCTATTCGGTTTTCTTTAGGCACTTTTACATTATCAAACAGTAAAGAATGCGTATCTGAACTTCTAATGCCCAATTTATCTTCTTTTGCTCCTATAGTAAAACCTTCCATTCCTTTTTCTACTATAAGAACGTTAATTCCTTTATGTCCTTTTTCTGGATGCGTTTGAGCTATTACCAAGTAAGTATCGGCTTTGCCACCATTTGTTATCCAGTTTTTAGTACCGCTTAATAAATAGTGGTCGCCTTTATCTACAGCCACCGTTCTTTGGCTGGTAGCATCACTCCCGGCTTCCGGTTCACTTAAAGCAAAAGCTCCCAATTTTTTTCCACTAGCTAACGGCACTAAATATTTTTGTTTTTGCTCTTCAGAGCCGTATTTTTCTAATCCCCAGCAAACTAAGCTATTGTTTACACTCATAGCTACAGAGCAAGAATTATCAACTTTAGAAATTTCTTCCATAGCTATTACGTAGCTTATGGTATCCATTCCTCCACCGCCATATTTTGGGTCAACCATCATACCCATAAAACCCAGTTCGCCCATTTGTTTTAATAGTTCTGTTGGGTGTGTCATATTGGTATCGCGTTCTATTACACCCGGTAAGCATTGTTTTTGAGCAAATTCTCTAGCGGCTTGTTGTACGGCTAATTGTTCTTCTGTAAGTTGAAAATTCATTTAAAGAGGATTTATTTTTGTTGACCGCAAAAATACAACTTTATTGTAAGAATAATTGGTATAAGTTGATTAATGCCACATTCGCAAACTTTTTCATCTAATTGGTTTTTTAAAATAATAGACTAATTCGCTAATTCCTTATATTTGTAGTATGATAATTTACAGCGTTACGGTAAAAATAGATTTAGATGTGCATGACGATTGGTTGCAATGGATGAAAAACGAACATATACCGGAAGTATTAGCCACAGGAAAATTTAAAAACCACCGAATATTGCGTTTGCTTGCCGATGACGAGCAAGACGGCATTAATTATAATATTCAATATAGTGCCGAAAGTATGAGTGATTATTTTGATTATCAACATAATTTTGCCACAGAATTGCAAGAAAAACATACAAAACGATATAAAGACAAGTTTGTGGCGTTTAGAACGTTATTAAAAGAAGTAGAATAAATAAAAGAGGAGGACACCATGCGTTTAAAAATTTTTCATACCCCAAAGCCTAAAAGATTTTCTTTTCATACACGGTATTACGACCCCAAAAAACTAAGTGAGGAAACTAAAGTAGAAAAAGGAGTGTTTGCTAATTATAGAAATAGAAAAGGCAAATTTGACACGCCTGATTTTGAAGATGACGGAAGTGTAGTACAAAAAAGTTCAAGTTTTACTTTTAAGCTACTTATTTATTTTACTTTATTGGCAGTAGCGGCACTTAGCTTCTTTTACTTTAAATACGGTTGGATTTTATCTGTGTCCATCTTAGCTTTTATTTTGGCGTTTTCTAAAAGAAAATAATTTATGGCAGACATTATTCAATTACTTCCCGATGCTATAGCCAATCAAATAGCTGCGGGAGAAGTGATACAGCGACCTGCAAGCGTAGTTAAAGAGCTTATGGAAAACTCAGTAGATGCCGGTAGTACCCATGTAAAACTAATTATTAAAAATGCAGGGAAATCTTTAATACAGGTTATAGATGATGGCAGTGGCATGAGTGCTACTGATGCCCGTATGTGTTTTGAAAAACACGCTACTTCTAAAATTAAAAACATAGACGATTTATTTGCTATTGTTACCAAAGGTTTTAGAGGCGAAGCTATGGCATCTATAGCGGCAGTGGCACAAGTGGAGCTTAAAACTCGCCAAGAAAATGAGAGTTTAGGCACAGCCATTCAAATAGAGGGTAGTAAAGTAATAAACCAAGAGCCCTGCCAGGCACAAGTAGGCACAAATACAGCAGTTAAAAACTTGTTTTTTAATATTCCGGCACGTAGAAATTTTTTAAAAAGTGATAATGTAGAGGTTAAACATATTATTGAAGAGTTTTACAGAATTGCTATTCCACATCCTAATGTTGCATTTTCGTTGTTTATAGATGATGAAGAAATTTACCACTTAAAAGAAGGTAATTTAAGACAAAGGATAGTAGCTATTTTGGGCGATAATTATAACGAAAGATTAGTGCCTATTTCTGAAGAAACCGATGCCGTAAAAATAAGCGGTTTTATAGGCAAGCCCGAGTATGCTAAAAAAACCAGAGGAGAGCAGTATATTTTTGTAAATAATAGGTTTATAAAAAGCAATTACCTCAACCATGCCATATACAAAGCCTATGAAGATATAGTAGCTAAAGACCGCTATCCCTTGTTTGTGCTTTTTATGGATATTGATCCTGCCAAAATAGATATAAACGTACATCCCAGCAAACATGAAATTAAGTTTGATGAAGAGCATTTAATTTACACTTTTGTAAATGCAGCGGCAAGGCATGGTTTATCGCAATATAGCGTGCGTCCCACTTTAGATTTTGACCAAGAAGATGCTTTTAATCAAATGGGTTCTTTTAGCCAAAAAGATAAAGACTATAATCCTGCCACATCGCCTATGAATTTAGGAAAAACAGATTTCCCTTTTTCGGCAAAAAAGAAAGAGCAGGAGTCTAACCTGCAAAACTGGCAAGATTTATACGCTATAAATAAAAGTGAGCAAGCTCAAAGTTTAGTACAAAAAATTGGCAAGCTACACAATGAGCTTCCCATAGAAGAAAATAAAAACACTGAAAACGCCAACACCACAAAGCCATATCAAATACACAATAAGTATATAGTTTCTCCTATAAAATCGGGGTTTATTTTGTTTCAGCAAAATGCTATGCATCAGCGTATTTTGTTTGAAAGGTATTTGCACATATTAAATACCGAAAAAGTCGCCAGCCAGCAGCAGTTATTTCCCCAAACTATAGCTTTAAACGCTTCTGATGCCGCTATAATGAAAGAAATACTACCCGACATAAATAATCTCGGTTTTGAAATTAGCGATTTTGGAAACAACAGTTTTGTCATACACAGTTATCCAACAGATATTTCTTACAATAATGAAACGCAGATAATAGAAGATTTTATTGAGCAGTTTAAAAACAGTGCTGGGCTAAATAAATTTAGCAAAAGAGAAAAAGTGGCACAGTCATTAGCCTATAGTGCAGCCATTAAAGAAGGCAAAAAACTAAGCGAACAAGAAATGCAAAATTTAATAGACCAACTTTTTGCCTGCGAAAATCCATATAAAACGCCAAGTGGCAGAAAAACTTTTGTTAAATACACTTTAGAAGAAATAGACAAGCAGTTTTTGGATTGAAATAAAACTTAGGTAGTGTTTAGAACTTTTGAATTTGGAACTATGAGTACGACCCTTTGTAAATTCATTTAATTAATGATATAATAACCGTACTTTTGTATAGTATTATGAAGTCGGAATTATCAGGACAACACAAAAAATTATTTTTAACAGTTAAAGAACTGATTCAGCAAGCCCGTCAGCAAGTTGTACGCAATGTGAATCAAGTTATGGTTACAACTTATTATGAAATAGGTCGTATGATTGTGGAAGAAGAACAGCAAGGCAATAAACGTGCAGACTATGGGAAAGAAGTTATTGCAAATTTGTCAAAAGAACTCACAAAAGAGTTTGAAAAAGGATTTACAACTCGTTACTTAGAGCTTATGCGTAAGTTTTATATAACTTATTCAAAAACGAAATCAGTGATTTCGGAATTTAAACTAAGTTGGACACACTATATTCGTCTTATACGTGTAGAGGATGAAAACGAACGGAAATTTTATGAAATAGAAAGTATAAACAATAATTGGTCGGTACGAGAATTAAATAGACAATTTGATACAGCTTTATATCAAAGGCTTGCTCTAAGCCGAGATAAAGAAGGTATCAAAAAATTAAATCAAAAAGGACAAATTTTAGAAAAGCCAAAGGACATTATTAAAGAACCTTATGTGTTAGAGTTTTTAGGACTGAAAGAGGACAACAGATATTCAGAAAGTGATTTAGAAACAGCCATTATTGATAAGTTAGAATATTTTTTATTAGAATTAGGAAAAGGATTTGCATTTATCGGTAGACAAAAACGAATAAGTATAAATAACAAGCATTTCTTTATAGATTTAGTGTTTTATAATCGCATATTAAAGTGTTTTTTGCTGATTGACTTAAAAATAGGAGAGTTAAAACATCAGGATTTAGGACAGATGTTAATGTATGTACATTACTATGATAGAGATGTAAAATTAGAGGATGAAAATCCAACAATAGGATTAGTTTTATGTAGCGAAAATGATAAAACTATTGTAGAATATACATTGCCCAAGGACAACAAACAGATTTTTGCCAGTCAATATAAAACTGTATTACCAAGTAAAAAGAAACTTCAACAAATTATTAATGATAGTATAGAATAAAAAACCTTTGAACATACCTCAACAATGGACATATAAACCCACAGATAAAGCTAAAGTAGAAAAGCTTTATAAAAGTTTAAAAATAAATAAAACGCTTTGCAAACTTTTAGTGCAAAGAGGTATAGAAACTTTTGATGAAGCTAAAGCCTATTTTCGTCCCGGCTTAGAGCAGTTGCATGCCCCGTTTTTAATGAAAGACATGGATAAAGCGGTAAATAGGATAATAACAGCCGTTAAAAACAAACAAAAAATACTGTTTTATGGCGATTATGATGTAGATGGCACTACCTCTGTAGCTTTATGTATGCTGTTTTTTAAGCAGTTTTACGAAAATATAGATTTTTATGTGCCCGATAGAAACAAAGAAGGATACGGTATTTCCATTAAAGGAATTGATTTTGCTACAAAAAATAATTTTAGCTTAATGGTAGCACTTGACTGCGGTATAAAAGCCATAGAAAAAGTAAATTATGCTAATGAAAAAGGCTTAGACATAATTATATGCGACCACCATACACCAGCAGACGAATTGCCTAAAGCACATGCCATTTTAAACCCTAAACAAAAAGAGTGTATTTATCCTTATAAAGAATTATCGGGGTGTGGTATTGGTTTTAAACTTTGCCAAGCTTATGCTCAAAAGCATTTTATAAAAGACGAATTACTATATCAATTTTTAGATTTAGTATGCATAAGCATAGCTTCAGATATAGTGCCCATTACTGATGAAAACAGAATTTTAGCTCATTTTGGTTTAAAGCAGCTCAACACAAAACCATCGGTAGGTTTAAAAAACATAGTAGAGCTATTAGATTTAAAAAAAGATTTTACCATAAATGATGTGGTATTTAAAATAGGGCCACGCATAAATGCAGCAGGGCGTATGGCACACGCTAAAATGGCGGTAGATGTTTTAATGGGCAAAGAAATAGTAAAAGAACTACAAGACAACAACCAAAAACGTCAAGCATTAGATAAAGATATTACAGCAGAAGCTTTAACACTTTTAGCCAATGAAAATGAAGATAGAGTTAGCAATGTTGTTTATCAAGAAAATTGGCATAAAGGCGTTATTGGCATAGTGGCTTCCCGTGTAACCGAAACCTACTACAAACCTACGGTGGTTTTATGCCATTCTAATGGGAGGTTAACTGGTTCTGTGCGTTCGGTAGAGGGTTTTAATGTGTATGAACCATTAGAAGCCTGTAGCCATTTGTTTACCAATTTTGGTGGACACGCATTTGCGGCAGGTATTACCTTAGAAATAGAAAATTTTGAAACTTTCAAACAGCAGTTTGACGATGAAGTAAGGCAAAGGATATTGCCGGAGCAGTTAATTCCCAAAATTGAAATAGATAGCACCATAGAATTGCACGAGATAAATAAAAGCTTTTACAATATTTTAAAGCAGTTTGCTCCTTTTGGTCCATACAATATGCGACCTGTTTTTGTAGTTAAAAACTTAACCGACACAGGACAATCAAAGATAGTGGGAGAAAACCATTTAAAAACCCTTTTAGCAGATAAAGAAGGAAATACATTAAACGGCATAGCTTTTAATATGGCAGATAAACTGCCTTTACTAAAAGGAAAAGTAGATGTATGTTTTGTTTTAGAAGAAAATGAATGGAATGGCAACACAACACTGCAAATGCACATTAAAGATATTAGGGAGAGTGAGTAGTATTTATTTCTCTACAGACTCCCGATAAAAATCAAAATACATTACTACATATTTACATCTATATGCTGATTAGATTTTACTTCTCCATTAAAAACATAAGAAATACCCTTTAAATCATTACACTTTCCTCCTCTAATTTCAATGAAATTTGATAAGGTGTCAACATGATTGGTCTCTTGTAAAACTATTAAATAGTTGTATTCGCTTGACGGACTCATAAATTCAACTGTATAATTATTAGCAGAATCTATTATCCCCAAACTTGACGTATCTATTACCGCATTATAGTCTGTTTTATCTGTTTGAACAACTAAAATGGTATTAGAACTATCTACTCCATGATATTGAATAGAAAGTACAGCAATAGCAAAATCGTCATAACAAATACGACAAGAATTGAACAATAAAAAAACGAGTGCTATTTGAAAAAACTTAGTAATCATCAGATTTATTTTTGCTTCAATTATTATAATTCCAAGTCTTCAAATGAAATAAAATCAGCTCATTACCTCATTAGAAACCAACTATTCGTCATGCTGTATCTCTAAAATTTTATCTAAAGTACTTAATATTGTTTTGTAGCGTTTTACACACGGGTTTTCCATATCCCACACATAACCTGCCAATATTGAACATATTTGTCTTCTAAAATTTTCTGAATGATTTTCAGTAAAGAAAATACGGTGTAGAGACTGGTCGTACCAAGCATTTACATAAGTTTTAAATACATCTATACCAAAACGCACCGGCTCTTCGTACTCTTTTTCCCAATCTACAGATTCGCCTTTAATTTCTTTTTCTACAAGCTTAGCTCCCATTATGGCAGATTCCGTAGCTAAAGTAACACCGGAAGAAAATATTGGATCTAAAAACTCGGTACTATTTCCTGTTAGCACATATCCATTGCCATACAATTTTTTAACACCTACAGAAAAGCCTTTCAGCATTTTTGGCTCAAAAACTACATCTTCACTATTATATCTCTTTTTAAAGTATGGCTCATCTTCTAAAAGTTGCGTTAGTTTTTCTTTAACACCACCTTCTTTAGCATCAAAAATTTCATTTTCGCCCACTACGCCTATTGATGTAGTATTATTAGCAAAAGGAATATTCCAAACATAATGATGTGGATTTACCAAATAAACAATATACTCCGATTCTGCTTTATATTCTTCTCTTTTCTTGTCATAAAAATGAGTAAACATGGTTGTTCTTATTGGTAGTGAAGAATCTTCATCTAATTTTAGAAGTTTTGGCAGTATTCTACCGTAGCCACTTGAGTCAATAATGAATTTTGAGGTAATTTCATATTGATTGCCTTCGGCATCTTCTACTGTTGTTACTTGGTGATTGTCGTGCAGTTCAACAGCGGTAGCTCCTACTTCAAATAAAATAGGCACACCTAATTCTTGAGCTCCGTCTGTAAGTACTTTATCAAAATGAGCTCTTGGCACTTGCCACGTTTCCGATCTTCCTGCCGTAAACTGTTCAGAAAAATCAAACATGCTATCTTCTCCGTCTTTTTTGAAAATAACACCTTTTTTCTTTTGATAATTTTGCTTTTCTAAGAATTTTAGTAAGCCTACTTCTTCAAAAATATCCATACACCTTGGCAATAAACTTTCGCCTATTACAAAGCGTGGAAACTTTGCTTTTTCAACTACCAGAACGTCAATTCCTTTGCTGTTTAAATATGTACTAGCCACGGTTCCTGCTGGTCCTGCTCCTATAACTAATACGTCAACTTGCCTATTTTTGGGGTTTTTCATAATGTTTCTTTTAATTTAAAGTTTATTTCTATTAATTTTGCGTGTCAAATTTACATATATTAAATGGTGATATTATCGTTAAACCCTATTTATTTTTCATATTTTTTTAAAGTTGTACTCCAAAATGAGCAGGTTTCTTTTGACAATCAACTTATTGAGAGAAATAAAGAAGCTCATGCTTTTTTACAAAATTTTATTAAAGATAAAGTTATTTACGGCATCAACACAGGACTTGGCCCTATGGCACAGTACAGAGTAGATGATAAAGACCAAGTAAAACTACAAAAAAACTTAATAAGAAGCCATGCGGCAGGCGTAGGTAAGCACATGCCTAAAGAAATGGTTAAAGGTGCTATGTTTTGTCGTTTAGTTAGCTTGTCAAGAGGATATAGTGGCGTTAGCCTTCAAACTTTAGAAACACTTAAAGAATTTATTAATCATAATATTACACCTGTAGTATCGCAGCATGGAGGCGTGGGTGCCAGTGGCGATTTGGTTCAACTTTCTCAAATAGCATTATGTTTAATAGGCGAAGGAAAAGTTTATTATGAAGATAAATTGCAAAACACTAAAGATGTTTTAAACCAATTGAATATCAAACCATTAGAAATAACTTTAAGAGAAGGCTTAGCACTAATTAATGGTACTTCTTTTATGACAAGTGTGGGCATTTTAAACATTCTTAATGCTCAAAAAGCACTCAATAGCACCTTACTTAATGGCTGTTTAATAAATGAAGTAGTTGAATCTTTTGACGATCATTTTTCTATTGAACTAAATCAAGTAAAAAAACATGCCACACAGCAATATATTGCCAATGAAATGCAAACTATACTAAAAGATAGCAAGCTAATATCTAAAAGAGAAGAAACCTACTACAATAGCAAATACGAAAATGAAAATATCTTTAAGAAAAAAGTACAAGAATACTATTCTATAAGATGTATGCCCCAAGTATTAGGCCCAATATATAAAACCATAAGCGAAGCAGAAGAAGTTTTGCTTGACGAGCTAAATTCTGTATCTGACAACCCAATAATAGATATAGAAAACCAAAACATTTATCATGGAGGCAATTTTCATGGCGATTTTGTTTCTTGCGAAATGAGTAAACTTAAAAACGTAATGATAAAAATGAGTGTTTTGGCAGAAAGACAATTAAATTTTATGCTAAACCATAAACTCAACGAAATTTTTGCTCCATTTTTAAATGCCGGAGTTTTAGGCTTAAATTTAGGATTGCAAGGAGCTCAATATGCCGCCACATCTACCACTGCCGAAAATCAAAATTTATCGTCAAGTGTGTATGTACACAGCATTCCCAGCAATAACGACAATCAAGATTTAGTAAGCATGGGCACTAATGAAGCTCTTTTAACCAATAAAGTAATACAAAATACATTTGATGTTATTGCAGTTTTATCCTTATCTTTATGTCAAGCATGTAATATTCAACAAAACCATAAAAACTTGTCATCTAAAACACGAAAACATATTGAAACCATAGGAAAAGATGTTCCTTTTATAAAAGAAGATGTAGAAATAAGACCGCTACTTGAAAGCATTGTTAAGCAATTAAAATTAAATTAATGAACAAAGTAGCATTTATAACAGGAGGCTCTCGGGGCATAGGTAAAGCTTGCAGTATTGAATTAGCAAAAAAAGGCTATGATATTTTGTTAAACTACAAAAACAACGATACCGCAGCTAAAGAAACTAAAAAAGAAGTAGAAGCTTTAGGTGTAGCTTGCGAGTTGCTAAAAATGGATGTTTCTGACAAAAAAGATATAGAAAGCAAGCTGACAAATTGGTTAGATACCAATAAAGATAAAACCATAGAGATATTGGTAAACAATGCCGGTATTAAACAAGACAATTTAATGATTTGGCTTACCGATGAAAATTGGGAAAGCGTTATTAATACCAGCTTAAATTCATTTTTTTACATTACCCGATTGCTTATAAAAGGAATGGTAGCTAATAAATTTGGCAGGATAATAAATATGGTTTCTTTATCTGGAGTTAAAGGAATGGCAGGGCAAACCAACTATGCTGCGGCAAAAGGGGGCGTTATAGCAGCCACCAAATCTTTAGCACAAGAGCTGGGTAGAAGAAATATAACCGTAAATGCCGTAGCTCCGGGTTTTATTAAAACAGATATGACAGAAGATATAGATGAAAGCAATTATAAAAACCATATTCCATTAAAACGCTTTGGCGAAGTAGAAGAAGTAAGTGCTTTGGTAGGCTTTTTAGCTTCTAAAGAAGCCAGCTACATAACAGGCGAAGTAATAAATGTAAACGGAGGATTGTACACCTAATATATGAAAAGAGTAGTTATAACAGGCATAGGCATACAATCGTGTTTGGGCACTAACATAAGTGAAGTTAAAGATTCATTAATGGGTGGCGTTAGTGGTATTGGTTTTATGCCCGATAGAGTAGAAATTGGCTACCGCTCTCCATTATCGGGTATAGTAAAAGAGCCCGATTTAAAACCACTTTTACACAGAAGATACAGAAATAATTTATCTCAAGAAGGCGAATGGGCTTTTATGGCAACCAAGCAAGCTTTTGATATGGCTAAAATAGACGAAGCTTTTCTTGAAAACAACGAAGTGGGAATACTATATGGCAATGATTCCGTAGCTTTATCTACAATAGATGCCATAGATAAAATGAGAGAAAAAAAAGACACTACGCTTTTGGGTTCATCTGCTATTTTAAAATCTATGAACTCAACAGTTACCATGAACCTTTCTACTATTTTTAGTTTAAAAGGAATAAATTTTACGGTAAGCGGAGCGTGTGCCAGTGGCTCTCACGCCTTAGGCGTAGGTTATTTAATGATAAAAAACGGCTTGCAAAAAAGCATTGTTTGCGGTGGTGCACAAGAAATTAACCTGTATGCCATGGGTAGTTTTGATGGCTTAGGTGCATTTTCTGTAAACCATATAAACGAACCGCACTTAGCTTCACGACCATTTGATAAAAACAGAGATGGATTAGTGCCAAGTGGAGGAGCCGCCACAGTAATGTTAGAAGAATATGAGAGTGCCGTAAAACGTGGAGCTCCTATTCTTGCCGAATTAGTAGGCTACGGATTTTCTTCAAACGGAGGACATATAACCAAGCCAAGTGCCGATGGAGCCGCAGTATCTTTAAAAAGATGCTTAGATGATGCCGGGTTAAAACCTGAAGAAATAGATTACATAAATGCTCATGCCACATCTACGCCTGCGGGCGATGAAGCCGAAGCCGAAGCAATATACTCAATTTTTGGAGGCAATGTGCCGGTAAGTTCTACAAAATCAATGACAGGACACGAATGCTGGATGGCAGGAGCTAGCGAAATAGTATATTCTTTGCTTATGATGCAAAACAACTTTATGGCACCAAATATTAACTTTGAAAGCGGAGAAGATTTTTGTGCAAAAATTAACCTTGTAAAAAAATATACAGAAAAAAACCTAAATTACATCCTTTCTAATTCTTTTGGATTTGGAGGAACTAACTCAACATTAATAATAAAAAAAGTATAACTAAAAATGACTGAAGCAGAAATAATTGACAAAATCAACGACTTCTTAATAGAAGAATTTGAAGTAGAAGAAAGTGAAATTATCCCCGAAGCTAACCTTAAAGAAACTTTAGAGCTTGACAGCTTAGATTTTGTAGATTTAGTAGTGATTATTGAAAGCAATTTTGGCTTTAAAGTAGTAGCAGAAGATTTTGTAGATATTATTACTTTCCAAGATTTTTATAACTACATTATACAAAAACTGGCAGTAGAAAACCAATAATGGAAGAACAGAAGTGGAAAGGAGAATCAAGGGGTAATGCCTTAGGATACAATATTTTTATTTGGTTAATTAAAAACCTAGGATTGTATTCTGCTTATTTCATGCTTCTTTTTGTAACAACCTACTTTGTGCTGTTTTCAAGAAAAACAAACAAAGAAATATATCGTTTTTATAGAGAAGCACTACACTTTAGCAGGTTTAAAAGTATAGTTTACATTTGGAAAAACTACTACCAAATGGGGCAAACGCTTATAGATAAAGCAGCAATTTTTAGTGGTAAAAGCAAAGAATTTACTTTAGTTAAGCCTAATTATGATAATTTGCTTGCCATGATTCAAGAAGATAAACCTTCGGTATTTATAATGTCGCATGTAGGAAATTTTGAAGCTGCCGGTTTTTTAGTAGATTTAAAGAAAAGAGTAAACCTACTAACCTACGAAGCAGAATTGGCACACATTAAAAAAATAATGGACGATTTAAAAGAAGACGGACTTTTTAAATCCTTTACTATAAAATATGACGGAAGCCATATTTTTGAACTGCAAAGCGTAATGGAAAAAAAAGAAATACTGTGCTTGCATGGCGATAGATATTTAGAAGGCACAAAAACCATCACTGCCGATTTTTTTGGCAAACCGGCTCGTTTTACCTACGGCCCATTTTATTTAGCCGATAGATTTAATGCCAATGCCGCCATTGTATCTTTAGTAAAATCGGGAATGAAAGAATACACTTTAGAGCACCGAAGATTAGATACCAGCAAAGGTCAGCAAGATATAGCCAACCAATATGCTAAACATTTAGAAAGTTTTGTGAAAAAATATCCTGAAAGTTGGTTTAATTATTACGACTTTTGGGCTTAATTTTTAAAAATGATAATAGAAAAAGAAAATATAAATAAAGTTATCCCTCAGCAAAAACCTTTTGTTATGATAGATAATTTATTAGAATTTGACGAGAAAAGTGCCACTACGTCATTAGTAGTAAAAGAAGATAATTTGTTTTTTGAAAATAATGGTTTCAACGAAAACGGCATGATTGAAAACATGGCACAATCTGCGGCTGCTTTTCTTGGATACGACACCTACATAAAAGGCTTAGACCCCGATGAAGGTTTTATAGCTCAAGTAAAAAACTATACCGTAAACAAGCTGGCAAAACTTAACGAAAAAATTATAACTACGGTAGTTTATACCCACACCATAATGAATATTAATATAGTAAAAGCAAATATTACATTAAATAATGAAATGATTGCGGAAGCTGAACTTCGTATTTTTATAAATAAATAAACATGAAATTATCCCATACTACAACCGAACGCGTTAAATTTAGCGATGTAGATTCTATGGGCATCATGTGGCACGGGCATTACGTTCGCCTTTTTGAGGAAGGCAGAGAGCAGTTTGGATTAAAATACACTTTAGATTACTTAACCGTTTTTAGTCATGGGTTTTTTACGCCTATTATTAAAACAGAAATCAATCACCTTGCTCCTTTAGACTATGGCGATACGGCAGTTATAGAAGCCACTTTTATTTTTAACAAAGCTGCCAAAATTGAATTTCAATATAAAATTTTCAGTCAAAACACTAAAAAATTAGTGTGTACAGGAAAAACCATACAAGTTTTTTTAAATAAAGACAAAGAACTTTACATTACAAATCCACCATTTTTTGAAAAATGGAAGCTAAAACACTTCCAAGATGCGTAAAGCATACCTCAACACATATAATATAGCTTGTGCTTTAGGTTGCTCTACCAAAGAAACTGTAAATAATATTTTAAACGAAAAAACAGGTTTACAAGAAAAAACTTTTTCATTTAATGAGTCTTTAACTTTTCCTGTAGGAGCAATTAATTACACTAAAATCGGTTTACAAAAAGAAGATAAAAACTTGTTTGAAAAACTGTGTATTTATTACATCAACAACCTTGTAAATCAATCTAATATATCGCTTAAAGACAAAAATACTTTACTAATTTTATCTACCACAAAAGGAAATGTAGAAGCATTGCCAAATATGCCAAACGAAGCTTCTTTAAGTCATAGCATCAAGTATATTCAAAATCATTTTAAAACTGCCAATACGCCTTTATTAATATCTAATGCTTGTATATCGGGAGTTTCGGCATGTATTTATGCTGCCGATTTAATTAAGACCCAACAATATGACCACATAATAGTATGTGCCGCAGATGTAATAACAAATTTTGTGGTTAGCGGATTCAACACTTTTCAAGCATTAAGTGCTACACCTTGCCAGCCCTACGATAAAAACAGAAAAGGACTTAACATAGGCGGAGCGTGTGCCGTAGCTTTAATAAGTACTGAAAAATCAGATATTGAGATATTAGGAGGAGCAACTTCTAATGATGCCAACCATATTTCAGGACCGTCAAGAGATGGAAGCGGACTGGCTTTAGCCATAAATAAAGCCATAAAATACAGCCAAATAACAGCCCACAGTATTGACTTTATAAATGCACATGGCACTGCCACTAATTATAATGACTTAATGGAAAGCAAAGCTTTTGAGTCTTTACAGTTGAATCATATTCCGCTAAATAGCCTAAAAGGCTATATAGGGCACACTTTGGGAGCGGCAGGCTTACTTGAAATTATTTTATGTGCCGAAATGATGAAAAACAACGTAGCTTTCTGCACTTTAAACTGCCAAGAAATAGACGAAAATATTAAGCTAAACATTGTAAAACAAGATAAAAAACTAAAAATAAACACCTTATTAAAAACAGCATCTGGTTTTGGTGGCTGCAATGCCGCCATAATATTAAAGCATGAATAACAATATTTACATAAACTCTTTTGTGCGTATTAAGCAAAATAAGCTTAATAATAACGGTGCTGTGCAACAAATAGAATGTGCTGAAAATGAGAGTTTGAGTAAAACTATTTACAAAAAGTTAGGCACTTCCTATCCAAAGTTTTATAAAATGGACAGCATGTGTAAGTTTGGTTTTTTAGCAGCAGAATTAGCACTTAATAATCAAAATGCCGACAAAAACTGCTCTTTAATTTTTGCCAACAAAAGTGCTTCTTTAGATACCGATTTTGAATACAGCAAAACCATACAAAAAGAGAATTTTGTACCCAGCCCATCGGTTTTTGTATATACATTAGCCAATATTGTAATGGGTGAAATAAGTATAAAACACAAATTTGTAGGAGAAAATATATTTTTGGTTGCTGAAAAATTTGATGCAGAAATGCTAATAAAAGCCATTAAAACGCAAACAACATTAGATAAAGCAAATAGTTTTTTAATAGAATGGATAGAAGTTTTTGAAGATTCTGTAGATGTTTTAGCTTGTTATTTAAGCCAAAAACCAACCGAAAATAGTGTAATTTTGAACCCTGAAAACCTTTTAAATCTTTATAACAAATAAAAAACATGGAAGAAATAATAGAAAAATTGAAAGCAGATTTAATTAGTCACCTTAATTTGGAAGATTTATCGCCAGAAGATATAGATGCAGACGAACCTCTTTTTGGAGATGAAGGTTTGGGATTAGATTCTATTGATGCCCTTGAAATTATAGTAATGGTAGAACGCAACTATGGCATAAAAATAAAAGATCAAGAATCGGGTTCTAAAGCCATGAAAAGTGTACGCACTTTAGCCACATTTATTAAAGAAAACAAAGTTTAATATTGCCTCACAATATCTGCATAACAGGCTATGGGGTTATTACTGCCTTAGGAAATAATGCACACCAAAATTTCAATGCATTAAAGCAAGGTCGGCATGGTGTATCTAAGTTAGAGCTTATAGAATCTATACACAAAAACGAACTACTTGTTGGAGAAATTAAACTGACCAATGACGAGTTAAAAGCCAAAGCCGATTTAAAAAAAGTATCGGTAAATACCAGAGGTACTTTACTGGCTATTATAGCGGTAAAAGAAGCTATAAAACAAGCTAAATTAACACCTCAACAATTAGAAAACACCGCTTTAATAAGTGGCACCAGCGTAGGCGGCATGGATTTATTTGAACAAGGTTTTAAATACGTAGTAGAAGGAGAAGCTGAAAATCCAAAATACTATTTTTCAGAACACGATTGTGGCAATCTAAACTTAAAAATAGCTACAGAAATGGGGTTAAAAACCTATGCTACTACTATAAGCACCGCCTGCTCTTCATCGGCAAATGCTATACTTTTAGGTGCTAAAATGATAAAAGCTGGAATGGTGGAAAGAGCCATAGTAGGCGGCAGCGATGCTTTGTCTAAATTTACCATAAATGGCTTTAATACCTTAGGTATTTTAGACACTAAACACACCCAACCTTTTGATGAAAATAGGGCAGGATTAAACTTAGGCGAAGGAGCAGGATATTTAGTGATAGAAAGCGAAAAAGTAGTGGCTAATAAAGAGAAATTAGGCTATATAACCGGCTGGGGAAATGCCAATGACGCTTTTCATCAAACTGCCAGCTCTGAAGAAGCCGTAGGAGCTAAAATGGCAATAGAAAAAGCACTAAAAGTGGCTCAAATTAAGCCTCAAGAAATAGATTATATAAACACCCACGGCACAGGAACGCCCAATAATGATGAATCGGAAAGCAAAGCTATTATTGACATTTTTGGAACAGATAAATTGCCTGTTTTTAACTCATTAAAACCTTTTACGGGGCACACTTTAGCCGCTTGTGGCAGTATAGAAACCATCTATTCTTTATTTTCTATGAATGAAAATATGGTTTTTCCAAGTTTAAATTTTAAAACACCCATAAAAGGTAGAAATTTAGAACCTACAACCAAGCTAATAGAAAACAAAGAAATAAAACACGTGCTGAGTAATTCGCTGGGATTTGGAGGAAATTGTACATCACTTATAATTTCTAAAAAAGCATGAAAATTTTTATAACAGGCAAAGGAATAAATGCCGCCACAGGAAACGGCACACAAGAATTAGCTTTACCTAATTCAACCCACACGTGGCTGGAAGCACAAAAACCGGATTTTAATAAATATTTTGATGCTAAAGATGCCAGAAGAACCAGCCATATTTTAAAAATAAGCTCTGTTGCCGCTTTTGATGCTTTAGGCGATGACAAAGAAAACATAGACGGCATAATGGTGGGAACAGGCATAGGTTGCATAACTGATTCTGAAAAATTTTTAATTTCTTTAGTAGAATTTAATGAAAGCACCTTATCGCCTACACCTTTTATACAATCTACACACAATACCATAGCCGGAAACATAGCTTTAAAACTAAAAATTCATCAATATAATTTTACTTATTCCGAGCGTATTTTCTCTTTTGAATGGACACTTTTAGATGCTATTTTGCAATGCCACGAAAATGATGGCAACAAAAGATTTTTAGTTGGTTCGGCAGATGAACTTAACGAAAAAACCTTTGAAATAGCTAAAGCTTTAAATTTGGCTATTGATTATAATGCTGAAAATGCAGAAATATTAAACAACAAACACAAAGCTCCTTATTTAGGCGAACACGCAGCATTTTTTACTTTAAGCAACAATTCAAATATGCAGCATTTTGGAGAATTAGTTTTTGTTAAAACCTATTTTCAGCAAAACAACAATCAAAAACTAAATGACATTGTTAGCCTACTAAAACAAAGTAATGTACAGCAGCCCGATTGTATTATTTTGGGCATAAATGGGCATAAGGTTTACGATAAAATTTATGACAACTTTACTGCTCATTTTAACAAAAGTCAGTTAGCTTATTACAAGCATCTGTGTGGCGAAAGTTTTACATCTTCATCTTATGCTTTTTGGTTGGCAACAGAAATATTAGAAAAAGCTGAATTGCCAAAAGTAGCCACCATTAAAAGCAATGAAAATCCTATAAAGAATGTTTTAATCTTAAATCATTTTAGAAGAGATTATTTCAGTGCTATTTTTATAAAAAAATAATGACAAAGCATCGCTTAAATAATATCATAACTTTAATTGGTTTTATTTTAATTATCGTTTTGCATTTTACTATAAACCTCAGTTTGTGGTGCTTACTACCATTAATATTAATTCATACAGCCATTGTTTTATATGGCGTACTCAATTTAGATGCCAATTATTTCTTTTATACGCACACCAAAGGTGTTAATTCAAAAAAACAAATAGCCCTTACTTTTGATGATGGACCTTCACTACAAAGTACAGAACTATTACAACTATTAAAAGAAGAAAATGTAAAAGCTACTTTTTTTTGTATAGGCAAAAACATAGCGGAGTATCCTAATATTTTTAAGCAAATGGATACTGACGGGCATGTTTTAGGAAACCATAGTTATTATCATCATAATAATTTCAATTTGCAAAGTGCCAAAAAAGTGCAGGCAGAGCTTGAAAAAACAAATGATATAATAAAACAAAGTATAGGAAAAATACCTTTGCTGTTTCGTCCGCCAAATGGTGTAAGCAATCCCATGCTGGCAAAAGCATTAAAACAAACTACGCTACAGTCTGTAGGGTGGAATGTGCGTTCTTTTGATACTTTTTATAAAAATCCGGAGGAGATTTTTAGTAGAATAAAGGATAAAATAAACAATGGAAGTATCATTTTAATGCACGATACCATGCCACACACTAAAATTTTGGTATCAAAGTTGATAAAGTATGCTAAAGAGCATAACTATACCTTTGTAGGTGTAGATGAAATATTAAATTTGCAAGCGTATGAATAAGTTAATTTGGGCTATCGGTTTTATTTTTATTAGTGCATTAGGTTTTTCGCAAGAATATACCAAAATAAGCAATAGCAAAGCTTTAGAGCAAAAAATAATTGCCACCAATAGTGCCGCCAGCACATTGCAGGCATCTTTTACGCAAGAAAAACACATGAGCATACTCAACAAGCCATTTGTTTCTACAGGAAAGTTTTACTACAAAAATCCCGATAAAATGCGTTGGGAATATATGGCTCCCTTTAGCTACATTGTAGTGCTTAAAAACAACAAAGTAAGCATAAAAGATGGCGATGATTTGCAAAACTATGATATGAGCAACAATGCCATTTTTAAAGAAATAAACAACACAATGGGTGGCATGATGAGTGGCAAAATGCTTGAAGATGAGAACTTTAGCAAAAGTTTTTACGAATCTAAAAATGCGTATAAAGTAGTGTTGCTTCCAAACTCAGATAAAATAAAGAGCTTTATAGAAGAAATTCATTTGTTTTTAAATAAAGAAACACTTCTAATAAATAGTGTAGAAATGCTTGAAAATGGCGGAGATAAAACCGTAATTTTGTTTGAAAACATAAAACAAAACAGCCCTATAAACGAAGTTGTTTTTGACAAAATATAAATACTTTATTTGAACACGCCTAAAACCCTAATATTACTCTCCTTTTTCCTTTTTTTTGGTCTGTTTTCAATAGCTCAACAACCTTTGTTGCCTATTATTTTTAACCAAAAAACAGACTCAACTTATGTTTATGAAAGTAAATTAACCTTTAAAAAAAATACATTTGGAGGTTTGCTTTTAGCCAAAAAAATGCAAGATAACACCTTGCAAGTGGTGCTGACATCAAAATTTGGAATGAAAGTATTTGATTTTACCTTAAGTGCTGACTCATTGCACGCCAACTATGCCGTAGAAGCCCTAAATAAAAACATAGTAAAAAAGATGTTTTATAAGGATTTGAAAATGATTTATCCTTTTTTGTACAAAACACCAAAAGTAAAGCACAAGAAGCAAAAAATAGTAGTAAAAGAAAAATGTAAACGCTACAAATATGCCCTTGCCAATAATGAAACAACCCAAATAAGAAAAGGCATAAGCACTAATAAAGTTGAAATAAACAGGCAAAACAATAAAATATCATCATTACTTATTATTCATTCGCTAATAGATTTAAAAATTGAAGTAAAACCTCTTACTTTTGCAGAATGAACGCTTTAAACCTTCAACCTTCTATTTTTGATATAATTTCATTGTCAAAAAAAGAAAACATCATATACGCTAAAGCTAAAATTTTAGCCGATAGCGATATATATAAAGCTCACTTTCCCGGCAATCCTATAACACCGGGAGTGTGTCAGCTTCAGTTGGTTAAAGATTGCGTTAAAACAGCTTATCAAACTAAAAATTTGATATTTAAAAGTTCAAAATTTGTAAAGTTTGTAAACATACTAAAACCCACTGAGCATCAAGAGATTGATATTGAAATAAGTGTAAATGAAGAAAACGGCTTATTAGAACTTGATGCTAAAATTTTTGATAACGATACCATTTTTTTAAAAGCAAGATTGAATTATACTTTAAGTGCTTGATTTAACCCCACATTATTGCGTACTTATTCCTACGTACAACAACTCGGGTACATTACTTGAAGTTATTGACAGCGTATTAGCATACACTACAGATATAATAATAGTAAATGACGGTAGCACAGATAATACTGCACAATTATTGAGCAATACTAAAGCCAAAGCCGTAGTAAACTTTGAAAAAAACCAAGGGAAAGGAATGGCTTTACGGGCGGGTTTTAAAAAAGCTCTTGAGTTGGGTTATACCCACGCTATTACTATAGATTCTGACGGGCAGCACAAAGCCAGCGATTTGCCTGCTTTTTTTAATGCCATTAAAGAAGACCCCGGTGCTTTATACATAGGTTCAAGAAATATGAATACCGAAAACGTGCCCGGGGCAAGTAGTTTTGGCAATAAGTTTTCAAGCTTTTGGTTTAAATTTGAAACCGGTATAGATGCTCCCGATACACAATCGGGATACCGCTCTTATCCTATATTTAAGTATAAAAACATGAAGTTTTTTACTTCTAAATACGAATTTGAAATAGAAGTAATAGTGCGTAGTGCATGGAAAGATATTCCTATTAAGTTTTTGCCTATAGACGTTTATTATCCTCCACAAGAAGAACGCATTACACATTTTAGAAAAATACCTGATTTTACAAGAATAAGTATATTAAATACCGTGCTGGTAACCATGGCTTTATTTTACTACAAGCCACGAAACTTTATTAGAAGTCTTAAAAAAAAAAGTCTTAAAGATTTATTTAGAACTTATGTTATAAACAGCAATGAGCCTATTGAAAAAATAATGCTTGCCATATTTTTAGGTTCTTTTATTGGGCTTTCTCCTTTTCATGGTGTAAAAACCGTTATTATTATTGCTTTATCCCTTTTGTTCAAACTAAATAAAGCAGTAAGCATTGGCGTAGCTTATGTAGTAGGTTTTGCTCCGCTTATTCCTTTGCTTATTTTTATTAGTCATGAAATTGGAGCTTTTATTTTACAAAACAATAATCATTTACTATTTGCTAAAAGACAAGAGCTAACCGTACAGTTTGTATTTGAAAATTTAAAGCAACAATACATTGGTGGAATTGTTTTTGCCTTAACGGGTGCAATAATTATTACTTTAGTTGTATTTTTATTTTATAAAGCCCGAAAAAACCTTAAAAAGTGATTACATTTTTTGTAAATGCCTATCGTTTTTTTGAAAAAAACATTATTGTTTTCCTTATTCTGCTTGTTGGAATATTAGGCATGGGGTTTTATGCCATTACGCATTTACATTTAGAAGACGACATAACCAACGTACTGCCTAAAGATGGCGATTTAGCAAAATTTGAACACTTGCTTGAAAAAACAAGCACCAACAATAAACTTATTTTTATTTTAAAAGATGAAAATAAAAATGTGGACAGTTTAATACAGCAAGGCACTATACTGCAAAACCAACTTGAAGCACTTAATGAGGACAGTTTATTTTCTAACATTGCCATAAAAAACAATGAAGCACAGTTTATTTCTTTGTTAGATAATATTTATACGCACTTACCTATTTATTTAACGCCCCAAGATTTAGAAAAAGTAAACTTAAATGAAGATGTTTTAAAAAGCAAGATTCAAAATAAACTACGAGTGTTATTTACGCCTGCGGGAGCTATGATGAAAAATAGCATACTAAACGACCCTTTAGATTTTGGCTCTTTGGCTTTAAAAAAATTAAAAAGCCTTCAAGTAGATGATAATTTTACGTTAAACAATTCCTTTCTAATATCAAAAGACAGCACTTACTTGCTTGGTTTTACAAGCGTGATAGAAAACATAAATGAGGATAATAAAAAAGAATTATTACACAGCAAAATAACAGAAACGCTAAGCAATATAAATAGCGAAAGCAATGTAAAGTGTTATGTATTTGGCTCGGCAATAATAGCACAAGAAAATGCCATAAGAATAAAAAAAGATATTATGCTAACGGTAAATATAGCTTTGGCTATTTTGCTTATAGGATTAGCCTTTTATTTTAAAAGTATAAAAGTGCTGCCGGGTTTTGTTATTCCTGTGGTGTTGGGTTCTGCTACGGCATTGTCTTTTTTGTTTTTTAAGCAAAATTATGTGTCTGCCATTTCATTAGGTATGGGTTCTGTGCTCTTGGGTGCTATTATAGACTATACCCTACATATTTTTGGACATTTAAGAAAAACAGGAGATAGCGAAAGTACTATTACACACACTGCCGGACCTATTTTAGCAGGTAGTTTAACTACTGCGGGAGCATTTTTGTCTTTGTTGCTTATTGGTAGCAAAGCATTAAGCGATTTGGCTTTGTTTGCCGCTTTAAGTATGTTTTTTGGTGCTGTATTTTCTATTTTGGTGCTACCGGTATTGTATAAAAATACGTTTAAAAACAAAACCGTTAAAAAGAATGCTTTTGACAAAGCTTTAAGTTATCCTTTTCATAAAAACAAAGTGTTGGTAGCCACTTGTTTTGTGCTTGTATTTATAGCTGTCTTTTTTATCAAAAAAATAGGTTTTGTTAGCGATTTAAACCAGCTAAACTATATGCCTACCTACATTGCCAATGCAGAAACGGAACTACACAAAGCTTCTAATGCTTTGCAAAGCAATTTGCTGGTAGTTATAGAAAAAGACAATTTAAACGAAGCATTAATTGCTACAGAAAATGTAGAAAAACAATTACAAGAAAGCAATGTTCCTGTTGAAGAAATAAAATCGGCATTAGGTTTGGTAAGTAGCACCCAAACACAAGAGGAAAGAATAAACGCTTGGAAAAACTTTTGGACTACCAATAAAATAGAAAAGGTTAAAAATATACTGACCGAAGAAGCCAATAATATTGGACTAAAACCAGAAGCGTTTAACGGTTTTATAAAGCAATTAGAAAACCCTTCTACTACCGATGAAATAAAGCTAAACAAGCTAACCGAAAACTATTTATCTATAGACCACCAAACAGGAAAAGCTTACAGCACAATAATAGTAAAGTTAGATAAGGCTAACAAAGAACAATTAACTAACGAACTACAACAAAAAGACAACGATGTATATATTTTAGATAGAAATAGTGCCATTAAAAAATTGGTATTGCAAGTAAAAAGTTCTTTAAAAACTATAAGTATTATTTTGCTGGCAGTTATTCTATTAATCTTATTTATTTATTTCAGAAAATTTGAACTGGTAGGCTTAGCTTTTACTCCTGTAGCCCTCAGTTGGGTTACTACACTGGGTTTAATGGGCTTGTTTAATATTACATTTAACATGCTAAACATTATAGTAGTCATTTTTATATTTGGCTTAGGTATAGATTACAGCATATTTATATTAAACACTTTACTAAGCGATTATACAAATGGCGAAAAACACATAAATACTGTAAAATCGTCTGTTACTTTATCTGCTTTAACCACTTTTGTAGGTATTGGTGTTTTAATTTTTGCCAAACATCCGGCTTTACACTCTATAGCGGCAGCAGGCATGGTGGCTATTTTATCGGTATATACTTATTCTATAATTTTATTGCCGTTTTTAGTGCGGTTTGTTTTATTTAGCCGAATAAAACGGGGTTTTGAACCCATAACCATAAAAAGTGCTTACGATACTTTTTTTGCTTATAGCACTTTAATGGCTGGTGTTATTACCATTACACTTTTAGGATATTTGCTAAAAATTCTATTTTTTATTCCTTTATTAAAAAGAAAACATTTTTATCATAAAGCTTTTAATCTGTGGGGCAAAAGTTATATCCGCATTATGTTTCCCGGCAAACGATTAAAATTTGAAAACCCTTATAATGAGGACTTTAGCAAGCCTGCTGTAATTATTTCTAACCACCAATCATTAATAGACACACCATTAATAGTTGGTTTGCATCCACAATTAATTTTGCTTACCAAAAACTGGGTGCGTAATAATCCTGTTTTTGGCTTGGGAGCTCGCTTAGCAGATTTTTATTCTGTAGAAGGAGATATAGACGAGTTAATGCAAAACTTAAAAGTAAAAGTAGCAGAAGGCTATTCTATAGCTGTTTTTCCTGAAGGAACGAGAGAACAAAATAAAAAACTAACGCGTTTTTACCGTGGTGGTTTTCAAATGGCTTATGATTTAAAAATGGACGTAGTTCCTTTTCATATTAACGGCACCATTGATACTTTGCACAGAAAACAGTTTTTTGGGCAGCGAAGAGCCATGCAAGCCGTTATAGGCAAAAGAATAGCTTTTGACGATACTACTTTTGGTACAAATAATTTAGACCGCTACAAAAGAATAAGAGACGAGTATAAAAAAAATCATGCAGAAATACTTGATAAAAATGATACCGTAAAACTTTATGATAAGAAAATATTGAGTAATTATCTGTACAAAAACAATAATACCTATAGTAAAGCTCATACATTTTTAAAGCAGTTTAATTACTTTGAAGCAATATTGCCATTTATAAAAAATAATGCACCGACTCTTGTAATTAATGATAATTTGGGTGTAGCGGCTACCGCTATTAAAGTACTTTCGCCCGATGCAGAAGTTGCTATTATAACAGATAATTATATTTTTGTAAAAAATTTATACTTGTTGAAAGGCTGTACGGTTGAAAATGACATTAATGAAATGGACACTACAAAATTTGAACAGGTATTTATTATTGCCAATACAAATGAAAATAAAATAGAGGCAATTAAAAACATTAAAACAAAAGTAATTTTAAACACTAAAAATAAAACAATAACAAAGTTATAAATGGACGGCAATAAATTTGATATTGTAATAATAGGTAGCGGATTGGGCGGATTGGCGTGCGGTTATATTTTATCTAAAGAAGGATATAGTGTTTGCATTTTAGAAAAAAATCAGCAGTTTGGCGGTAGCCTACAAGATTTTAAACACGATGGTGTTACTTTTGATACGGGTGTGCATTATGTGGGTGGCTTAGACGAAGGACAATCGCTACACCAGTATTTTAAATATTTTAATATTTTAGACAAGCTGAAATACAAACGTATGGATGCCGGTGGTTTTGAACATATTTCTTACGACAATGATAACAGCTTTTACAAATATGGTATAGGGCGAGAAAATTTTGTTGAAATATTAGCCCAAGAGTTTCCAAAGGAAAAAGAAAGTTTACAAAAATTTGTAAAAGAAATTCGGGAAATAGGTTTGCGTTATCCTTTTTATCATTTAACAGATAATGCCTACCACGACACTTTAAATTTTGACTTTTTAGATGTTTCAATAGCCAAATATTTTAATGAGCATTTTAAAAGCGAAAAACTAAAAAGTATTTTAGGCGGAAACAACCTTTTATATGCCGGGAATATAGAAAACTCTACTTTGTACGAACACGCATTAATAACCAATTCTTATATAGAAAGTGCATACAGATTTACAGGCGGGGCGGGGCAAATAGCCAAATATTTAGTACGCAATATAAGAGCCAACGGAGGTGTGGTAAAACGCTATCAGAATGTAGAAAAATTTATTGCTAAAGATAAAGAAATAATAAGCGTAAAACTTAAAACGGGAGAAACCTACTTTGCTAAAAAGTTTATTTCAAATATACACCCTATTAATACGCTTAAAATGGTAGAAGGTGCTCATATAAGAAACGCTTATATAAATAGATTAAACTCCATAAAAAACTCAAGTAGTGCTTACTCTATGCACATAGTTTTAAAAGACAAAGAAAAAATGCCTTACCAAAACTACAATCACTACCATTTTAAAGATTATAACGTTTGGAATGGCGAGTTTTACAACAAAAATAATTGGCCGCTAAACTACATGGCGTTTACGCCCGTTAATCCAAAATCTAATAAATGGGCAGAAAGTGTTATTGCCATAGCTTACATGAATTTTGAAGACGTAGAAGAATGGAAAAATACCGAAAACGTAGCCGGTTTTGAAGAAGAAAGAGGTAAAATGTATGCCGAATTTAAAGAAAAACATAACGAAATATTTTTAAAAGAAGTGTATAAAGTAATGCCACAACTTAAAGGCAATATAAAAAGCATAAATGTTTCTACACCACTAACTTATAGAGATTATTTATACTCGCCTAACGGTTCTATTTATGGTTATTCTAAAGATTATAAAAATCCACTTAAAGCTTATATTTCTCCACAAACTAAATTAAACAACCTCTTTTTTACAGGGCAAAATGTAAACTTACACGGAGTATTGGGCGTAACGGTAAGTGCATTTATGACCTGTGGCGAGATAATGGGCAAAGAATACTTGTATGATAAAGTGAAAATGAAATAAACCTTTGCTTGAATTAAAAATATGAAAATTTACATTAAAAATATGGTGTGCAATCGCTGTAAAATGGTTGTAAAATCAAGTCTTGAAAAATTAGAGTTGCATCCATTAAATGTAAATTTAGGCGTAGTTGAACTTCAAGAAGATGACATTTCACATATTAAACCACGGCTAATAAACGAACTTAAAAGTTACGGTTTTGACTTATTGGACGATAAAAAATCACAAATTATTGAGCAAATAAAAACCTCAATAATTGATATAGTTCAAAATAAAAATAACGATATTAATATTACATTATCTGAATTTCTTGCTGCACAATTGCATACAGAATATAGTACTTTAAGCCACTTATTTTCAGAAGTAGAGGGCATAACAATAGAAAGATATTATATTCTTCAAAAAATAGAAAAAGTAAAAGAACTTTTAATGTATGATGAACTTAGCCTAAGTGAAATTTCAGACCAATTAAACTATTCAAGCGTGGCTTATTTAAGTAATCAATTTAAAAAAGAAACAGGCTTAACACCAAGCCACTTTAAAAAACTGGGTACTTTAAAACGAAAATCTTTAGAAGATTTATAAATCTTACAAATCAAACCCAAAATATTGTAAAACTTAATTATTGAGTATTATAGAACTTTGTGCTGTACTAAAGTAAAATTAGTTATGACACATAAATATCATATTCACGGGATGAGTTGTAGTGGTTGTAAAAACCATGTACAAAATACGCTGGCAAAAGTACCGGATGTAGTAAATGTTTTTGTTGATTTAGACCAAGCAGAAGCTACTATTGAAATGGAAAAACATATTCCAATAGAGGTTTTTCAAGAAGCATTAAAAAAAGATGGCAGTACTTACACTATACACAATATAGGAGAGCATAAACATGATAAACCAACAAAACAGGAGAAACCAAAAGGGAAAGGAACGGGCGTTTTTTACTGCCCCATGCACTGCGAGGGCGATAAAACATACAATAAACCGGGAGATTGCCCTGTGTGTGGGATGGATTTAGTAGAAGAGCAAAATTTAAACTCTTTATCGGCAGAAAAATGGACTTGCCCCATGCACCCCGAAATAGTAGAAGACCATGCCGGTGCTTGCCCCATTTGCGGTATGGATTTAGTGCCACTAAAAGCCGATTTATCGGCAGAAGAAAAATCGTATAATAAATTATTAAAAAAGTTTTGGATTGCTACAGCTTTTACCCTTCCTATTTTTTTAATAGCCATGAGTGAAATGATTCCCAATAATCCTTTGTATAAAGTGTTACCACAAAAATATTGGAACTGGGTACAGTTTGCCTTATCACTTCCTGTAGTTTTTTATGCTACTTGGATGTTTTTTGAACGAGCCTATAAAAGCATTAAAACCTGGAACTTAAACATGTTTACTTTAATAGGAATAGGTGCCGGAGTGGCATGGATTTTTAGTGTATTTGGTCTGTTGTTTCCCACTTTTTTCCCTGAGCAGTTTTTAACAGAATCGGGAACTGTACACGTATATTTTGAAGCTACTACGGTAATACTTACCCTTGTTTTAATGGGGCAAGTTTTAGAAGCTCGTGCACATAGCAAAACCAATTCAGCTATTAAAGAGTTGTTGAAATTAGCACCTAATAAAGCCATAAAAGTAGAAGACGGTAAAGAAATAGAAGTAGGTATAAATGAAATAGAGATAAGCGATATTTTAAGAGTAAAACCCGGAGATAAAATACCTGTGGACGGTAGTATTACAGAAGGAACAAGCACCATAGATGAATCTATGATAACAGGAGAGCCTATTCCCGTAGAAAAAACCGTAGGAGATACTGTGAGCAGTGGTACTATAAACGGCAATAATACTTTTTTAATGAAAGCAGAGAAAGTAGGAACAGACACTTTGCTTTCGCAAATAATAAACATGGTAAATGATGCCAGCAGAAGCAGAGCTCCTATTCAAAAATTAGCCGATACGGTTTCTGCGTATTTTGTGCCTATTGTAGTGGCTATTTCAGTAGTTACCTTTATTGCTTGGGCATTATTTGGTCCGCAGCCGTCTTATGTTTATGCTTTGGTTAATGCCATTGCTGTATTAATTATTGCCTGCCCGTGTGCTTTAGGTTTGGCTACGCCAATGTCGGTTATGGTAGGTGTGGGCAAGGGAGCTCAAAATGGCGTGCTAATAAAAAATGCCGAAGCATTGGAAAAAATGGATAAAGTAGATACTATAATTGTAGATAAAACAGGAACATTAACAGAAGGCAAACCTACCGTAGAAAAAATAGAAACGCTAAACAATGGCTATAACGATAATGAGATTTTACAATATGTAGTTTCTTTAAATAGCGGTAGTGAGCATCCATTGGCTGAAGCTACAGCTAAATTTGGCGAAAAAAATAATGTGCAAATTTTAAAAACTTCAAATTTTGAAGCCATAACAGGAAAAGGCGTAGAAGGTATAGTAAATGGCAAAAAAGTAGCTTTAGGAAATGAAAAAATGATGAGCTATGCTAATGCCGAAATGACAAAAAGTGTAAAAGATGAAGCTCATAAATATCAAAAACAAGGCAAAACGGTTTCTTTTTTGGCTATTGATGGAAATGTGAGTGGTTTTATTGTTATAGCGGATAAAATAAAACAAACAAGTGCTGTTGCTATAAAGGAATTACAACAAAAAGGAATAAAAGTGATAATGCTAACTGGCGATAATGAAGATACGGCTCAGGCTGTAGCAAAAGAACTCAATTTAGACGGTTTTAAGGCAGGTTTACTTCCGGCAGATAAACTTAAAGAAGTAGAAGAGCTACAAAAAGAAGGTAAAATAGTGGCAATGGCTGGCGATGGTATAAATGATGCTCCTGCATTAGCCAAAAGTGATGTGGGTATTGCTATGGGCACAGGAACAGACGTAGCCATAGAAAGTGCTATGATTACTTTAGTAAAAGGCGATTTGCAAGGAATAGTAAAAGCAAGAAATTTAAGTGATGCCGTAATGAAAAATATAAAACAAAACTTATTTTTTGCTCTTATTTACAATAGTGTAGGTATTCCTGTGGCAGCAGGCTTGCTGTTTCCGTTTTTCGGTATTTTATTATCTCCTATGATAGCCGCTTTAGCTATGAGTTTCAGCTCTGTATCTGTTATTGCTAATTCTTTAAGGCTGAAAAGGGCAAATATCTGAATAAAAAAACGGGAACAATTTAAACTGCTCCCGTTTTTTTATCAAACCCACAACCCAAATGCAAGTATTTTTTTCTGATGTTTTTTTTAAATAGACCTTAGCAAAACGCTACGAGAATAGATAAAGCATAGTATATTTAACACATTTAATCCCTTACCACCTTATAAGTATTCACTTTGCTATCTGACATTACTTTAAGTAGATAAACACCTTTAGGCAATTCGCTAAAAGATATTTCTGTTTTCTTAGTGTTTAAATCAGTACTTAAAATCAATTTTCCTGTCATACTATAAACAGCTAAGTGTGTTAAGTTTGTTTCTAAAGAACTAATAAACACTTTATTTGATGTTGGGTTGGGATATACCCTAACAAATGCAGCATTATTAATATTGCGAATAGCGGTAGTGCTATCTTCGTTAATAATAGTATCTGGTGGTATTACTAATGTATCAATAGGTGTAAATGTATTGGTGTCCGGAATGTTTGTTACAGTTTCGCAAGGTGTGGTAAGTACGCAAGCATTTTCTTCTACCGTTAAAGCATAAAAACCCACTTCACTTACCGTTAAAGTAGTATTAGCACTTATACTAATGGTATCATTATTGGCACAATTAAACCAAATCCAGTTGGCTTGGTTTGTATTACCGGAGTAATTAGCTGTTATGGTATTAGAATCTACTGTTAAAACTAATGAATTGTTTTGTACAGATATAGAATCTGATTTTGAAACGCCTTGTTTTGTGTGTACAAACAACTCGCCATTTGAAGCTCCCACAGGAATAATTACTTGAATAGTCGTAGCATTTAATACGCTATAAGATAAAGCACTATTGTTTAAGACAACAGAATCTACATTTATAAAGTTTGTACCTGTAATCAATAAAGTATCTTGTACATTGCCACAAAAGTTTGTTTTAGATAAAGCCTGTACTTCGCTCCATTGCAAAATAACTATACCACTTGCTCCTGCACCCCCGTTTCTATCTGTATTAGATTGTATGCTTGAGCCACCGCCTCCGCCACCAAAGGTGCTTCCTGCTGCTCCGGTATTGCCATCGTAGCCACCGCTACCACCATTACCACCATAATCTATTGCTCCTGTACCACCAAGAGATAAGCCACTGCCACTGCCATTGGCTCCGTTTCCACCACTTCCTGAGCTACCTGCACCGCCACCACCGCCTCCGGCATCATTGCTATCTCCGCTACCGCCATTGCCACCATCATATTTTACATCGCCATAAGAATTTACCGCTTTCCCACCGTTAGCACCACCGCTATTATTAACACCTCCTCTTGTTTTCCCGCCTTCTGCCATTACAGTTGTATTACTCCCAAACCAAGAATTTCCGCCATTTGCACCATTGCTTATACCTCCATTTCCTACTTGAATAGTATAGCTATTTCCTGCCACTACGGGCGTTATGGCACGCACATAAGCACCACCGCCTCCACCTCCGGCAGCTTCATAGTTTATAAAAGTCCAAGAATCGCCTTCTACTCTTCCTCCAGCACCGCCACCGCCTATACATTCCACTTTTAGGCTTACCACACTATTGGGAATAATAAATGTGCCCGACCCAGGAGCGGTAAACTGCTGTTGCTGTGCCATCCCCAAAACAAAGGCAACTATAAAAAAAGGTAAAATAAATTTCTTCATACTATTTTTTTACAAACTTATTATAAACAGGAACATCCGCTTCTATCTTTAAAAAATATACGCCTGTACTTAGTTTTGAAATATTGATAGGTGTATTTGTTCCTGTAAGTACGCCATTTAATACCGTTTTGCCTGTAGTATTAATTATACTGTATGGACTTGTGTTGTATTTATTATCAAACAATTCTAAAATTATCTGTTCACTGGCAGGATTAGGGTAAATAGTAGAAACATTATTAGCCACATCTAAAATAGACGTAGGAGGCAAGGTTTCAAAAACAACGGTTATTGTGTTTGATTGTAGCGTATCGCCATTAGGAAGTATTACTTCAACATAATAATCGCCACTTTCTGTATAAGTGTAGCTTGTATTGTTTGCCCCGGCTATAGCGGTATCATTTAAGTACCATTGATAAGTATATGCCGTATCAATAGGTTCTACTGTTATCAGCGAATCGCCAAGTGTATCTATGTATGCTTCTGTAGGTAAACCATAAAAACTATAACTGCTTGATTCTACCGTACAGCCTGTATTACTATTATAAACCTCTACGGTATAGTTTCCATCTATTATAGGTTGATACGTTTCATTAGTTGCTCCACTTATAGGATTGCCATTTATAAACCATTGGTAAGTATATTGCGAACCGGAAAGATTAGCATTCAGCGTTCCAGAAGTAAGTTCATCTACGTTAGGTTGTGGGGTAGGCGATACATTTATGGTAAAACTACTGGTTTCTATTTGTCCTGTTAAAAAGTCGGTTATTTCTAAGGTGTAATTTGTAGTGGTAGTGGGCGAAAGCGTAACTGTTTCCCCTACGGCTGTTGAACCTGTCCATACAAAATTCATGCTATCTGAACCGCCAGTGTAATTAGCTATTACATCAACTGATTCGCCTTGGCAAATAGAAAAATCTGCCATAGCATTTACTCGTAAATCTTTCTTTAACAATGTAAATTCATCGGGTATAGTGCCATCCGATTTTAAATAATATCCGTCAAGTCTGTTTTTATAAATATCTATAACAAAAGAACCTGCTGCATCATACGCATCGGAATAATACATGGCAGGATAATCTAAACCTTCTCCCACTCCGGAAGTAGAGCTTCCACTATTACCGCAAACAATATATACCGTTCCGTCTTGTGTAGAAACCAAGGTATCCTTTATATATGGCGTGCCTGCATCAAAATTTCCACTTGAGGCATCAACTGCCATGGTGTTAATATTAAAAGAAGAACCACCACTATAGTGTCCGTTTAATAAATAACTACGCTCAAAAACATGACTATGTCCACAAACGATTAAATCAATGCCATGTTCTTCTAAAACAGGAATAATTCGTTCTCTTACGGCTTTCATTACTAATTCATAAAAACCATCTGAATCGTGAGAGCCTTTGGTATATGGTGGCTGATGCCAATAAGCTATTTTAAACTTAGCATTGCTTTGGCTTAAATCTTGAATAATCCAATTAGTCATGGCGTTCATACCATCATAAGATAAGGTATAGTCAAACACTTCTGAGTTTAAAGAAAGAAAATGAACATCTGCATAATCAAATGAATAAAACACCTCTAAATTTGAAGGATAACCACCTGCTTCGCCATTTTGAGGAACTTCTACAATATCAAAATATGGTCCCATGTGGTTTGATAAAGGAATGTTGGAGTAAGGGATGCCCAATAAAGTACTTTCACTCCAAACGGTATTATAATCATGATTGCCCGGAGAAGCCCAAAACGGCTGGTGGGGAAATACATCACTATATCCCGGCACGGCAAACACTTTAGCTTGATATTGACTTTGATTGCCATCATCGTAGGCATTATCGCCCAGCCAAAGCCATACATCTGCACTTCCTACACCCGAATAGGCTTCAAATGCCAATTTTGTGTCTATTTGTTTAGAGTTTCCTTTACCAAAATCGCCTGTTGCCCAAATACGAGTAGGCACACCTTTAGTGCCCGGTAATGGGTGTGTTTTAAAACTTTGCCCGGTAGCAGGTGTATATTGCGAACTTAAATCGCCAATTTTATAATAATATTTTGTGTAGGGTTGCAGTCCCGTTATTTTAATTTCGTGGTCTTTTACATTATTACTAATTTCTGCATTTTGCGTTAAATTGATCGAATCTGTTCCGTACCAAATTTTTGTGCTGGTGTTGGTAGTGGTTCGCCACATAACTATAATACTGTTGTGGTTAGGGCTTTGCAAGTACGGACCTCTATCTACAGTTTGCGCAGAAAGCAGATAAGAAAGACAGATAAAAAGGAAAAGTAGTTGTTTTTTCATAAATAGAATTATAGGCTTCAAAGATATAAAAGTAAAAATAATGATTTTTCAAGATAAAATCATCTTTTCATTAAATAAAAATTAAGCTATAGCTATATTTTTGTATTGTTGTAGGAAACAAAAAGCATCACTAAACTTTTCACTATTTCTCTCATTTAATAGAGGACAATAATTAAATGAAAAGTTGTTTTACCGAACTATTAATCATTGAGTTTAAGTACCGCTAAAAACGCTTGCTGAGGCACTTCTACTTTGCCAAACTGACGCATACGTTTTTTACCTTTTTTCTGCTTTTCAAGTAATTTTCGTTTTCGGGTTATATCTCCACCGTAGCATTTGGCAGTTACGTCTTTTCTCATGGCAGAAATAGTTTCTCTTGCTATAATTTTCATGCCTATAGCTGCCTGTATGGCTATTACAAACTGTTGGCGGGGAATAAGTTCTTTTAGTTTTTCGCAAAGTCTTTTACCAAAATCATAGGCTTTATCTCTGTGTATCATAGCCGAGAAAGCATCTACGTTTTCGCCATTAAGTTTTATATCTACACGCACCATATCTCCTTTTTTGTAGCCTATCATGTGGTAATCAAAAGAAGCATATCCTCTTGAAATAGATTTTAATCTATCATAAAAATCAAAAACAATTTCAGACAGAGGCATTTCAAAAGTAAGCTCTACTCTGGTTTGTGATAAATATACTTGGTTTTTCATTATGCCTCTTTTTTCCATACAAAGGTTCATTATGCTTCCAATATACTCGGGTTTAGAAATTATTTGAGCTCGTATGTATGGTTCTTCTATTCTATCTACTACGGTTGGGTCGGGCAAGTCTGACGGATTGTGCAAAAGCGTCATTTCACCTTTTTTATCATATAAGTGATAGGTAACTTGTGGTGTTGTAGTTATTACACTTTGGTCAAACTCTCGGTCTAATCTTTCTTGTATAATTTCTAAGTGCAACATACCTAAAAATCCACATCTAAACCCAAAACCTAAGGCAATAGACGTTTCCGGTTCAAACACTAAGGAAGCGTCATTAAGTTGCAATTTTTCAAGAGCATCTCTTAAATCTTCATAATCATCAGAATCTATGGGGTAAATACCTGCAAAAACCATAGGTTTTACATCTTCAAAACCTTTTACCATCTTGGTAGTAGGATTATGAGCATCGGTAATAGTATCGCCTACTTTTACTTCTTTAGAAGATTTTATGCCAGTAATAACATAGCCTACATTTCCTGCTGATAGTTGCTTTTGAGGCTCTTGGGTAAGTTTTAATATTCCTATTTCATCGGCTAAATAGTTATTTCCTGTAGCCACAAATTTTATATCTTCGCCTTGCTTAATTTTGCCATTATAAATTCTAAAATAAGCTATAACACCTCTGTATTGGTTATAAACAGAATCAAAAATCATGGCTTGTAGTGGCTCATCTTCATTTCCTTGAGGTGCTGATATTCTGTTTATTACGGCATCTAATATTTTATCTACACCTAAACCTGTTTTCCCGCTTGCTTCTAATATATCTTCTCTATCGCAACCCAATAAATCCATTATTTGGTCGGCAGTTTCTTCTATTAAAGCTCCGGGCATATCTACCTTGTTTATAACAGGTATTATTTCTAAATCATGCTCTAATGCCAAGTACAAATTTGAAATAGTTTGAGCTTGAATGCCTTGTGCGGCATCTACTAAAAGTAAAGCTCCCTCGCACGCAGCTATACTACGCGAAACCTCATAAGAAAAATCTACGTGCCCGGGAGTGTCTATTAAATTTAAAGTATATTTTTGATTGTCGGTATGCACATAGTTCATTTGTATAGCATGACTTTTAATAGTAATACCTCTTTCTCGTTCCAAATCCATATCATCTAAAATTTGGTCTTGTCTATCTCTTTCAGATACCGTTTGAGTAGCATCTAAAAGCCTGTCTGCCAAGGTGCTTTTACCGTGGTCAATATGTGCTATAATACAAAAGTTACGTATGTTTTTCATGAACCGACAAAGATAATAAAGTTGAGTAGTTTTTTGGCATAAAAAAAGGGGCTGATATAGATATTGAAACACTACGTATCATTTGTTACAATTGTTTTTTAGGCTTTTTCATTAACTTTGATTACAAATTAAACAGATAATATGGTAGCACCGTGGCAACAACTTACTTCAATAAACCAAATAGATAGAATAATTGATGATTCTAACAACAAAACCATAGCTATTTTTAAACATAGCACACGCTGTGGCGTATCCTCTCATGCTATGCATAAACTGGAGGATAGCTGGCAGTTTGATGAAAAACAATTAGACTTTTATTACTTAGATTTATTGACTTACAGAAACATCTCAAATGAAATAGCAGATAGGTTTAGAGTAATACATCAATCGCCACAATTAATTATAATAAAAAACGGAAAAGCTGTTTACAATATTTCTCATCAAGGGGTAAGTAACGAAATTATTGAAAAATTTATATAACTTTGAAGTAAATAAAATAAACAATTATGAAAAAATTAATTTTAATACTAACAGTAGCACTATTTACCTTTACTGCAAAAGCACAAGAAAAATATGCAGAAGGTTATTTTAAAGTACAAAAAGTAGATGAATCTTTTTTTGAAGAAAAAATACTAACAGACAGCCAAAGGAATAAAGATATCATAGCCGAAAATATGCAGTATTACAACAAAATGATAAAAGCATATAACGAGAAAAACTACAAAGACGCTATTAAATGGGCAAGAGAAGCATTTTTAGGCAGCATAGGCGAAAAAATTCAGTTTAAAGTTTACCAAGAGAAATTTGAATACGCTCATGAGCTAATGGAAGATCAAAAACTAATTTTATTTATTTCTTTAATGGAAACAAATGGAAAAATTGATGAAATACAAGATATTTTAGATTATAGTAGAGAAAGATTATCGGAAGATAGACTAACATACATGAAAAAAAGAGCTGCTAAGTATAACGAAACAGCTAAAAAGAAAATAGAAATAGAAAAAACGTACGATTACGAATAGGATTTATTCCGTTTTTCAAATCAATATAAAATGGTGCGTAGAAATATGCATCATTTTTATTAATATGCATGCACAAAATAGAGGCGTACTATTTTTTAAAGTTCGGAACTCTTGAAGAGTTCCGAACTTTTTATAACTATTGAAAACGAAATGTAAAAATATTTTATATTACAATAAAAATTAGCTAAATTTGCTATATGTCTGCTGTTTTAGGCAGAAACGAAAAAAGAATATCTAACTCAGGTTTAAATATTATCACCTCTTAAAGCTCTGTATCTTTTACGTGCTTCTACCAGCAGGACACTACCCGAATAATCTGTAATAATAAGTTTATAGTACTTCATGGCTTTTTCTTTATCCATTAAGTAGTTTTGGTAAATATCGCCAAGCATAAAGGCGGCATTATCTGCCAGTATATCCTCTTTGTGATTGAGCAAAATAGCATTAAGCATTTCTACAGCTTTCTCATAGTTGTTTTTGCTAAAATATATTTGAGCTTTTTTATAATATACATCATCTGTAAGTGCATGCCCCGGATAAGTTTTTAGAATATCATCTAAAGTTTGCAGTGCTTCTTCATTTCTGTTCTGCAAAGCAAACAATTCTGCTTTTGAATATTCTTCCATAGTGGTAGTTATACTATCTAAACCTAAATTATCCATTATAAAAACCGATAAATCTATAGCATCGTTAGCTATTAATTCTGTGGTGGCACCTTTTAAAATTTTAAGTTGAGCTTGGCTCCACTCAAACTCTCCTTTATAATAAGATAATTTAGCATTTCTAAAACGTGCATCTTCTCCTATAGGGCTATCTTTTTCATCTTTATCTACTTGGGCATACAGCAATGTGGCTTCCCAAACATTATCGTCTAAAATATAAATATCACCAAGTTCAAGTTTTAAAGTGTTTTTTGTTTTCTTAGGAATATTAGGCAAAGAAATAGCATCTTCAAGCAAGGTAATAGCTTCACTTAAATTATGAATATAATAAGCCTGCAAATGAGCAAAATTAGATATAACATCAACATTTTCAATACCTTTTCCGTAGGTGTTCAAATAGTTAGCATAGTTGTTTTGTAGGGCGTTTATTTGTTCGGCAGTATAATTAGGGCGAGAGGTTATTTTTTCTTGTTCCGAACGAATAAGTAGTGCTTTTGCTCTACGTAATGTAGTATTATCTTTTTTATTTTCTATTAGATATTTGTAAGCATCAATGGCTGTGTCATATTGTTTTTCTTGAAAAGCATCGTTTGCTAAGAGGAAAATTCTATTGCCATCTTCATTATTTCTTTTGTCTAAAGCTTTTGCCTGTATCAATGCTTGCTCATAATCCTGCTGATGAGAAAATAACCAAATCAACATTTCTGCATAGGTATTGTCATTTGGCTTTTTTTGCACAAGGGTGTAAAGTTGCGTTTCTAACTCGTCTTGTACTTCTTCTTTATCCAATTTATTGGCAAGTATGCTTTGCACCGTAACTATGTTATTAGGGTTGCTCTGTAATAAATCTAAGTAAGTTTGTACTGCTTCTTTATTTTTATTTTCTTTAAAATAGGCATTGCCTAACTCATACACAAAAAGGTCGTTGGTGTTTAACAGTTTCCTACCTTTTAAGTAGGTTTTTATAGCATAATCGGTTTGTTGAATATTTAAAAACTTAGAAGCTACCTGTCTAATTTGGTTTTGGTTGGCTACCAATTGATTTAGTACACTTTCAAATTCTTTTTCGGCAGCGGTAGCATCATTATTTTGGGAATAAACGTAGCCTAAGTCAATTTGATAATTAAGGTTTTCTTTGTTCTTTTTAATTTGTTTTTTTACAATTTTTTCAGCCTCATCAAATTCTTTTAATCTGATATGGCTGTACAGCAAGCTGGTGTAGTAATATTCATTATTGCTGTCATTTTTCCATAGCTCATAAAATAGCTGTGAGGCTTTTTCGTAATCGCCATTATTGTAATACTGGCGTGCCAAAACAAGGTCTTTATTGCTTTGTGCATTTATACTTAAAAAGAATATTAAAAATGATATAAGAAAAAATATTTTTTTCATGCTTATAGTTCGTAAAGGATAGTTTGTAAAAATACAATAATATTTCAAAGGCTTCAAAACTTGCTATTGTAGTATTTGTTAACTTTTGTTTTATTTACATGCTTCGTGTGCTATATTCTATTGTGCATTAGCTTTAGTTTTCCCAAAGAAATAGAAATAAATACTCCCGAAACTAAGGAAGTTAACAAATCTGCCAAAGGGAAAGCATACCATATACCTTGCAGTCCTAAATATTTAGGTAAAAGTAGCACCAGTGGAATAAGAAAAATTCCTTGTTTTAGCAAAGTAAGTATTAATGCGGGCAAAGCTTTTCCTATAGCCTGATAATAAGCTGAAGAAATGAGCTGAATAATTAAAAATGGCGTTAGCAAAAACACTAACCTAAGTGCAGGAGCAGACTGTTGTATAAGCGCACTATCGTTGGTAAATAATTTTACAATTTGCTCTGGGAAAGCCATTAAAATGGCAAAAGTTACAGTAGCTATAACTACTCCATAAAGTATTGATTTTATTATAGTTTCTCTAACCCGAAGCCATTGTTTAGCACCATAATTATAACCAGCAATAGGTAAAAATCCTTGCGTTAAGCCAAAAACGGGGAAATTGGCAAACATCATCAGTCGGCTTATAATGCCATAAGCAGAAACAGCCATTTCGGCTCCGTAATGAAACAATGAATTATTTAAAACTATAGCCAATAAACTTACGGTAGCTTGTCGTACAAAGGTTACACCTCCTATTTCTATTATTTCACGAGCTATTTCGTATTTAATTTTCAAGTATTTAAACTTTAAGCTCATTTGCGAGCCTCCTTTTATAAAATAAAAGAAAGTAAAAATTCCACTTATAAAATAAGCTATGCTTGTAGCCCAAGCGGCACCTGCCAGTCCCCAGTCAAACACCACTATAAACAAAGGATCTAAAATAAAATTAACTATAGCAGGAATAAACATGGTTATCATAGCTATTTTGGGCAATCCTTCTGCTCTAAATACATTATTGCTCATCATAGCCCACGCCAAAAATGGCACACTCGGCAGTATTATTTTAAAATAAACCTTAGCGGGTTCCATCAGCTCGCCTTTGCCACCAAAAAGCAAAATAATTTCATCTAAAAAAAAGAAGCTAACAAATGCTACAATAGATGATAAACCAACTGTAATAAGTGTTTGATTTCCAAAAGTTTCATAGGCTTTTTCGTAGTTTTTTGCTCCTAAACTTCTGCTTATTATAGAACCACCGCCTACGCCTACAGCCATTCCTAATGCAGAAATAAAAAAAGTAATAGGCAATACTACTGCTACAGCTCCCAATGCCATAGTGCCTACAAATTTTCCTACAAAAATAGAATCAACAATATTGTATATTGATAGTACTAAAATACCTAAAGATGCAGGCAAACTCTGCTCTAACAGTAGTTTAGGAATAGACAAAACGCCCATTTTTTCACTCTGATGTTTATGTTTGCTCAAATACTAAAGATTTTAAAATGAGATATTTAATTGCAAATATACCGCAATAAGTAATAGCTTTGCAATACCAAACTAAACCGAATAAAAATGATTTCAGTTCAGAAAATATTAGAAGTAAATCATAAAATTAACAAATTTATAAAAACTACACCTTTAGAAGAAAACCGAACACTTTCTGAAAAATATGGGTGTAAAGTTTTATTAAAAAGAGAAGATTTACAGTATGGAAGAAGTTACAAAATAAGAGGAGCTTTCAATAAAATTTCTTCTTTATCTAGTGAAGAACGCCAGCGTGGCGTAGTATGTGCCAGTGCGGGAAACCATGCTCAAGGTGTTGCCATTTCTTGTGCTTTACTAAAAATAAAAGGAACTATTTTTATGCCTAAAACTGCACCTATGCAAAAGGTAGAAAAGGTAAAGCAGTTTGGCAAAGAATATACAGAAGTAATATTAGTAGGCGATACTTTTGACGATGCCTATGCCGAAGCTAAAAAGCACGAAGAAGAAACTAATAAAGTTTTTATTCAACCTTTTGACGATGAAAAAATAATAGAAGGACAAGGAACTGTAGCTAAAGAAATATACGAGCAAGAACCCGAGTCTATAGATTATCTTTTTGTGCCTATAGGTGGTGGCGGATTGGCATCGGGTGTGGGAAGTTATTTTAAGCAAGTAAGTCCCAGCACCAAAATAATAGGTGTAGAACCAACAGGTGCTGCCAGCATGAAACTTTCTTTTGAGAAGGGGAAAGTTACCCGACTGCAAAATATGGACAAATTTGTAGATGGGGCAGCCGTAGCAAAAGTAGGCAATTTAACCTATGAAATTTGTAAAACAGTATTAGATGATATTGTACTTGTGCCGGAAGGAAAAACCTGCACCGTTATACTACAAATGTATAATGATGATGCCATTGTTTTAGAACCTTCAGGGGCATTGTCTATAGCGGCTTTAGATTATTATAAAGATAAAATAAAAGGCAAAACAATAGTTTGTGTTATAAGTGGTGGCAATAATGACATAACCCGAATGGAAGAAATTAAAGAACGCTCTATGCTTTTTGAAGGGTTAAAGCATTATTTTATAGTTAATTTTCCAAGAAGGGCAGGCAGTTTTAAAGATTTTGTAACCAAAATTTTGGGACCAAATGATGAAATTTCTTTAATAGAATATAAATCAAATAAAACCAGTGGAGATACTGTGCCGGGCATGATAGGTATAGAAGTACTAAACAAAGAAAACTATAATGCTTTAATTAAAAGATTAGATAAAGAAGGCTTTAGCTACGAAATAGTTAACGAAAATAAAATGCTATTTGATTTTTTAGCTAAGTAGAATACGCAATAATTACTCATACGCTTTATAAGCCTTTATAAATGCTGCTCCCAAGTTTTTGTGAGGAGGAATATATTCATCCAGTTTTTCTTTAGCATAACCGGACTGTATAGAGTCAGAAAAATTTTTCCAAAAAGCTTCCCACTCTATGTTTTTTCCTTGTCGCACCCATTCTGCTATATCTAAAACTAAGGGGTTATTTATAGTATAGCTTCCCACTTGCTTAGTGGCTATAATTTGAGCATCGGGAGCTTTTTCTAATATATTAAGTATTTGATGATAACCACCACACGAGCCTAACAATACTATTTTGGTTTCTTCACGCAGTTTTTCTAAGCTGGTATTTACATAAAAACTATGCCCACGATGTACCAGCATTTCTACTTCTGTGTGTTCCTTAAGTAAAAGTTCGTCAATGGCTTTCATTCCCTCTTTCTCAAACTTGGCTTTATTGGCATATATTACTACAGCATTTCCTGTTTTACTACTTATTTTCACATAAGTTTTTTTGTCTTCTATATTCCAATTTTTAGCAGGGAAAGTCTGTAAGAAAGTGGCAAATGATGTAATACCATCTTCATCGTCATAAAATAAATGTACTTGTGTGTGTACGCCATCTTTGCCAAACAAAGCCATGCTATCAACACTTCCCAAGGATTGAATTTGATAATTTTGAGCTATACTATCATATTCATTTTTTAAAGTTGTAGCCTTTGGTGCAAAAAGATTAATAAGTAAACCATAAGCTAATTTTATTTTTTTGTTATCAGTTTGTCTATAATTGCTGAGCAAATCTTTTTCTATATATGTTTGTAGCGTTTCGTCATTTATACTTCCAATGGCATCGGCTATGCTAACGGCATCTTTTAATAGATTAGACGTGTTTTTTAAATTTAGGAATTTATGCAATAACCGTTCTTTATTAGCAAGGGTCATGGTGTTTAAAAAAGAACTTAAGCGACCATAACCTGCACACATTTTTACGAAAGTTCTGAACTCATTAAAATTCATTTCTTGCAAAAAAGTATATCCATCTTGTTTATTACTTTCAAGTTTTTTTAAAAACAGATTATAAGTCCCTTCAAAAGTTGACGTGAAAATTTCTTCTTCGCTGTAAATCATTAAGGTGTAGAGTTCTGTTGCATTATATTTTTCAAGAGGTTTAAATCTTGTAGAACTTTCGTGTTGCTCATAAGCGGCATTTATAGGGCGAATAATTAAAGTGCTTAAATGACTTAATTTATCATCAACAGCCGTTTTTGCTATTGCATTTTCATTTTTAGAGATATTTATCAAGGTTTTAAATAAATAATTATCATTTTTTCCTATACTGTCTGCTTGCTGAATGCTAAGCTCATTATCTATTATTTTTTGCATTAAATAAAAGGCATTACTCAGAGAGCTTGCTTGCTTATATATGGTATTTATTAAAGCTAAAGTATCTGATTTACTGTTTATTATAGCAGTTCTAATGCTATTATTGCTACCTAAATATCTTTTTATTAAAATAGGATTATTTGTAGCAATTTTTGTAAGCAGTTTTTCTTTAAGTGTGCTGTTTTCAAATGCATAATAGTTAGATAAAAACAACTTTGGCTGGTCTTCTGCTAAGTTTTTTATAAATTCATTTAACTCAGCTGTGCTTTGCAAATAGTTAATAACCGAAAGTATGGTAGCTTTTTTATTGTTTTTAAAAAAGCTTTTTTCATCACTTGCAGTTATAGCGTTTAGATAATTATTTATCAGTAAAAATTTATTTGAAACTTGCTGAAAAAGTAAAGTATCTGTATTGTTTATTCTTTTTAAATCATAAAACAGTTTGATACTTAGGTCGTTAACGTATGCTGTGTTAAAACTTGTATCTTTTAAAGTTTCTTTTATTGAAGCTAAGTGTGTAATAATACTTTGGCATGAGGTATCTGTTGTCTCATTACAAATATTTGCTATTCTCTCTTGCTCTTTATCTAAATACAATTGAGCTGAAATACTATTTTGCATTCCCAATAATAAAACAACTAAAACTATAAGCCTCATCATTAGCAAATATACACAGAAAAGCATGTTGCTCGTTTTGCATTTATTTAAAAATTGGTATTCAAAAGAGGACTTATTGTAGAAAGAGATAGCAGAACTCCATGCGTTCGGCATGCAGGCTCTTCATTACGTCCGCTATGACAACCGTGTTGTGTAGTGTCATGGCGGAAAGTCATGAGGAACGAATGACCTTATCCGCCATCTCAATGTTTGTTTTATAATGTATGAGATAGCGGAACTCCACTTCATTACGTCCGCTATGACAATCGTGCCGTGTAATGTCGGAAATTTTGAAGAATGAAAAATTATACCGTTTTAATAGTCGTTTAGAACAATCATACCATTAGTATTATTTCAAGGTATAACTAAAACCCACAGAAAACAGTCTTCCTGGTTTTCTTTGTTCATAAATCTGCGGAGTAGCTTCAAAAGATTCATACTGCCAAAGTCTATCATCTCCTATAATATTATCTATAGATACGCTACATTTCCACCTTTTTTCTTTGCCAAATAGTTGAGAGGCTTTAAAGTTTAAATTATGAAATGGAGTAACATATACATCCGGATTTAAGCCATTGCCTACTAAAAATAAAGTTTTCCCTTTTACATTATAAAACAAACCTACATCTAAGCCTAAATTATGATTAAAATAACTGATACCTGCATTAATAACATAAGGAGCTTGCCCCGCCATAACACGCTTTTTATCAATAGTTTCTCCTGTTCTTTCTCTTGTTTTACGGGCATTATATTCTGTGTCGGTCATATCTATTACAGAATAAACTCCCGTTATATTCCCATTGATATAAAGATTATCTAAAGCCGGAGTAATAAAACCTAAGTTTTTACGAAATTCTGCTTCTAAACCAAATACCATTCCTGTTCCCACATTTCGTGGCTGATATTCTATAGTAGTTTGTTGCTCTGGTATTCTTACTAATTCTATAGGGTCTTTAAAATGTTTAAAAAAACCTGATAAAGAGAGTACTTGACCTTTATTCATAAAATATTCCCAACGTAAATCAACATTGTTGATGTAAGTTTCGTGTAAATTTCCATCCCAATCGCCAATAGCAAACATGCCTCCATCAAAAATTCTGCTGGTAAAAGGATCTACAATAGAAGCATAAGACATTTCTTTAAACGATGGTCGTGCTATGGTACGAGCATAAGATATACGCAAATTTTGTTTTTCAGTAATAGCATAAATTAAGTTTGCTGTAGGAAAGAAATCAAATGAAGAAAGTACTTTTTTGTTATCTAAAACATTAGTTTGAGAAATATCTCTTCCCGTATGTCTTAATGCAAAGTATTCCATTCTAAGACCAATTACGGTTTTTAGTTTTTTGGCAGGGCTTACTTCTGTAGAAGCATAAAACCCTGTAGTGTTAGAGTTGGCACTATACTGGTTGGCATTGGGGCGTGAGTTTCCCGACTCAAAATACATTTGATTTGTGCCGTTAGGGAAAAGATTTTCTTCATTTAAAACATCATCGGGGTCACCTGTCCAGCTTTGATTATTTAAAGTGGTATTTGAACTTAAATTGTAGGTTAAAATTTCATAGTTTCTATTTTTATAAACATGGCTTGCTCCAAATTTTACTTTAGCATCTCTTTTAAACAAGGTGTAATTATTGGTAATATCCAATTTTACCGGAACGTTATATTCATTTAATGAACGCCATATTCTTGTAGGAAATCCTGCATCTCCGGCACTAAATAATAATTCGTCATTTTTATTGGTAAATGCTGTAGAACGTATATCGGGGTCTTTTGATGTAGATAGTGTAGGCGATAACCCCCATTTCATTTCCCATTTATTTTCTTTTATTGAGTGTTCGCCTCCCAGCATAAAGTTGGTTAAAGAACGTTCGTTATATTCTAAGTTATCTGAAATGCCTGTGTAGCCGGAAGCTCCTACGCCTGCATCGCCATTATTGTATAAAGAAAACTGCCCGGCACGGCTTGTGCCACTTTGTAAGCGTAATACGGTAAATCTATATTTTGAAGTTCTGTTTTTATATGCTAAGCCTGCTAATCCACCTAAAAGAAATGTTCTTTCGCCATAAGCTCCTTTAAAAATGTTTACGTCTATTAATTCTTTTTCGTTGGGGTCGGCAAGTCTTTGGTATTCTCCATAAGTTACATCATCATAATATTTATAATCAGATTTGTAAGATAAAGAGAAAATATAACCCAGTTTTTTATTGCTTGAGCCTGTTTCGGAGTCTTTTTTAATATCGTATTGATTGCCAATAGTAAAACTTCCACTAAAATCTAAAATGCTCATTTTTTTATCTACACCAAGGTCTTTATTAAAGCTATTGCTTAACTTAAATACTTCATCATTGGGGTTTACATTGGGGTAGGGAAATCTTCCTTTTGAATTTTCAATAGCCTGCACTTCACTTGGCAAAGCTCTTGAGCCATTATCAAAACCTAAAAAGTCGGTTTTGCTGGTTTGGTAGCTTAAATAATCTTTTTTAAAGTGCATATTGGGATTGTAACCCACATCTAAAGAGAAACTAATAATACGCTGGTCTGGAAAATCTTTGGTTTCTATATCCAACAAACCACCTGTAAAATCTGCCGATTTATCTGCTGTAAAGTTTTTTGAAACCATTAAGTTTCCTATTAAATTGGTAGGGAAAATATCTAATTGCAAGGTATTTCTATCGGGGTCTAAGCCCGGAATATCCATTCCATTAAATGTAGTTTTAGAATATCTATCGCCTAAGCCTCTTATATAAACATATTTACCTCCTTCTACAGAAACACCCGTAACACGCTTAGCGGCTTCTACAGCTGTTCCATCTCCTGTCATTTGTATTTGCTCGGCAGAAATTCCGTCTAATATTTCAATAGATTTTCTTTTTATAGTCATTACTGCCGCCTCAGATGTTTCTATTCTTTTAGCTGTTACTACCACCTCTGAAAGCTCCTCATCATCCGATTTCATTATTATGTTATTTAGTAGTGTAACTTCATTAGGTTTTACTACTACATTTTCTATTCTTATGGTTTGGTAAGAAATAAAAGATGCTTTTATGGCGTAGGTTCCAGGTTCTGCCGAAATTGAAAAATGACCATCAAAATCGGTAATTGTTCCTTTTGTAGTTCCGTCTATTACCACAGTAACGCCTATTAGTCCTTCTCCTGTAGCTTCTTCTAATACTGAGCCTCTAATAGTTCCATTTTGGCTAAAAACAGTGGTAAAACATAATGCTAAAAGTGCAATTATTGATAGTAAATTTTTTCCCATTAATTAAGTATAATTTGTCGTTTTAATAAAATGCTTAGAGCCTGCCTTAAAAAAGCAAGCTCTAAGCGAGTTGATAATAATATGTTTAAATAAATCCTCTATTTCTTATAATCCTATGTTGCTTAATTCGCCATATTGAGAAGCCCATGTCCAACCAAATACTGAAGCGTCAAATCCTGTAGTGAAAGCATTTGCTGCTACGCTGGTTAAGTTAGTCGCAGGTACTTCATAAAACACGGCAGATGCATTGTAAGAGCTGTTCATAGTATATTGCCAGTTGCTAATAGTACTTCCCGCAGCAATGACATCTCCTATAGAAGCTACAAGCGTATCGCCAGAAGGCACACCGTTAAAGTATATATTTGTAATATCTACATTAGTATCGTCATCACAGTCAACTAAATAATCTGTACAACCATAGATATATCCTTTGTTAAAAGTGTGATTTCCATTAGCAAGAGGTGATCCTTCAGGTCCGTCTAACTCTAAAGCACTTCCGCCCGGAGTTATAACTAAAAAGTTAGTAACTGTACCGCTATAACCTTGGTCAGTATCTAATCCGTCATCTCCTACATTCCATACTAAAGCATTCGTAACATTTACAGCACCACCAAAAAACTCAACTCCGTCATCTTTGCTACAAACCAGTTCTATGTTTTCTATAACTGTTCCTCTACCTACACCGCCTAAAGACAATGCTTGAATTTCATTTCCTGTTCCTATATCAGTACCTGTATGACGGATAGAAACATATTTTAAAATTCCAGAATCATCATCGTCATTTGTGCCGCCATAAATAGCCGTTTCAGAAGTTGGAATACCTTCCATTTGTACTGAAGTAGCACTTGCAGAAATTTTTGCATTTCCTAATATAATAACACCACCCCACAAGCCTTGTTGAGTAGGAGATAAATTTGGGCTTGTAAAATCGCCCGTAGCAACTTGCTCTGGGGTAATATTATCATTAACAGAAGTAAAAATAATAGGTAAAGCAGCGGTTCCTTCAGCAAGTATTCTACCGCCTTGCGAAACAATTAATGCTTTAGAGTTTGTTCCAGTACCCGTTTCTCCTTTTATAACTGTTCCCGGGTCAATAGTTAATGTAGCACCACTTTCTACATACACTCTTTTAGTCAATACATAAATATTATCGGCTGTCCAGTGTGTGTCAGCAGTAATGTTTGTAGTAACTTGTACATCTTCTGCCGGCTCATTTGCCACACACTCACCATCTACACAAGTTTCGTTAGCTGCACAGTTGTCGCATTTGTCTTTACAAGATTGTAAAGAGAAAGTTAGTAAACCTAATGTCAAAATAGGTAGTAATAATTTTTTCATGTTTTATTGTTTTTTTATTTGGCACAAAGGTCAAAACGCACTTTGAGTATAGTTTTACCCTTGTGTTAACTTATTATTAAGAATGCTATTGATAAGTAAACAAATAATTAAGTAGCGGTTTTTATAGGTAAAACCCAGTATATTTGAAGTATAAAAACTAAAAAGTATGCAAAATCAAGATATCAAAATACTGCTGGCAGACGATGAAGATGATACATTAGAGTTTATTAAGTACAATTTAGAAAATGAAGGCTATCAAATATTTACAGCCGAAGATGGCATGCAAGCTATAGAACAAGCTAAAAAACATCAGCCCCATTTAATTATTTTAGATGTAATGATGCCCAATATGGACGGAGTAGAAACCTGCAATGAACTAAGAAAATTGCCCGATTTCCAAGAAACTATTATTACTTTTCTTACAGCAAGGCACGAAGATTACTCTCAAATAGCGGGTTTTGATGCCGGAGCAGATGATTATATTTCTAAGCCTATTAAACCAAGATTATTAGTTAGTAAAATTAAAAGTTTACTTAGAAGAATTAGCAGAGAGAAAACGCAAAATATTATAGAAGAAGGAGGTATAAAAGCCGATATAGCTCAACGATTGGTTTTTAAAAATGATGAAGAATTGTTTTTGCCTAAAAAAGAATTTAATTTACTTTGTTTGCTAATGTCTAAACCGGGAAGGGTTTTTACCAGAGAAGAAATACTGACCAAGGTATGGGGTACAGAAACCATAGTGGTAGATAGAACCATAGATGTGCATATAAGAAAACTGCGTGAAAAATTGGGTAATGATTTATTTGTAACAGTTAAAGGCGTAGGCTACAAATTTAACGCATGAAACATGCCACATTACAAAAGATAGCCTTATTAGCATCTTTAATAATAGCTTTAATAACCTTTGCCCAGTTGCTTATTATCCATTTTATTTTTTACCCACTTACATGGTTAATGATAATATTGCTCTCCGTTTTTTCTTTTGTTGCCAGCTATGTGGTTATCTATTTTTTAGTAGATAGTTTTGTGTATAGAAGAATAAAAGTACTGTACAAAAACATACATCAATTAAAAACCGGCAAACAGCAAATACAACCCATAAACGAGCAAGACCCTATTAGCGAAGTAGAGCAAGAAGTAAAAAACTACAGCATTAATAAATCGGCAGAGATAGCGGAACTTAAAAAAATGGAGCAATACCGCAAAGAATTTTTAGGAGATGTGAGCCATGAACTTAAAACACCTATTTTTAACACACAAGGATACATAGAAACGCTACTTAATGGAGCTATAAATGATGATAAAGTAAACATAAGTTACCTTAAAAAAGCATCAAAAAATTTAGATAGATTAAATTCTATAGTAGAAGGATTGTTAGTTATAGCTCAAAAAGAATCTGACCAACTTAAATTAAATAAAACAAAATTTGATATTATAGCTTTAACTCAAGAAGTAATAGAAAATAATGAAGTGCTGGCTGATAATAGAGATATAAGCGTAAAATTTAAAAAAGAAACCGCTAAAAATAAACAAGTTTTTGCCGATAAAGAACAAATAGAAATAGTGCTTAACAACCTGATAAACAATGCTATAAAATATGGAAAAGAAGATGGTACAGTATTAATAGGTGTGTATGATATGGAAGAAAATATATTGTTAGAGGTAACAGATAATGGTCCAGGAATAGAACAAAAATATCTACCCCGCCTTTTTGATAGATTTTTTAGAGTTGACAAGCACCGCTCAAGAGTAGAAGGAGGCAATGGCTTAGGACTATCTATTTGTAAGCACATTATGGATGCCCACGGACAAAGCATACACGTGCGTAGCACTATAGGCGTAGGCACTACTTTTGGCATTACGCTTAGTAAGGCTTAATACCGTTTTTTACATCATAGCAGATGTAGTAACACGGAGTTGTGCTATCTCATGCACTAACAAATAAACTCACTTGGTGTCATAGTGAACGTAATGAAATGGAGTTCCGCTATCTCTGTAGTGTTTGAAGTTTGGGAGTTTCCTGTAAAGAACGCTAAGTACTCGTGGCACGACTTGGAGTTGTGCCACGAGTAAAGAACGAACATAATATAAGTATGTCTTTGCGAACAGAGTGAAGCAATCTCTTTTTGAGGTTTGAAATTTTAAAGTTTGTTTTATTCTCGCTCGTCTTTCTGAGCCTGCCTTTGTCAACAGACAGGTGCAAAGGAGAAAAAAGGGTGTGAGTGTGAGTGTGAGTATGGGTGTGTCAATTCGTGATTTTTAATTTATAATTCCTAATTAGTCTGCTGGCGGTTTGCTAATTTATTCTTCTCCTCTATCCACTTGCTCATATATTTTAGGCTATTGTGTGCGTTGTTATTTAATATTCGCCCTACAAAATTTTTGTTTCTGTGGCTTTCTATATTGTTGTTTAGTTGAGTTATTTTGTTCTTGAGTAATTCTTGAAATTGCTGTTTCCCAAACCTATTTTTTAAAATTTCTTCTCTTTGAGCTATACTTTCAGTCCATTTTTCTTCATTACTATATAGTTCTATAGCTTTTTCTATAAATTTTATAGGTTTTTCTGCTACTACTCCGGGTGCATTAAAATCGCCATACATTCCTTCTGCTCCTTCTGTAGTGGTAATAGCGGGCGTTCCATTGAGTAGAGCATCTAACAATTTTCCTTTTAAGCCTGCACCAAAACGCAAAGGTGCTAAACACGCTTTGGCATGCTGCATTACTGTATCTATATCTTTTGCCCAGCCTTTTACTATAAAGCCTTCTTTTTTATTATGAAATTCTTGCACTTGCTGAGGAACATAAGCTCCATAAATATGCAATTCTGCATTAGGTAGTTCGTTTTTTATCTTTTCCCAAATATCTTTTTTAAGCCAAACTACGGCATCTAAATTTGGAGCATGCAAAAAATTGCCTACGCTTATAAAATGTTGCCTTTCTTTAAAACTTGGCAATTCATTAGTACTTTTTATAGCATTTTCATTTACTAAAAATGGCAAGTAGTGTAGTATGTTGTCCTTAATATTAAACTCTTTTTTAAGCAAATCCATTTCATATTCTGAAATAATTAAGCTTACATCACAACGGTAAATACTGGCTATTTCTCTTTGCGATAGTGCAGAAAACAAATTAATAGGCTGTTTCTTTTTTAAAGATATTTCTCTTGCTTCACGCAAAAAATGTAAATCTTCTGTATCTAATATTCTTATGGCATTTGGTACTTTTTCTGCCACACGCCAACCGAAATGCTCTTCGCTTATAAATCTATCAAAAAGTACAATGTTAGGTTGTAATGTTTTTATAAATTCATCAAAAGAAGCATTGTTGAGTTCAATTTGCTGAACAGAAATACCTATTTCTTTTAAATCAATACTATATTTTGTCGGCTGAGCAGTAGAAGAAAAAGTTATTGCATAATTGTTTTGCTGAAAAAACGCAATCAATTGCATCATTCTTTTGCCGGTAGCCGTAGTATTTGGCTCAGGGAAAGTGCGTCCTATAATCAATAGTTTTTGCATAAATTAATTCCACTTCATTCTAAAGGTGCGATGCATTTTATGGCTAATTTCTTTATTTATTCCATATTTTGATGCAATATGAGGAAACAAACCGGCTGCTTCTATTACTTCTTCTAAAATTTCTTTAGGCTTTTTTATGGCATTATCATTGGCTATACCTTCAAAATCTTTCCAAACAAAATTATCTCTTTTGCCGTTTATGCTCATTTTGTGCAACTGTGTAAAAAGTCCTTTTGCGTCATAATTGTAAACCAAATCGTAGGCAGGAGCAATACGCCATTTATTGTTATAATACAAAAAAGCAAAATTTTTAGTGTGGTCATCTTGGTTTCTACACACTACATTAAAAAGCATTCTTTTAAAAAGCTGTACTTTCTCTTGATAAGAAACATTAATAGTCCTTGCTACATAAAATAACTTTTCGTAGGAATTTTGTTCAAAATCTCTAAAATTATAGTGTCCAATACCACATAAAGTTTGTGTGTGAATTTTTTCGTATTTAGGTGTTCTGTCAAAGCGTTTTGTAGCAAAATGAAATCTATTATTTTCTTCAATTAGTTTGGAAGGCATCATATCTATATCTGCTTTTCTTGCCATATCATAATATGCCATTTCAAACAAGCAGATGTTTGTACTTTGATTACTTTTCTCAGAAACCGTATCAAATTTTATAATACTTGGGGCAAAACCCTTAACATACTTGTTCTGTTCGGGCAAAATTTCCATAGTTCTTGGGTTAATTAACACCACCGCTTTAGCCCTTGCTCCTCCTGCCGATGTTCCTACATCAAAAAGTGTAAGTAAATTTTGGTTATTTATTTTAAGAGCTTTATCGCTTTTATTTTTTACTATCAATTTAGATAAATCGCTTAATTCATTTAAGGAAATGGCATTTTGTGTCCACTTGTGTTCTGTATTTAATTCGGGTTCAAATTCTAATGCTCCCATACCTCTTTTGCCTATATATGCCAAGCGTTCTAAGCTGCTTAAATGTTCTATTGTTTTTCCTTCTTTCAGTAGCCAAGTATTGAGTATTTCATTCCCAAATTTATCGGGTATGGCATCTGCCAATAAGCCGGGCAAGCCATGAAAAGTATTAAAATATAAATGGTTGAAATCGTATATTTTTCCTAAACTTTTAGCAAGTGGCATCATTAATGGCGACAACTCAATGCCACTTTGTATAAAAGTATCTTCATACTTAAAGTAGTACTTATTGTCTTTTTCGGCTACTTTGCCTACTAAATTGCCTTTATATAAAACATTTATACGCATACTTATTCAAATAATTTGTGTAAATCATCATCTTTTTTGGCAAACAATAAATCAATATCATCTAAACAATTTAGTGCACGCATTACTTTAATAAGACTATGGATAGTGAAGTTTTCTCCATTTTCCATTTTAGAAATGCTAATTCTGTTGAGTCCGGTAAGCTCCATAAGTGCTGTTTGAGATAAACCTTTTTCTTTTCGTAAAGATTTAATCCTACCGCCTAATTCTTGTATAATATAATTATCAGTTTTGCCGTAATTTGCCATTTTTGAATATTATAATAAACAAAATTAAGGAAAATAAATGAAATAGTTTGTATTATTTAATAGTTTGGAACTTTTTAAAAGTTCCGAACTCTAATTTAACTGTTATAAAACCATAATGAATAAATCACTTCAAGTCGTGCCACGAATAATTTACTTTTTAAAAACAAAAAACTAACATAGCTTTCCTTACTTTTGTAAAAAATATCCTATGTCAAACACTTTGCCTTCTACATCATTTCAATTTAACAAACAAACTAAAGTATATAATGGTAAAGTTAGAGATGTTTATACCGTAGGAGACAAGTTGGTTGTAGTGGCTACAGATAGAATTTCTGCTTTTGACCATATTTTGCCTAAGCCAATTCCTTTTAAAGGGCAAGTGCTAAACCAAATAGCCGCACATTTTTTAGAAGCCACTAAAGATATTGTCCCCAACTGGGTAGAGCAAGTACCACACGCTAATGTAACTATAGGTAAAAAATGCGAACCTATAAGATTAGAAATGGTTATAAGAGGATATTTGGCAGGGCATGCTTGGCGTACCTATAAAAGTGGATTAAGAGAATTATGTGGCGAAAAACTGGCTGAAGGTTTAAAAGAAAATGATAAACTACCAGAGCCAATTATTACACCTGCCACTAAAGCAGAAGAAGGACATGACGAAGATATTTCTAAAACCGATATACTAAAAAGAGGAATTGTAACAGCCGAACAATGGGAAATTTTAGAAAAATATACCCGAGCTTTATTTGCCAAAGGAACAGCAATGGCTGCCGAAAGAGGTTTGATTTTAGTGGATACTAAATATGAATTTGGCTTATACAATGGTAAAATTATTTTAATAGACGAAATACATACGCCAGATTCTTCCCGATATTTTATAAAAGAGGGTTTTGAAGAAAGGCAAGTAAAAGGCGAAGCTCAGCAACATCTGTCTAAAGAATTTGTAAGAGAATGGTTAATGGCTAATGGGTTTCAAGGTAAAGAAGGGCAGCAAATGCCTGCTATGAGCGAAGAAGTAGTAAATAATATTTCTGAAAAATACATAGGTTTATATGCGCAAATAACAGGGAATAGGTTTGTAAAAAGCTCTGTTTCAGATATTGAAGAAAAAGTTAACCGGGCTTTAGCTTAAATGAGTACAACACTCTCCAATGAGCAATTAGACGCTTTTGCTCAGCAAGAATATTTGATTATAGATAATTTTTTGCCCAAACAGTTAGCTTATAAGGTTTTAGAAGATGCTAAATATTGGAAAGCCGAAGAAGCTTTTAAGAAAGCAGGTATTGGAAAGTTGGATAATCTTATAATTAAAGAAAGCTATAGAAGCGATAAAATAAAGTGGATTAATAAAGCAGATTGCTTAAAAAACACCAAAAATTATCTTGATATAATAGAAAGATTAATAATGGAGTTTAATCGGTCGTTTTTTTTATCGCTTAAAGATTTTGAAAGTATGTATGCCATTTATCCGGAAGGAGCTTTTTATAAAAAACACACCGATAGATTTACTCAACAACCACACCGAATTATTTCTTTGGTTTTATACCTAAATGAAAACTGGCAAGAAACCGACCAAGGTCAACTATTAATATATAAAGAAAATAAAACTATAAAAGTTAATCCCATTTTTAATAGATTAGCCATGTTTAAAAGCGAACTTTGGCACGAAGTATTGCCCTGCAAAACACCAAGATATAGCATTACTACTTGGCTGAAAGACCAGTATAACGACATTAATTTTTTATAATGGAAAAGATAGCAACAAAAGACGGTAGTTTTACGGTTAAGCATGCACAAATCAATGAACTTTATCATTCTATACACGGAGCTATGCAAGAAAGCAAGCACGTTTTTATAGAAAATGGGATTGCTTTACACAAAAATAAACAGCAAGTTTCTGTTTTTGAAATGGGCTTAGGTACAGGATTAAATGCTTTGCTTACATATAAATTTGCCAAAGAGAATAAAATTAAAGTTACTTATTATTGCATAGAAGCTTATCCTATGTTAGCAGAAGATGCTTTACAATTAAACTACACAAATACCGAAGATGAATTAGCTGTTTTTAAGCAAATACACGAAAGTGAGTGGAATAAAGTTGAAAATATAGATGAACATTTTAGCTTGTTTAAAATAAAAGGGAAATTAGAATATACGGGTTTATCATTTTTAAAAGGAATAATTGATGTTATCTATTTTGATGCTTTTGCTCCAACGGCACAAGAAGAACTTTGGCAACCCGATATTTTGAGTAAAATGTATGGTTTGTTAAAAACTGAAGGACACTTAACTACCTACTGTGCTAAAGGGCAGTTTAAGAGAGATTTAAAAAATGTAGGTTTTACGGTAAAAGCCGTTGCCGGCCCTCCGGGCAAAAGAGAAATGACTTTAGCGTATAAGGAATAGTTTATAAAGATTAACCGAACTCAGGTTTTAAGTTAAAAAATTATTTTAGCATAAAAGCATTGTAATTTAGAACAAAATACTTACTTTTGCAGTCCTTTAAAAAATTTACTTTGTTTAATGAAAGTAAATTAGGTCTCATAGCTCAGCTGGTTAGAGCACCTGACTCATAATCAGGGGGTCCATGGTTCGAGCCCATGTGGGACCACATTGAAAATCAAAGGCTTACAAGGTTTTTACCAAGTAAGCCTTTTTTATTTGCACGTATTTTTTTGAATTGATTTAATACCAATTGTTAACACAAAATAGATTAATCTATTTTGTGTTTTACAATGGTAAATTCCTTTATATTAATACATTTAGCACAATAAGACCAAGCCGATATTGGCTTATTCTATATTTCTAAGCCGTATTAAACAGAAATGTTATCTATTCTTTTAGCCAGAGGGTAAACATTAAAAGTTCCTTGCCCATGTGCTACCATTTCATCTCCACGCCATACTTCTGCACGGGTTATTATAAATGATTTTCCTTTGCGTAGCACTACAGCCTTGCCCAACAATTTATCTTGAAAATGAATAGGTTTAAAATAGTTGAGTTTAAACTCTACTGTGCTTACTAAATTGCCATCGGGAATAGCGGCAGTTAATGCACAAAAGCCTAAAACGCTATCCATAAATCCCGCCATAGAACCACCATGTGCCACTCCCGGAGAGCTTATATGGTGTTCTAATATCTGCATGCTTGTTTCTGTTTTTCCTGCTTCTAATATTCTGTGTTTTATTCCATTATGACGCATATAAGTGTTCATTTGCTCATAATTTTCTAAAAAAACATCAAAATTAATATCTTCCATTTTTTAATTTTATTTTTTAGTTCTCCCTCTTGGGTAGATAAATTTTTCAGAAGGGAAAATACTTAGTTTAGTATCCTAATATCTTTATCATATCTTCTGCTTTTTGCTCTTCAGAAAATACTTCTTGGGTTAAATTTCCTTGTTCATCTCGGTTTAAAATCAAATGCTTGGGCTGCGGTATTAAGCAATGATGTATGCCTCCAAAACCACCTATGGTTTCTTGGTAAGCTCCCGTATGAAAAAATCCGATATATTGTTTTTTTCTTCGGTTAAATTTAGGCATATAAATAGCATTAGCGTGTGCTTCAGAGTTGTAATAATCATCACTATCGCAGGTTAAGCCGCCTAAAAGCACCCGCTCATATTCATCATACCAATTATTTACTGCCAGCATAACAAATCTCTTGCTCAATGCCCATGCGTCCGGCAAATTGGTCATAAAAGAACTATCTATCATATTCCATCTTTCTCTATCGTTTTGGCGTTTTTGGTCTAATACTTTTAAAAGTAAAGCTCCGCTTCCGCCTACGGTGTAGCTACCAAATTCTGTAAAAATATCCGGTTCTGCAATGCCGTCATTATTGCAATAGGTTTTTATTTGTCTTACTATTTCTTCTATCATGTATTCATAGTCATAATTAAAAGAAAGTGAGTTTTTTATAGGCAATCCACCACCTATATTTAAAGTATCAAGCGTAGGGCAAATTTTCTTCAATTCACAATATACTTTTACTGCTTTTAATAATTCACTCCAATAATAAGCCGTATCTTTTATACCTGTATTAATAAAGAAATGAAGCATTTTCAATTTTAGCTTTTTATTATCTCTTATTTCCTCTTTATAAAAAGCTAATACATCTTTGTAGCCTATTCCCAACCGTGAAGTATAAAACTCAAATTTTGGCTCTTCTTCACTGGCTATTCTGATACCGCATTGGGTTGGTTTTTGAAGTTCTTCGGTAAGCAAATCGGGCTCGTACCAATTATCAAAAATAGGCACTACATTTTTAAAGCCATCATTTACTAAGCCTGCTACGTTTTCAATATATTTTTTAGGTTTAAATCCATTACATATTATAAATCTATCCTTTGGGAAAAATCCTTGTTCATGCACTTTTCTTACTATATCTATATCAAAAGCGGATGAAGTTTCTAAATGAATATCATTTTTAAGTGCCTCTTTTATCACAAAAGAAAAATGAGAGCTTTTAGTACAATAAGAATAAAAATATTTGCCCTTGTAATCGTTAATAATAAAAGCTCTTTCAAAATAGTTTTTTGCTTTTTTAATTTGACTTGAAATTTTAGGCAAATACGTCAGTTTTAAAGGCGTGCCATGCTCTTCTATTATGTCCATTAATGGAATATCATAATACAGTAAAGTATCATTTTCTTCATCTAACCTAAACTCTTCTTGAGGGAAATAGAAGGTTTGGTCTATAATGTCTATATATTTTATTTTCATTGCCGTACAAAAATAGAATATAAATACAAGAAATGAAAGATAAAAAAAGCCCATTTTTAAAAATGAGCTTTTACAAAAGTTAGTATGTTTTCTCAAACAATATGTGCAAGTACTAACTGAACTTTAGTATTAAATAGTTTTGGTTGCTTTTATCAAAACACACACAAATGAAAAATGCAATTTCCCTACAATCTTTTAAAAGTTCAGTTAGTATAAATCTTGCACTTACACACAAAACACGTTTGTAAATATAGGCGAAATATTTATTAAATCAAATTTTTAACATGATTTTAATACTCATATTTATCTTTCCACCTCATTTTTAAAAACTCCCGTTGTTTATGTTCATGTGGATTATTGCCCGGCTCATATAATTTTTGCCCTGCTAATTCTTTTGGCATAAATTCCATATCAACAAAATTGTTTTCAAAATCGTGAGCATATTGATAGCCCAAGCCATAGTTTAAATCTTTCATCAGTTTGGTGGGAGCATTGCGTATTTGCATAGGAATAGGAGCATTAGGATATTTACGAGCCATCTCTTTAGCTAATTTTATTGCTTTATAGCTGGCATTGCTTTTTAAACTGGTGGCTAAATATACCGTAGTTTGGCTTAATATTAATTCCGATTCGGGATAGCCGATAACATTAACTGCCTGAAAACAATTATTTGCCAACAACAAGGCATTAGGATTGGCATTGCCTATATCTTCACTGGCTAAAATCAATAACCTGCGTGCTATAAATTTAGGGTCTTCGCCTGCTATTATCATTCTTGCCAAATAAAACAAAGCGGCATTGGGGTCGCTGCCTCTTATAGATTTTATAAAAGCAGAAATAGTATCATAATGCTGCTCGCCACTTTTATCGTACAAAGAAGCATACTCCGTTAATTTTTCTTTTACTACATCATTTTCTATTACTATTTTTTCTTTTTCGCCAAATTGGCTAACTAACATTTCCAATAAATTAAGTAGTTTGCGAGCATCGCCACCGCTGTAGGCTATAAGTCTATCTGTTTCTTTAAGATTTATCTTTTTCTGCTTTAATACTTCATCATTATCAATAGCATGATGCAGTAGTTTGTCTAAATCATTTTTTTCTAAATGTTTTAAAGTAAACACTTGACAACGAGAAAGTAAAGCACTTATCACTTCAAAACTGGGGTTTTCTGTAGTAGCACCTATTAAGGTAATGGTGCCATTTTCTACCGCTTTAAGCAGTGAATCTTGCTGTGCTTTATTAAAGCGATGTATTTCATCTATAAACAAAATAACTTTAGGCAGTTTTTGTGCTGTTTCCAATATGGCACGCACATCTTTAACAGTGCTATCTACAGCACTCAATTGAAAAAACTGTGCATCGCTTTCATTGGCTAAAATTCTTGCCAATGTAGTTTTACCCACGCCCGGAGGTCCCCAAAAAATGATAGATGGCAACTGTTTGCTCTCTATAAACTTTCTTATAGGTTTATCTTTTCCTATTAAATGTTGCTGACCAAAATAATTATCTAAATTTTGTGGGCGGATACGTTCTGCTAAAGGAATATTTTTATTCATAAATACGAATGTAGTACAAAAGTTTTAAATGGAGCATTCGTGCCACGACTCCAAGTCGTGGCACGAATAAAAATTCAGTAATTTTGCACTACAAACAATAAGTATGTACAACCTTATCCGAAATTTTCTGTTTTCAATGTCGGCAGAAAAAGCACACCATTTTACCTTAAATAATTTAAAACGTGCTTATAATTTGCCTTTAGGCAAAAGCATAATTAAAAATATGTTTGGCTATGAAAACCCCAAACTTGAAAAAAAAATTTTTGGTTTACATTTTAAAAATCCTGTAGGTTTAGCTGCCGGTTTTGATAAAAATGCCTTGTATATAGATGAACTGGCTGCCTTAGGTTTTGGTTTTATAGAGATAGGAACAGTTACTCCTCTGCCTCAAAAGGGCAATCCAAAACCAAGATTATTTAGGCTAAAAAAAGATGAAGCCATTATAAACCGCATGGGCTTTAATAATGATGGTGTAGATGCGGTAGTAAAGCGATTAAAAAAACGAAAATCGGATATAATAATTGGTGGCAACATAGGCAAAAACAAAGTAACACCCAATGAAAAAGCCGTAGATGATTATGTTATTTGCTTTGAAAAATTGTTTGATTATGTAGATTATTTTGTGGTAAATGTAAGCTCGCCCAATACACCAAATTTAAGAGAACTACAAGAAAAAGATAAGCTGTTTGAAATTTTAAATACCTTGCAGCAACTCAATCTTAAAAAAGACAATCCCAAACCCATTTTACTAAAAATAGCTCCCGATTTAAATGAAAATCAATTACTTGATATTTTGGCTGTAATAAATGAAGCTAATATTGCAGGCTTAATAAGCAATAATACTACGATAAGCAGAGAAGGTTTGCAAACACCAAAAGAAGAAGTTGAAGAAATAGGAGCAGGTGGTTTAAGTGGCAAACCTATTGCGCAACGTTCTGATGAAGTATTGGAATTTTTAATGAAAAACAATAAAAATAATATCCCAATTATAGCCGTAGGTGGCATTATGAGTGCACAAGATGCTAAACGCAAAATAGATATAGGAGCAGCATTAGTGCAAGTTTATAGTGGCTTTATTTATAAAGGACCCGAATTAGTAAAAGAGATTAAGAAAGTTTTATAATATTCGTGGCACGATTCCAAGTCGTGCCACGAGTAACTCATAACTCCGGAAAAACTTTCCCTATTTTGTTTAAAATATACTGCCCATAAGTGCCTTTAAAAGCATGTAAATCTGTATTATCCCAACGTGTGTTTCTTTCAAATTTATCAATACTTAAGTGGCTTAAATCTATTTGTTTTATTTCTGCATTAAAATTTGGGTCAAAAAAATAAGGAAACGAATACCTACTCTTATTGGTAGTGTTTCTAACCCTATGCAAAGTAGATTGATAAAATCCGCCCGTTAAATAATCCAACATATCGCCTATATTGCACACAAAAGTATTTTTAATTGGTGGAGCGTCTATCCAACCATCTTTACTTTTTACTTGTAGCCCACCCACTTCATCTTGCTTTAAAATAGTTATTAAACCATAATCGGTATGTGCTCCTACACCCCAAAGTTCATCTTCTCCTTTTTGCTTTGTAGGCGGATAATGAAATATTCGGAACAAATGAGTGGGATTATAAGTGTAATGTTTTATAAAATAATCCATTTCCAAGTCCAAACTTAAAGCTATAGCTTGCATTACCCTATCAGCCAGTTCCTTCATGGCGAGCATATATTGTTCTACTATTTCTTTAAATTTAGGCACTTGATGAGGATATAAATTTGCCCCAAACAATGGAACACTATTTAAAACTTCTTTGCTTTGTTCATTATGTTCTTCGCCAAAATAGATGCCTTCTTTCAAATCGGGCAGATTAGAGGTTAGTTCGCCCTTAACAGGAAAATAACCCCGCCATGCTTTGCCTGCTTTTTTCATATTAATTTTATTCTTTTCCTCTAAAGGCAACTTAAAAAATCGTTCGCTAATATTGGCTAAATCATTTTGTAATTTTTCCGAAACGCCATGATTTTTTATGTAAAAAAAGCCTGTTTGGCTACAAGCTTCTCTTATATCCTTTGCTATTTTCTCTTTGTTTGTGATTAATTGGCTTATATCAATAACAGGAATCTGCATGACTTTAAAGGTAAACAAAAAAATGTAGCTTTGCAACAAACTAAACTACATGACGCCTCTCATTATTATTATAACTATCTCTGCTTATTTTTTGTTTTTAATACTTATAGCTCAGCTTACTAAAGGCTCTGGCGATAACAATACTTTTTTTAGTGGCAATAAAAACTCTAAGTGGTACTTAGTGGCTTTTGGTATGATAGGAGCTTCGCTGAGTGGTGTTACTTTTTTAAGTGTGCCAGGGCAGGTGGGCGGTGCTTCTTTTTCTTATTTACAGTTGGTTTTTGGTTATTTACTGGGCTACGCCTTTATTGCTTTTGTTTTAATTCCTATATATTATAAGCTAAATCTTATTTCTATTTACGAATATCTTGGCGAGCGATTTGGGTTTTTATCTCATAAAACGGGCTCCGCTTTTTTCCTTTTAAGCCGGGTAGTGGGAGCTTCTTTTAGGTTGTTTTTGGTGGCAGGTGTGTTGCATCATTTTTTGTTTAGTCATTATCATATACCCTTTATTTTTACCACTATAATTACCGTTGTTTTAATATGGATTTACACTTACCAAGGAGGTATAAAAACCATAGTAATAACCGACACGTTACAAACCAGTTTTATGATTATTGCTTTGCTTTTTGCTATTTATTATATAAGCAAACAAACGGGTTTTAATATTAGCGAACTTTGGACACAAGCTACAGAAATGGGCTATACTAAAACTTTGTTTTTTAAAGATTTTAGCACCAGCAAACTGCATTTTGTAAAGCAATTTTTTAGCGGAGCTTTAATAGCTTTAGTTATGACAGGTCTTGACCAAGATATGATGCAAAAAAACTTAACTTGCAAAAACGAAAATGAAGCTAAAAAGAATATTATTAGCATGAGTATTATGCTTATTCCAATTAACTTTTTGTTTTTATGTTTAGGAGCTTTTTTGTTTGTTTATGCCAATAGCATAGGTTTACAAATTCCTGCCCGACCAGATTATTTATTTCCAGAAATTGCCTTGCATCATTTTCCTGTGGTGGCAGGTGTTATTTTTTTGTTGGGCTTAATAGCCGCAGCATATTCCAGTGCCGATTCTGCTCTTACTTCTTTAACTACCGCTTTTTGTGTTGATTTTTTAAATATGCACAAAAAAGAAACTGCTTCAAGTAAAAAGACAAGGCTTTATGTGCACATAACATTTTCGGTAATTCTAATTTTAACTGTTTGGTTTTTTGATAAACTGGGAAATGAGAGTGTTATTTCTCAAATTTTCACATTTGCGGGCTACACTTATGGTCCATTATTGGGCTTGTTTACTTTTGGTATTTTAACCAAATTAAAAGTTAAAGACCATTTAGTGCCTTTAATTTGTGTGCTTTCGCCTGTTTTAACTTTCTTCATTAATAAATATTCGCCACAGCTAATAGGCTATACTTTTGGTTATGAATTGCTTTTAATAAATGGTGGCATTACCTTTGCAGGCTTATTATTGATTTCAAAAAAAGATAATGACAAATAAACCAATTAAAACGTGGACAGAAATTCAGGCTAAAAGTAGCTGGACAATGTTTAAAATATTAAGCGAATTTGTGGAAGGATATGACAGACTGGAAGCTATTGGCCCTTGTATTTCTATATATGGTTCTGCTAGAACTAAAGAAGATAATAAATACTACCAAATGTCGGTAAAAGTGGCGGAGCTTTTAGTAGAAGAAGGCTATGGAATAATTACAGGCGGAGGCCCGGGCATTATGGAAGCAGGAAACAGAGGTGCAAAAAATGTGGGCGGAAAATCGGTGGGATTGAACATAGATTTACCACATGAGCAATCATCAAATAAATATATAGACGAGGACAAACTTTTCCATTTTAATTACTTTTTTGCCCGAAAAGTAATGTTTGTGAAATATGCCCAAGCTTTTATTTTGTTGCCGGGTGGTTTTGGTACTATGGATGAGCTTTTTGAAAGCCTAACACTTATTCAAACTAAAAAAATAGACAGAGTGCCCGTTATTTTAATGGGTACAGAATATTGGGGTGGACTTATAGACTGGATAAAAAACACCATGCTGGGGAATAATAATATAAGCGAAGGCGATATAGATTTGGTACAACTAACAGATAGCCCAGAAGAAGCGGTAAGTATTATTAATGAGTTTTATGAAAACTCTAAAACTTCATTGAAACCAAATTTTTAACTCAAATTTAATACCATTTAGGGTTTAATATCGGTTTATTAAATACGGCATTTATCATTGAATTTTAAACTATTTTCTAAATTGGTGCTAATACACAAAAACAATAAGCCCACTAATTAGTTGTAATTAGTGGGCTTATTTTATTGTTCTTAAAAAGACTATTATTTATACTTGCCTTGCTCTGTTTCGGTATTTTTAACCGCTTCTTTAGCTGTATCTATTTCTTTTTTCTTGTCTGCTTGTGCTGTTTTTAATTTTTCTATTTCAGCATTAGCTTGTCTTATGTTTTCTTCTTGTGAAGTGATATTGCTATTGTTTTTATCTATATTTTTAGTAATACTATTTTCTTCTTTTTCTAAAGAACTCAAATCTTTTTCTAATACTTTTAATTGATCTTTTAAAGCATCTTCGCTGTGCGTATTAATTTTAGATTGTATAGCTGCTATTTTTGCTTTATTAGTTTCTATAGTGCTTTCTTTTGTAGCAATAGCTGCTTCTGTGTTAGCTATAGAACCTTTTTGCTCTTCAATACCGCCTATTAATTTAGCTTCGTCTTTTTCTAAACTTTGTACTTCTTTAAGTTGTTTTTTATCGGCAGAAACAGCTAATACTTGCTTTTGTGCATCTATAGTTTTTCTTAAAGTTTCTAAGTTTGTTTGTTGTATAGCTATTTCGCCATTAGTTTTGGCTATAGACTCTCTGTCTTTTGCTATGTCTTTAGCTATTGAGCTATTTTCTTTATCTAATGTTTTAATATCGCTTTCTAATGTTTTTACATTAACGCTTGCTATTTCAGCTTTTTTAGCTTCTACTTCTTGTTTTTTAGATAATACTAACGCTTTTTGGTTAGATAAATCTTTTTCTAAACTGCTTAATGCTGTTTCTGAATCTTTAATAGATTTTTTAGCATCGCCTATGCTGTCGTGTGCTTTTTTCTCATCTTTTTCTAAGTTTTTTAGGTCGCTTTCTTTATCAGAAACTACTTTGTTTTGAGTTTTAAGTACCGCATCATAAGCTATGTATGTTGCTTTATTTGCTATGGCTTCGGTAAATTTTTCATATCCACCAAATTCGCTTGGTGTATTTTTTTCAGATACTATTTTGCCATCTACTAAATAATGTACATAAAGTGTAGCATTGCCTTCTAACTCTGTTGTTTTTAAAACCATATTAGTAGCGGCAGTATTAACGTTAGTTAATTTTAAATCTGAAGCGGTGTATTCATCTTTTACACCTTTTACGCCACTTAATTTTGCTTTGTAGTTTTTTAAGTAATCTTTTACAGCTTCATCTACTTGTTTTTGACTTACTTGATTAAATACTACTTTAAACACTTCTTTTTCTCCATCGGAAAATGCGGTATATTCTGTAGAAACAGGGTTGTAGCTCTGTGCATTAACACCAATAAAAGCTAATGCCGATGCCAATAAAATATTTATTCTTTTCATAGGTTTTTAATTTTATCTTTTAGTAATCATAAACTGTGCCAAATTAGCTAAAAAAGTCTTTTACATTATCAAAAAAACTTTTACTTTCGCTTACTTCCTTAGGTTTAAAATTTTCGCTTTCTCTCAGTTTTTCCAGCAGTCTTTTTTCTTCTTTAGTTAAGTCTTGTGGTGTATAAACATATACGTAAACCAATTGGTCGCCCTTGCCATAAGCATTAACGCTTGGTAGCCCTTTTCCTTTTAGTCTTAGTACTTTGCCACTTTGTGTTCCTTCCGGGACTTTTATTTTTGCTTTGCCTCCTATGGTTGGTACTTCTACAGATGTGCCTAATGTGGCATCGGCAAAATTTAAGTCTAATTTATATAGTACATTTTGTCCATCTCTAACTAAAGCTTCGTGTTTTTCTTCTTCTATTAGCACTATTAAATCGCCATTAATGCCATTAAAAGGTCCTTCGTTTCCTTCTCCACGCACTTGTAACTGCATGCCATCTTCTACACCTGCGGGTATGTTTACACTCACTACACGTTCTTCTCTTTTTTGTCCGTTACTGTCTGCTCCCGGAGCTCTTTTGCTTATGCTTTTGCCTGCTCCATTGCAAGTAGGGCAGGTAGATGTGGTTTGCATTTGCCCTAAAATAGTATTAGTAACTCTACGCACAGCACCGCTTCCTCCACAGGTAGGACAGGTATCAAAAGTAGAACCTTCAACATTTACGAGTTTATTGAGTTTTATTTTTTTCTCTACGCCAGCTTCTATGTCTTCTAAGGTAAGTTTTAATTTTACTCTTAAATTACTTCCTTTTTGAACCCGAGAACCGCCACGACCTCCACCACCAAAGAAAGAGCCAAAACCTCCGCCTCCACCACCAAAAATATCGCCAAACTGACTGAATATGTCTTCCATATTCATGCCACCACCACCGCCAAAACCACCGGGACCATCAACACCTGCATGACCAAAACGATCGTATTTGGCTTTTTTATCTTCGTTGCCTAATACTTCATACGCTTCGGCAGCTTCTTTAAATTTTTCTTCTGCCGCTGGATTGTCAGGATTCCTATCGGGATGATATTTTAAGGCTACTTTTCTATATGCTTTTTTAATTTCAATAATAGTAGCAGATTTTGTAACACCCAATACCTCATAATAATCTCTCTTTGCCATAAAAACTTATACTTTATATATTACTTACCTACTACTACTTTTGCGTAGCGTATTATTTTACCGTTCATTAAATAGCCTTTTTCTACTACGTCCATTACTCTCCCTTTCATTTCGGCATTAGGAGCTGGTATTTCAGTAATGGCTTCTTGCTGCTCTGCATCAAAATCTTTGCCTTGGCTATCCATAGGCTCTAAACCTCTTTGTTTTAAGGTATTAAATAGCTTGTTTTTTATTAAATCCATACCTTCTTTTACAGAGTTTACATCTGTAGCGTTATCGGCAACAGCTATAGCTCGTTCAAAATCATCTAAAACAGGTAAAATGCTTAAAATAATATCTTTTCCTGCTGTGTTTAGTAGGTCTAAGCGTTCTTTGGCTGTACGTTTTTTATAGTTGTCAAAATCGGCAAATAAACGCAAATATTTATCTTTTTGCTCTTGTAGTTTTCTTTCTAAAGTTTCTACAGAGTTTTCTTCTGTAGCTTCTGTTACTTCCGGCTCTTCGGCAGTATTTTCCTCTTTGTTTATTTCTTGTTCTTCTATTTTTTCGTTTTGTTCTTCTTGGCTCATAGTTTCACTTAATATTATATTATTAGGTGCTGTCAAATTCTTTGCCATTGTATATTTAGGGACAAATTGGCAGAAAATTATTAAATTTTTAGACAGTTAGACATTGTGTATTAGAGAATTTTAGGCTCTAAAATACTCGTGCCACGACTTGGAGTCGTGGTTCGAGTATCTCAAGGAGAAATTAATTTAACAGATAATATATTTTAGTTAAATACTCTTGTGAGCTGTTTACTGTTGCAGGGTCATTGGCATATTCTTCTATAACAAAACCTTTAACCTCTATATTGTTTTCTACTAAATACTTAGAAATAGCCTCATGTGCTTTGCCTGATTCTTCATAGGGACCATAATAATCTACCTCTAACGCTTTTGTGGCATTAGCACTAAAAACTTCTAACTCGTCTGTTAATTTTGTTCCGTTAGTATAGTTGGCTACGGGAATTACAGGAGCCATCTCTGTTGTGCCATTTTCCATGTCCCACGAGAAATATATTGCAGCAGGCATGCCCTCAGATTCTAAGTTGTTTTTTGCTAAAAACACACCTATGGTTTGGTATGTATTGCCAAATAGTTCTGCATCTAAATTAGTAAAAGCTATTTTGTATTTTTTGCCAATGTATGTGGTGACAGGAAAATCTATGGTTTTAATTTCATATTCCTGTGCTAAGCTTTTCTCATTTTCAGCTATTTCTTTTAGTTTTTGTAATCCCAATTCAAAATCAGGGCCTATCATTTTGTCCATATCCATAAATATCATAAAGGCTCTTTGCATAAAGGGAATATTGCCTTGGTCTGTCCAAGTAACTTTAGTGCCTTCATCTACAGTTTCTAAAGTAAATCCACCATAAGACTGCATTTCCCAAGGTTCTATAAATTGTAATTTATATTCTAATAAATCGTTTCCCTCCGTTTTTGTGGTTTCCATAGAGCCTTTGCCTACTTCTTCATTACCTTCCCAAGATTGAGCCGCACCAACGCCCCCTTGTTCTTCAGAAAAAGTATATACTGCATTTGAGTCTTTATTAACCCACGGAGACCACGCCCCCCAATTATTATAGTTACTTATGTGCTTCCAAATAGCTTCTTTTGGGGCTTGTATTAATATTTCTCTTTCTACTTTGTAGTTCTTTTTTCCAAATACACCTAAAGCCATATACGCCAATAGTATTACACCAATAATTCCTAATAAAATCTTCATTATTTTCATGTGTTTGTTTTTTATATTTCAGCAAAAATACTCTTTATACTCAATAGTTAATTAAAAATAAGGCTATTATATCATTCTAAACAGCATGGTATTTATATAATTTGCTTATAAATAATGCTTTTTCCATAGCTTTGTATTACCATGAAACCTGTAACCACCATTACCAAACTTCTAAAATCAAAAGCTTATAAATATGGTTTTGAAGAAGTAGGCATTAGCAAAGCTGAGGTTTTAAATGAAGATGTGCGGTTTTTAAAAAATTGGCTCAACCAAGGTATGCACGGGCAAATGAGCTATATGCAAAATCATCTTGATTTGCGGGCAGACCCTACATTGTTAGTTCCCGGAGCAAAATCTGTAGTTTCGCTAAGCTACAACTATTTCCCTACCCAAAAACAACATACAGACACTTACAAAATAGCCAAATACGCTTATGGAAAGGATTACCATAAAACTATACGTAAAAAACTACAGAAATTAGTAGATGAATTAAAAGAAGAAATAGGCAGTTTTAATGCACGGGTTTTTACCGATAGTGCACCTATTTTAGAACACGCTTGGGCAAGAAAAAGCGGTGTGGGCTGGATAGGAAAAAACTCGCTACTACTCACTAAAGGCAAAGGTTCTTTTTTCTTTTTGGCAGAAATAATTTGCGATTTAGAGTTGGAATACGACAGCCCAGTTAAAGACTACTGCGGCAACTGTACAAAATGTATAGATGCCTGCCCTACTAATGCCATTTTTGAACCCTACAAAGTAGATGGTAGCAAGTGTATTTCTTATGCCACCATAGAACACAAAGGCGAAATACCTACTTTTTTTAAAGATAAAATGGAGAGTTGGATTTACGGTTGCGATATTTGCCAAGATGTGTGCCCCATAAATGCCCGAGCTAAAGCAAATAATGAAGAAAAATTTAACGCCAAAGAAGAACTGCTGTCTAAAAACAAAGAAGAATGGGATAATTTATCTTTAGAGGAATTTAATAATCTTTTTGAAGGCAGTGCCGTAAAACGCACAAAATATGAAGGACTAAAAAGAAATATTAAATTTTTGAAGTAATACCAATTGTCAACACCAAATAGTTTAATCTATTTGGTGTTTTACAATGGTAAATGCCGATAGAGCAATATATTTAGTACAATAAGGTGTAACCGAAATTGGACTATTATATATTCCTAATCGGTATAATAGTATTCGTGGCACGACTTTGAGTCGTGCCACGAATAATTTTTTCAGTTTCTTTTGTAACATTTTGCAACTTTTGGTATCTAAAGGATAAAATTACTAATGGAATTTGAACAAATCTATAATAGTTATTGGGCTAAAATATATCGCTTATGCTTGGGATATTTAGGAAATGAAACGGCTGCTCAAGATTTGGCTCAAGAAACATTTATAACGGTTTGGCAAAAACTACCCGAATTTAGGCAAGAAGCTAGCATAAACACCTGGATTTTTAGAATAGCCACCAATAAATGTTTACGCCACATTAAAAGTGATAAAAGCAAGTTTAATACCGAAATACCTGTTCATTTATCTGAAGAAAAATCAAGTAACGAAGAAAAAAACTTACAGCTACTACAAAAATTTATTGCAGAGCTTCCCGAATTAGACCGACTGATTATTTCTTTAGAATTGGAAAACATAAACCAAGCCGAAATAGCTACTATTGTTGGCATTTCAGAAAGTAATACGCGCGTTAGAATACACCGAATTAAAGAAAAATTAAAAACAAAATTTGAAAATCATGGAAAATAATATAGACTTCAGCAAAATGTGGAATGAGCAGAATATTGTTCAAGCAGACGTACAAAATATTTTTAACCGTATAAAAAAATACCGTCAAAAAAACTTAAGCCAAATTATATTTGCCAATGCAATTAGCATACTTACTACAGTTTTTATTATAGTAATATGGTATTTTGCAAAACCACAATTTATAAGCACAAAAATTGGGATAGTACTAACTATTTTGGCAATGATAATCTTTCTATTTGCTTATAACAAACAATTTCCTTTACTTAAAAAGCTAAATGAAACAAATAGCAACAAAAGTTACTTAGAAAATTTACTCATGTTACAGGAAAAACAAAAGAAGTTACACTCAAAAATGGTAAGCCTTTATTTTATAATGCTGTCATTGGGTATTGGTTTATATATGATAGAGTATGCTGCCAGAATGCCACTACTTTTAGCCATAGCTTGCTACGCAACAGTAGCCATTTGGTTTTTATTCAATTGGTTTTATTTAAGACCAAAAACTATAGCTAAACAACAAAACAAACTAAACACTTTGATAGAACACTTAAATAACATTCAAAATCAGATAGAAGAATGATTATGACACCATTCGTAAAAAACTCATAAAGTATTTTACACTATCTTTTCTTAGTAAAAAAGTTACAAAAACTGCTGGATGGCAGTCAAGGTATTCCGCTTGCAAACTTAAGATGCACTTTTTACCCGACCTTAATCAAAAATACGTTAAGAAATGGTGTAAAACAGACATCCAAAATGAATGAAATTATAAAACAATAAACAGACAAATTAGTATGCTCCTAAAAGTGAAAATACTTTAGGAAAACTAAAATTGAGCATACATTAATTTGTCATCGTCTGTTTTATAGCATTTTAGTGTTTTTGATTACAGTCTTGACCTTTGGTTACCTTTGTGTCAAGACAAAGGTAAAAAATTGCACTTGTTACCTAAATTTAGCAATCATGCATTATTCATTACTTAAGTACAGAGCATTAGGATAGTTATGAAGTTTTTAAAATAATTATGCCGATTAAGAATATATAATAGTCCAATCTCAGCTTCGCCTTATTGTACTATATATCTATATCGGCATTTACCATTGTAAAACACAAAATAGTCTAATCTATTTTGTGTTAACAATTGGTATTAATTGCTTAATTTTATGCTTATGAATAAGCCCATTACCACATGGAACGATGAAGACAAACCAAGAGAAAAACTGCTGGCTAAAGGAAAATCTAATTTAAGCGATGCCGAATTATTGGCAATTTTAATAGGTAGCGGAACACCCAAAGTTACCGCAGTAGAGCTTTGCTCTCAAATATTAGATTACGTAAACAACGATTTAAGCCAATTAGGAAAACTGGCGGTAAAAGATTTAATGAAGTTTAAAGGCATAGGCGAAGCCAAAGCTATTTCTATAGTGGCAGCCATGGAACTGGGCAGAAGACGCCAAGCAGAAAATTTATCAACCACCAATAAAATTAAACATAGTTCTGATATTTATAAACTGTTTATTGCCCAGCTTAGCGACTTAATTTATGAAGAATTTTGGGTGCTTTTTTTAAACAATTCAAATACTATTATAGGAAAAGAAAAACTGAGCACCGGAGGTATGGAAGGCACAGTTGTAGATGTAAGAATGTTGTTTAAATATGCCCTTGAACGCTTGGCTTCATCCGTAGTTTTAATTCATAATCATCCTTCGGGAAGCATGCGGGCATCGCAAGCAGATATTAAAATAACAAAACAAATAAAAGAAGCAGGGCAGCTACTCAACATCAAATTAATAGACCACATAATTGTTTCGTACAATGGCTATTATAGTTTTGCAGATAATGCCATGTTATAAAATATGCTTTTAATAATACCGTTTATACAATGAAATTAGTGTTACTTTGCAATTCATGAATATAAAAACATCCTTATTCTGTTTGTTATTGCTTATGGGTTTTACTGCCAAAACCCAGCAAATAGGCACATGGCGTATGCACATTAATTATAATAATGTAATGAAATTAACTTATGCCCCAAATATCATTATGGGAGCAACAGAAAAATCTGTTTTTCTTTACGATATTACCGATAACTCAACCAGAACTTTAGATAAAGCATCGGGGCTCAGCGATTTTGGTGTGCAAGACATAGCCTACGACAGTACTTTTAACACTTTTATAATAGCCTATAACAATAGTAATATTGATTTATTTAAAGACAATACTATTATTAATATTCCTGATATAAAAAACAAACTAACGTCAAGTTCTAAAAACATTAATGGCATATATACAAACCATGGTTTTGCATACATAAGTACAGATTTTGGAATAGTAGTTTTAGACCTTGAAAATGAAGAAATTGACAACACCTACGTAATAGGTTCTACAGGCGACCAAGTAAAAGTAACGGATTGTGCCATTGTACAAGACACTATTTTTGCTTTAACAGCACAAGGTTTAAAAAAAGCATCTATAAGTTCAGGCAATTTACTTGATTATTCCCAATGGAATCATGCCGTGCCCTATATAAGTGGTTTAAGCGAAATAGAAAGTTTTAACGATACTTTGTACGGCATTTCTACTGAGCTGGCTTTTTATCATAATGGTATGTGGCAAACAATTTATACAGATACATTGCCCTTAAAAAGCTTAAAAGCTTCAGAAACACTAACTTTTATTAAAGGTTTAAATATTTATAGTGTACAAAATAGTGTTATAGATTCTTTAAACACTTCTTTTTTAATAGACCCACAAGTTTGTATCAAAACCCAAAACAGTATTTATATGGGCGATAAAAAACTGGGTATTTATAAAGACGAGCAAAAAATAGGCATTGGCAACAATCCATTTACTAACATAGGTTTTAATGCTGTTTCTTATAAAAATAGCATGGCTATTACTTCGGGTGGAATTAATAATAATGTAGATGGAATGGACAATGTAGAAGGAGGTTTTTATATTTTTGAAGAAGGTATATGGTACAATTACAATATTTATACTTTTATACCTACCGATTTTCCTATTCAGGAGTTTACCAGAATAGTTTATAATGAATACGAAGACAAGCTGTACGTGGGTATGTTTACGGGTTTGCTTGTTAGCGATTTTGCTACGGGCAAAGTTTATAATTCTTCTAACAGTCCTATAAGTTCTGCTTTATTAAACCCCGGAGTACAAAAAGTAACAGGTTTAGCCACAGATAGCAAAGGAAACACGTGGGTACTAAACCCCGAAACCCACAATGCATTAAAAGTAAAAACACCAAATGATGAATGGTACAGTTTCAGTATAGGAAATGATAATCAAAAAATGGTAGATTTACTAATAGACGATAGTGAGCAAAAATGGGTGGCTCAAAATGGGCAAGGCATAATAGTATATAAAGAGGGCGAAAATTTAAGTGCTTCTGGCGAGCAAAAAATAACCCTAACCACTAATGGAAATCAAGGAAATTTACCCAACAATTCAGTATTAAGTATGGCTTTAGATAAAAATGGCGAAGTTTGGGTAGGTACAGCTCAAGGTATTGCCGTTTTTTCTTGTCCAAGCAGAATTTTTGATGCCACATCTACTTGCCGTATTTCAGATAGAATTACCAGCACATTAGACCTATATACCGAGTATCTTTTTGAAACAGACAGAGTAAGTGCTATAGAGGTAGATGGTGCCAATAGAAAATGGATAGGCACCAGTGCTGGTGTGTTTTTAATGAGCGAAGACGGCAAAGAAGAAATACTGAGTTTTAATGCCGAAAACAGTCCACTGCCTAATACCGAAATTTACGATATAACCGTAAATAAATTTAATGGCGAAGTATTTATTTTTACAAGCGGAGGCATGGTTTCTTACATGGGCGATGCCACAGAACCGGCAGAAAATTATGAAAACATAAAGGCTTACCCTAATCCTGTACGTCCGGAATATACAGGACCAATAGCTATAGAAGGTTTAATAAGTGATTCTTATGTAAAAATAACCGACACTCACGGAGTATTAATTAAAGAAGGCTATGCCTTGGGTGGTAAGTTTGTTTGGGATGGCAATGATATGAATGGCAAGCGAGCCAGAACGGGGATATATTATGTATTTTCGGGAAGCACTGTTAAAGATGTAAAAGAAAAAGCTAAAACCAGTATAGCTATTATAAGATAAATATGACTATCCGTTATTATACCAATAATTTATACTTTAAGATAGCATCTTGGGACGTTTAAGTAATTTGAATTACAGTTTGTGGTCTTTTACTTTTGTCTTGATACAAAAGTAACAAAAAATCAAGACTGTAATCAAAAACACTAAAATGCTATAAAACAGACGAGGACAAATTAATGTATGCTCAATTTTAGTTTTCCTAAAGTATTTTTATTTGTAGAAGCATACTAATTTGTCTGTTTACTGTTTTATAATTTCATTCACTTTGGATGTCTGTTTTACATCATTTCTTAACGTATTTTTGATTAAGGTCAGATAAAAAGTGCACCTTAAGTTTGTAAGCGGGGCACCCATTAACCGAAAACTCCGTAAAAAATTAAACTGTTTGAAGAACAAGGAGATGATTTTTTTGAACTAAAAGTTCAAAAAAATCATCATATCAGGGGCGTCATTCCGTAAAATTTTGTAGTGAAACGGAAAAATTTATACGGAATCCCAAATTCCTTTTACGGAAACAATCATTAAATTGATGTTCCAAAGACCTGTGAGATTTTAATGGGGTGCTGAAGACTTAGTGCAATTCCTTGACTGCCGTCAAGGCAGGTTTTGTAACTTTTCTACTAAAGAAAAGTTAATATAAAATACTTCATGAGTATCTTTACGGATAATCATAAAGATAATTCAATTTTAAAAATTGCCTAATTTTCTATTTACCTTTGTAATAAATGATTAGCAAAGAAACCATAGCTAAAATTAATGATGAAGCAGACATTGTAGATGTGCTTTCCGACTTTATTTCTATGAAAAAAGCAGGTAGCAACTACAAGGCAAACTGCCCTTTTCATCAAGAAAAAACACCTTCTTTTGTTATTTCGCCATCTAAACAGATATATAAATGCTTTGGCTGTGGCAAAGCTGGCGATAGCGTTAAATTTGTTATGGAACACGAGCATTTTAGCTATGTAGAAGCACTAAAATATTTAGCTCAAAAATACAATATCAAAATAGAAGAAACAGAACAAAGCCCCGAAATGATTGAACAGCAATCAAAGCGAGAAGGCTTGTATATTGTTAATGAATTTGCCAAAGACTTTTTTAAAACCAATTTGTTTGAAAATGAAACGGGCAAAGCTATAGGTTTAAGTTATTTTACAGAAAGAGGTTTCACTAAAGATACCATTCAAAAATTTGATTTAGGATATGCTTTAGAGCAAAAAGATGCTTTAACAAATGCTGCCATTGAAAAAGGTTATCTGTTAGAAATGCTTCAAAATGCAGGATTAAGTTCTAAAAAGGAAAACTTAAAACTTGATTTTTTTAGAGATAGAGTTATGTTTCCTATCCATGGCATTAGTGGAAAAGTGCTGGGTTTTGGAGGGAGAATATTAAAAAGTAATGTCAAAACAGCTAAATATATTAACACACCCGATACCGATATTTATGACAAAAGCAAAGTGCTTTACGGTATTTATTTTGCCAAAAATGAAATTAGAAAACAAGAAAATTGTTTTTTAGTAGAAGGTTATACAGATGTTATTTCTATGCATCAAATGGGAATAGAAAATGTAGTGGCATCAAGTGGTACTTCTTTAACAGAAAATCAAGTTAAACTAATAAGAAGATACTCTCCAAACATTACCGTTTTATACGATGGCGATAATGCCGGAATAAAAGCAGCACTTCGTGGTATAGATATTATTTTAGAGAATGGTTTAAATGTTCAAGTAGTTTTACTGCCCGAAAATGAAGACCCGGATTCTTTTGCTCAAAAAAATGACAAAGAAGATTTTTTAAAATTTATAGCTGAAAATCAAGAAGATTTTATCTTTTTTAAAACTAAACTTTTGCTAAAAGATGCAGAAAATAATCCCGTAAAAAAAGCAGCCGTTATAACGGATATTATAGCCAGTATTTCTAAAATACCCGATGCCATAAAACGTTCGCTCTACATAAAAGAAACCGCTACTTTAATGCAAGTAAGCGAACAAATTTTAATTAATGAAGCTAATAAAACTCGCAAAGAAATAATTAAAAATAGAAGGAAAGAGCAGAACAAAACAGATGATATAGTAGAAGAAAATGTGGGTTTAGAAGAAAATTTGGCTAAAAAAGATGAAGAATTATTAGACGCAGGAATTAATATAGAAAAATACGAAAGAGAAGTTATACGCACACTTTTAGAGTATGGAGACAACAGGTATAGTGATGATTTAATGACTTACGAATATATTTTTGGGAAGTTAGAAAGTGTTCCGTTAGAAAATGAATTGCATCTAAAAATAATAAAGCTATCTAAAGAGCTAAATAAAGAAGAAACCAAGCTCAGCGATTATTTTATTAATCATCAAGATGAAGAAATAAGCAATTTGGCTATAACTTTAATAATGGGCAATTTGAATAAATATGATGATGCCCTGAGTGAGGGCTGGGTAAAAAAGAAAGTTTTTACCACCACAAAAAATGAAATTTATAAAGAAGATATAAATACAGAATTGCACTGGCTCAATTTCTTTAAAATAAAACTGCTTGAAAGGCAAATTTTAGATAAAATTAAAACCGCTTCTGCTGAAGAAATGGAAAAACTGCTTTTAATAAAACAAAAAGTAGATATTAAGAAAAAGGAATTATCTTCCGACAAAGGAACATCTTATACTCCGAAATAGCCTAATTTTACAATGGTAAATGTCGGTAGATAAAAGTATTTAGTACAATAAGGCGAAGCCGATATTGGTTTGTTATATATTCATAATCGGCATTATACCATATAAATCAAGCACTTTTCATATATATTGACAACCTTCAAATATAAACTTATAGATGAAACTCACGTCATTTATGTTTTTTCAATTTCCAATCCAAGGGGTTTATTCAAGGGGTTTAAACCCCTTGGACTGGAAATACATTAATGTTGAAGAAGCGTTTGGTTTATTTCCTCTATATATTTCTAATCGGTATTACAAAAGCATCTATTATCTCTTCATTATAACCTAATGAAATATTAGGCGGAGCATAATTAATAAGCTGTTTTTGTGTTGCTGCTATATTAAGTTCATCTTGTTTCGCAGATAAAAACCATTTGTTTTTCATCAGTTTTTGAGCTAAATGCTCTTGCTCTGGCTGGGCGGGAGTGGGAATTAAAATAGCTTTTTTATTTAATTTTATTAAATCCATTATAGTAGTATAGCCACATCTACTTATCACAGTTTCGGCATTTATAAGCCACTGGTTTAGTTGCTGAGTAGTGGCTAAATCTACCACCGTTATATTTTCAGTATTTACAACTTCACTTTTTTGTTTTGTGCCTCTAACTATCAGGTGGTTTCCCTCTATATTTTGTAGTTGCGTGTATATTTTTTGTTCTAAAAGCGTTCTTTGAGGTTCAGGACCAGAAATTACCGCAAGAATATTTATACTTTCAGTAGGTTTGGTTTTTATAAATCTTGAATCTATACCAATGTAATGCGTATTTTTTAAGTTTGTTTGGCTCATTCTGCCACTTAAATTTTTTGGAGGAGCAATATCCGGTATCCAAATTTCTGAAAAGGGTTTTAAAAAGTTAATATAGCTGGCATTTACCATGTTTTCAAATAACCGAGATTGAGGAAAAAGCAAACGCAACTGATGGCAAATTAAAGCACTGTGTATATTTTTATTGTAAAATCCATATCTATTATCTGAAATAATAAAATTAGCTTGGTGTTTTTCTATCAATTTTTCACACAGCCTATTTTCTTCTTTTATAATTTTTATAAAGTGAGGAATTTGTTTAGCCAAATGTATAAAAAGCTGATTTTTATTTTTGGTATAGCTTGCATTGTAAGCAGGTGTTTTTTCAAAAATGAGATGAGGAAATTCTTTTTGTAGTAGAGCTAAAGCATCTCCATCGCTACAAATAATTAGTTTATACTGTTTTTTAAGTAAGTAGTTGATAAGCGGAATAGACCTTGTGGCGTGTCCTAAACCCCAATTGAGTATAGCAAAAAGTATAGTTTGTTGCAATTATTTGTATATTTATTTCGTTTAACAAACAAAGTAAAGCATTTTGTTATGAAAAAAATACTGATGATAGTGGGAATTATAGCTTTATTAAGCACTCTTAGTGCTTGCAAGGGTAGCAAATGCGACTGTCCAAGTTTTTCGCCTAAAAAACACAGAGGAGAAATATTTACGCCTCAAAAGACGGATATTGAAATTTTTAGAGCTTAATAAAGGCTTAATCTTCGCTTTTTTTCTTTAAAAATCTTTCTAAATCTTTATTGTTTCCATATAAAACAAGAATATCTTTTTCTTCAAAAGCTATATTATTTTGAGCTACACCTTGCACTTTAGTTTCTAATCTGGTTTTACCTATTAAACTTTTTACTTCTTCTTTTTTAATGGTAGTAAGCAATAAAATGTTAAAGTTTTTTCTAAAATCAACTTCGGCTAAGGTTTTCCCTACAAAATTTAACGGAACTTCGGTTTCTATTATGCTAAAGTTATCACTTAGCTCAAAGGAGTCCACCACATTTCTTAGGTTCAGCTTTTTAGCCCATCTTTCGGCAGTTTCTTGTTCGGGGTGTACTATTTCATCTACGCCTATGGCGTGCAGCACTTTTTCATGTAGATTGTTTATAGCCCGGCTTATTAAACGTTTTACTTTAAAGTTTTTTAAAATAGCCGAAGCCATAATATTGGCACCTTGGTCTTCGCCTATGGCTACTATAAAAACATCTGTGTCATTAATGGGCAAGCCTGCCATAGTAAATTCGTCTGTGGCATCCATACATATAGTATGCGATATTTTTTCTTTATAGGTATCTACTTTAGCCATTCTGCTGTCTATGCCTATTACTTCGTGTCCCATTTCGGTAAGCTCTTGGGCTAATGATGCACCAAAGTTTCCTAAACCAACTATTATATATTTCATTACTTTTTAATTTATGGTAATTTCCTCTTTTGGATATCTATAATTTTTGTATTTATCTTTTTTAAACAATGCTATTAAAATGGAAAGCATACTTACCCTTCCTACAAACATTATAACTATTAAAACAGCTTTGCTTAAAGTACTTAATCCGCCCGTTATTCCTAAACTTAAGCCTACAGTACTATATGCCGAAAAACATTCAAAAGCTATGTGCATCAGTCCAAAACGCCCGTCTTTAATGGTTATTATTAAAATACCAAAGCCTATAACCATAAGGGAAAGAGCTATGGTGGCAAAAGCACGACTTACAGAAATATCTGATATTTCTCGTCTAAAAACTTCAATTCGGCTTTTTCCTTTAGCTAAACTTATAAAATTTAAAATAGCAATGGCAAATGTACTGGTTTTAATACCGCCACCTGTAGAAGCTGGCGATGCTCCTACCCACATCAATAAAAACACCAGCATGGTGGTGGGGAATAGCATTTTAGACATATCAATAGTGTTGAAACCTGCGGTACGTGGAGTAGTAGCTCCAAAAAGAGCCGTTACTATTTTTCCAAATCCGCTATGGTCGGCAAGGGTATTATTATACTCTAACGCATAAAAACCTATAAAACCTATTACTGTTAGTGCTATGGTAGTAATAAGTGTAATACGGCTGTTGAGGTTTAAAATCCAAGGTTTATACACTACTTTACTTTTACCAAAAGTTATTAGTTTCCGAACATGGTAAGAAACAAATTTCATAATATTAACCACAATAGGAAACCCTAAACCACCAAGTACAAAGGCAGCAATTACGGCTAACTGCATAAAATAATTGTATCTAAATCCGTCTTCGTATAAATTATTAGTTAATGTAGAAAACCCGGCATTGCAAAATGCTGATATAGAATGGAATAAAGCAAAAAAAGCATGTTTTTGAAAAGAAGGGAAAGCAACTTCTTCAACAGAAAAATAAATAAATGTAGCTACGCTAAATTCAATAGTTAGTGTAATTAAGATAATATATTTCAAGGTGCTAAAAACTTCACTCAAGTTTTTTGAGTTAGTCATATCGCTGAGGGTTAGTTGGTTTTCGTAGCTTGATTTTCCCCTAAAAAAATAAGAGAAATAGCTGGCAAAAGTAAGGATGCCTAAACCGCCAATTTGAATAAGTATTAAGATAATAAATTGTCCAAATTCCGTGAAAAAAGTAGCTGTATCCACCACAATTAAGCCTGTAACGCAAACGGCACTTGTAGAGGTAAATAAAGCATCTATAAAAGATAAATTCCCGTTAGTGGCATTGGGCATCATTAATAAAAATGCCCCTAAAACAATTATAAACAGGAAACTAAGTACAAAAAGTTGGGCTGGATTGAGTACTGTTCTTTTAAAATTGAATCTAATTTCAAAAAACTCACGCACAAAAAACAAGAAAACAGCAAGTTTTATCCAGGCACTACTTTGCAGTAGTGGATGTGTTATTAAACTATTTTCGGCAATTAAAAAATCATAAAAAATTAGTGCTGCAAAGGATATATAAAAGGCATCAAACAAGAGTACTTTTTTAGGAACTTTAAAACCTTTTTCTATATATCTTAAAATTATAGCAAGAGCACCTATACCTAAAAGTACAAAATAGATGTCTTCTAAAATTTTTTGAGACATAGGAGAGTTTGAAAACCCTAAATCAAAAACAAAAGCCAACAAACCGAACAAACTTAAAATGAATGCTCCGCGATAGAATATTTTAAAATCAAACATTTGCGAGTGTCAATGTACTTAATTTTGTGCAAAATTACATTTTATACTGTATTTATTAATTTTAAAATGAGGTAATTAATAATTAGGTGATATGATAATTTGGAAATGAGGTAATTAACCCCGTTAGTAATACCGTTTAGGTGTAGATAATAGCCCAATATCAGCTTTTGCCTTATTGTGCGTTTAAGCTACAACAAACATCCTACAATCTCTTAATATCTGCTCCTATAGCATTCAGCCTACCATCTATATTTTGGTAGCCACGGTCTATTTGGTGTATATTAGAAATAATACTTTTCCCCTCGGCAGAAAGTGCGGCAATTAATAAAGCTACTCCTGCTCTAATATCGGGACTGCTCATTTGTATGCCTCTGAGTTTGTATTTTCTTTCTATACCTATTACGGTGGCACGGTGTGGGTCGCAAAGTATAATTTGAGCTCCCATATCCTTTAGTTTGTCAATAAAAAACAAACGGGCATCAAACATTTTTTGGTGTATTAAAACACTGCCTTTAGCTTGTATGGCTGCCACCAAAACTATTGAAATTAAATCGGGCGTAAAACCAGGCCATGGAGCATCGTAAATGGTAGGTATAGAACCGTCTATCATTCTTTGTATTTCATACACGCCCTGCGATGGCACATAAATATCATCGCCCTTAAATTCCATTTGTATGCCCAGTCTTTTAAAAACATCAGGAATAGGTCCCAACATATCTATACGGCAGTTTTTTATGGTTATTTCGCTTTGCGTAGTAGCTGCCAAGCCTATAAAAGAGCCCACTTCTATAAAATCAGGCAATAAAGTGTGGGTGCAACCGCCCAATTCTGTAACTCCCTCAATTTCTAATAAATTGCTTCCTACGCCCTTTATTTTTGCTCCCATACTATTTAGCATACCACATAGTTGTTGTAGGTAAGGCTCGCAAGCAGCATTATATATAGTAGTTTTTCCTTTTGCCATTACTGCCGCCATCACTATATTGGCAGTTCCCGTTACAGAAGGTTCGTTCATCAACATATACCTACCTTCTAAATTTTCGGCAAGTACGGTATAAAAATTATCGTCTTTATTGTAGCTAAAAGTAGCTCCCAGTTTTTGAAAACCTATAAAATGTGTGTCTAAAGGACGAGCTCCAATTTTATCTCCTCCGGGTTTAGGAATGTAAGCTTTTTTAAAGCGAGCTAAAAGAGGGCCCATTATCATAACAGAGCCACGTAGCGAACCTCCCTGTTTTTTAAAATCTTCGCTATGGAGATATTCTAAATTTATATCATCAGCCTGAAAAGTATAACTTCCCTCTTTTATTTTCTCTACTTTTACACCTAAATCACTCAGTAACTTTATTAAAAAATTAACATCCCGTATGTCGGGCAAATTGTGCATGGTTATTTTTTCTGCCGTAAGCAACACGGCACACACCACTTGCAAAGCTTCATTTTTAGCTCCTTGAGGTATAATATTTCCTTTAAGTTTTTTTCCTCCTGTTACTTCAAATTGATCTAACATAAGCTTTTGATTTTATTTAGTGCCTAAACATAGCACTTCTATTGGTAGATAAAAATTAATAGCAAAATATAAAGTGGGCAACAGCGTGTGGAGTGTATAATTTATATTACAAAATAGGCGTAGAGATAATTTTTTTCAAAAAAACACTACTTTGTTTTACATAGTACCAAATAAAGTTTATATATTTGCATTACAAATTAATATGCAATGGATGTAGAAAATACAAAAACGCAGATGCGAAAAGGAATATTGGAGTATTGCATTTTGGCTATTTTAAATGAAGGAGAAGCCTATTCTACCGATATTATACAGCAACTTAAAGATGCTAAAATGATAGTAGTAGAAGGTACGGTTTATCCTTTATTAACCCGCTTAAAAAATGCCGGAATTTTAGAATATAATTGGCAAGAATCTACTTCTGGGCCACCGCGAAAGTACTATTCAATAACCAACAATGGAAAAGAGGCTTTAACTGAGCTACATGAAACTTGGGACTTTTTAAAAACAGCAGTAAACACCCTTACAAAATCTTAAAATTATGAAAAAGACTATAAATATTAACCTTGCAGGTTTGGCATTTCAAATAGATGATGATGCTTATACTTTACTTGAAAACTACTTAAACAAAGTAAAAGCTACATTTAATAACAGCGAAGAACAAGGCGAAATTATTAACGATATAGAAAACCGCTTTGCTGAATTATTTACCGAAAAACTGGGAAAATTTACTCAAGTTGTAAATATTAATATGGTAAAAGAATCAATAGCTACGCTGGGCGATGTGGAAGTTATAGATGAAGAAACCAATGGGAGCAATGAAAATCAAAATTCATATAAACAAAACAGTGGCACTACCAGAAAACTATTTAGAAACCCCGATGATAAAATAATAGCAGGTGTACTGGGTGGTTTAGGTGCCTATTTAGGTATAGATGCTATATGGTTGCGTTTAATATTTGTAATATTAGGTATAGCCAGTGTGGGCGTGCCTGTGGGCGGTATTTATATTATACTTTGGATAATAATGCCCAAAGCAGAAACTAATATCCAAAAAATGCAAATGAAAGGCGAGCCGATTAATCTTAGTAATATTTCGGAATCGGTAAAAAAAAATTTTAGCAAAGAAAATTTAGCCGAATTAGGCAAAACAGGAGGCAGAAACGCAGAAGAAATATTAAAACTATTGTTTAAAGCAGCTTTATTAATAGTAGGATTAATATTGTTTTTTAAGTTTTTTGTGTTTTCTATAGCTTGGTCGGGAGGTACTTTTTTTATTAATTTCTTTGGAGAAGAATACCTAAACCTTGTATTTAGTAGCAATTTCTTCTTTTTACTATTTGCCTTTTCCATTTTTGCTTTGGTGGCTATACCAAGTATCTTTTTACTATATTTAATAGCCAAAGCATATAAAAAATCTAAAGTTTCATGGGCAAAAACGCTTATTATTAGTGGCGTTTTAATGTTGGTAGCTCTTTTAGCTTTTGTTGTGGCTACAGTAGATGTAGCTAAAAACTTTAGTAAAGAAGAAATAGCATTTAATTACATAGATGTTCCTTTTGCAGATTCATTAAAAACAGTTACCATAAATTTTAAACAGTCAGAATTAGACGAAGAAGGAGGTTTTCAATTTAATATAAATGAAGATGGGTTCAACGCTAAAAATATCCTGTATCGTCCAGAAATAAACACCTTGTTTTTAAATTCTGCTATTTTGCAGGTAAAACCGGCAAAAGAATTTAAGTTAGAAGCGGCAGTTTCAAGTAGAGGAAGAACAGTAGAAGAGTGTAAGCAACATATAGATAAAATAAGCTACCAATTAGAATTTAAAGATAGCAGTGAACTTGTTTTGCCTACTACTTTAGAAATAAAAGACGAAGGGCAGTTTAGATTTCAAAAAGTAAAATATACTTTAGAAGTACCTGTGGGTACAGAAATAAATTTTGGTAAATATACCAGCAAATATATAAAAGACCCCGTGCTACAAGCTACCAAAAAAAGTAAAGATTTAGACAACAATACTTGGCTTATGACAGAAAACGGCTTAGCCTGTTTAACTTGCGAAGTGGATTAATACCAATTGTTAACACAAAATAGATTAGACTATTTTGTGTTTTACAATGGTAAATGCCGATAGAGCAATATATTTAGCACAATAAAGCGAAGCTGAAATTGGACTATTATATATTCCTAATCGGTATAACTAACCCTTGCTTAACCAAAAATTATTAATACCTACACCGGAGCTTATTTTTAAAAATTTTTCTTGAATAAGTTCTAACATGGCCAAAAAAGTAAAAACAGCCTGCACTCTGTTTTCTAATTGAAGAAAAGCATCTTCAAAAGCAAGTTTGGGTTGTTTTGCTACGGCTTCTAATAGATAGTTTTTTTGGTTTCTTATGGTATAATTGTATTTCACTACCGTATGCACGGGCTTGCTTTCCCTTTCGTGTAGTTTATTCATTACACGTTTAAATGCTTTAAGCAGTTGGTATAGTTCTAAATTTTCAAGTTCTGCTTCTGTAGAAAACAGTTCTGCTATTTTTTGCATTTCTTTGCCACTACCGCCACGTTTGTTTTTAAGCAGTCGGTCGGCTTCCATTTCCCTAAGTTGCTCTATTACCTCTTTATATTTTTTGTATTCTAAAAGCCTTTGTACTAATTCTTCTCGTGGGTCTATTTCGTTGCCATCTTCGTCCAGTTCTTTTCTTGGAATTAAAGTTTTAGATTTAATTTTCATCAAAGTAGCTGCCACCAAAATAAATTCGCTGGCAACTTCAATATTTAATTGATTAAGCTGATGAATATAGTTCAAAAAATTGTCCGTTATTTGAGCTATAGGAATATCATAAATATCTAACTCATCTCTTTCTATAAAAAAAAGCAATAAGTCAAATGGCCCTTCAAACTGAGGAAGAACTATTTTATATTCTTCAATTGAACTATTGTTTTGTTCTTGTTTCATGCTACTTTTGCAAAAGTAATAAATTAAATAAATCATAGCTAATACTATAATTATAAAGTATAGATAACCCTAATGGAAAATAAATTTCAAAAAAAAGGACAAAATCATCTTAAATAATGACATAAATCCTATGATATAAATCATTTGGGTTGTAACTTTGCCCTATAATTAAAACAAAACGAAATAGTTATGAACAAATTAAATCTCATTTTATTAGTAGCCGTAGTGGCTCTTTTTTCCTGCAACAGTTCTACTGAAAGCACCACACAAGAAGAAAGTGTAGTGTCTAATAGTGCAACTACTGAAACGGAATCTCACGGACAGTCGGGCGTGGTTGATGAAGTTTCTGACCCTAATGCTTTGCAGTTAGCACAGTCATTAGACGATTTTTCAACTTTAGTAGCGGCAGTAGATGCGGCAGGCGTAGCAGACGCTTTAGTTAATGCCGGACCATTAACGGTTTTTGCTCCATTAAATTCAGCTTTTGACAAGCTTCCGGAAGGAACTGTTCAAGAATTGTTAAAACCAGAAAACAAAGCAAAATTGGCTTACATTCTTACCAATCATGTTGCCCCGGCTAATTATCCTATTGAGCAACTTCAAAAAGAAGCTAAAAAAGGCAGAAAGCTATATATGGCATCTGGGCAGTATTTAGATGTGGTAGATAATGACGGCAAAATAACCGTTGGTGGATTTGAAATTTTAAAATCTGTAAAAGTTAGCAATGGTTGGGTGCATGTTATAGATAACGTAATTGTACCAGCAGAATAAAAAAGATAAATTTTAAAACAAAAAACATTAATCAATTTAAAAGAAAACAAATGAAAAAATCAATAGGAATTTTATTAATGGCAATATTTGCTATTTACAGTTGTTCAAGCGATTCAAGCAGTAATAGTGAAAATGTTGAAGTAGAACGAGTGGAATCTACACCAGCAGAAGAAACTACTGCCGAAGTAGATCCAATGCAAGACAAAGGAATAGGGCCAATAAGCAGTGTAGAATTAGGCGAAATAGACGAAACAATGGCTGCCGAAGGTAAAGAAACATTTAAAACACTTTGCTCTGCATGCCATAAAATAGAAAAACGTTTTGTGGGTCCAGCATTATTAGGCGTTACAGAAAGAAGAACACCAGAATGGATAATGAACATGATTATGAATCCAGAAGAAATGGTAGAAAAAAATAAATTAGCTAAAGATTTATTGGCTGAATACCTTTCTCCTATGGCTAACCAAAATGTGAGTGAAGAAGATGCTAGAAAAATTTTAGAATATTTTAGGTCAGAAGACAACAAACAATAAAAACATTAAAACAATTAAAAAAATATGAAAACAATTAAAAATATTATTTACACGCTTGTTGCGGTGCTTGTTTTAGCAAGCTGTGGCAACACAAGTTCAAAGAAAAAAGACAGTAAAAGTGGTGCATTATCGGGCAATGCTGCTGAAAAAGTATATGTAGCACCCGGAGAGCATGATGAATACTATGCCTTTGTTTCGGGTGGTTTCAGCGGTCAGTTAGCTGTATATGGCTTACCGTCTGCAAGATTATTTAAAGTTATTCCTGTTTTTTCTGTAGATGCAGAAAAAGCTTATGGTTTTAACGAAGAAACAAAACCAATGTTAAACACATCTTATGGTTTTGTGCCTTGGGATGATTCCCACCACCCGGACATTTCTCAAACTAATGGAGAGTTAGACGGAAGATGGGTGTTTATTAACGGAAACAACACACCAAGAATAGCAAGAATTAGCTTATCTACTTTTGAAACAGAAGAAATTATAGAAGTACCAAATAGTGCCGGTAACCACAGTTCATCTTTCGTTACTGAAAACACAGAATACGTAGTAGCAGGTACTCGTTTTTCTGTTCCTATTCCGCAAAAAGATATGCCTATTTCAGAATACAAATCAAACTTTAAAGGAGCACTTAGTTTTATTTCTGTAGATCAAGAAACAGGACACATGGGTATTAAATTTCAGTTAATAATGCCTGGGTTTGACTATGACTTATCTCACCCGGGAAGAGGAAAATCTCATGGTTGGTTTTTCTTTACTACCTACAATACAGAAGAAGCTAATTCATTATTAGAAGTTAATGCTTCGCAAAACGATAAAGATTATATAGCAGCAGTTAACTGGAAAAAAATTGAAGAATATGTAAATAATGGCGGTGGCAAAAAAATGCCGGCTAAATATGCACATAACGTTTATAGCGATGAAACACATACTGCTACTTCTACAATGATGAATGAAGTTTTAGTAGTTGACCCAACAGAAGTACCGGGAGCAGTTTATTTCTTACCTACACCAAAATCACCTCACGGTTGTGATGTTGATCCATCGGGAGAATATATAGTAGGAAACGGAAAATTATCTGCCGACCTTACAGTACACTCTTTCACTAGAATGCAAGAAGCTATAGAAGGCAAAAAATTTGCCGGAGAAGCTTATGGTATTCCAATCTTAAATTATGAAGATGTAGTGGCAGGCGTAGTAAAACAACCAGGCTTAGGTCCATTACATACAGAGTTTGACGATAAAGGAAATGCTTATACTACATTCTTTATTTCTTCTGAAGTAGTAAAATGGAAATTAGGAACTTGGGAAGTAATAGACAGAAAACCAACATACTACTCAGTAGGACACTTAATGATACCAGGTGGAAACTCTAGAAAACCAACTGGCAAATACTTAGTAGCTATGAATAAAATAACTAAAGATAGATACTTACCTACAGGTCCTGAGTTAACACAATCAGCTCAATTATATGATATTAGTGGCGATAAAATGGAATTACTTTCAGATTTCCCTACAGTAGGTGAACCTCACTACGCTGCTGGTTGTCCTGCCGATTTAATAAAAGATAGAAGTGCCAAAATATTTAAGTTAGATGAAAACAAACACAAATATGCTGCTACAAGTGAGTCTGAAGCTAAAGTAGTAAGAGAAGGAAATGTAGTACATATTTATATGACAATGATACGTTCGCACTTTGCACCGGATAATATTGAAGGAGTACAAGTGGGAGATAAAGTATATTTCCACGTTACTAACTTAGAGCAAGACTTTGATGTACCTCACGGTATTTCAATGATAGGTGCTAATACTTCAGAACTATTAATTATGCCTGGACAAACAGAAACTTTTGTTTGGGAACCAAAACAAGAAGGTGTATGGCCATTCTACTGTACAGACTTCTGCTCTGCATTACACCAAGAAATGCAGGGTTATGTTAGGGTTTCAGCAAAAGGATCTAGCGTTCCAATATCTTATACCTTAGATGGCGATCCTACAGACGCAGAATAAGTGGTAACCCGTAAGGGGCTGGCTTTGTGAATACAGCCCCTTACATTTTTTTCTTTTAAAAATTATAAAATCATGAAACTGTCAAAAATTATTATGATAGTAGGAGCTGCATTGCTCTTAGCTTTGTTTGTTCTCCCACTTTGGAACATTACTTTAGAAGCCCCTCAATATCCGGAACCTATTGGTATGAATATACATATTAATAAGATAGCGGACGCCAACCCTAACGATATTCAAAACATAAACCTAATGAACCACTATGTAGGCATGAAAGACATACCTACCGATATGTTAGAGTTTAAAATATTTCCTGTGGTTATTGGGACAATGGCATTATTAGGTATAATAATTGGCATTGTAGGCAAGCACAAACTATTTTTGCTTTGGTTTATAGTAATGAGTTTGTTTGGAACAGCAGGCATGTATGATTTTTATAAGTGGGAGTATAATTACGGACACAATTTAAAAGAAACAGCAGCTATAAAATTTACTAATGATGATGGCACACCTATGGCATATCAGCCACCATTAATAGGCACCAAAACAATTCTTAACTTTGTGGCACACTCATACCCTCGTAGTGGAGCAATAGCTTTATTTGGCGGAATGGGTTTATCTTTAGTCGCTTTTTTTGTAGGAATGAAAGAAGCCAAAAAAGAATAGTTTAAATGAAAAAACCTTTTATTGTTATAGTATTTTGCTACTTGTTGTTTTTAATATCTTGTAGCGTATCGCCCGAAGAAATAAGATATGGTAGTGACCAATGTGCTTATTGTTCAATGAATATTGTAGATAAAACTCATGCTTCGCAGGTGGTAACCAGCAAGGGAAAACAATACAAATACGATGCTGTAGAGTGTTTAATACACCATATTCATGATGAAGAGTTGGCAAATACAGAATTAGCCTTTATATTAGTAACTGATTATAACAACCCAGGCACTATGACACAGGCTAAAGAGGCTCATTTTTTAATAAGTAAAAACATTCCAAGTCCTATGGGAGCTAATTTGTCTGCTTTTAAAAATATAGAAGCGGCTCAAGCTACTCAGCAGGAAAACGGAGGAGAAATTTACAACTGGGAAACTATTAACGAAAAGATGCGTTTAAAAAAGTAATGAAAAAAACAGCTTTTTTAATACTGTCTTTACTTTTTACCTCATTCGTTTTTGCTAAAACCATAAAAACGTGTGCTACTTGTGAAGTAAAAACATTAGGAGATGCCATAGCACTTGCAGAAAGTGGCGACTCTATTTTTATGCAAAAAGGCACTTATTATGAAAGTGATTTGCTAATAGATAAATCGGTAAAAATTTCTGGCGAAAAAGGCACTATTATAGACGGCAAAAACATGTCGGGCGTTATAATAGTAAACACACAAAATTTCTCTTTAAAAAATATAGAAATTCAAAATGTAGCGGTAAGCTATATAAAAGATAATGCCGCTATTAAAATAAATAACAGCGAAAATTTTATAGTAGAAAATGTTACCATTCAAAATGTTTTTTTTGGAATAATGATAGAAAAATCTAAAAAAGGCATAATAAGAAACAATAATGTTTCCAGCAATATAAAAGACGAAGCAAGCTCTGGAAACGGCATTCATGCATGGCACTGCTCAGAACTTGAAATATACAATAATGAAGTGTTTAATATGCGTGATGGTATTTATTTTGAGTTTGTAGAAAACAGCAAAATATACAACAATAACAGCCATAATAACATAAGATACGGCTTGCATTTTATGTTTTCAAACCATGATGAATACCACCACAATACATTTAAAAATAACGGTGCAGGTGTGGCGGTTATGTTTTCAAAGTTTATAAATATGTACCGCAATAAATTTATTTATAACTGGGGTACAGCCTCTTATGGGCTTTTGCTAAAAGAAATTTACGATGCCGAAATATATGAAAACACTTTTGAAGAAAACACCATAGGTATTAATATAGAGGGTTCAACCAGAATAAACTACAATAACAATATTTTTAGAAGTAATGGCTGGGCTATAAAAGTAAGAGGAGCTTGCTACCTAAATATTTTTAAGAATAATGATTTCTTACACAATGCTTTAGATGTTTCTTATAATTCTAAACTAAATGATAATTTGTTTGAAAATAACTATTGGAGTGAGTATTCAGGCTATGATTTAGATAAAAACGGCATGGGCGATGTTCCTTACCGACCCGTTAAATTATTTTCTTACGTTGTTAATGAATCTCCGGAAGCATTAGTGTTGCTTAGAAGTTTATTTATTGATATTATCAATTTTTCAGAGAAAGTTTCGCCTATATTTACCCCGGATAATTTAATTGACGAAAAACCAAGATTAAAACCTATTAATGATTTCAATTAAAAAGTTAAATAAAAAATTTGACAAGCTTGAAGTGCTTAAAAATCTTGATTTAGAGATAAGTCGGGGTGGAATACATGCTATTTTAGGACCCAATGGTTCCGGCAAAACCACACTAATTAAGTGTATTTTAGGCATGGTAATTCCCAACAGTGGCACTATAGAATATAAAGGAAAAAGCATAATAAATAAGTGGGATTACCGGAAAGATATTTTATACTTGCCTCAAATAGCCAATTTTCCGCCCAACCTTACGGTTAAGGAAATTATAGACATAGTAAAAAATGTAAGAGGAACACAAGCAGAAGAGCAAGAACTAATAGAAACACTTGGTTTGCAGAGCTTTATGAAAAAGAAACTCAGCCATCTTTCCGGAGGAACTAAGCAAAAAGTGAACATAGTACTTACTTTTATGTTTGATGGCGATTTAATTATTTTAGATGAGCCTACAAGCGGTTTAGACCCTGTTTCATTAATAAAACTTAAACAGATAATTCAACAACAAAAAGATAAAGGCAAAACAATATTTGTAACATCGCATATTATGAGTTTTGTAGAAGAAATAGCCGATAATGTAGTGTTTTTATTAGATGGAAATATCCATTTTAAAGGAACAATAAGCCAGCTAAAAGACACAACAGGTACAGACAGTTTAGAACATTCCATTGCTCAACTTTTAATACAAGAAAATGCTTAAAATATTAAGATACAGCTTAAATGATTTATTAAGAAGCCGATGGAGCTATGTGTACTTTTTCTTTTACTTTGTCTTGGGATTTGTACTGCTTTTTTTAAACAATGATGTTTCAAAAGCGGTTATTACCTTAATGAATATCATTATAATTTTAACGCCATTAATAGCCACTATTTTTGGTGTAATGTATTATTACAATTCTAAAGAGTTTACAGAGTTACTTTTAGCACAACCCATAAACCGAAACAAAATAATAATAGGTCAGTATTTAGGCGTTGCCATTTCTTTAAGTTTGAGCTTAGTAATAGGTTTAGGCGTGCCTTTTTTATTTTATGGCTTGTTTAACAATGCCGAAGCTACAGGAAATTTTGCTTTATTGCTTACTACGGGTACTTTCTTGAATTTTATTTTTGTTTCCTTGGCGTATAATATTGCCATATCTAACGATAATAAAATAATGGGTTTTAGTTTTTCCATTTTAATGTGGCTCATTTTTGCGGTAGTATATGACGGCTTATTTTTAGTGCTCCTTTTCTATTTCAGCGATTATCCTTTAGAGAAATTTTCGCTAATAGGCATGATGCTTAACCCCATAGATTTATCGCGGATATTAATCTTATTAAAATTAGATATTTCTGCTCTTTTAGGATTTACCGGAGCTGTTTTTAAAGACTTTTTTGGTACAAACTTAGGCTTATTTATCTCCTTAGGAGTGCTATCGCTTTGGGTTATATTGCCCGTATTGCGTTTACATTTCAAGTTAAAGAAAAAGGATTTTTAAGGCAAGTCGGCATCTATATTATCTTTTTCTTTATTTTATGCCGATTAGGAATATATAATAGTCCAATTTTATTATACATAGGTATTAAGGATATCTAAAGAAGCCCTATATGACTTCCCCCAAAGGGGAAAAAGTCCCCCTAAGAATAAGTTTTGACAAATTATTGGGAAAAACAGAAGCAAATAAAGTTTTTATAAACATTACTTAAATTTTACCCGTTTATTTAGCTAAGTGTATGCCCAAATATATATATTTGTACATAACTAAACACCTATGCTGTCATTTTTTGAAAATATGGATACCTTATTACAAGGCTTTTGGGTTGTATCCATAGGCGTTACTGCCATTTTTTTAATTCAAACATTACTAACCATTTTAGGGGGTGATTTGCACCACGATGTTGATTTTGACATAGATGCAGATGCTGACGGTGCCGATGCTCCGTTTTCTTTATTTTCTGTAAGAAATATGATTAATTTTCTGCTTGGTTTTGGGTGGACCGGAGTAGCTTTTTATAATCAAATACAAAACAAGACTTTATTAATTGTTTTAGCTTTTTTTGTTGGTGTTATTTTTCTGTTAGCTTTCTTTTTTCTTATAAAACAAATACTAAAACTCTCTGAAGACAACACGTTTAAAGTAAATGAACTGATAGGAAAAACAGGAGAGGTTTATTTGAATATCCCTGAAAATAACAATGGGAAAGGGAAAGTTTTAATATCCATTAAAGGAACAACAAGAGAACTGCCTGCCACAACTAAGGGAGAAGCCATAGCTTCTTCTTCTATTGTTAAAGTAGTAGCCGTTGACAACAATATTTTAGAAGTAGAAAAAATTTAAACTCACATTTATGAATGCTTATTTTATTATAATTCTTGTAGCAGTATTTGTACTGTTTATTACATTTATTGCATTAATATCTCGCTATAAAAGATGCCCCTCAGATAAAGTATTGGTAATATATGGTAGAACAGGTGGCTCTTCTGCTAAATGTATTCATGGTGGTGGTGCATTTATTTGGCCGGTTATTCAAGACTATGCCTACTTAGATTTAAAACCTATTTCTATAGAAGCTAATTTAACAAATGCGTTATCTCGCCAAAATATTAGAGTAGATGTGCCTTGTAGGTTTACCATAGCTATTTCTACCGAACCGGACAGTATGGGAAATGCTGCCGAAAGATTATTGGGACTAACTCCCGATCAAATTCAAGAATTATCAAAAGATATTTTATTTGGTCAGTTGCGTTTAGTTATTGCCACTATGACCATAGAAGAAATTAATTCTGACAGAGATAAATTTTTAGACAATATTTCTAAAAACGTAGATACAGAATTAAAGAAAATAGGTTTAAAGCTAATAAATGTAAACGTTACAGATATAAAAGACGAATCGGGGTATATAGAAGCCTTAGGAAAAGAAGCGGCTGCTAAAGCTATAAATGATGCAAAAATAAGTGTAGCCGAACAAGAAAAAATAGGAGAAACAGGAAAAGCTGTTGCCGATAGGGAGAAAGATGTTCAAATAGCGGAAACCAATAGAGATAGAGATGTAAAAATTGCCATTACTCAAAAAGACAGAGAAGTAAGCATTGCCTCTGCCATTAAAGATGAAGCGATAGGAAAAGCCGAAGCAGAAAAAGAATCAAGAGTGGCTACTTCGCAGGCAAACTCTATAGCTGTAGAAGGAGAAAACAGGGCTAAAATAACAATAGCCAACTCAGATGCACAGCGTAGAGAAAAAGAGGCTGAAGCCTTAAAAATAGCAATGACTGCCGAAAAAGTGCAAGCGGCAAAAGCACTTGAAGAATCTTATGTGGCAGAACAAAAAGCAGAAACGGCTCGTGCAGAAAGAGAGCGTTCTACTCAAATGGCTAATATTATAGTTCCGGCAGAAATAGCTAAAAAACGTGCCATTATAGATGCCGAAGCAGAAGCGGAACAAATAAGGTTAAACGCAAAAGGAGAAGCAGATGCCATTTATGCTAAAATGGAAGCCGAAGCTAAAGGTTTGTACGAAATACTTACTAAGCAAGCAGAAGGATACGACCAAGTGGTAAAAGCTGCCGGTGGCGATTCAACCAATGCTTTTCAATTATTATTGCTTGAAAAACTTCCCGAATTGGTTAGAACACAAGTTGAAGCCGTTAAAAACATTAAGATTGATAAAGTTACGGTTTGGGATAGCGGAAATAATAAAGATGGTTCTAACTCAACAGCAAATTTTGTTTCGGGTTTAATGAATTCCGTTCCGCCATTAAATGATTTGTTTAACATGGCAGGATTAGAATTGCCAAAATATTTAAAAGGCGATAAGCTAAACGAAATAGAGGAAAAGAAAGAAGAAAAGGTAAAGCCTACACCTAAAAAAGATGATGATAAAAGGGGAAAATAAATTTTTATACAGTAAAAAGTTACTCTTCCCTTTCAATTGGCATAAAACCTACCGCCCTACCACCACCACAAATTCCCCTTTAGGTTTAGTAGTTTTAAAATGTTGTAGTAGCTCTTGGGCTGTGCCTCTTAGTGTTTCTTCGTAGGTTTTGGTTAATTCTCTTGAAATAGAAATCTGCGTTTCTGCACCTATATATTCCGTTATTTGTTCTAAAGTTTTAACTATGCGGTGTGGCGATTCATACAAAATAACTGTTCTACTTTCTTGTGCTATATTTTCAAAAAGTGTTTTACGTCCTTTTTTATGTGGTGGAAAACCCATAAACACAAAACTATCAGAAGAAAAACCTGAATTTACTAATGCAGGCACAAAAGCTGTAGCTCCGGGTAGCGTTTCTATTGCTATGCCTTGCTCTATACAAGCACGCACCAAATAAAATCCGGGATCGGAAATAGCCGGTGTACCACCATCAGAAACGAGGGCAAGATTATTACCCCCAAGCAACTTTTTTACAACGCTTTCTGTGGCATTATGCTCATTAAACTTGTGGTGTGCCCACATAGGTTTGTCTATGGCATAGTGGTCAAGCAGTTTTTTGGTTTGTCGCGTATCTTCTGCTAATATTAAATCTACTTCTTTAAGTACCTCTATGGCTCTAAAAGTTATGTCTTTTAAGTTGCCTATAGGTGTGGGTATTATATAAAGCTTTCCTTTCAAATTTCGTCTATAGTGAAATCAAAAGCATCATCATCGTTTTTGGCAAAAACATTTTTACAAGCATCCCCCACAAAGGCATTGGCAGCATTATAAGAGTTAGCTTCTACTTCAAAAGTATAAAACTTTCCTATGGTTATGTTTTCAACATTGTCTATGCGTGCTTTTTTAAGGTCGTCCATAATTCTTTTCCCTTCTGTATTTTTTGTTTCTGCACCGGGAATTACATTAATTTCTGCTCTAAATTTCATCTTTTTATCAAGTTTTTAAATAAATTCAGTATAATATATAACAAAACTATAAGTGGCAACCCACTTAAGTTAAACATCATAAGTAAGATAATTCCTAACAAAATAAATGTTATTTGAAAAGGATTCTCTTTAACGGACAAGCTACCCACTTTAAAACTAAACATAGGAATATTACTTACCAATAACAAAGCTAATATTAAACTAATTATATTTAAGACTAAAGGTTTATAAATAAAGTTAAAATATTCATTCCCAGCTATATAATTATGAAACAATCCTAAAACAAATACGGTGCACGCTGGTGTGGCTAAGCCTTTAAATTCTGAACTTTGATTTGTAGAAATATTAAATTTAGCTAACCGCAATGCCGAAAACAAAGCTATAATAAGTGGAAAAAATATAACTAAATATGTTTGTAATGAATTTATACTTTTTAGTTCATCAATAAAATTATTGGTATTATTAATAGGGTGTGCCAGTACTACCAAGTAAATCATTAAAAAAGAAGGCACTACCCCAAAACTTACAACATCTGCCAAACTATCTAAATCTTTGCCTATAGGTGTTTTTACATTTAACAAACGAGCTATCATGCCATCAAAAAAATCGGCAAACATAGCAATGATAATAAAGGGCAAAACAAGATTAGTTCTGTCCATAAAAAGGCTAAATATGGCAAAACATCCACACAAAAGGTTAGTAAGTGTAAGCGTATTAGGTATGTATCTTTTTAAGCTGAAAGCCACTACACAAATTTAGGTAAAAATTTACCAATTTTCTTTTGGTAAGCAATATAATCGGGATATTTTGATGCACTTATTTTTTCGCTAAAATCTGAACTGCTTTTAAAAAGTACTACTAAAAGCAAGCATCCCATAATACTCCAGTTTATCCATTGCCCCGTGGCACTTATGCTAAATAAGTAAAATGTAATCCAAATAGCTTGCTCTGCCGCATAATTAGGATGCCTAACTATACCCCACAAACCCGTATGCACAAAACCTTTTTTATACAAAGGATTTAATTCTTCTTTGTTGTTAATACGCTTATGTTTTTCGGTTTGATAGTTCCACTGCTCTTGGTCTGCTTTAGTTTCTATGGCAATAAATAAAAGCATGAAGCCTGCCAGCACATAATCATACCAAAATATAGCGGTAGTGTTTATAGATAAAATAATAGGCAATGTAAAAAACAAAATAAGTAAATGCTGATACAAACTAATAAACAACAGATTAAAAATACTAAAAACCCACGGAATATTTAACGGTTTGTGCTGTTTAAGCACTGTCCAGCGGTAGTCTTCTTCTCCTTCCCAAAATTTAAGAGAATAACCTCCTCGTCTTGAAAAATTATAGGTTAATCTAATACCCCAAATACTAACTAAAACAGATAGAAAAATCATTCTTATATTCCAATCTGAATAAGCCGTAGCTATCCAAACGTATATTATTGGTGTTATACTCCATAATTTATCGGTTTGGCTGTAGTTTTTTGTTATTTCGCTTATTATAAAACAAGCTAAAGCTATGGTAATAGTAGTGATGAATAATATTTTAAGCAAAGCCAACTGCTCTACAGTTAGTGGTGTACCAAATTTAAAGGCAATAAAAGGAACTATTACTAAAGTAAAAATTAAAAGGCTTGCTGTTTTTAACATTGCACTATTTTTTTGTAAAACTAATAAATGAGGGGGTTAATTAGTGTACAACTAATGCAAGCGTTTGTCCAATGTTTGATAAACATTAATAATTATTAAGGCAAAAACATACCAAAATGGAAAATAATCTATTCGGATATAACCCATTATGTGCCAACCCGTAGTGTATTTCCAAGGGCAAACACCAGTAGTAAGCTCTAAAATTAAACCCGTAGAAAACTCAATAACGTAAACAAAAAATACAGCAATTAAAGCTCTAATAAAAATGGAATATTTTTCTACAAAGGGATGAAAAGTTTTAAATAATAACGGAATAATCATATAAATAAAAAACATCCAAAGGTAGGTTTTGCCACCTAATGCCCAATCTATTATTCCATGAGCAAAATAATTGTTGTAAACTTTAGTAAGCGAAGTAAAAACAACCTCTGTAGTAATGCCTATACAAGCAAAAATTAGACTAAGCAATACTATTTTAGGAAGTCTTTTCACTTTTGTTGTTTAATAAATGTAATGTTTGAGTTGGGAAAGCAAAACCAATTCCTAATTCATTGGCTAAATCAATTATTTTTAGTAAAATATTGTGTTTACTCTCTAATTCTAAATTATAGGTTTTAACATCTATAAATATCATACAAAAAATATTGATAGAAGAGCTTCCTAAAGAATTTAGTCTTACTAAAGACCTATTATCGGCTATATAATCTAATTCTTCAAGCATTTGAGTTATTCTTTTGCAAAAATCCTCAATTTTGGCAGTGCTTGTTCCATATTCGACACCCAGCGTTAAATCCCATCTTCTATACAATCTTAGCCCGTAATTATCTATTATCATATTAGATAAATCGCCATTAGGAATATAGGCTAAAGATTGGTTGGGTGTGCGTATTCTGGTGGCACGCATACCTACTTTTTCTACCGTTCCTTCTGTTCCCGATAAAATAATATAATCGCCCAACTCAAAAGGATGGTCAAATAAAATAGTAATAGAGCCTATAAAGTTTTTAACCGTATCCTGCGAAGCTAATGCAATAGCCAATCCACCAATGGAAACTCCGGCAATAATGGCTGTTAAATTAACATTTAGCTGTTTCAAAGCCAACGAAAATGCAATTAAGCCAATAAGAATGGTAAATAAATTTTTAGCTATGGGAAGCAGTTGGTCGTCTAAGCGAGATTTGCTTCTATTGGTATATTTATTTACTAAATCTAAGCCTATAAATACTAATCTTCTAAACACAAAAGCACCTAAAAATATAAGTAGAATGTTAAAGCCTTTTATAAGCAATGCCGAAAATTTAGGAGCCAACTGCAAGCTTGGCACTAAAATTCTTATTACAAAAATGATTAAAAATAGGTTTAACGCCTTTAAAAATTCATGGATTAATTTCTCTCTATCGGCTGTTTTTGCTAAAGCAAACTTATCTATATATTTTGATAAAACTTTAGAAATATAATTAGCCAATAATCGCATAAAAAACCCGGCAAGAATAATTAAACCTATACCCAACCATTGCCAGTTTTTTAGTAAAAATGTTTTTTTATTTCCAATACTGTCGGGTAGTATGCTACTAAAAATACTTGTTCCTAAAGGAAAAACTTCTTTGTACAGTTTAGGTATATTTTCTATGGTTTCTTGGCTGTAATACCAGTTATTGCCTACTTTTTCTACATAAATGCCTGGCTCTGCAATAGCTAAAGTATATTGCTGTTTTTTTGAAGTAGAATCGGTATAGTCTGTTTCATCGGGTATTTTATTGTATAAAATATAAATACCTTTTCCGTTTAATATTTCCTTTAGTTTTATGGCTGCATTTATAGCATTTTCGCCTTTTAAAAGCTGCGGATTTATAGCTAAAGCGGCTTTTTGTGGGTAATAATTATTGTCTTCTAAGTTGTGTAAGTGGGTATATATTGTTTCGTAGGGCGTACTCAATTTTGATTGAGAAAACCCGACAACAAAACAAAAAACACTAAAAAATAAAAGCACTATATTTTTCATGGAGCTAAAATACAATTTAATAATTCAAATTAACGCTCAGCCATTTTTCCATTTCTTCTACACTTTTTCCTTTGCGTTGTGCTAAGCTTTCTAATTGGTCTTTTCCTATTTTGCCTACACCAAAATATTTTGCATCGGGGTGTGCAAAATACCAACCACTAACGCTGGCTGTAGGATACATAGCAAAACTTTCTGTAATTTTTATATCTGTATTCTTTTCAACATCAAGAAGTTGCCAAAGTGTGGCTTTTTCTGTGTGGTCGGGGCAGGCGGCATAGCCGGGTGCAGGTCTTATACCTTGGTATCGCTCTTTTATCAATTCTTCATTGTCTAAATCTTCATTTTTAGCATAAGCCCAGTAGTTTTTACGTACTTCTCGGTGCAAGTATTCGGCAAAAGCCTCTGCCAGCCTATCGGCTAATGCTTTTAACATAATACTGCTGTAATCGTCATGGTCTTTTTTAAACTCTTCAAGCTTTTTTTCTATACCAATTCCTGCCGTTACGGCAAAAGCACCCATGTAATCATCTCCATTAGGAGAAATATAATCGGCTAAACAGCCGTTAAAACTTCCTTCCCTTTTTTCGCCCTGCTGACGCATAAAGTGGAGTTTTATGTTATCATTACCCCCCTCTAACTCTCCCCTAAAAGGTGGGAGAATTTCCTCCCCCTCTAATTTTTCTTTTTTAGGCATAGATATAAAGACATCTTCATCTTTACTTTTAGCATTAAAAATTCCGAAAACAGCATTGGCTTGCAACCATTTTTCGTTTATAATTTTATCCAGCATAACATTGGCATCATTAAAAAGTTTGGTGGCTTCTATCCCGTATTTTTTGCTGGTTAATATTTTGGGGTAAGTGCCTTTCATTTCCCAAGTTATAAAAAACGGACTCCAATCAAAAGTTTCTTTCAGTTTGCTTAGGTCAAAATCTTTTAAAACTTTAATGCCTAAAAAATTAGGTTTGACTATGTTTTCAAAACTTAATTTAAGCTTGTTTTTTTGTGCTTCTTTAAACGAAACATATTTAATGTTTGGCTGTCTGTTTTTGTATTCTTCACGCATTAGGGCATACTCTTTGCGTGTTTCGTCTATTAAGTTTTGTTTTAAATCGCTTAGCAGTTTTTCTACAATAGGCACAGAACGAGAGGCATCTAACACATAAATACTTTGTCCTTTAGTGTAGTTTTCGTCTATTTTTACTGCCGTATGAATTTTAGACGTGGTAGCTCCACCTATTAAAAGTGGAATATTAAAACCTTCGCGTTCCATTTCTTTAGCCACATGCACCATTTCATCTAAAGAAGGTGTTATTAATCCACTTAAACCAATTACATCTACTTGCTGTTTTTTGGCTTCTTCCAATATTTTTTCGGCAGGAACCATTACCCCCAAGTCTATTACTTCAAAACCATTGCACGCCAACACTACACCCACTATATTTTTTCCAATATCATGCACATCGCCTTTTACCGTTGCCATTAGCACCTTACCTCTTGAAGTTTTATCTGTTTTTTCAGCTTCTAAATAAGGCATTAAGTATGCTACGGCTTTTTTCATTACCCTTGCCGATTTTACCACTTGGGGTAAAAACATTTTGCCTGCACCAAATAAATCGCCTACTACATTCATGCCGTCCATTAGTGGTCCTTCAATAACGCTAAGCGGTTTATCAAACATTTGTCGGGCTTCTTCAGTGTCTTCCTCTATATAATCTACTATTCCTTTAACTAAGGCGTGTTCTAAACGCTTAGCTACAGGGTCTTTTCTCCATGCTTCATCTTCTTTTTTGTCTTTTTTTACGCCTTTTACGGTTTCCGCAAATTCAAGTAATCTTTCCGTAGCATCTTCTCTTCTGTTTAGCAAAACATCTTCTACTCTTTCCAGCAAATCTTTAGGAATATCATCATAAACTTCAAGCATGGTGGGGTTTACAATACCCATATCCATTCCATTATTTATAGCATGATATAAGAAAGCGGAGTGCATGGCTTCTCTAACCGTGTTATTGCCTCTAAAAGAGAAAGATACATTACTAACGCCACCGCTAACTTTTGCTCCCGGCAAGTTTTCTTTTATCCACTTAGTAGCTTTAAAAAAATCTACAGCATAGTTGCGGTGTTCTTCTAAGCCTGTAGCAACGGGAAAAATATTGGGGTCAAAAATAATATCGGCAGGATTAAAGCCCACCTCGTTTACCAAAATATCATAACTTCTTTTGCAAATATCTATTCTACGCTGGTAGGTGTCTGCTTGCCCATTTTCGTCAAAAGCCATAACAATAGTAGCCGCCCCGTACATTTTTACTTTTTGTGCATGGTTTATAAAGGCTTCTTTTCCTTCTTTTAAAGAAATAGAGTTTACTACGCTTTTCCCTTGCACGCACTTTAGCCCTGCTTCTATTATTTCCCATTTTGAGCTGTCAATCATTATAGGAATTTTAGCAATTTCGGGTTCTGAAGCAATTAAGTTTAAAAAGGTAGTCATAGCCGAAACACCGTCAAGCATGCCTTCGTCCATGTTTACATCCAATATTTGAGCTCCGCCACGCACTTGGTCTAAAGCTACAGAAAGAGCTTCTTCGTACTGTTCTTCTTTTATTAAACGCAAAAAAGCTCGGGAGCCGGTAACGTTGGTTCTTTCGCCTACGTTTACAAAGTTTGAACCTTCATAAACAACTAAAGGTTCAAGTCCGGATAATTTTAAAGTGTATTTTGACATTTCAAGTGTAAATATAGCAAGTGCTTACGCCTTTTTCATCTTTTCTATAATAGAAGTACTTGAAAAACCCTGTAAAAAAGGAATTATTACTACTTTGCCACCCCAACTTTCTATTTCCTTAGCTCCCACTATGTTGTTTTTAGTGTAATCTCCACCTTTTACCAGCACATCCGGTTGTAGTATCTTTATTAAAGTAAGCGGAGTTTCTTCATTAAATAAAACTACGGCATCTACGGCTTCAATAGCCGATATTACTTTAGCTCTATCTAACTCAGCATTAATAGGTCTGTTTTTTCCTTTTAATTTTTTTACCGAAGCATCTGTATTTAATGCTACTATTAGTTTGTGCCCTTGTTTTTTTGCTTCTTCTAAAATATGAATATGCCCTGTATGAAGTATATCAAAACAGCCATTAGTAAAAACTACAATATTGTTTTTTAACTGCCATTGAGCAATGGTTCTTTTTAATTCTTCTACTGTTTGTAGCTTATTCACCGGCACTTAGCAATTTTAACTTGGCTTTTTCTCTACCCAGCATTATAAAAGAAAATAAACCGAGAAAAAGTATAAGTATGGTTTGCCCTACGTAAGTAATCCAGCCCAAAGTAGTGCCTATATGCATTTCTAAGCCGTATAATGCTAAAAGTAAACCTACAATAATAGGGTAAGAGCCAATGCCCCCGGGTGTGGCTAAAAATCCAAATGTTCCAAAAAATAAAATGGCTAAAGTGGCATCAAAACCTAAAAATGAAGATTGTGGTAGTGTTTTGGTAACAAAATAAATCATAAAAAAATAACACACCCAAATAGCCAATGATTGAAAGACAAATAACCACGGTTTTTTAAGGCGAACCACAGATAAAATCCCATCTTTAAAACCATTAATAATACTGGTTATTTTTCCTGTTGATTTATTTTTAGAAAACAAAAATCTTGTAAAAACATAAAAACCAATAATAAGCACTATGCCCAAAATACCGGCTATAACAGGGTGTAAGAAAAACCAATCAATAACAGATTTTACGGTTGCTCCCATATATTCATTATAGAAACTAACAAACACAGTATATTGAAAAAGTAAGGTTAACCCGCCTACAAAAAGCAGTAAAATCAAATCTACAATTCGTTCGTTTATTAAAACACCTAAGCTTTTATTAATAGGAATATTATCGTAAGTAGCCAGCACGCCACACCTTGCCAATTCTCCGGCTCTTGGAATGCCTAAGTTTACTAAATAATTAACATTTACAGCGTGAAAAGATTTCATAAATGTTATTTTTTGTCCTGTAGCATCTATAAGATTTTTAAACCGCCACGAACGGAAAATATCACTAAGTAAAGTAAAGAAAACAGAAATTAATAACATAAAATAATTAGCTCCTTTTATAGCGTTTTTTATGTCTTCAATATCCTTAGGTGTAAGTTGTTTGAAATATAAATAAATAAGTAAAAAGCCTATTAAAAAAGGAATGGCTATTTTTAAAAAAGACTTTATTTTACTATTCATATAATGTGGCTATTTACAATTGATTGTTTTCGCCAGGATAAATAGTAACGGGCACATGCGATTTTAATTCTTCTCTATCCATATAGGCATAAGAAATAATAATAACAATATCGCCCACGGCTACTTTTCGGGCGGCTGCACCGTTTAAACATATCACTCCAGAACCTCTTTCTCCTTTAATAACATAAGTTTCTAAGCGTTCTCCGTTATTGCAGTTTACTATTTGTACGCGTTCGTTTTCTAATATATTGGCGGCATCCATTAGGTCTTCATCAATGGTAATACTACCTATATAATTTAAGTCGGCTTGAGTTACAACAGCCCTGTGTATTTTTGATTTGAATACTTGTAATTGCATAAGTTAAGGCAAATTTAAAACTAATTTTATAAAATCATATTGTCTATAAGGCGAATGCCTTCATACCAAACAGCAGTTAAAGCAATTAAGTTCTTTTTAGCATTAATGTCGGTTTTTGTTAGAGTTTTTGCGTCCACTATTTCAAAATATTCAACTTCTGTGCCATCTAATTTTTCTATTAAAGCTTTCCCCAATTTTTCTAACTCGTCTATATTATGAAAATCTAACTGAGATTTTACTTTTTCAAGTGTTTCATATATAATTTTAGCATTTTCTCGGCAAGTGGGACTCAGTCGTTCATTCCTTGAACTCATGGCTAAACCGTTTTCTTCTCTAACTATAGGCATGCCTCTCATTATTATTTCTCTGCCTTGTGCTTCTACCATTAAGCTAACTATGGCAAACTGTTGATAGTCTTTTAATCCCATATACAAATGGGTAGGAGCTACAATATCAAGCAATAGACTTACTACTTGCATCATGCCTTCAAAATGTCCCGGGCGGTGTTCTCCTTCTAATACAGAAGTTATATTTCCTATTTGCGGAGCTTCAAAACCATTTTTTAATCCATGAGGATACATTTCTTTTACCGTAGGAGCAAAAACAGCATGGCAACCTACATTTTCTAAAAGTTCACTATCTTTTTCTAATGTTCTTGGGTATTTGTCTAAATCTTCTTTATTGTTAAACTGTGTGGGGTTTACAAAAATACTGGCAACGGCAATATTGCATTCATTTAATGCCGCTTGAACCAGCGAAAGATGCCCTTTGTGCAGTGCACCCATAGTAGGCACAAAACCAATGGTTTTTCCTTCTGATTTAGCTTGGTTTAAATACTTTTTTAGTGCTTTTATTGAATAAAAACTATTCATTTTCTATGTCCAATTTTTTTAATTGCAAGGTTTCTATTCTGTTGTTAGAGGCAGAAAGTATATGAATTTTGAAATTGTCAATGTAGATATTTTCATCTATTTCGGGTATATCTTCATGGTTTACTACCACATAGCCCGCCAGGGTTTCATAATCTCCCATAGGAATATTTAATCCATATTTTTCATTAATATAATCAATTTCTAACCTTCCGGAAAAAACGTATTCACTTTCATTTAGTTGTTTTTCTATAAACTCGTCATCATCGTGTTCGTCTTGTATTTCGCCAAAAATTTCTTCTATTAAATCTTCTAAAGTAACAATACCTGCTGTGCCGCCATATTCATCTACTACCTGTGCCATAGTTTTGTGTTCTTTAGTAAAAATAGTAAGTAAATCTCGGGCACTCATATTTTCCGGTACTACGGTAACATCATAAATAATTTCTTTTATGTTTTGGGGTTTCTTTAAAAAGTCAATATGATGCACATAACCCAAAATATTGTCAATATCGTTTTCGTAAACAATTAATCGCGAATGCTTAGAATCAACAAAAAGAGATCTTATTTCATCTAAGCCGATGCTAAGTTCTACACCTTGTATTTCCATACGGGGCACCATACATTCTTTTACTTTTATTTCCTTTAAATAAAGTGCTTTTTCAAAAATATCGCTATTTAATTCATCATCGTCATCGTCAGAATGACTGCCCGAGCTAACTTCTTTAATGTAGTGTTCTAAATCTACAGAGGTAAAATTTTCTTGTTCTTCATTATACTTATTGGGCATTATTAGCTTAATAATAGATTTTGACAGCCACGAAACTACAAATGCTATGGGTTTTAATATCCAATATATTACATAATGAAAAGGTAATGCAAATAGCAACAAAGCTCTGTAAGGCGAAATTCTGAAAAGAGCTTTAGGGAAAAATTCGCCAAAAACGAGTACTACAATAGTAGTAATTAAAGTTTGAACTAACAGTAAAACTAAAGGATTGTGTCCTAAAAAGCTCAAAACATTTCCATCTACTATATTAGACATGTAGGAACTGAATAAAATAAGTGCAATATTATTGCCTATGAGCAATGCCGTTATAAATGTGGGAGCATCTTCATTATATTTAGCTATTATTTTACTGGCAAGGTTTCCCGTTTCTTTATTCAGTTCAATACGTAATTTGTTAGAAGAAATAAACGCTATTTCTAAGCCGGAAAACAAGGCACTTAACAATAAAAAAACTATGGTTAAAAACAATGACATATAAGTCTGTTACTTATTTCTTTTGCGATAAAGGTTAAAAAACAAAACAAAACAGAATACAGAAATTATAAGAGGCATATACACTTTGTTTACTATTTCGCCAAAACGCATATAGTTGTATATAGCTATAAATATAGCCATAATGCCCGTAGCCAGCCAAACAATTTGTAGTATTTTGTTTATTTTCATTAGGTGCAAAGCTACATAAAATATACATGTGTGTGTATTAAGTAATCCAATATTTTGAATATTGGCATATTTGTTGAGATATTTGCACTTCTAAAATTAAAACTATGAACAATTTTTACAAAGTATTTTTAATGCTGATTTTAGCGTTTGGATTGAGTAATGTTAATGCTCAAAAAGAAGAAACGCTTGAAGCAGCAACAGACAGAGAAAAGATTTCAGGAAAATTAGGCGAGATTTCTGATACCGCTAAATGGGACTGGGGAGGCACAGGAGCTATTCAGTTTGGGCAAACAGCTTTAGTAAACTGGGCAGCAGGAGGAAACAGTCAAATAGCCGTTAACTTTCATGTTTTTGCTTTTGCCAATTTAGTAAAGAAAAGACATATTTGGGAAAACACTTTTGATGCCAACTGGGGTATTGTTAAATTTAAAGGCGAAGGAGCTCAAATAAACCAAAATTTAATGGTGCTTAACTCTCAATATGGGTATAAATTAACTAAAACTTTGTTTTTATCTGGCTTAGTAAACGTGCAAAGTGCCGTAACTAAAGGCTATGATTATGCCGAAGCACCTAAGAAATTAATTACTCAATTTGCTTCGCCAATGTATATAAAAACAGCCATAGGTATAGATTATAAGCCAAAACCGTATTTTTCTATATTCCTTTCTCCTGTAGCGGGCAAGTTTACAATAGTAGCCAATGATAATATAGCAAATCTTGACAGATATATACCTGCCACTACAGATGCTAATGGCAATAGATATTACAATAAAAACTTTAGAGCAGAGTTTGGAGCATTAGCTCGTTTTTCATTCCAAAAAGAAGTGTTTAAAAACGTAAATGTACGTAGCGTTTTAGAGTTGTTTATGAGCTATACAGACCCCAACAAAACCAACCGTAAAAACATAGACGTAGATTGGCAAACGGGTATAGATTTAAAAGTAAACGATTGGCTGGCAGTAAACTTATTTACACATTTATTGTATGACGATAACACAAGCTGGGCTAAAGTAGATAAAAACGGAGATGCTGTATATTTAAAAAATCCGGATACTGGCGATTTGTATAAAGATGCCGATGGGAATTTTATTCAGCAAAACACTACTGGCGTTCAATTTAGAGAAGTGTTAACCGTAGGTTTAACTTACAATTTTGGAAAAGATAAACCAAAAAAGAAAGGAAAAGAGTAGTTTGTACTAAGTATAAATAATTATAATTGGGATTATCTTAAAAAGGTAGTCCCTTTTTTATCTATATGCTTCGTCTGTTAATGCTTTCATAAAAAGAACCAAATCTGCTTTTTCTTGTGTTGTTAAATGCAAAGAATCCGTAGGTAAAGTTTGACTCGGTAAATCAATGCCGTGCCCTACACCGCCACCATCGTTATAAAAATCTACCACTTCTTCTAAGGTATTAAATATGCCATTGTGCATATAAGGTGCTGTTAGTTCTATGTTTTTTAGCGTGGTTGTTTTAAAAGAAAACTTTTGAAAATCTAATTTGTTTATTTCGTATTTCCCTAAATCAGCATCCAACTCATAAGGAATTTTTGTGCTGGCAGGCACGCCTATAATTTCCGATTCTGTTTCCATATAAAAAGGCGGTACTAAGCCGTTAAACATAGGCATATAATGGCAGGTAGCACACTTTGCTTTACCTGCAAAAAGATTAAACCCATTTATCTCTGAGGGCGTTAGAGCTTCTTTATCGCCATTCATATATTTATCAAAACGAGAATCTACACTTTTTAATGAAGTAACATAATCTGTGATAGCTCTTATGGTAGTATATTCATTTAAAATACCATTAAAACCCTTTTCGTACAAATCTACATACTCCGGTATGCAAAATAAAGTATCTACCACCAGTTCTAAATTGCCATTCATTTCCATTTCATTATGAATTACATTCATAGATTGTTTTTCAATAGTGTTGAATTTAGAATCATACAAAAATTTTCGTTGGTAAGCGGCATTAATTAAAGTAGGCGTATTTCTGGGTAAGAATTGACTGCCATCTAAAGATACATTTTTGGCTAAACCATCAGCAAATCCCAACTGCGGAATATGGCAGGAAGCACAACTACGCTGGCGGTTTTTAGACAATAGTGTTTCATAAAATAATTTTTTGCCTAAGGCAATAGTATATTCATTGGCATCTGCGTAATATGGATCTGTTAAAAAATCTTCGGCAAACAAATGCTTGGCTTGAGGGTTTGATGCAGGATGAATTTTTAAATAATCGTAATGTAAAACAGCAAAAGATTCAGAAACCCACGCAGATAATGGTTGCAAATAATCTGTCATTAATTCCAAACGATTTAAAGCCTCAAAATCTTGGTCATTTTTTAAATAATTAATAGCATTGTTAAATAATGGATTGGCTTTATTATAAAAAACGGTGGCATTCGCTTCGTCAAACAAAGGCTTGTAAAATTGAATAATAGCAGCTAAAGTTTTAAGTGCTTCAATAGCTTCTGGAATGGCATTTTTAGAGTCCGGCACATCAAAGCCTGTAATTCCTAAAGTTTCTATCCGAATTAATTCCATTCGCACAGCATCCAATATGGTATTGTTATATGTTCGGGCATCATAAACCTCTTTGTCGGCTATGCGGTTTATTTCTTTTTTCACTAAAGCATCTAAAGCTAAAATTTCTGTTTTTAAAGCACTTCGGGATGAAGCATTTGCATTATAAATAAGGTCTTCCATTACCTGCAAACCATGCGGTTGTTCTATATTTTTTACATCGGCACCATCAAAAACTACATAAGGCACATTTGGACCATTATATTTAAGGTTTTTATACAGATTTACATAGGTAAGCAAAAACTCACAGTGTTTAAACTGCTCTCTGCAAGCAAGAAAATAAGGTTTTAAAGCATTTTCCGATAGGTTTTGGTTTTCTTTATTTTCAAGTGTTTGTATGCTTTTATAAAATATATTTAGATTGTTTTTATGAAAATTATTTATATTATTAGCTACACTAAGTTGCGTAGCATCATTTTCTATACGAAAAGCAAATAGCAGTATAATTATGAACCCAAACAACACCCATTTAACTACATTTTTTTGCATACTACAAAGTAAAACAAAAAAAAGGAATCTGTAAATATTTAGCTATAGCTTAATTTTAAATTAATATCATGATAAAGCGGAGCAGACATTCTTTAATCAGTATAATACATCTTTCTGATGACCAAAATTTCTGAAGAGACACATTTGAAAAAAGTGAGCAGAAAAAAAAACTTTGTACTTTTACCCCTATGAAATGGCTCTCCTTTATTTTCATTATACTTATTGCGGCACAATTGTCGGCTCAAAAGTATAAACCGTATGAATATAAACAATCTAAATTCAATGTTTCGGGCTCTTACTATTGGGGTACTATTGTTAAGCATAATTCTAAATTTGGTCCAGATATTACTCAAAAATCTCACGGTTTTGAATTGTCTTTTTCTAAAATAACCAAAGGAAACAAGGCTTGGCAAAGAAAACTAAACTATCCGGAAATAGGTGGAGCTTTGTTTATGGCTCGCTTTGGTGATAATGAAATTTTTGGTAATGCTATTGGAGCATTCCCTTATGCCAAAATTTGGATTTTAAGAAGAAAAGTGGTGGATTGGTATTTTAGAATGGGAATTGGCTTGGCATATTTAAATAAACCTTTCCACGTTATTGATAATCCGACTAATAATGTGATTGGTTCTAAAATTAATAACATTACTCAGCTGAGTATGGGTTTTGATTTTAAGATTCGCCCGGAGTTAAGTTTATTTACAGGATTAAATTTTACACACTTTTCCAATGCTTCCTTTCAAACACCAAATTTGGGCATTAACTACGTGGCTTTTTCTACAGGATTTAGGTATAATCCAAAACCTCAATTAGGGGGTTATAATACAGATGAAATTCCTAAGCCTAAGCAAAAGAATTTTGCTAAACTGGCTTATTCTATGGCTTTTTATGAATATAGAACGCCAAATGGCCCCAAATATCCTGTAATTGAATTTACGGGAGCTTATGCCCGAGCAACAAGTATAGTAAACCGAGTTTTTGGCGGTGTTTATTACGCTTTTGATATGGGCAGGCTTGAATATATGCACCTATTTGGCTATGAATATAAAAACAGAGAAGCCCACATGCTTGGCTTTTTTGTAGGTGATGAATTGTTTTTAGGCAGAGTAAGTTTAGATGCTTATGTGGGGGTGTATGCCATGAAATTATTTGAAGATAAAACACCTATTTTTGCCAAGCTCGGTCTAAACTATCACGCTGTGAAATTTGGAGAAACTAAAGAAAAAAGTTTCTTTATTAGTGCCCACATGAAAACACATTATTTTGTAGCTCAATATTTTGATGTAGGCATAGGTGTTAATTTGTAAAAGACGTTTTATATTGTGCCACCACCCAAGTGGTGGCACAAGCAGTACTATAATACTTTTTAATTAAACTGACAATAGAACGTTCCCGACAAAGAGGAAACATTTACTTCGTTGAGAGCACCAGAAGAAGATTCTGAAACAGAATATTTTAAATTATCTCTACAATTATCTACAAATGTAACTTCCGATGGACTACTTTGGTAGGGATTTATTAAAGTAATACATTCCTTACCATCAATTTCTACGGTAAGTTTATCGCTTTCTACAGTAAAAGTTCCATTAGTTCCCATAGTATAAGGCGAGCCGGCTCCCTCGTAAGATACACTTAAACTATGCGTGCCATGTATATTACTTGGTGCAGTTCCTGCTGTTTCGTTTGAGCTAAGAGAGTAATTACATTCATCGCCATTACATGCATTTTCATCGTTTTTCTTGCATGAAGATAGTAGGGCAATGGCTACTAATAATATTAGACTTAAATTTTTCATATTTTAATGTTTTAAATTGATTGATAAACACAAAATTATATGCTTTATTTAAGCTATAGAATAAGTCAAGTGTCGTATAATAAATGTTTAGGAGTACATAATAATAGAATATGCTGTCAGAAGCTACCTTCTAACAATTTGTTTACAAAAACATCAAAAAAATACTTACATTTGGTTTGTTAATCTTCAAGGTACTAACACCTTGAAGGGCGAACTACGGAGAGGTGGGGTTATATACATAAATATACTTTTCTACACAATAGTCATCACCGAAATAAGAAACTGTACTTAAAGTATTATCTTTATTATATTCAAAATCTATTATTGGAATCCCATCTTCAACTATTGTTGTTAGTCTTTTTTTCTTAAAAATATAGTCAACAATAGAGTTGAAATTATATTTCCCATCATTGTCAAAATCAGATTTTATAACTCTAATAATCTTTTTATTTACTCTATATTCAACTTGCTGATCAAACCTATTCTTCGAAATAGTAATATAGTTTGAATTATCAGTTATTTTAAAATTATACTTATTATATAAATTTTCCTCTATGAATACATTACTAATTGAATATTTATTAACGAAAGTAATAATTTCATCAGGTGAATTTCCACTACTTTTTACATATTTAATTGTGTCTCCTTTGTGTTTAAGAATTGTTTCAAATAAAATTGTATCATTTTTATAAACAGTATATTCTGGTAAAAAATCACTACTATTTGACTTAAGAATATACAACAAAGTGTCACCATTCTGTACTTCTAACATTCGAACAAATTTATCTTCTTTGTAATAAAAGTAAAATTCTTGCTGTAATTTGTTCCTTTTCAATTGTATTATTTTTCCTTCATCATTATAAAGTCTTTTCTCATTTAAATATCCGTTTAAATATGTAGCAGAACAATCATGATGATTTACAATATAAATATCTATAGTCTTTGCTATTTTTTTAGACTTTATACTATATTCATTCTTGAAAGCATTTACTATTATTGAATTAGTTGTAGGAAATTCATTCCAGTAATAATGAATTTGTGAATGACAAAAAAATATATTTACCATAAACAATATGTGTAATATTATTTTAATAAGTGTTGGCATCATTTAACTCCGTTTATTGTGCTGTCAGAAACTACCTTCTAACAATTTGTTTACAAAAATATCAAAAAAAATGCTTACATTTGGTTTGTGGGCTTAACAAAAAAAGTGGAAATGGGCAGGGATGCTGAGTATAGGGACAAAGTGGTGCGGTCAAATAAGACCGACCACAAGGAAAAAAAAATAATACACAATGAGATTTACAAAATTTTTGGTATTTGTCTTACCATATTTGGTACTCTTCACTTTCTGTAATACAAATGAAAAAGTTGTTAAACAGCGTACTCAATGATGAAATTCATAAAACTATTAATTTTTCGACTTTAAAGATTGATTCTATATCTTTGAGTTCTATTGTTTTATTTATTGATACATTTAATAAAAACAAAGGTAAAGTAATTAATTAATTCCCCAATATTCATACAAGCTTGTAGCTCGTACCAATAGAGCCCTGTGCTTATCGCTAATTTTAAACACCAAAAAACGATTTTACTTTTTTATCAAAAGCATTATTGTTCCAATCTTCTTTATTGGGAAACTCATTTAGCAACTGCTCTGCAAAAGCGGTTTGCTCATCTCCTTTTGTTAGTGCATCATAATATGGCTCTGTAGTAAATGTTACCATTTGGTACTGCGATTTATACAAATCGGGATAAGTATTCATTAAATTCAGTTCTAATTTTTTTCTTTGCAAAAAATGGTCGTCTGCGGTGTCATCACGCATTTCTATAAAATTTCTTACTGCTAAATCAGCTATGGCTTGCCCGTTTTTAGCATGCTCTTCAGAAAAAATTTCAAATACATCTTCCCATTTTTTATCACTATATTTATCTAATAAGCTATTTAAAACATAACAATCTTGAAAACCGGCATTCATGCCTTGCCCATAAAAAGGCACTACAGCATGAGCAGCATCGCCCAGCAAGCAGGCATACTTATAATGCCATGGCGAACATTTTACGGTAACCAAAGAACCCGTTGGATTTTCTTTATAATCTTTTATTAAATCGGGGATGTGTTGTAGTGCTGTAGGAAAATATTTTTCAAAAAACGGAATTATTTCATGGTCTTCATCTAAAGTTTCAAAACTCTCTTTTCCTTTAAATTGCAAAAATAAAGTAACGGTAAAACTACCGTCTAAATTAGGTAAAGCTATGAGCATAAAACTTTTTCGGGGCCAAATATGCAAAGCATTTTTTTCCAGTTTATGCGTGCCATCGGCATTTGGAGGAATGCATAATTCTTTATATCCGTGCTCTAAAAACTGCTGACTATAATTAAAATTATGCGTTCGTTGCATATCGTATCTCACTGCCGAAAAAGCACCATCTGCTCCAAAAATATAATCTGAACTTATGGTTCTTATTTCTCCATCATGAGTTGAAAATTTAAGTGTTTTATGTTCAAAATCTACATGTTCACATTTATAATCAAAATGAAAAACACTATTGCTGTCTTCATCTGCTCTATTCATAAGAGCTTTGTTTAGTTCGCCACGCGAAATAGAATAAATAGCTTGCCCTTCTTTTCCATAAGGCTGAAAATCTTGCGTGCCATCTTCTTGATGTATCATTCGCCCTTTCATAGGTATGGCTATTTTTTTAAGTTCTGCTTCCATGCCCAATTCTTTAAGAGCCTGCCACCCTCTGGTGCTTAATGCCAAGTTTATAGATTTTCCGGCATCTACTTCTTTAACTCGCATATCTCCCCTGCGTTCAAAAACATTAACATTATGTCCTTTTTTTGCCATAAAGCATGCCCACATAGAGCCTACCAGCCCGGCACCAACTATACTTATGTTTTTCTTAGCTTCCATTTATAGGTTTATTTTGTTTATTTCTGTTAGCAACCAAGCTTTATTAGCCAATATCTTTTCTTCTTCTATAGCTATTTTTAAATCTTTTATTTTTTTGTTTAAATAGCTGTTTTCCTTGTAGTCTATTTGTTTAATAATAAGCAGTAGTTTCTTAAAATATTTTATAAAGTTCTCACTACTTTTTTTAAAAGTGGTAGAAATTTCTTTATTTCTTTTTAAATACAACTGAAATGCCGATACAAAATAGTCTAAGGTTTCCCATTCTTGTAGGGCATAATAGGCTTTTAATAAGGTAAATTTAGCGGTACAAGCATAATACACATCGGTAAATTCTACTTGATTAAGCAAACCAACCGTTTCTGCATAATTATGCTTAGCATATAGCAAATTGGAAGCACTTAAATTATAAGCATTTTCTCTGTGTTTTTCTTGTATTTTTTCTTTGTAATCTTCTATAAATTTTTCAGCCCACGCATATTCATTTAGCTTAATAGCTATAGATACTATATTTCTATAACTAATGTGAGAAAGCCATCCGTTTTCTAACAAAATTTTGTTTTGCAATAATGTTTTTTGCAACTCAAAAAGTTTTGGCGTAAACTCATTTATGCCTTTATTAATATGCTGAATACAATAGTTTATTAAATAAGCATACATTGATTTTAGCTCTGCATCTTCAAAAGATTTTTGATATTTATTTATAGTGTTAAATGCCTTTTGATATTGCTGTTCGTCATTTTTAGATTTTAGCAAAAGATAAATTTCATAATAACACTGAACAGAAGGAACGTCTAAAAAACTTTTCTTGTGTTTTTCAACCATTGCTACTATTTCATTTTCCAATATTTTATTAAACTTATCGTTTAAAATATTTTCTCTGTTTAATAATTCGCACAAAGTTTGAAGCTTAGTGCTGAAATAATATTTATCTAAATTTTCATTTTTTACACCTAATGCTTCATCATGAGTACGCACTTGTTGCTGCTCAAAAAAATCATTTTCTATATCGGCAAATAAAAGTTTTCTTTTAAAAAATTCAGCGTTTAAAAACTTGTCTTGCTCTATTAGTTTACTTACTTGCTTTACCTGCTGTTTGTACAGGGCTGTTAATTGCCTTTTTCGGTATTGATTAAGCAATGCTAAGGCAGTATAAAATTCATTTTTAGTACTTTCAATTATGCTCAAATATTGCTCGGCAAGTTTAGTTAATGCCGACATCAATTCCCTTACTTTTATGTCTTTATAATTCTTGTTTTTAAAGATAGAATTGTACACCCTATTTTTTTCTAAACTGGCATCTTCGTAGTTGGGATATGCTTTTTTTAAAACCGTATAAAGTTTATAAGTATTATTGTCTTCCTTTATTTGCGAGAGCAAAAAAGTTTCAAATCCGGTAAGTTCTTCTTCATTAAAACTTGAAAAAATACGTATTAATTTACTGTTGTACATATACAAATAGGGTTGTTAAAAATTATAACTAATTGATAATCAATATTTTTAAATTTTAATTACACCTTAAATTTACTCACAAATATCATATTTTGACGTATTTTGTTTCATTTATTTTAAATATGTTTACATTGCAAAATACACTTATGAGAAAGCTAATAGTAATTTTATGTTGTTTAGTGGGCTTAATACATGCTCAAAATGGAAATTTTATTCACGATTTATTTGGAGTAAGCGATAGAGGTAGTGGTATAAAAGTTTTTGAAGCACTTAACCAAAATAATGGTGGAAGTGTGGAAATAGAAACCCTGCCTTTTAATTTTGAATTGGGTAATGAATTTTTATACAGTACTTCAAGCAATGATATTAGTTTTATAGATACCGTATCTTCTACCGCTTCATTTATGTATCAATATTTATCGCCTATAGAATATACGCAAACATACACCGGACTGCAAAACACTACAACATTACAAGGGCAAGGTTATAATGAACTATTTGCCACAAATTTACTTAACGATACCTTGTTTTACACCTACAATCATGAATTTAGTACTATTAATTCTATTGAAAAACTGAGCCATGCAATTGTAAATTCAACCACTTTTTCAATAAATAATTTAAGTATAGATGATAACTTAAATTATTTTGAAAACAACTTGTACTTATGTAGTGCTAATGGCACAAATGTAGATGTTTACATTTTTAATGCAAGCTCTTTGCTTTTAGTTAATCAATTTCAATACTCTTATACAAGTATGTATTTGGTAGGATTTTCGGGGTATGGTTTATACGGTGTGGCTAAAAATACAAATGAAGAATACAAATTAATAAGTTTAGACTCTACAGGCACAATAATAGAAATAGGTCTATTGCCTTCGTGTTCTAACTGTATTAATGAAACTTTTTCTTACGACAAAAATGCTTTAACTATTGACACGGCAAACAATAGCTTAATTTTAGCCAGAAGCGAAACAATAAGTAGCCAAACCTCATATTATATAAGTTCTTTTAGTTTAAGTAATGCCCAGCCTATTTACAACTTTAATACGCCATATAGATACAGCCATTTAATGTTACAAAAACCAGCTGACGATTTGGTTTACCCCGGAGATGCCAACCACGACAAAACGGTGGGAATGGAAGATATTTTTGCTATAGGTATTCATTATAACGATATTGTTGATTTCCGTTCTGTAATTTCTACCGATTGGATAGGACAATTTGCTTTTAGTACTAATGATACTTTAGCTAATGGAGTAGATATAAAGCATGCCGACTGTAATGGCGATGGAAGCATAAACGATATAGATATAGAAGACGGTGTTTTAGCAAACTACCATTATACGCACAATAGCGAAAAAAGCACGCAAAGCACTTGCGATTTTCCACTTTATGTGGTGTTTCCTCAGCTTTATAAAGAAAATGATAGTGCTACAATAAAAATAGGACTAGATTTAAGTAACAATTTAGCTCAGCAAGTTTATGGCATAAAATTCACCTTAGAATTTGATACAAATTTTGTACAAAGTAGCTCAATGCACGCCCAAGCAACAGACGATTGGTTTGGCATAGAAAACAACAATTATTTGTTGAAATATAAAAATGATTTTGCAGCCAATAAAATGGATGTGGGCGTAGTAGGTATAGACAAAATAAACCGAAGCGGAGGAGGAATTTTAATAGATGGAATTTGGACAATGGAAGATGAAGTAATTCCTATAACTAATCTTTCCGATTCTATGTTGTTGAGAATAACAAACGTGAAAATAATAGACTTTTACGAAAACGAAATAGATGCCTGTGGCTTAGATACTTTTGTGGTGGTTTATGATAAAACTGTAGGCATAAGAACTCCAGAAGAAGCTAAAGTTTTTGATTTTTATCCCAACCCTACTAAAAACAATAATATTTATTTTAGCAACCACAAGGATATAGAAACTGTAGAAATATTTTCATTGCAAGGCAAACTAATAAGTTCATACAGCAATATTGATAACACTATAAATATTGGGGAATTAAATAATGGCGTTTATTTAATAAAAGCTAAGGACAAAAATGCGACTACCTACACCAATAAACTGGCTATTAATAGGTAGAATTTGTTTTATAAAACTTCACATCAAATCGTTTCCAGTTTTTAAAATATTTATCCGTTTTTGTATCATTTATTTGAGTAATAATCCACTTCTTTTTATTTGATAAATTGTAAGAAACACGCTGGTTGTTTTCTAACAAAAATTCATCTTTCTTTTTGTTTAGTATGCTATTTTGTTTTAGTATAGTTTTATAGTTTTCATTTTGCGAAACATAAATTACTCCAAAATTTTTACTGTTATACACGCATACAAAAACGGGATTTTCTTCTTTGGTTTTATAAACATTCCAATTACCTATTTTTTCATAAATTGTGTATTTCGTAGGAATATTTACCGGCTGATTTCCAACTGCAAAATTTTGATAGACTCCCGTATTGTTCCATTGGTTTAATACACCTTTTCCTGCTATGTAAAAACAATCATTTATTTCCTTTACATTATCATTTAAAAATAAAGTAGTAGGGCGTGGCACTATCTGCGATTTTTTTCCGAAACGCAAACCGCCAGCACTCAATAAAAAATTAGGTGTGCCGTAATATATTTCAGGCGAAGATTTTAAACCATGACCTATTTTTGCATAATATGCATTGGGTTTATTAAACAAAAAACTTTCTGTTTGAGCTGGCAAAATATAACTGCTGGTAGCCAACACCAAAGCTTTATCAAAACAGCAAGAAAGCTGTGCTTCACTAAGTGGTATTTTATGGTACTTTGCCCATTCTATTTTCATTAATGCTCCATGTCTATCTCCTGTTAAATTTGTTATACTTACTCTGCTCATTCTTCTTCTGAATGGACTGTATTTTTTCATATTAAAACTACCCAAAACATACTGCCAATTTTCGGCATCTAATATTTTTGTACACAGGTTTTTTATTTCAGTATTATCGGTATGTTCTCTGAGTATAAGTAGTGCTTCTATAGTGTAACTTATGTACGGATTGGCGTTAAATTCAAAGAAGCCTGTTTTTAGCATTTCTTGCAGATGATGAATTAAAAAATCGTCCATTCCATTTTTGCTATTATCATATTTTTCATCGTGATTTTGTAAGGTAAAAATCCATTGGTTTTTTAAATACCTGCTGGTTTCTTTCATTAAAATATGATTCTCTGTTTCCCGTATAATTCCAAGCGTTTTAGGGGCTTTAATTTTTGGTTTAAATCCATTATCTATAATTAAGTGGTTTATAATGTGCCGGGCTGTAGCAGGATGTAAAATTTCTGGCTTATCTTTAAAATAATAAACTATGTTTATCCATTGAATTTCAGAGAAATCATAGTCGCCTTTTTTGTTTAAAATACTTGAAGTTCCCGTAGTTCCCCACGCTTTAAATTTTTGAATATCGGCATTTATGCGTTCTATATTTTTGCCCAATAATAAGTTAGCAAAAACCACCCGAACATCTAATATGGTGTCTTTAAATTTATCGCTGTAAATTATGTAATTTTTATTAGAAAAATCTGCGAGTTCGCTACCTAAAAAATCAACGGGATTAATAGCGTTTTTTAGTGTATTATAATTTTGTGTAGGAAAAATATTTGCTTCTTTGGGGAAGGTTTTTTCCCACTTATTTGGTCCTAAATAATAGGTGCAAGAACTAAGGAGTATTAAGTAAAGAAACAACATTAAATAAGTGATTTTAATACTGTTTTTTCTGCGTAATATGGGATAAGCTATTTTATTGTTTTGCACTTATTAAAGGTAGTAGTTTTTTTACAAATGAGATGCCTTTCTGCAAAGGCATGACGCACGAGATAGAAAAAACCTCCCATAAAACGTAAACACGCAAACATAGAAACTGTCAGGTTAAGAAGTGAGCATAAAAAAGCCGAACACAAATGTTGTGTTCGGCTTCTCTATTGTTCAAACTAAATTTTAAATTATGCTTTTACAGTTGTAGGCGTAGCAGTTTTAGTTGCTGTAGCTTTAGGAGCTGCTTTTTTTGCAGGAGCTTTTTTAGCTACTGGTTTTTTAGCAGGAGCAGTTAATTTGCTTACTTCTTTTTCTAATTTAGCAACTTTAGCTCTTAAGTCTTTTAATTCGTTTTCTTGAGCAAATTTGAATTTAGAAAAAATCTCGTCTGTAGATGATTTAATTTTGCCTTCAAACTCGTCTTTTTTCTTTTCTGTTTTTTTGAAAAAATCATCAACAATTTTCTTTCCTTCTTTGTCAGATAATTTTCCTTTTGCGATTAACTCGTCAACAGTACTTTCAAATTTTTCTGTAGCTTGTGCGGCTAAGCCAACACCAGCATAAACTATTTTTTTTAATGTTTCTTCCATGATATAGGTTTTATAAATTTTTTGTTTTTAATAATTATACCACAAAGATACGGGCGGTGTTTTGCTCTGTTCAACTATTAGTTTGCGTATCGTAATATTAAATAACTGAATCGGGATATTGTGTTGTTGAGTTTTATTTTTTGCGAGCCACCATTATTCCATCTCTTATAGGAACTAAATAATTTTCTACTCTTTCGTCATTGGTTATTTTTGTATTATAATCATGTAGTGCTTGCGTGTCTTTATTCTTTTTTTCTTGCGTTACTTTTCCGCTCCACAAAACATTATCTGCCAAAATAAAACCACCTTTATTTACTTTGCTAAAAACCAAATCGTAATAGTTGCTATAATTTATTTTATCGGCATCAATAAAAACTAAATCAAAAGTTTCGTTTATGTCGGGAATAATATCTAAGGCATTTCCTATTCTATAATCTATCTTATTTTTTAGTCCTGCTTTATCAAAATATGTTCTACACATATCTTCAAGTTCTTCATTAATATCTATAGTATAAAGTTTGCCATTTTCTTGCAATCCTTGAGCTAAACAAATAGCAGAATAGCCGGTAAAAGTGCCTATCTCTAAAATGTTTTTGGGCTTAATCATAAAGCTCATCATTCTTAAAAAATTTCCTTGAATATGCCCACTAATCATTTGAGGCATAAGAATGTTTAAATGAGTTTCTCTGTTAAGTTGTTGCAATACTTCATCCTCTTTTAAAGAATGTAATGCTGCATAATTTTCTATTTCTTCTGGTAAAAATCGCATAAGTTAAAATTTAAAACAAAGTTTAGTAACGGATAATGCCCGTGAACAATTCTCGCTAAGTTTTTAGAAATTAGCTAAGCTAAATCTGAATGTTACTCCTGCTCGTGTAGTGGTGGTAGGGAAAGAGTTAGATGTTTTAGGAATTGTTCTTGTTCTGTCTAAGAAAATTCTTATGTTCATCTGCTTGCTTATTACATAATCTATAGATGGCGAAACGGTTATTACTTTAGCTCCACTTGTTGGTATTGAAATGCCTTGGTCTAATCGGTGGTTTACTATTACATTATCTCTATATGTAAAGTCAAATCGCATATTCAAATCGTTGTGCAATATTACTTTTTTACCCTTAAACTTAAATGGCATTTTTAACCCTTTTACTCTATAGCCTAATCCTGCGGTTATGGCTTCAGATTGATTTTCTATAAGCTGAAAATCGGTAAAATTAACCGTAGCTGTTCTTGATTTTTTATAATCAATACGAGCTTGCAAACCATTTTTAAAGGTCATATCAAAACCAATTAATGGATTTAACTGCTCGTTTATAACTATGTTAGGAATATTATAATATGTATAGTAGTTTCCATTTAATGAATCTACCGTATTAGGCGTAAAATAAGTATTATCGCCTTGATAATCGTAGTTGGTTTGGAAACTTGCTATTTGAATTACTGAGCTATAGCCATGTCTAATGCTGAAATTAGAGAATATTTTTTGAGCCCATTTAAACCTTGTTAAACCATTGTAGCTTATTTGCCAGTTTGGCAATGGAAAGTTTTTAAATGGATTTAATTTTACTTTATTAGCGTCTTTTCCTTGGTAAGCAGCTAAAAATGCAGGTATTAATACATCTTGCGAAGTAGGACCATATCCTTCTTTATAATTAGCATTTGAAGTAGAATCGCTTGGATTATAGAATGTGCCACTACTATTTCCGTTTTCGTACTGCATACGTTCAGAAATAATAGCTCTATTATCTAAAAACTGCTTATAGGTACTGTTTAGCCATGTTGTATCGTATTTTGTAAACATGGTTTTCCAAGTAATGGTAGAAATTTTATACGTACCCACATCTTGTGGAAGCGAATGCTCATATCCTGTATTTGAATCAAAAACTTTAAAAAACTGAGAGTGGTTTATAGAATTTGTTTTGTTTAATGTCAAATCTATTTGCAAATCTCTATACGGTTCTATCGTGGCTCTAATGTCTAAGTTTTGAGAATAGGTTTGCATAAATTTCTGGTTTTGCAATGAATCTTGCGAAATCCATCCATTATTAGCAGCTTCATCTAACCATGCATCTCTTTTAGAGGCATCAAAGTTTTTGAACCACTGGAAACCCGGCTGACCACCAAACACAAACCCCGGCCCCGGAGCTCGCTTGCTTTGCCTATCTAAACCTACAAAATCAGTATCCGGCATATAACCCGGCACGGTTGTACTTCTGTCTTCGGTATAAGAAACCGAAATTTTCTTTAAACTTACCAAAGGTTGCATTATGGCGTTTTCTAAAATACGTGCAGGAGCTTGCTTTTGTGCTCTGTCAGATTTTTTCTTCTTTATTTGCTTTCTTAAACTCTTTATTTTCTCTTTTTGAGTTTTCTTTTCTACTTTCTTCTCTTTTTTAGTAAGAACAGTATCTATTTTTAGTTCTGCTTTCAAATCTTTAAAAGCTTCTTTTTCCGCTTGCAGTTTTTCTTCTAAAGCTATTTTATCTTGCTTTAGTTTTTCTCTTGCTTTTACAGCTGTTTCACGTTTTTGCTGTGTGGCTTGTTTGTTTCCTGCGGTTGGATTTGTTCCTGTAAATTTCTTTAAATAAGGCACTTTTGAGTACAATTTATCAAAATTCCAATCGGTGTTAAATCTAAGTTGCTGGTTATTGCTCATTACATTCCCCAGTGGATTTTCAATATAATTTCCATCGGCATCAGCACGCAGTGGAGCCGCTATCCAGTTGAATCCGGAACCATAGCTAACCGTAGTATTTGTAAAATCTAAAAATGGCAATTTATTTAATGGCAATTTATAATTTACATTCAAATTTTGGTTAAACATAGTGGTTCTACCACCACGTTTTATGTTGTTCCAAATCTCTTGCTTTTCTTCTTTGGTATCTATTTTCCCGAAAGGTTCATCTATACGGGCTGCATTATTAGCGTTATAATCTATACTTAAAGATTTAAAAGGATTGTATTTAAAAGAATAAGACCTATCCCACGTAAAAAACTTATTAAAAGTGGTAGGCAATGTAAAATCATCACCTTCTAAAGTTCTTAAATTAAGCTCTCCATACTGCCTATTCATTTGTGTATTAAACGCCATAGTAGAAGGGAAGAAATTGACATTTAAATCTTTTATTATACTTAAAAATGGATTGGTGCTTTTAATAGCTTTTTTAAATGGATACAAATACTTAGGCTGCAAACTATGTGCATAGTCTATTTTTCCTAAATGTGTTTGTTCATAATCACTTTGTACAAACGGGTCGCTTTTTTCTATTACATTATAAGCATAAGAAAATCCAAGGTTTTCGGGGCTAAAGAAAAAGAGTCTCTTTTGTTTCTCTCCCGGTAGTTTTCTAACATTAGTAAAGTTAAAGCCTTTCCTTGTTACCAGCGTTTGTATCATCCTCTTATAGGTTAAAGCAGAGTCTTCGTTTAGTGTTTTTATAGAAGCTATTTGTTCTTTAGAGGTTAAATCTAACTGATAAGGGTCGTATTCTGGCGTGCTAAATGACTGAGATATACCGCCATAAAAAGGTATTTGTATGTTAGCTTTTGCCGGCAAAAACTTACCTAATTGAAGATTTGTATTAAAATCGTAAGAGTAAAAACGGTCTTGGTATCTTTCATCTACTTGCATATCTACTTGTCCAAAACCAATACTATGCATACTGGTGCTGAAATTAACGTTTCCTAAATCGGCAAGTTTTATAGATAAACTGGCTAAAGCTGCCGAACCGGGTCTTTCATCTAAGCCACTTAATCTAAACTCGTTAAACCAAACCTCTCCACATTGTGCGTTTCCATTATCTTCTCCCTGTATAGGATTGTTCGGATCGTTTTGCGAAGGGTTTTTTACTCCCAACATTACTATTTGTAGTGTTCCTAAATCCGGAATACCTTTTATGGTTACTATTTTTCCTGTGCTTGTAGTTGCACTATAAGGCACTGTTTTAGGCCAGCCAGCGGCATTTCTTGCTTTTTTAATTTCCGTTAACTCACTTAACGAAACATCAAATTTGTTGGCATCTGGCCATACGGTTGCTTTGTCTGCATCGTTATCGGCATATTGCCCGTCTGGAGTAAATACTAAAGGTGTTTCTATTTGATAATAATTACTTGTAAAATCAATACCAAAACGTATAAATGCGGTTAAAGCTCCATCTTGAGGCATTATTTCGCCCGGAAATCTATTGGCGTGTATGTCCATAATAACACGCTTGTAGTTTCTAAAATCTAAGTTTACATTTTTATATACCGCTCTTGAATCACCATCTTTTAAACCACAAACACTTGCAGCTAAAGATTGTTCGTTTTGAGCTACTAAAGTATTTGCATTATTTGCTACGCCTTGTTCTCTTAAAATATTTGGTGGCAATATATAATTTACGGGTTCTTTACCGCTGTTTTCTTCTACGTTAACTTGTGTTACATTAAAGAAAGTAGCATCTTCATCTACAGGCAAGTTTTCTGATGCTTCTGCTAATTCATATAAGTAGGTTCTCCATTGGTTTCTAACTAAATCTAAAGTTCCAAAACGAAGTGTTACAGAATCTTCCCAATTAGTTAAAAACATTCTTACATATTGTATTGATCTAAAATCCTGTATGCTTCCTACTTTGCTGGTATATTCGTGTATCGGTATTCTAAACTGATACCATTTCCACCCCGGTTGTGGTTCGTCAAAAAAATCATCTGGTCCAAATTCAGAAACAGAAACAATATAAGGATGGTTATCTACATCCATGCCGGGATACATGTCTATAGCATATTGAAAATATTGCTCGGTTTCGTTTAAAGAGTTATCTCTGTTTAAGTCTTCTATATCCGGATTATTAGAACCTGCGTATAATGTATTCCCTTCTAAAACAGGCGAGTTGCCGTGTGGATTATTAAAGTTAACATATCGCCCAATAATATCTGCCATATTATCGTACTGTGGGTCTAAATAATGGGTAAAGTTATCGGAAGCCGGATCGTTTTCTAATAATGATTTAGGAAGTGGGTCAACTTGTACATCATTTAAGAAACTCTGAAACTCCGTTCGCTCATCATCATCGTTTAATCCATCAAAACCAACATCTTGTGTAGGGCGAAGGTCCGGATTGTTATCAAAAGCATTATTAAGTGGCTGTGCCCGTGGTACTACTCCCCACGTAGTGCTATCCATTAAGCTTTGGTCGTTGCTAATGCCATTTTCATATAGCATTCGGGAGTCTTTTAAAATATCCTCACTTACATTACCTAAGTTTATATAAAGCTGCCCTCCTTTGCTATTGTCATTGTATATAAACGGATCCATTACCCAAAACTCTACATATTCTATATTGGCTACTTCAAAATTGTTATTGTCTATCCCTCTCATAATACCGCCCCAGCGTGTTTCGGGAGCTATTAATCGTCCGTCTGGTCTTACACCTCTACTGTATGGTACTGTTCCGCTATTACTTTCTTCAAAATTGTAAGGTCCTCTTTTTTCCGGTTCGTAGTTTAGGTCAAAAGTAAATACTTGTTGGTCTATACTGTTTCCTAAATCTCTATTAGGATATAATTCTGATTGGAAAATAGGACGCACATAGTGGTTGCTCAATACTTGTTTATTATTGTAAACCGCTTCCGGACTTTGACTTTTTTGGAAGAAAGAAGGATCTACATTATACCATGATAGCTTGGCTCTGTTAAATCCATAAGCAAAATCATTAAACTGGTCTGCCTCCGGAAATAGTATATTTCCCGATTTATCTGTAGCTCCTTTTGGTGTAGATGCCAATTTCCATGTTTGCGGACTTCCTTTTAAATCGTAAGAACTGCTTGAACCTTCAAAATCGTCTATATAAACCATAGGCTCTTTGTCTTGCTCTATAAATTTATTGTGCCCCGGGCGTAAGTGTGCCACTTCTCCTTGCAGAGATATATTTGACATTTCTTTTGTACTATAAATAGGAAGTTTGTCTAAGGCTCTGGTTAAAAACGGCACATCGGTTTGCATTCTAAAATCCAAGCCCATTATAGTATTGTTAATAGGGTCGCTGCCTAAATTTACTTTTTGCGAAAACGGACGTTCTTTCATTTTCATTATAGTACCACCAACAAAAACTTTGTCGGAAATTCTATAATCTAAACGCGAAGCCATTAATGACCGCTGCTGAAAACCAAACAAAGCATTGTTTTCGTAATCTACTTTAATTTGTTGCCCCGAGTTTAATAATCCTTCATTTATAATAGTTACTACTCCTAAGTTATAATCTACGGTATAATCTTGCCCTTCGGTTAGTCTTATTCCTCCTAAAGAAACGGTTACGGAATTTTCGGGCAACTGAAATGCCCCTAACTGTATTCTATTGCCACCGCTACCTTGGTATTTTCCTTTAATACTAAACCTATTTAGCTCTGGCGACTGCTGTGCCACCCACAAAGTGGAATCGTATAGTACATTAAAAACATAATCATCTACTAAATCGGCATTGCCGGCATCTATTAATTTTTGTTCTAAATGACTACCAAAGGGTTCTACAACAGGAAATATTAACCGCCCGTTTTGTGGGTTTATTGTTACTCCCGGTATGTAATCAAATAATCCATCGGGCTGAGGGTCACCTTGGTTATTTAATCGGTCTAAGTTCATAACACGAATTAACTGCTGGTCGCTTAAATTTCCTTTAGGTATAAATCTTTTTAGCCCTCCTCCCGGGTCTAAATAAAATATGTCTAATCTAAAATCTGTTTGACTTATTTGATAAGCACCTAAGGCATAAATGTTTTTCATCATCAAATCCCACATTGGCAAATCGGGACGAATAGATGAGCTACGCAACATTTTTAAATACAATACTTCAGAAGCAGAAGAAGAATCCGGTGGAACATTTCTTGACAGCTCTCCTACTTGATAAACTTGCCCATTGTAAGTATATTTAAAAGCTACACCTAATACTTGGTTGGGTTGCAATGCTGTTTGTAATGAAATATACCCCAGCTCTCTATTTAAAATATATTCTGAGCTTGATAATAATCGGGCATAAGTTTTTTCGTAATCTCTTACACTTTCAAATGTAGGATATTGGCTTTGCAAACCACTTGCTACATTGCTACTCAATCGTAAATTTTGATTCATTACTAAGGTAGTATATAAATCATTGGCTTTATTATCGGGTAAAGTATTGCCGGCTAAAGGATGTACAGCCGGACTATATGGGTCGGTTTCTCCTAAATCTTGAAAAGCCACTACATCTCTAACTCCATTGGTTTGCCCTGTACGGTTAGTAACCCACACTTCTATTTCTTCTATATTAACTTGCGATAAAATATTAGGAATTTGAGCTAATGAATTATCGTAATTGTTTCTAAAAAATTGGGTTAAAAAAAAGTGTTTATCACTTTCATATTGATCGGCTTTTATTTCAAAATTTTGCAACTGAGCACCATCTTCAACTATAATAGATTTTTTTTGCGATTGCTGCTCTGCCACTACGTTGGTCATAGTAAGCCTTCCAAAACGAAGCTGTGCTTTTATACCTCTTAAACTTTGTGCTCCTGTAATTAGCTGAGTTTGCAATGGGAAACTTACATTTCCTGCTTCTACTAATTGTATAATATCATCTTCTTGTCCTTGATATTGCAATTTAAACTGGTTATCAAAAGAAAAACCGGTTTGATTGTTATACTTTATTGTCATGGATAAAGCATCACCAATTTTTCCGGTTACATTCATATTGATATTCATATCAAAATCAAAACCGCCTTGTGTCCTTGCTCGCTTAGGCAAGCTTGGGTTGTCGTATTTTTGAACATTGCCACCTAAGGTTAGCTCCACATTTCCTTGTGGGCGTATATCTATAGTTAAACCTCTAAAAATACCGCCTGCTTTTTTAGGGTTATAACTTGGTTCAAAAGGCAAATCTATATTTTTATCTCTTAGGCTTCTTTCTGTGTTTGTCCTTGATTTCCAATACTGCTTGTTTTCATCTTTTAAAGTATAATCCATATACTCATCAAAAGACATATACTGCGGTGGGCGTATATTTCTACCATTTACTTTTTCAGTAATAACGTAAGAATCTGTAGCCGGGTCGTAATTAACTTCTCTTTCTATAGCTTCCGGATCGTTTAAATAAAAAGGATTAGGATTGGGGTCTGTTAAAAAATTGCCCTCACGTTCTTCTAATGGATATGGCAGGTTTTGATTGGTTGAATCTTGAGCCAACAACCTTCCTCCTTCTATACAAAAAACTACCAATAATATTATTAATGCTCTAATATTCACTTGATTTTAGTACCTGTTATAATAGTTTTAAACTTAGTTTAATGATTTGTTCTACAGTATCTGCTTCGGGATAATCTCTTTGCACTTGATTTATTGTTTTTACACAAGTAGCTTTATTAAACCCTAAAGAAACTAATGCTGTTAACGCCTCTTCTTTTACGGTATTGCTTATAACGCCTTTTTCTTGTTCAAATTGTGGCATTTTATCTAATTTATCTTTTAATTCTAAGATAATTCGTTGTGCAGATTTGGGTCCAATACCTTTAATACTTTTTAGTAAACCTACATCTCCACTTGTTATGGCACTACTAATTTCGGCTGTTTTGTATGTAGAAAGCATCATTATGGCGGTAGATGAACCTACGCCCGATACGGATAAAAGTTTTTCAAACAAATCTCTTTCTTTTTCTTCATAAAATCCATAAAGTAAAAAAGCCGAAACACTTTGGTTTTCATTTTTTACTACCATGTGGGTAAATAACACACATTCTTTGGCATCTTTAATTTTTTCGTAAGTTTGTAAACTTACAAAAACCTGATAACCAACACCTTGCACTTCTACAAATACAAAAGTAGGTGTTTTATGAGCTAATTTACCTTTTAAATACGCTATCATAGAACTTGCGAATTTAGCAATTATTAACGAAGTAAACGAATATATTAGTGTAAGTGAATATAAATTCTACAAATTAAGAGTGTTTTGACGAAAAAATAAGGCGTCTGTCTTGTTATTTTTTCCCCGTTTAGGGTCTCTCGGAGAGGAACCTAAACCACACTTAAATTTACAAAATTGTTGCGTGAGACACGCACCATGGCTGAAAGGGTTTTTGTGTATATAATCTACCTTTTGCACTGCTATTATCCTATTTTGCATTTCTATAGTTTTAGAACGTCTTTTCCAAAATTGATATTCTCTATCATTTTGAGTAGAAATATACAAATTTAATTTTAGTTTGTTGTGTTTAACCAAATATTTTCTAATCATAGAAGCGATAAAACTTTTGAAACTCGCTCCAATATCATACGTTTCATCTAAATGTGTCCATAAAATATGAACATGATTTGGCATAATAACAAAGGCGTGTATTTGAACTTTTTTATTTGTCACCAACCACTCCATAGATTGAAGAAGTATAATTTTTATCTCATCATCTTCAAAAAGGTTTTTCCAATCCTTCGCTGTAGCTGTAAAGAAATACATTGCTTAAAGATACGTTTAAAAGCGGAATAAGTGGAATCGGCAGGGATGCCGACCACAGGAAAAGCTATACCCATTGCTAATTCAAAATAGTTACGCCCTTCAAGGTGTTATTACCTTAAAGATGAAACATTTGCTCCATCGTTTAAAGTCTTGGTATAAATATTTTTTTAGCCTTGGTGCGTGAGACACGCACCAAGGCTAAAAAAAACTGCAACAGAAATACAATACTTTTTATTGTTTTACTGCCTTATACTTACCTTTGCCTTCCCTATGGCAAAATAAAAAATACAAGTAGAAAAAGCCTTACTGTTTGATGGCGAATCTTTAAACCGATTAGACAATCCGTTTAAGGTGCTTTATATAATTAAAGAGCCTAACAAACCTACCCGATTTAAAGCCACAGAAGCCACCATTAAAGAACTCAATTCTTTTAAAAGTACTTTAGCCAATAGCAAAACGCTTAATTTTCAATTTCTTTCTGCTGAGTATTTTGAAAGCGTTTTTAACGAAGCTAGCAAAAAATGGACGTATTCTAATAAACGGAAAACGCAAAGTGCATTTGTACTTCAAATTATACACCGAGAGTTACGCAGTGCTTTTCTTAGCCTGCAAGGAATTGCCGATTTGCCTTTTTACCAACGCTGTGCGGAAACAAACGGCAAGCGGTATATTTCGCAGCGAGCCACCATTGAAGCAGAAAAACCGCAAATAGAAGTGCAAGCCACCCTCAAAAATGGCGTGTATAATCTTAACTGCATCATTCAAATTAACAATCAATGGTATAATTTAGATGATTTTGAGCAGTTGGGTGCTTTGCTCCGCTTAAACAATAAATGGTATGTGGCAAGTAGTAATGAGATACAGTTGTTCAACAAACTTTCTGAAATAAACCAAAAAGAATTTCGGCACGATGCCAAGCTCTTTTTAGAAAACGTAATTGTACCCATAGAACAAACCCACAAAGTAAATCGTACAAACTGTTTTCCTATAGAAGAAATACATGTAGAACCACAAAAAGCCGTTTATTTAAGCGAAATAAGTGGGCAGTTTTTAACCCTAAATCCGCAGTTTTCTTATGATGGATTTACCGTTGAAGGCGAATTTCATCCCTACAAAATGTTTAACATTAAAGGGAAAGAATATAAGGTGGTTCGCAATGAAACTGTAGAAAAAACATTTAGCAAACACTTGCAGTCGCTACACCCAAATTTTGCCAAGCAGTTTAATAATTCCTATTTCCTATCTTTTGCCGATGCTAAAAAGAAAGATTGGTTTTTAAAGGTTTATCATCAACTTTTAGATGAAGAGTGCAATATTTTAGGCATGGAATTTATGCAGCATTTTCGTTTTTCCGAACACCCTATTGAAACCGAAAGCAAGCTACTTAAAACAGAAGGTGTTTTGCTATTTTTTTCTATGAAAGTGAGCTTTGGCAAAGAAAAAGTGGCACTAAAAGATTTGCGTAAGGCATTATTGAGCAATAGTTCGCATGTTTTATTAAAAGACAGTAGCTTAGGCGTATTAACAGATGAGTGGAAAACAAAATATGGTACGCTAATAAAGCACGGCAAATTAAAAAACAATGAAATAGAAATTCCGCAATGGATAGTTTTTGCCAATAAAGATTTGGTGCAAGAAAATGTGGGTTTAAAACAAATTTCGCAAAACTGGTGGGGCAAATGGCAAAAATGGCAAGAGGAGGAAAAGTGTTTTCCCGAACCTAAAAAACTGAAAGCCACCTTGCGTCCTTACCAACAAAAAGGCTATGAATGGCTTGTTTTATTAAGTGAAATACAAGCTGGAGCTTGCCTGGCAGACGATATGGGTTTAGGAAAAACCCTACAAACCATTAGCTTTTTAGCCCACTTGCAAGAGCAAAAAACGGATGCTCATTTTTTAATAGTTTGTCCTTCATCATTAATTTATAATTGGAAGCAAGAAATAGAAAAATTTGCTCCTCATTTAAGTACATACATTCATCATGGTTCGCAAAGAAATTTAGAAGATTTTTTTAGTGAAGAAGCACAAGTTTTAATAACAGGCTATGCCACTTTACGCAATGATATAGAACAGTTTTCTGCCGTTATGTGGGATGCCTTGGTGCTGGACGAAAGCCATTATATAAAAAACTTGCAAGCTAAAACTACCAAAGCTATTTACCAACTACACAGCAAAACTAAAGTGGCTTTAAGTGGCACGCCTATACTTAACAATACCTTTGATTTATATAGCCAAATTAACTTTTTATTGCCCGATTTTTTGGGTGGGCAAGAGTTTTTTAGAAACGAATATGCCAACCCCATAGATAAGCAAGGGAATAAAGAAAAAATAGAAGTCCTTAGCAAACTAACGGCTCCGTTTATTTTAAGGCGAACCAAAAAACAAGTGGCTACCGATTTGCCTCCTAAAACGGAAAGTATTATGTGGTGCACCATGAGCCAAGAGCAACAAGATGCTTATGAATATATTAAGGTGCGTATAAGAGACAGTATCTTTTTACAAATAAAAAATGAAGGGTTTAGCGGCAGTAAAATGGGTATTTTGGCAGGCATTACCAAGTTAAAACAAATTTGCGATTCGCCACAACTGGTGCAAGATGCAGAAATAGGAACGGCAAAATCGGTTAAAATGGAACGCTTGCTAAATGAACTTGAAAACAATCTGCAAGGCAATAAAGTGTTGGTATTTTCGCAATTTAACAGCATGCTTAAAATTCTTGCAGAGGAAATGAATGAACGCAATATTAATCATTTTCATTTAAGTGGCGAAACACCCATAGAAAAACGTGCAGAAATGATAGAGGAGTTTCAAAGTGAGCAAAATCATACTACTATTTTTCTATTATCGTTAAAGGCGGGCAATGCGGGGATAACCCTTACTGCTGCCGATTATGTGTTTTTGCTTGACCCATGGTGGAATACCGCCATTGAGCAGCAAGCCATAGACCGTACGCACCGCATAGGGCAAGATAAACATGTGTTTGCCTACAAAATGATTTGCAAAAATACCATAGAAGAAAAAATCATTCAGCTACAAAGCAAAAAGCAGTTTGTAAGCGATGAATTAATTAAAGAAGAAGACGGCTTTGTAAAACAACTCAGCGAAGAAGATATTGCATTTTTGCTGGAATAGGGAGTTAAAGGAATATGGATATCATTGTATAAAAACGATGGTTTCAACCGAGTTTTAGTCAAATTGTATAAGCATTATTTTTCTACTCATTTTTTAGATATACAAAAAAAATTATTACTTTTGAGATAATGAAGAGACTATTGGTCATATTATTAGCTTGTTTATATACTGTCAATGTAAATAGTCAATGTACAAATTCTGTCGATTCTATAATTACACCTCCATATATTATGTGTCATAAGGATTCTATCCATGTTTCCACAGTTGGACAAGGTTTTGTAATGCCGGGATACACAAAGTTTTATGCTATTTTTTCTGATTCAATTTGTGATAGTAGCCATTTGGTTTATTTTAGCACGATTCCTATTTTAAATAATTTACCAAGTAACCTACCTAGTTGTGGTATTTATTATTATTTTGTTGTAGTTTCCGATTTTAATACATCAAACAGTATTGATTTTAACAATCCGTGTTTAGTTAATTCTAATGGAATACCCTTTATGTTTAACAAAAGTATTGTGTCTATGCTGGGAGGAACTATTACTGTACCAGGCAACACAGGAAATTTGGATTGTGAAAACAACTATGTATTTTGTAGTGATGTATCTACATTTGGTATAGATGCGTGCATACCAAATACGTGGAGTAATATAGGTAATATACAAAATGCTATTGCTAATGGTGGTCCCTGCGATTTTTCACCTTACTATGTGTATGATACAGTAGTATTACCTTATTGTGTTTTAAAAACAGAGTGGTACGATACAACTTGGCTTCCCGCAAGTAATGCTCCTGCCGGATGTTATGTCAATGGAGATACCATCTTTTATAATTCTGACACCCTTATTTTTTCGGATATACATTCTACCTCTCCTAATATTCAAGTATTAAATCAGCCCATTATCAATTCTTCACTTCATTTACAATATGCGGCAGTATATCATGTAATTTATGATACATTGCCCGGTCCGTGTGTTTTTTATGTAGCTTTAAATAATTGTGATGAAACTTTAATGAGCACCACTATAATTGGTTCCATATATGCCAACATTGATTTTAATCCGCCAAATCCCTTACAGGTTTCCTATGCACCTATTTCTGAGCCATGTTATTGCGGCACAGAAATTACAATTTACAATGGTGTTGCTCCATTTGTATTAAATGGCAATTACACACCTGATGCTTATAATCCATCGGGAATCATTACTTATATAAATGATACAGTAACTGATTTAAGTTTTTTAACGAATATTTATCCGCCAACTTATTGGTTTGATAATTTAGAAATAACCGACTTATGCGGAAGTTCGGTTACTATTAATGGAGGATTAATGGGCGATTGGACTTATCAATTCGATTTTAATAATTACTACCCTTTAATTCAGCAAAATAGTTGTGGGTTAGTAGATTTTTCATTTTCGGTTAATAATTCTACATTGTGTGGTTATTATGATTTTTTTGTGAATGATGATAACGGAACTTATGTGCCATGTAATAATTGTTCTGTTAGCAATGGGACTTTTTCTTATGCCGATTTAACAGAAGGTTGGTATTATGTTGGATATTCTGCATGTTATGGCGATAATATCTTTGTGGATTCATTTGAAGTAATATGGAGTCCAAGTTGTGATGATAATGACTGCACCACATTAGATACTTATAACACACAAAGTTGCATGTGTGAACATACCCCTATACCACCTCCAAGTTGTGATGATAATGACTGCACCACATTAGATACTTATAACACACAAAGTTGCATGTGTGAACATACCCCTATACCACCTCCAAGTTGTGATGATAATGACTGCACCACATTAGATACTTATAACACACAAAGTTGCATGTGTGAACATACCCCTATACCACCTCCAAGTTGTGATGATAATGACTGCACCACATTAGATACTTATAACACACAAAGTTGCATGTGTGAACATACCCCTATACCACCTCCAAGTTGTGATGATAATGACTGCACCACATTAGATACTTATAACACACAAAGTTGCATGTGTGAACATACCCCTATACCACCTCCAAATTGTGATGATAATGACTGCACTACATTAGATACTTATAATACGCAAAGTTGCATGTGTGAACATACCCCTATACCACCTCCAAGTTGTGATGATAATGACTGCACTACATTAGATACGTATAACACACAAAGTTGCATGTGTGAACATACCCCTATACCACCTCCAAGTTGTGATGATAATGACTGCACCACATTAGATACTTATAATACGCAAAGTTGCATGTGTGAACATACCCCTATACCACCTCCAAGTTGTGATGATAATGACTGCACCACATTAGATACTTATAATACGCAAAGTTGTATGTGTGAACATACCCCTATACCACCTCCAAGTTGTGATGATAATGACTGCACTACATTAGATACTTATAATACGCAAAATTGCATGTGTGAACATACCCCTATACCTCTTCCAAATTGCACAGACAATTTAGTTGCAACTAGTGAATATTATGATACTATATTATGTGAATGTCATTATGACACTATTCAAACAGAAGATTGCAAAATAACAATACCAGATGCGTTTTCTCCTAATGACGATAACTTAAATGATTATTTTAGCCCTATAATTGAATGTAATTTTGATTATTTAGTAGCGTTTAAAATATATAATAGATGGGGCGATATGGTATTTGATTCGGATAAATCAAGTTTAAAAAAATGGAATGGTACTATAAATGGAATAAAGCAAACACCTGATAATTACATTGTTGTGGGTCAAGTAAAATTATATCAAAATTCTAATGTTGTTCAAACTGTACCTTTTAAAACAAACCTTCTATTAGTTAGATAATTAAATTATCTCCGTGAATTTGTAAGCGATGAATTAATTAAAGAAGAAGACGGCTTTGTAAAACAACTCAGCGAAGAAGATATTGTGTTTTTGTTGGAGTAGGCCTATAATACCGATTAGGAATATATAATAGTCCAATTTCGGTTGCACCTTATTGTACTAAATATATTGCTCTATCGGCATTTACCATTGTAAAACACAAAATAGATTAGACTATTTTGTGTTGACAATTGGTATAAAATATTTTTTTTAACTACTATAAAAACTTAAAAAGGCTTAAAAATCAATTTTTATCAAAACCATTTAATCTTAACATTTGTTTTATTATATAGAGTGTGTAATATTAAACACATTATAAAATTAATTTTTAAATATATAAAACTCATAAAAATGAAAAAAAGATTAGAAAACAAAGTAGCTATTGTAACGGGTGCCGGTTCTGGAATTGGACGTGCTGTTGCTATTTCTTATGCCAATGAAGGTGCTAAAGTAGTGGTATCTGATATTAGTGAAAAAGGTGGTAATGAAACCGTAAAATTAATAAAGAATAATGGCGGTACGGCTTCCTTTTTTAAAGCAAATGTAGCCAGTGCTACAGACAGCGAAAACCTTGTTAATTTTGCATTAAAAGAATACGGGAAGTTAGACATAGCTTTTAATAATGCCGGAATAGCCGGAGAACAAAATTTTACGGGTGATTATTCTTTAGACGGCTGGAAAAAAGTAATAGATATAAACCTCAACGGAGTATTTTACGGATGTAAATACCAATTAAAAGCTATGGAAAAAAATGGTGGTGGCGTTATAGTAAATATGGCTTCTATACACGGTGCTGTGGCAGCCATACAATCAAGTGCTTATACTACCACAAAACATGCCGTAGTAGGACTTACTAAAAACATAGCCGCAGAATATGCCACAAAAAATATCCGTTGCAATGCCGTAGGTCCCGGTTATATTAACACTCCTCTTTTAGAAAACAATTTAAGCACAGAAATGTTAGAAGCACTAAAGCAAAAACATCCTATGGGTAGGTTAGGAACTGCCGAAGAAGTTGCAGATTTAGTGTTGTTTTTAAGTTCCGACCAATCTTCATTTATAACAGGTTCTTACCATTTAGTAGATGGTGGATATACTGCGGTATAAGTAGTATTTAAAACACCCTTTTGGTCAAAAAATGCTAAAAGGGTGTTTCTTTTACAAAAGTATAACTCCTTTTTCCACCTTTTACTAAACAAACCTGTTAATAACGCTGTTAATTGCTGTAAATAAAATTTTAAAAGTTGATTTGCGTAATAAAAATAAAATACAAGCCATGCAAATATTAAGTGCCGTGTTAAATAAAAGTAAAATACCAACATCTTTTTAACTACCATTTTCACTAATTTTTATACACTTTTGCCTGTTAATAGCGTTAATAACTATTGTTAACTAATAGCATAATTCTTTTAAAAATAAAGCACTTATGCTGTGAGTAATTTTATATTTTTGTGGACAAGATTATTTTTTACACTTTATTACTAAAACCTAAGAAAAGTTTTACCACTATTCACACAGTTAATAATAAAAAGAAAGAAAAAAATTTATAATCAATTTATAATGGGAAGATTAAAATTGTGGATTACTTTTAGTTTTATCACTTTATTTTTTTACTTTATGTATGCTCAACAAAATTTTTTAGGAGAACAATTAAAGTTTGAAAGAGTTCAAATGGCTTATACTGCTTCTTTTGAAAACTTAAAAAACGATTTTGCTTCTAAAAATATACCTTTTTCTTCTTACTCTATACTATTAAGAGCTTTTAAGGCTGAAGGAGAATTAGAAATTTGGGTAAAAAATGAAAATACTGATTTTAAACTGTTTAAAACATATAAAATATGTAAACCCAGCGGTACTTTGGGACCTAAATATAAACAAGGTGATAAGCAAGTGCCGGAAGGATATTATTATATAGATAGATTTAATCCTGTTAGTGATTTTTGGTTGAGTTTAGGAATAAATTATCCAAATATGGCAGATTCAATTAGAAGTACAGCTACTAATTTAGGTGGCGATATTTTTATACATGGCAATTGTGTTACGGTAGGTTGCTTGCCTATGACAGATAAAATAATGAGTGAAATTTATGTATTAAATGTTTTAGCTAAAAATAATGGGCAAGAGCAAATACCTGTTCATATTTATCCATATCGTTTTTCAGAAATAAAAAATTCTATCTTTAAATATATGTTTCCAAAGTATGTTGATTTTTGGAAAACTATAGAAGAAGAGTACAATTATTTTAATGAAAATCATAAAATACCTCAAATAAATGTAAATAATGAAGGTAATTATGTTTTTGATTATTAAATATTTAGAAATATTTTTAATTTTCAAGGTTAAAACCAAATCTTTATAAAAAATGAGAAATTTATTACTGTTATTATGCGTGTTTTCTTTTGCATTTTTAAGTGCTCAATCTGAAACTAAAACTAAAGAAAAAAAAGGACGTGCTTATTTTACTTTTAAAACCGGATATACTTTTCCTGTTGCCAAAACCACTGTGGGTTCTCCCAAGCCGGAGTTAGGAAAATTGTTAATTAGGAGCAATGATGACCCTAATAATTATCAATATTCAGAAAAGCAACCTTTTGGAACAAGAGGAGCTGGTTTTCAAGTAGCTGGTTCGGTAGGATATATGTTTATAGATAACTTTGGCTTAGAAATGGAGTTTTCATTTTTAAGAAGTTCTAAAATTTTAGATGCCAGAAGAGATGAAACTAATGCTGCCGGACTTAATTATTTTGCTGAGCAATATTCTTATACTAATATGGTGCGTATGGCTCCTATGGTGGTTGTAAGTGGAAATCCTAATAAAAAGTTTACACCTTATGGTAAGTTTGGTATTTTATTGCCTTTTGCAGGAAAAACAATAGTAGAAGCTACCATAAATGACAAAACAGGTGTAATGGCAGATAATACTTTACCTTTATTAAATAAAGAATTAGCGGATAGTATTGCCAGCCATGGTTTAAATATTCCTATTCCTACAGAAACTTACATAAAAGCAAAAACTGCCGGTCAGTTTTCTATAGGTTTTGCAGCCAGAGTGGGTTGTACTTATAATATTACTCCAAAATGGTCGGTTTTTGCAGAAGCAGAAATGAATATGCTAACTATTAAAGCAAAAGATACAAAATTTGTTGATTTTTCAACAGAAACTCCAGAAGACCTTATAGCTGCTGCGGAAATAATATTAGGAATGGAAAATATTCAAAGCAAATACGGAATGGAAGATTTACCGGAAATTTTGCGTGTTACAGAATATAAAAATGAGATAACTGAAACTTCTAACTCTTCTTATAATTATGCCAGAAAAGACGAACCATTAGAGCAAGTTACTTTCAGAGATTCTTACAATTCTTTTGGTTTTATGTTGGGTTTTAAATATAATTTTGGAAAATAGAATAATCAAAAAATAGTAATAGAATAGAATGATAGGGGATAGTTATTCATATTTAATTAAAAAACTTGACGAGTTTATAAGGAAGTATTACTTTAATAAATTACTAAAAGGTATTTTATTTAGTATAGCTATCATTTTAGTTTATTTCTTAGTTATTATTTTAGCCGAAAATCAGTTTTATTTTTCTACAGTATTTAGAAAAGTATTGTTTTTTTCATTTTTAGCTTTAAGTTTAGCTATTATTGTTTATTACATTGTTAATCCTTTATTTAAGCTAAATCATTTTGGTAAAATAATAAGCCACCAGCAAGCTGCTGAAATTATAGGGCGATATTTTAAAAATGTAGAAGATAAACTTTTAAATATTTTACAGCTTAAAGATGCTTCACTTAGTTTGCAAGATGCATCTTTAATACAAGCCAGTATAGACCAAAAATCAAACACTTTAAAACCTATACCTTTTACTAATGCAGTAGATTTAAACGAAAACAAAAAATACTTAAAATATGCTGTTCCGCCATTATTGGTTTTGTTGTTTTTATTTTTGTGGCAACCCAGTATTGTTAAAAATAGTACAGATAGATTAATAAGAAATAATACTACTTTTGTAAAACCTGCTCCTTTTACTTTTAATATAAAAAATGAAAGTTTAACGGCATTACAATTTGAAGATTATAAATTAGATATTGAAGTTTCGGGTAGTGAGCTGCCGGTTAATGTGTATGTGGTAAAAGATGGAATTAAAAATAGTATGCAAAAATTAAACACTAATAATTTTTCTTATATTTTTTCAAATGTTCAAAGCAATATAAAATTTTATTTTGAAGGTTCCGGTTTTACTTCAGGCGAGTATGAAATTGAAGTAAAGGAAAAACCAATTATTAAAAACTTTCAGTTAAAAGTTGATTATCCAAATTATTTAGGATTAAATGATAAAACATATATAAATGAAGGCGATATAAGCGTGCCGGAAGGAAGTAAAATTCAGTGGATATTTGATGCTCAGGCAACGGATAAAATTTCTGTGCAATTCTCAGACACTTCATTTACGCAAAATAATACAGGAAATAACACTTTTATTTTTGATAAAACATTGTATAATAGTGATAAATATATAGTTAAAATAATAAATAATAATGTTGAAAAAATAGACTCATCTGCCTTCAATATTTCTGTAGTTAAAGACAATTATCCCGAAATTGAGGTAGAAGCCTTTCAAGATAGCACTAATAATGATGTTTATTTTTATATAGGAAAAATTATAGATGATTATGGATTAACTAAACTTATTTTAAATTATACTATTTCAAATAATGAAGGAAATAAAATTAGAAAAATAATAAACATACCTTTTTCACGTGGAACAGCAAGCGATTTTTCTTACTACTGGAATTTAAAAGAAATAGGAGTAGAGCCGGGCGATAAATTAGATTATTATTTTCAGGTTTTTGATAACGATGCAGTAAATGGCAGTAAATCTACTAAAAGTAAATGGCTGAGTATAAAATTGGCAAGTAAAGAAGAAATGTCTGAAAACTCAGAGCAGCAGTTTGATAAAATAAAAGATGATTTAAAGAAAAGTATGCAGGAAAGTGCAGAGCTTCAAGAAGAACTTAAAAAAATACAAGAAGAATTATTGCAAAAAAATGAGCTGAGTTGGGAATCAAAAAAATCAATAGAAGATTTAATTAAGAAACAAGAAAACCTACAAAAGAAATTAGACGATATAAAATCTGACTATAAAGACAATGTAAATAAGCAAGAAGATTTTAAAAATGTAAGTCCGGAAATAAAGAAAAAGCAAGAGCAAATTCAGAAATTATTTGACAATGTTTTAGACGAAGAAACTAAGGCATTAATGGATAAGTTGCAAAAACTTATGGAAGAAATGAATAAAGAAGATGCACTTGAAAAAATGCAAGATATGCAGGTAAATGACGAAGACATAGAGGATGAGTTAGATAGAATGTTGGAGTTATTAAAAAAATTAGAGCAAGAGCAAAAAGTACAAGAAACTATAGAGAAGCTTAATGAATTATCAAAAAAGCAGGAAGAATTAAGTAAGAAAACAGCAGAAGGAAAAGAAGATAAAGAGCAATTAAAAAAAGAGCAAGAACAAATAAATGAAGAGTTTGAAAAACTGCAAGAAGAACTGAGTGAGTTGAATAAAGAAAGTGAGCAATTTGATTTAGATGAACAAGAAAAGCAAGGCGAAGAAATAAGTGAAGAATTGGAAAAAAGTAAAGAAGAATTAAATAAAGGGAATAATAAAAAATCTTCTGAAAGTCAGAAAGGAGCATCTGAAAAAATGAAAGAAATGGCAGATGCCATGCAGCAAATGATGGCATTTATGCAGCAAGCATCTACAGAGGAGGATATGGAGTCATTACGCCAGTTGCTTGAAAACTTGGTTTTACTTTCATTAGAAGAGGAAAGATTATTAGATGAATTTAAAGTAACAACTATAAATACACCAAAATACGTTCACTTAGTTCAAGACCAATTTAAGCTGATAGATGATTCTAAATTAGTAGAAGATAGTTTATTTGCTTTAGCTAAAAGAGTTTTTGAAATTGAAGCTTTTATTACAGATGAGATAAAAGACATCAACAGAAATTTAGATAAAGCTGTAAAGCAACTTGAAGATAGAAATGTAAGTAATGCTACTGTGAGCCAGCAGTATGTAATGACGGGCTATAATAATTTAGCATTAATGCTTAGCGAAGTTTTAAGTCAAATGCAACAGCAGATGGCTCAGCAAATGCAAGGCAATCAAATGTGCGAAAATCCTGGAAACAAACCGGGAAGTAAACCCGGAAAAATACCATCTTTAAAAAAGATGCAGCAACAGCTAAGCGATCAAATAAGCGAGATGAGCGAAATGATGAAAGAAGGAAGTTCGCCAGGAAGTAAATCCGGTAAAGGACAATCTGAAAAGTTGGCTAAAATGGCAGCCAAGCAGCAGGCTATACGTCAAAAATTAGAAGAGTTAAACCAAGAAGAAAATAAAGATGGAAAAGGAAGTTTGGGAAATCTTCAAAAGATAATAGACGATATGAAAGAGAATGAAGAGGATATAGTAAACAAGCAAATAACCAGCGAGCTGATAAAAAGACAGCAAGAGATAATGACGCGTTTGCTACAAGCAGAAAATGCCGAGAGAGAAAGAGATGAAAAAGAGGAAAGAAAATCTATAACGGCACAAGATTATGAGAAAACAACACCGCCATCGTTAGAAGAGTATATAAAGAAAAAACAAGGAAGTATAGAACTTTACAGGAGTATTCCGCCAAAGTTTAAATCTTTTTACAGAAAAATTTCTGAAAATTATTTCAAAAATGTTTCGGAAATTAATTAAAAAATTATAATTTGCCAGCAGATGTCAGAAGGGATAAAGGACATAATAAAGTTTAATTCTACTCCGGAGAATTTAAGTATAGTAGAAAACTATATTGACAAAGTGTGTGTAGAGCATAATATTGGGCCAGATGTTTATGGAAACATATTAATATCTATTACCGAAGCCGTTAATAATGCCATATATCATGGCAATGAAAATGATGAAAGCAAGTTTGTTTTATTGCAGTATAATATAGATAATGGTTTAAGGAAAATAAGTTTCATTATAGAAGATGAAGGAAAAGGTTTTGATTATGATAATTTACCCGATCCTACATCGCCCGATAATTTAGCTACCATAGGTGGCAGGGGAGTTTTTCTTATTAAACAATTAGCAGATTGGGTTATTTTTAATGACCAAGGTAATATTATAGAACTACAGTTTAAATATTAATCTTGAAAGAGGTTATTTTTTATAATCAGCATTCCCAATTTAATTTTAGTAATGATTTAATTTATGCTAAAGGACTTTTGTGTGTTCTTAATAAAGAATTAAAACTTAAAGAGATTTCTATAAATGTGGTATTATTAAGTGATGATGGTTTGTTACAAATAAATAAAGAGTACTTAAATCACGATTATTATACCGATATTATAACTTTTCCCTTAGAACAAAGCAATGAAGTTTTAGAAGCAGAATTATATGTTTCTGTAGATAGAATAGAGGATAATGCTAAAACTAATTCAGTAGATTTTTTAGTGGAGTTTAAAAGAGTTTTAGTGCATGGCGTGTTGCATTTATGTGGGTATAATGATAAAACCGATGAAGAAATAAAAACCATGCGACAAAAGGAAGATTATTATTTATCGTCAGAATGTTTCACGTGAAACATTCTTTTTTCATTCGCTTATATGTTTCACGTGAAACATATAGTTTGTATATCTTTGTGGCTTAAAAATTAAGGATGTTTCCAGAATATGATGTAATAGTGGTAGGTGCGGGTCATGCAGGCTGTGAGGCGGCAGCGGCAGCGGCTAATATGGGTTCTAAAGTATTGCTAATAACAATGAATATGAATACTATTGCTCAAATGAGTTGTAACCCAGCCATGGGAGGAATAGCTAAAGGGCAAATAGTAAGAGAAATAGATGCCTTGGGTGGATATTCTGCTATTGTTTCTGATGAATCTATGATACAGTTTAGAATGTTAAACCGCTCTAAAGGTCCTGCTATGTGGAGTCCCCGAACCCAAAATGATAGAATGCTCTTTGCTGAAAAATGGAGATTAATGTTAGAGCAAACTCTCAATGTTGATTTTTGGCAAGAAATGGTGGTGGGTTTATTAGTAAAGGATAATAAAATACAAGGCGTAAAAACTCAATTAGGTTTAGAAATAAAATCTAAAACAGTTGTGTTAACTAATGGAACATTTCTAAATGGATTAATTCATATAGGCTCTAAAAATTTTGGTGGAGGTAGAGTGGGAGAACGTGCTGCTACGGGAATAACAGAGCAGTTAGTTCAATTAGGTTTTGAAGCCGGAAGAATGAAAACAGGAACACCGCCACGCATAGACGGTAGAACCATAGATTATTCTAAAACAGAAATACAAGCTGGAGATGATGAAATAGTAGGTTTCTCTTATTTAGATTCTAAAAAACCAAGTAAGCAGTTGCCTTGTCATATTTCATATACCAATACAAAAGTGCACGATATTTTAAAAACAGGATTTAAAGATTCTCCATTATTTAACGGAACAATTAGAGGGAGCGGGCCAAGATATTGCCCTTCAATAGAAGATAAAATAGATAGATTTTCTGATAGAGATAGACACCAACTTTTTATAGAGCCGGAGGGTTGGAATACTGTAGAAATATACTTAAACGGTTTTTCTTCGTCTTTAGCAGAAGATGTACAATACAAAGCATTAAAATTAATACCCGGTTTTGAAAATGCTAAAATGTTTCGCCCCGGTTATGCCATTGAATACGATTTTTTTCAGCCAACGCAGTTGTTTAATACCTTAGAAACTAAATTAGTAAAAGGCTTATATTTTGCTGGTCAAATAAATGGCACCACAGGGTATGAAGAAGCAGCTTGCCAAGGTTTAATGGCAGGTATAAATGCACACAATAAAGTGAAGAAAAAAGAACCTTTTGTGCTTACAAGAGATGAAGCTTATATAGGAGTGCTTATAGATGACTTAATAAATAAAGGCACAAAAGAACCTTACCGAATGTTTACATCAAGAGCGGAGTTTAGGCTTTTGCTACGTCAAGATAATGCAGATGTAAGATTAACGCCTATGGCTAATAAAATGGGTTTAGCTTCAAATGATAGATTGCAAAAAGTGCAAGAAAAACTTAAAGGTTTAGAAGAAATAGAGGCTTTTGTTAGAGAATTTAGTGTAGAACCCGAGCAAGTAGATACTTATTTAGAAAGTATAGGAAGCAAAGCTTTAAACCAAAAAATGAAGTTAGATAAAGTATTGGCTCGCCCTAATGTTACGCTTCATGATTTAAGAAAAAACATAGTTGAACTTGATAATTTTTTAAATAACTATAACACTCAAACTATAGAAACTACAGAAATAGATATGAAATATGAGGGCTACATTAAAAAGGATCAAGAATTGGTAAGGAAAATGAAAAATTTAGAAAAAATAAAATTAAAACCCGATTTTAATTACAATGCTCTAAATTCTTTATCGGCAGAGGCGGTAGAAAAACTGAGTAATATAAAACCAAAAACATTGGGGCAAGCCAGCAGAATAAGTGGTGTTTCTCCTTCTGATATTTCAATATTGATGGTTTACTTAAATAAATAATGAAAAACGCATTTTATATAATACTGTATTTTTTATTGCTTTATGCTTGTGCTAACCCTGTGGCTCCTACAGGTGGAGATAAAGATGCAGATGCACCGGTAATTAAAGCTCTTAGTCCGGCTAATGGAACTACTAATGTAAAAGAAGGAAAAATAATTATTCAGTTTGATGAGTATTTTAATTTCTCGCAGTCGGAAGAAAAAATATTTATAACACCACCAATGCCCGAAAAACCAAAATATACTATAAAAGGGAAAAGTTTAGTTATAAAACTTCCTGAAAATTTAGCCGAAAATACCACTTATAATATCAATTTTATGGGTGCTGTAAAAGATTATAATGAAGGCAATGAAATAGAGTTTTTTAATTACGTTTTTTCTACAGGAGCTACTATAGATTCTTCATCTATAAGCGGGCAAGTGAAAATGGCAATAGATAATAAACCAGTAGAAAAAGCTACAATAGGTTTGTATTTGCCTTCCGATACGGCAATTCTTACTAAAACTAAGCCCCGATATTTAGTGAAAACTAATGCTTCCGGGCAGTTTAAAGTAGATTATATAAAACCGGGTTATTATATAATAGCGGCACTTAAAGAAAATAACAACAATCTATTGTATGATGCTGAAAGTGAATTAATTAGCATACCTACTAATAGTATAGCTATAAATGGGAAAGAAGTTTTAGAACAGGAAATTTATATGTTTAGTGAGGAGCAAAAAACAAAGCTTGGGGATTATAAATTGCTAAAAAACAGAGAGGTAATTTTTAATTTTAATAAACCTGTAGAAAAGTTAAAGTTAAATACTGAATTGTATAACCCTAATGACAGATATTATTTTAATGGCTTAAAAGATACTTTGCATTATTTTGTTTCAGATACTTTATTAGAGGAAACGGAGTTTTATATTAACCTTGATGATGCAGAAAAGACAGATACTGTAAAAATTAATTTTTCTAAAAGTAAAATTGAAGGCGGTGTGCAGTTGATAAATGCAAATATTCCGGCTAATGATAGTATAAAAGTTAAGTTTCCATATTTGATAGATAATATTGATACCGGCTTTATTTATTTGCAAGATTCATTAAGTAATATTATATATAAATATAATATAAATAATAAAATCCTTTCCCTTTATGCTAATTTACAGGAAAATAATTTATATACTTTAGTTATAAACGAGGGAGCTATACATTATTTTAATGGCAAGCAAAATAAAGTTTCGCAAACCTTAGTGGTAAACACCACCGAAAAAGTAGATAAAGGCGATTTAATATTGACTATTGCTCAAAAAGAACAGTATCCTAATCCTGTTTTGCAAATATTAAAAGGGAAAATGATAGTTTATTCGCAACTCATTGATAATAAAGAACTTATAACTTTTACTGATTTAAGTGCAGGAAATTATACCATTAAAATATTTGCAGATTTGAATAGCAATGGAAAATGGGACACTGGAAACTTAAAGCAAGGTTTAGAAGCTGAAAAAATGCTGTTTTACAATGAAAATGTAGAGATAAAAGATAACTGGGATAAAGATTTAACTATTAACTTTTAAAAGTAAGAGCCAATTTCTCATAATATTTCACTCTTTCAATTTGCTCTGCTATTTCTTCATCAGAATATTTATGAAATGCTTTAACAAGCTCAGCCACTTCTTTTATATAAGGATTAATTTTCTTAATATCAAAATACATTTTTGAGCTTCTTCTAATGTAAAAATCTTCAAGTTTTAACACACACTCATTTTCTAAGCAATACTGCATTTCTGCAAGATGAAAACACAATTCGGGTTCTTTATTTTTTGAGAGAAACTGCTTATAAAAATCTATGATAATTGGAGTGTCGGTTCCGTATCTATAAATCCACTCTTTAATAACTTCTACTGTAATTTTGTGCTTAGTATTTTCTGAAGTAAGCTTAATAATTAGGTTTCTTATTTCTTTATTAGAAGAAAAATCAGAGCCATGAAGTTGCAAATTTTCTGTTTTACACTTTAAAGCAGTTTTTATATTATGTAGTTCAACTACTTTATTTACAATACGTTCTGCCATTTTTCGGTAGCCTGTTAGTTTTCCTCCGGCTATAGAAAGCAGTCCACTTTCGCTTTCAAAAATTTCATCTTTTCTAGAAAGCTCGCTTGGCGATTTTCCGTCTTCATAAATTAAAGGTCGCAACCCCGCCCAGCTAGATTCTACTTGAGAAATAGTAATATTAAGCTTTGGAAACATATTGTTTGTAGCTCTCAGTATATATTCCACATCGTCCTTACTGGCGTGTGGTTCATCTATGTTTTCGCTGTAAACGGTATCGGTAGTGCCCACATAAGTTTTCCCATGTCGCGGAATGGCAAAAACCATTCTATCATCTTCTTCTACATCAAAATAAACAGCCTGTTTTATAGATAAAATTTTATAAGGAAGCACTATGTGTACACCTTTAGTTAGTTGTAATCTTTTGCCTTTTAATGAGTTGTCTTTTTTGCGAATTAAATCTACCCACGGGCCGGTAGCATTTACCACTTGTTTGGCTCTTATTTCAAAAGTTTCGTTTGAAATATTATCTTTTATTTCGCCACCGGCAAAACGGTGATTTTCGTATATAGGACTAATAAACTTGGCATAATTAATACAAACAGCCCCTAATTCTACGGCTTTTTTAATTATTTCTATGGTTAGTCGGGCATCATCGGTTCTATACTCATAGTACAAACCGCCACCGCTTACTTTTTTACTATCAAGCAAAGGTTCAGCTTTTAAAGTGCTACTTTTAGATAGCATTTTGCGTCTTTCTTTGTTTTTTACGCCTGCTAAAAAATCGTAAACTAACAATGCCGCTGAAGTGCTGTAATAGCCTAAAGAACCATTTTCTACTATGGGAAGCAACATTTTTTCGGGTAGCACCAAGTTTCTGGCATTTTTGTGTACAATAGCTCTTTCTGTGCCTACTTCTTTTACTAAAGCTATTTCTAATTGTTTTAAATACCTTAAACCACCGTGTATAAGCTTTGTAGAGCGGCTACTGGTGCCCCAAGCATAATCGTGTTTTTCTATTAAGCAAACAGAAAGCCCTCTTGAAACAGCATCTAAAGCAATGCCGGCACCTGTAACACCGCCACCAATTACTAAAATATCAAATACTTTATTTTGACTTTCATTAATAAAATCATTTCGGGTATTGTTAGAAAAACTAAATTGATTATCCATTAAAAAATTAAAATGCAAAGATGATTAAACTATATGCTAAAAACAAGAAATACTAATTTTTTAAGAAAACCCTTTTAAAAATTATTACGTAAATTTAACTTTAAACAATTATTGGTCTATTATGAATATTCCTACGGCATTTCCCATTGTAAAACCCAAAATAGTTTAAACTATTTTGAATTAACAAAGTATTAATTATTTTTGTGTTAAACCAATAGTAAATGAAAACTTTTATTCAAGAAATAATTAAAAGGTTTGGAGGGCGATATGCCGGCTCCGATGCAGAGAAACAAGCACAACTTTTTGTAAAAGACAAATTAGACGCTTTTTGCGATGAGGTTTCTTTTTTACCTTTTAATTCAGCTTTAGAAGCTCATTTTCAGGCTTTAAAGCTTTTTATAGTTATTCATTTAATTGCTATAGTTTTAATTTTCTTTTATCCTACTTGGGCTTTTGTGTTAAGTGTGGTTAATGCACTATTGTTTATTTGTCATTTTGTTACATATAGGCATTGTTTAGATTTTTTATTTCCTCAAAAAGAATCTTATAATGTAGAGGGCGTAATAGAACCTACAGGAGAGCATAAAAAAACTATAATTTTTGCAGGGCATATAGATAGTGTTAAAGAATTTAAGTGGTGGTATAAATTAAAGTTTGCAGGTGCTGTTTTAACGGTAATATCATCTTTTTTATTAGCCTTAAGTCCTATATTTTTTGCATTAATAGTATTTAGCGGAGCTATAGTAAGCAAAATATTTTTAGTATTGTTGTTTATTCTTACACCAACAGTTTGGGTACTTTTTGATATGCACGGCAAAGAAGTGGTACAAGGGGCTAATGATAATTTAACGGGAGTGGCTTTGTCTTTTAGTTTAGGGAAATATTTTGCAGAAAATAAACCGCAACACACCCGAATAAGAATTATAAGTTTTGGTGCTGAAGAAATGGGATTAAGAGGTGCTTTTGCTTATGTAAAAGCCAACAAAAAAAGACTTTTAGAAGAGAATGCTTTACTTGTAAATTTAGATACCATAAAAGACAAAGAATATTTAACCATAGCCACTAATGAAACAAATACGCTTAGCTTTTTTGATAAAAATTTGATAAAAGAAATGCAAGATTCTTTTGAAGCATGCCATTTGCCTGTTAAAACTTTACCGCTTACTGTTGGTGCCAGCGATGCTTCGGCTTTTATAATGAATAAATTGCCGGCTTTATCATTAATAGGCATGACATCAGAAACATTAGACCCCACTTATCATACTCGCTTAGATAATTTAGACCACTTAGATGATACCGCCATGAAATTGACCAAAGAGGTAATGATTCATTTTGTAGAAAAGAGAGATAAATAATACAAAAGTTTTATAACTATCCGTTATTATACCAATAATTTATGCTTTAAGATAGCATCTTGAGACCTTTAAGTAATTATAATTACAGTTTGTAGTCTTTTACCTTTGTCTTGACACAAAGGTAACCAAAAGTCAAGACTGTAATCAAAAATACTAAAATGCCATAAAACAGACGAGGACAAATTAATGTATGCTCAATTTTAGTTTTCCTAAAGTATTTTCAATTGTAGGAGCATACTAATTTGTCTGTTTACTGTTTTATAATTTCATTCATTTTGGATGTCTGTTTTACATCATTTCTTAACGTATTTTTGATTAAGGTCAGATAAAAAGTGCACCTTAAGTTTGTAAGCGGGGCACCCATTAACCGAAAACTCCGTAAAAAATTAAACTGTTTGAAGAACGGAGTGATGAGTTTTTGATTTTTAAGAGTTGAGGTTATAATGGGTCGCTGAAAACTTAGTGCGATTCTTTTGTAACTTTTCTACTAAAGAAAAGTTAATGTAAAATACTTCATAGGTATCTTTACGGATAATCATAAAAAGTTTGTTATAAAGATATTAGTCTAATCTTATTTCTATTGTAAAGACAAATAATACTTCTACCTATTATCTACAAAAACGGTAGGTTTACGCAGATTTTTTTGTTGGTGCAGTGCTTGCACGGCTTCTTTAGTAGTTAAAACTACCTTAGGTTTTACACGCAGTTTTGCTCTTAATAATTCTGAGCATTTTGTTTCCAATCGTTTAGTGTCTTGTGTTTTACTGTATAAATGAATGATAATTTCATCGGTATCTAATTCGCTCTTTTTTACTTCTACGGCATAAAGTTGCACTTCTTCTATACTGTTTAATACTTCAAAAATAGCAGGAGGATATAATGTTGTGCCTTTGTATTTTATCATTTGGTTTTTTCTGCCTAAAACGGCACTTACTCTTTTGCTTGTTCTACCACAAGAGCATTTTTCATGATAAAAACGCACCATATCGCCAGTTTTAAAACGCAACAATGGCATTCCTTTAACACCAAGCGTGGTTATACAAAGCTCGCCTTCGGCATCTTCTGCGGTTAGCACCTGGTTGTTTTCGTCTAAAAGTTCGCTTATTATAAGCTGTGGATGTTCGTGTCCACCCTGTTGGGCGGTGCATTCCGTATAAGCCGTCCCCATTTCTGTAGAAGCATAAGTGGAATATAGTTTTACATTCCACTGCTCAACTATCTTTTTATGCAAAGCATTTGGTTTTAAACCTACATCTCTTATAGATTCGCCAATGCAAATTATCTTTTTTACACTTGTTTGGTTTAAATCAATATTGTTTTTTTGAGCATAATTAATTAGAGCATTTATAAAAGACGGAACAGCAATTAAGGTGTTGGGCTGTATTCTTTCTAAAGTATCTAACTGCAACTGCGGAATGCCAGACCCCACACGCACAATGCCACATTTTAAGTTTCTTATACCAAGATAATAAGCTAAACCTGCCATAAACCGCCTGTCTATAGTAGTAGTTAGCTGATAAATGTCTTCAGGTTTTCCGTTTGCTCCTGCCAACGAAATGGCTTCATTATATGCTAAGCGTTGCAAATCTTCTTCTGTAAGTGCTATAGTAACAGGCTCTCCTGTAGTGCCGGAAGTGGTTACATAATCTATAATTTTTGTTTTAGGCACACACAAAAAATCCATATTAAATGCCTGCAATTCTTCTTTGCCTATAGGCGGAATTTTGTGCAAGTCATTTATGGTTTCAATATCGCTCCAATTAACTTTATGGTTTTTAAAATGCTTTTGGTAAAATGTGGAGTTTTCTTTCAAATATGCTAATTGTTCTTTTAAGGCTTTGTTTTGCCATTCTTTAGCAGCTTTTGCAGGCACTTTTTCAAGTGTAGGAATTTCAAATAAGGGATTTAACATTTTAACAAGTTCTTTTCTATTCGGTTTTTCTCAAATTTAGTAGCAATTTTCAAATTTAAGGCTTTCTCAAAATACTGTTTGGCTTTTTGTTTTTTATTTTGTTGCAAATAGTAATTACCTACGGTTTCATACGCTAAAAACAATTTTGAATTTAGATTAATTAGTTGCTCCAATTTATTTTCATCTATTGTTTTTTTAAACTTAATAGCTGTTTTTATTTCTTTTTCTAAAGTTTTATAAGCCAAAAAATCTTGATATTGCTGTGTTTCTAAAAAAGCATCTTGAGGAATAACAGCTGCTTCTTTATATAAATTTTCGGCAGGATTTTCTTGAGCTTTTTCAAAAGCTTCTTTTAAATTGTAGGCTACCATAGTTCCCATGCAGTATGGATTGGCACTTACCCAAAAATCTAAAGTTTGAGGCTTAAAAACAATACCATGGTGTGCTGCCAACTGATTTATGGCACATTCATTTTGTATGCCTATATCTTCATTGTCTACACCTTTTATGTTTCTCAGTATTGTCACTGCTTGAGTTGGGTTTATTTCATTCTTGTTTGATAATAGTTCTTTAAGTCTTTCTTCTCTGTATGCAGAGCTAATGGTGTTTTTCCACTCTATATTTTCAGAAGTATTTGTTTTTTCCTCACTCAAATAATGGTTGGTACAAATTAACTTATTGCCTTGCATCATATATTTGGAAAGTGAATTAGGTTCTTTTTCAAAAACACAGGCATTATTATCTTGTGCCGAAACCACCAAAAATAATTCTGAAACAAAAGATTGACGTCTTTTAAGAATAGCTTCCGCTTCGGCTAAATTTTTTGCTTCTTGCATTATTTCTTTGGCAATAATAGAAACGGGCGTTCCTATTTTTAATCGCATTTTTGATTTTGCAGAATGTAAAACCACACACAAACCATGCTCATTCATGCCGGAAACCACACCTATAAAACCCGGCCACGAATAAGAAATATATTTATGTCCTCTTGTTGGATTAATAAAGTACAACACTTTTAACTCGTTAAATTTTTCACTGGGAGAAAAATCTAAATTTCTGGCTAAAAGTAAACTACCATCATCGGTTTTGCTATTATTTAGCACAAAAGAAGAGCAAGCCACTAAACCCATATTTTGCAGAGCATGACCAATATCGTGGGCCGCATGATAGTTTAAAACTCGCTGATAAGGTGGAGCTATATAATTGTACTCCGTAGGAGAAGAATAAGACAATCCCAACAATTCTTCTTTATATTCTTCTTTAAAAAAACGATGCAAGTTTCTATTCATTAAACCTACTACTATACGCAAAAACTTAACGTAAGTTTTAGAAGGCACTATATCATAAATGCTGTCAATAAAATTTTTTTCGTGTTGAGCTTTTAAAGGTTTAAGCACTTGCCCCATAGCATAGCCTCTTTCAAAAGCATTACCTTCGGTATAAACCTCATAAATTCCATATTTATTGGCTTTACAAAAAGTATTTTCAAAAAAGGTAATATCGTTTTTTACAACGGTTTTTTTGTTTACAATACTTTTATCTTGCACTTTAGGCAAAGGCGTATTTAAGGCTTGGTAAAACCAAAAAACCAAAACGGCAATAATTAAAATAGGAATAAGCAACCACCACATAATTGTATGCAAAAATACGTATTATACCAATTGTCAATTCAAAATAGTCTAAACTATTTTGAACATTACATAATTAAACATTAACCGCTTATCTTTGTCGCTTAAAACAAAACAATCATGCATAAAGACCAAGAAGTTTTTGATTTAATACAAGCAGAGCAAGACCGACAAGAACACGGTATTGAGCTAATAGCTTCTGAAAATTTTACCAGCAAAGAGGTAATGGAAGCTACAGGAAGTGTACTTACCAATAAATATGCAGAAGGATTGCCGGGCAAACGCTATTACGGTGGTTGTGAAGTGGTAGATAGAATAGAAGATATAGCCAGAGAAAGGCTAAAAAAACTTTTTGGTGCGGAGTGGGTAAACGTGCAGCCACACAGTGGAGCACAAGCTAATGCCGCAGTAATGCTTGCCGTACTTAATCCCGGAGATACTATTTTAGGTTTTGATTTATCTCACGGTGGACACTTAACGCATGGTTCCTCTGTTAATTTTTCGGGAAAATTATACAATCCCACTTTTTATGGCGTAGAAAAAGAAACGGGAGTTATAGATATGGATAAAGTGGAAGCTAAAGCTATTGAAGTAAAACCTAAATTAATTATTTGTGGAGCTTCTGCTTATGCCAGAGAATGGGATTTTAAACGCTTTAGAGCCATAGCCGATAAAGTTGGTGCTTTAGTTTTAGCAGATATTAGCCATATAGCCGGATTAGTGGCAAGTGGTGTACAAAATAATCCTATGCCTTACTGCCATATTATTACTTCTACTACGCATAAAACCCTAAGAGGACCAAGAGGTGGCGTAATAATGTTAGGACAAGATTTTGACAATCCATTAGGTATAACTACGGCTAAAGGTACGGTGCGGAAAATGAGTTCACTGTTAGATTCTGCGGTATTTCCCGGCACACAGGGCGGTCCTTTAGAGCACGTAATAGCGGGCAAAGCGGTAGCTTTTGGCGAAGCTTTAAACGATAGTTTTAAAACATATTCTAAACAAGTTATTGCCAATGCACAAGCTATGGCTAAAGCCTTTGTGGCAAAAGGTTATCATTTGGTTTCTAACGGCACAGATAACCACTTAATGCTTATTGACCTGCGAAATAAAAACTTAACAGGCAAAGAAGCCGAAAATGTACTGGGTTTAGCCGATATTACGGTAAATAAAAACATGGTGCCGTTTGATACGCAATCGCCTTTTATTACTTCCGGAATAAGAATAGGTACGCCTGCCGTAACCACCAGAGGTTTAAAAGAAAAAGACATGGAGAAAATAGTAGATTGGATAGATACGCTACTAATGAATAAAGAAGATGAAGCTAAAATTGGAGACATTAGAAACCAAGTAAATGCCTTTATGAAAGGGTTTCCTTTGTATGCTTAAATAAATTTGCTTACCTTTCATTACTTTTTTAACACTATTATAGTTTGACTAAAGCCACAAACATAAAATTTGTTGCCCTATTTACATTGGTGTGGGTAGTTAATACACTAACTGCTCAAGTAAGTTTTTTTGATAAAGGCTTAGATGCTTTTGAGCGAGGAAAATATGAAAATGCAATAGAATTTTATACCCTGTTTTTAGAAGATCATGAGAGTATAAATGCTCATTTTAACAGAGGGCTAACTTATTATAAGCTTAAAAAGTTTGACCAATCTATTCATGATTTTTCGGTAGTAATAAATAAAGACCGCAATGATTATGAAGCGTATTACAATAGAGGTTTATCTTATATAGAAGTAGGCTTGTTTGATAAAGCTTCAGAAGATTTTAATTTGGCATTAGAACTCAATCCTGATTTTGATAAAGCATTTTTAGGCATAGGTACAGTATTAAGTATGCAGGGAAAATATGATGAAGCTCTTGATTTTTTTAATAAATCCATTGAAATTAATGAATATAATGATGTGGCTTATTATAGAAAATCGCTGGTATTAATAGAGCAAAAGGAATATAAAGACGCATTGGCTATACTAAACAAAGCAATAGAAATAGACAGCACTAATAGCATGTACTACGAAGCCAGAGCTGACATTAACTACAAATTAGAAAAACCCGAATTAAGCATTGAAGACTACAGTAAAGCTATAGATTTAAGTCCGGAAAACAGCACCTTATATTTTAATAGAGGTATTAGCTACTACGATATGAAAAAATATAGCAATGCCAAAAATGATTTTCAATATGTAGTGTATAAAAACGAATATGATGAAGATGCCTATTGGTATTTAGCATTGGCAGACATACAAACCAGAGATTATGAAATGGCTATAGCTTACTACGACAAAGTACTAAGCCTCAACCCAAATTATGAATATAAATGGGCAATAAATAGAAGACAATTAGTAATAAAAAAATGGATGAGTGAAAACTTAGTTTACTCTATACTGTTAGTCGGTTTATTTGTTTTATGTATTTTCTTTTTGTTTAAACTGCTACAAAAAAGGAAGAGAAATAAAGAAATAAAAACAACTTAACTTACACAGAAAAACTTTCGCCACAAGAACAAGTGCGTTGTGCATTGGGATTGTTAAAAAAGAAACCCTTTCCGTTTAATCCGTCAGAAAAATCAAGCGTAGTATTAGCTATATATAAAAAGCTACGCAAGTCAGTAACTATTTTTATTCCTTTATCTTCAAACTCTTGATCGTCTTCTTTTAACTTAGTATCAAAATCCATTTGATAGCTTAAACCGGAGCAACCACCACCCAAAACACTCACTCTAATAAACGTGTCTTGGCTCATATTTTGGTCAGCTTTAAGCTGGTTTATTTTATCCATTGCTTTTTCAGATACAAATAGCATAGTTTAATTGTTTTACCTTAAAAGTAACAAATGCTTTGTAAATTTGGTTTCATAATAACAGAAAATGAAGAAAATAGAACACATAGGTATTGCCGTTAAAGATATAAATGCATCTAACGATTTGTTTAGCAAACTATTAAACACTCAACCATATAAGCAAGAAGCTGTAGCGAGCGAAAATGTTATCACTTCATTTTTTAGAAATGGTCCCAATAAAATAGAACTGCTACAAGCCACCAATGAAAATAGTGCCATAGCCAAATTTATAGAAAAAAAAGGCGAAGGCATACACCACATAGCTTTTGCCGTAGAAGATGTGTATGCCGAAACTGAAAGACTAAAAAGCGAAGGATTTACACCGCTACTTGACAAGCCCAAAAAAGGAGCAGATAATAAATTAATTATGTTTTTTCATCCTAAAACTACAGGCGGAGTACTTGTAGAAATTTGCCAAGAAATAAGATAAATGTCAAAAAAAGAACACCATAAAATAATACCCGGCAATACAAAAGAGTGGCGAGAATGGCTGACGCAAAACCATATAAAAGAAGATGGCGTTTGGCTTATTTATTATAAAAAAAATGCTGATAAACCCACTATATCGTGGAGCGAAGCCGTAGATGAAGCCCTTTGTTTTGGCTGGATAGATAGTGTTAAAAAACCCATAGATGAAGAAAAATTTATGCAGTTTTTCAGCAAAAGAAAAGCCAATAGTTTGTGGTCTAAAATAAATAAAGAGAAAGTAAGCAAACTTACACAAGCAAGGAAAATGACACCTGCCGGTTTTGAAATAATAGAAAAAGCTAAGCAAAATGGTATGTGGACACTTCTTGACGAAGTAGAAGAATTAATTATTCCTAAAGATTTGCAACAAGCATTTGATGCTAAGCCAAAGGCATTAAACTATTTTTTAAGTTTAAGTAAATCTGTAAAAAAAGGTATGCTAACATGGATAGTAGTAGCAAAAAGAGAAGAAACAAGGCAAAATAGAATAAATGAAATAGTTAGCTGTGCTACTAATAATAAAAAACCAAAGCATTTTGGGTGAGTTTATTGAAAATTAAATTTATTAATAATGGATAGTATTGTTTACTTTGAAAATATAGAAAAACAATTATTAGATGAAATAGAAAAATCTAAAAATGAGATTCTAATTGTTGTTGCTTGGATAACTAATAATAGTTTATTCAAAAACTTACTGACTGCTCTTGATAATAATGTTCATATTACAATTTTAACAAGAAATGATTATGTGAATAATTCTCAAAAATCCTTAATGTGGAAAGAATTTATTAACAAAGGAGGTAAATTATACTTTTTTGATAAGCCTAATTCTTTGCATCATAAGTTTGTAGTATTTGACTCTGAAATTGTTTATACTGGATCATACAATTGGACAAATCAAGCTGAAAAATTGAATAAAGAGAATATAATTTCCTCAAAAAAAACAGAAACTATACAGTCTTTTAAAAAAGAAGTAATTAAACTAATTTCAGAGTCATTTGTCCCAAAGGAAAATGAATTAAATGTAATAGCACCAATTACAGCAAATATAGAAGAAATAAATATGGCTAATTATGAGTTTGATAGCCTTGATGCAATACAAAAAGCCCTTCTAAAATATCTTAATAAAGATTATTTAGAATCAATAGAAATATTAACTGGATTAGATAGTGAAATTTATGAAAAATATAACTTATTATCATGGAATTATCTAAGGATGAAACTTTTTGATGAAGGAATTAATTGTGCTAAAAAAGCAATTAGTCTAAATCCGTATTTTCCAGATAACTTTAATGTTCTTGGTGCAAATTATTTTGAAGCCAACAATATAAAAGAAGCTATAAACTCTTATAATAAGGCTATTGAGTTGGAACCACAAGCAACTACTTACAACCTTAATTTATTAATATTATATGATAGAATTGGTTTGAATAGTCAAGGTGATAAAGAAAACAACATTATAATAAAGAAGGCATCTAACATAATTAAAAATCCAAATAATTTTGATAATTATATTTTATTTAAAGCATATTTAGATAGAGGATTGTCTAGGTATAAATACAAGGATTTAAGAGATAGAGATTTGTTAAGAGCTAAGGAGATTTTCAACACTAAATTAAAAGATATTGAAAAAGATTACCATGATTATGATTTAATAGAAGAAAATTTAAACCAATAAACTTGCTAATTCCTCTACATTTTCTACAAAATGCGTGGGTTTGGCATCTTTTAAATCTTGCGTTTTTCCGTAGCCGTAATTTACAGCTATGCTCGCTATATTACATTCCGTAGCACCTTTAATGTCATAAATAGTATCGCCTACCATTACTACATTATTGTATTTGCTTATGCTTAAATCAGTCATGGCTTCGCTTATGGTTCTACTTTTTGGGAAAAGTTCGCTATTCATATCACTACCTCTAACAGTTTTAAACAAATGCTGCCACTTATTGTGTTCTAATATTTGATTGGCATAATAAGTCGGTTTGGCTGTAGCAATAGCTATAGGAAAGTCGTTTTTATTTAACTTTTCAAGCAATTCTAAAATGCCGGCATAAGGTTCTGAATCAAAAACACCTTTTTCGCTATAATAATCTCTAAGCTTTGTTAATGCTTTTATGCTATCTGCCTCCGATAAACCAAAATGATTTTGAAATGTTTTTAATAATGGTGGCCCGATAAAAGAGGTAAGCACTTCGTTAGAAGGTACTGGAATTTTCATATAATTTAAAGCATACTTTATGCTGGAAACAATACCTTTTCTGGAGTCAAATAGTGTTCCGTCAAAATCAAAAATAACGTAGTTATACTTCAAAATTTTTAGTTAATGCTGTCGGGAATAAAGTTTAAAGAAGCCGAATTAACACAATAGCGCAAACCTGTAGGGTCTGGCCCGTCATTAAAAACATGCCCTAAATGTCCTTTGCAGTTGGCACACAGTATTTCTATTCTTTCCATGCCGTGCGAAGTATCTAACCGGGTAATAATAGCGGAAGAATCTATTTGTTCAAAAAAACTTGGCCAGCCACTACCGCTATCAAATTTTGTAGAAGAAGAAAACAAAGGATTATTGCAAGCAGCACAAGTGTATATTCCTTTGTCTTTATTGTAGAGGAATTTCCCCGAAAATGGTTTTTCCGTTTTTCCACCACACATTACTTTCTTTTGCTCATCATCTAAATTATCAAACACACTTTCGTCTGCTTTAGTAACATGTACACATTTTTTATTCTGTACCTTGTTGTTTTTATTGCACGATACGCTTAAAAATAATAATAAGAAAGGGAGTGCTACTTTCATAATTCAAAGTACTTGAATAATTATGAAAAGCCTTTATTTTTTAGTGTTAATCTTCTTTAAAATCGGTATGAAAAACTCTATCCCACACTTTAGAGGTAAAACCAAACCCTGAATCCGAGTCTTTATAATGGTGTTTCATGTGGTGTTCTTTTATCGTTTTAAAATACTTATTGGTCATATTTACGTGGTGCGAAGCGTAGTGCATCATATCGTAAAATAGATATGCCGCCACAAAACCGGCATAATAAGCATAATGAAATTGTAAAATACCTAAAGGAGCCATTACCCACTTAAATACAAAAAAGAAAAGTACAGCAAGCGGAATACTTACTGCCGGAGGCATTACTAATCGCAGTGAATCTTGAGGATAATCGTGATGGATGCCATGAAAGGTATAATGTATTTTTTTAGCCCACTCTGCTTTTGGGTGTCCGTGAAATACATAGCGGTGAATTAAATACTCTACTAAAGACCAAATTAATGCACCTACTATAAAACTGCCTAAATACTGCATAAAAGTAGTATGCTTAACAGTAAAAGACAAATAAGAAAAATAGGAAACAAGAGGAATATATATAACCAGTGGTACCCAAAAAGGTATTCTTGAAAAGAAATCTATAAAGGGATTTTCAAATAGTTTTGGAGATTCGTCTTTAGTGCTAACAAATAATTTATCAGCCATAGTTTGCTTGTTTTGTAGTACAAAATTAAGCAATTATTCAGAATATTACTTGAATTATTGTGTATTAAGACTTGCCCATTCCTTTAAAATGGTCTTCTTTATCGGCAAAAAGTACATTAAAGGTAGTAAGCGAACCATAAGCACGGGTTATATACTGCTGTAAATGTACTTTTTCAGCATCATTTAAACTTTCGTGATTATTGATATTTTGCTCTAAAACTCTCAATTTTTCTCTCACAGAAATTATTTTGCTAAAAAAAGTATCTATAGGCACTTCTTTACTTTGCAAATCATCGCTTCCCGGTTTTAGCTCTAAAGTTCCTCCCAGCCATTTACTGCCTATACTTACCGTTTTTCTATCGCCTTTAAACTGACGCATTACTTTTTCTACGGCTTTTTCAATGTCTTCAATAGCTAATGGCGGTGTATCTGCCGTTATTTTTTCTACTATTTCAAAATTGGTAAAATCTCTTGAAATTTCTTTTAAATCATCTGTTGTGGTAAAGTATATTTTGTAATACTCTGAGTTTAAATTGCAAATAACTCCCAATCCAAACTTTGGGTGGTTTATTTTACTTCCTATTCCTAATTGTGCTTTTTCCATAGTGCAAAATTATCACTTTTTATAAATTGCGATACTCTTGTTTCAACGTTTTCTCTAACATTGCCATAAAATAAATTATAGTCGCCTATATGCCAGTTTTTAACAAATCGGGTAAAAGGAATGCCCGGAATTTTAACGGCATCTACCCAAAGTACGCCTTTGTGTACTCTTGCTCCATGCTTATTTTTATAAAACTTTTTAAACTCTTTTGGCACCATTCCGTCATGGTATTCTTCTGAGCAGTAATATTCGTTAGTTTCCCAGCTTAAAGGGTTGTGGCATACTGCTCCTTTGTAATATTCATCATAAAACTTAGGGTAGCTTTTCTTTTTCATAGTGTTCCACGAAATAAAGCAGTTAATATCATCTTCTTGTTGGCAAGGTTTGCAGTTTTCAAAATCATTGGCTTTTACAGGCATTCCAACCAAGTAAGCCGCCACCATTTGGTTTAGCAAGGCTGTAGTATCTATTACTTCTTCTACTAAATGTATATTATGAAAAGTACCTTGGCTATGTCCGGCTATAATAAAAGGTCTGCCTTCATTCCAGTTTTCTAAATAATATAAAAAGGCAGCTTTTACATCGCTATAAGCTAAAGCAAGTGCTTTATTGCTGTTTTCTGTGCCTAAAGTCATAAATGCTTCATAGTTTGCTTGTCTATATCTTGGTGCAAAAACCCTTGCACTGCCATTAAAAACACTTGCTTGATGCTTGATAGGTAAATTATCTACTTTCTTGTTTAACTTATCATCCAAAACATCGGCATTCCATTTGCCATAGGCTTTATTAATAGTAGTGGGGTGTACAAAAAACACATCTACAATAGCATTATCTTGGTTATTGCTAAATTTTTCACTGGGAACATCATCTGCATTATCTGCTTTCCACGGTAGTGCCGCCCAGTTTTTTTCATTACTATAATTAGGCTTTTTGGGGACTGTAGTTATATCAAAACCAGCTTCCAAACTTTGCTGTGCAAACAAGAAATTAGCACTAAATATTGCTAAAAAAAAGATAATACCGTAATTCTTCATTATTTTTACATTAAATTTATTAAACAGCGTATCAAAATGTCAGTTGGAATGGCAGTTTTATACTAAACAAAAAGTAAGCCAAAATTATGTTCAAAAATTATCAAATTATTTTTTCGTTATTCATCCTTATTGTTGGTCTAAGTTCTTGCGATAGTAAAATTAATCAATCTTGTACAGAAGTAGATATTAGTCCTTTTTTAGGCAATTATCATGTAGGTGAAAGTTGCCAGCAAGGTTTTGGACACAATGTTACTTTTGCCACTGTAAATCCAGGATTTAGTTCGTCAAACAACCAAATAATTTTCACTAACTTTAATAATACTGGGCAAGATGTAGAAGCTTATGTGGACTGCAATGGCACATATTTTAGAATACCAGACCAAAATTTAGGAAGTTCAGCATACACGGTAGCAGGCGAAGGAGATTTAGTAAACCTAAACGGATATATTCAATTGCAGTTTAGAGTACAATCTAATGAATATGGGCAGGCAAACTATTGCACTTATACGTATTCTAAGTAGTAAGGCGTGTAAAACTTGCCTTATCTCTATCTGTTGGCAGACAGATAACGGTAGTTAGGGAATCATACTAAATTTTCAGCGACCTATTCAAACTTAAGGTGCACTTTTAGCTGACCTTAATCAAAAATATGTTAAGAAATGGTGTAAAACAGACATCCAAAATGAAGGAGATTATAAAAAAGTAAACAGACAAATTAGTATGCTCCTACAAGTGAAAATACTTTAGAAAAAATGAAATTGAGCATACATTAATTTGTCATTGTCTGTTTTATAGCATTTTAGTATTTTTGATTACAGTCTTGACTTTTGGTTACCTTTGTGTCAAGACAAAGGTAAAAAGGGTATAAACTGCTATATTAAAGCATAAATTATTGGTATAAAAATATAAATATTCTAATGCTTTAGGTATGAAGTCTAATTGGGAAAATGAGGATTTATGGAAATAATCTTAAAATAAAATAATGAACATAGAAGAATTTAGAGATTATTGTATAGCTAAAAAAGGAGTAGAAGAAACTTTCCCTTTTGATAAAGTTACCTTAGTTTTTAAAGTATTAGGAAAAATGTTTGCCCTTACAAGCCTTGATGATACAGATTTTTCGGTAAATTTAAAATGCAAACCAGAATATGCTGAAGAACTTAGAGAAAAATATTTAAGCATAAAACCCGGCTACCACATGAGCAAAAAACACTGGAATACTATAGAAATATTTAAAAATGAAGTGCCGGACAGCTTAATTAAAGAACTAATAGATTTATCTTATCGTTTAGTAGTAGAAAAGTTGCCCAAAAACCAGCAAAATTTATTAAACGAATTATAACCCCAAAGAAATGGACATCATAATACTTATATTTTTATCCTTTAAAATTTATAATCAGGCAGAGCAAAAAAATGAAAGACCATGGCAGTGGGTCGGCAGGCTGGTTTTAATGTTTCTTGCCACAGAAATGATAGTTGCCTTTGCCGTTTTAGCATATTTTGGTGTAGATAAAATAGTTTATGCCGTTTTCCCGGCATTATTTGCTGCTTGTTTAAGTGCTTTTTTTGTGTTTAAACAGTTAGCTCAAAAAACAGATATAGAAATATTAGATAATTTTGAGGAAGACACGCAAGAAGAAGAACCGCAAAAACCAAATTTGGACTATTTTAGATAATGGAAGAAATTGATTTTCTAATAATAGGTCAAGGATTGGCAGGAAGTGTTTTAGCCTATCAACTTATTCAGCAAAATAAAAAAGTACTAATTATAGATGAAAGCTCTGGAGCTACGTCTTCAAGGCAAGCTACAGGATTAATTAACCCAATTACGGGCAGGCGGTTTGTAAAATCGTGGATGACGGAGCAATTAATGCCTTATGCTAAAAATTTTTACACCGCAGTAGAAAAACAACTTAATGCTTCTTTTTTTAAAGAAACCAAGCAAGTAAAAATATTGCAGTCTGTAGAGCAGCAAAATGATTTTTATATAAGACTACAAGATAATGCTTACACTGCTTACCTACATAAAAGTAAAGAAAATCTAAGGGACTTTAACAATCCAATAGAAGCTATAGAAACCACGCCTATTTATCAAATAGAAATTAATGAGCTTCAAGATGTTTTTTTGAAATATTTTAAAAGTAAAGCGTGTATTCTTCAAGAAAAATTTGATTTTACGAATTTTAAAATTGAACCTTCAAATTTTTTGTACAATAACATAAAAGCTAAGTATATTATTTTTGCCGAAGGTTATTTAATAAAGGACAATCCTTATTTTTCGTTTATTCCAGAGCATCATACTAAAGGAGAAGCCTTAGTAGTAGAAAATAAGGAGTTGGACATAGATTTTGTGCTAAATTCTTATATAAATATTACGCCCAGCCAAAATAAGCAGTACTATGTAGGTGCAACTTACGATTGGAATGATTTATCTGAAAACACCACTGCTAAAAAACGGGCTGAAATGGCAGAAAAATGGAATAAAACAACTTCTTTAGCTTTAAATATAGTAGAGCAAAAAGTGGGCATAAGACCAACAACCGTAGATAGAAGACCTTTATTAGGTAGCCATCCAAAACATAATAAAATGTATGTTTTTAATGGTATGGGAACAAAAGGTTTATCTTTAGCTCCATATTTTGCCCAGCATTTAATAGAACATATAATTTTAGAAAAACCTCTTTTAAAAGAAGTAAATATTGCACGGTTTTATGGAGAATGAAATACTTTATGAAGACAATCATATTATAGCCATTAATAAAAAAAGTGGCGATTTAGCTCAAGGAGATAAAACGGGCGATACGCCTTTAGTAGAATATGTAAAGCAGTACATAAAAGCAAAATATAACAAGCCGGGAGAAGTTTTTTTGGGTATTCCTCACAGGTTAGATAGACCAACTTCGGGTGTTTTGCTTTTTGCACGCACCAGTAAAGCTTTGGCAAGACTAAATGAAATGTTTAAGGAAAAAGATTTTGAAAAAACTTATTGGGCTGTGGTAAAAAATATGCCACCAAAGCAAGAAGATACTTTGATTCATTATTTGAATAAAAATCAAAAGCAAAATAAATCTTATGCCGGCACAGATAAAAACAAAGGCTTAAGATGTGAATTAAGCTATAAAGTTATAGCCGAAAGCGACCATTATTTTTTATTGGAAGTAAAACCTAAAACAGGCAGACACCACCAAATAAGAGTGCAGTTAAGCACTATTGGCTCACCATTAAAGGGAGATATAAAATATGGTTTTGATAGACCTAATGAAGATAAATCTATTCATTTGCATGCACGCAATATTTCATTTATACACCCTGTAAGTAAAGAAAAACTGAGCATAACAGCTCCTGTTCCTAAAAATGATGTGCTTTGGGAGGTGTTGAGTGAAGGAGTTTAAACCAATAAAGCAGATGATAAATGCTTCCTTCCGTTAGGATGGTAGCAACAAGACTTACCCGTCTTTGCGAAAAAATTATGACGGAGGAGTAATTTTTGTGGCAATCTCAATTAGCGAACTCGTGCCACCACTCCAAGTGGTGGCACGAGTAGTTTCTATGCCAAAGCCTGCATCATCTTGAGCAAAATGAAATGTAGCGAAATATCTCTACAATTAAGGATTAAAAATGTTGTAGAAAATTCTAAAAGACTTAAACTTTAAAATAGGAATAACGCACATCATACCGGCAGCCATAGCTCCGCCTACGCCTACCATTGTTATATCTTGCCCGGTAAGTGTAAGTCCTTTTATTTTGGTTTCAAAACGTAGTTGGTTTGTTAATAATCTTCTGGGGCTGTGTTCTAAACCATAAATTTCGCCTTGCTGATAGTTGGTATAGTGCTTTGTAGAGAGCGGTGTAGAAACTTCCGTAATTTCTACATGTCCTTTTATTTGTGGAAACAACTCATATAACTTTTGAAGCATAGCCTCTTCAAACTGCATTTTTAAAGCCTCATATTCAGCTCCTCTTTTCATCACTTTTAAGTCTTCGTACTTTTTAAACCACTCATATTTAGCCGGACTAACAGCTTGTATTGTGGCTTTATTTTTATTGTTTTCTCTCCATGCTTTATCTTTTGCCGAGGGAAAAGAGATGTACGCAAAATTTTGGGCAATTTCTTCTAAACTGCTTTCTTCTATATTTTTGGTAAAATCATCTGTTTTATGATACCAAACATTATGTTTTGGAAGGTTTAATTCTTTGTCAGATTTGTTTAAACCCACGTACAAGCAAAAATGAGCAACTGAAGGATTTAATTTATCAATGGCTTTTTTAATAGCCGATTTGTTTGTTTTTACTAAACTATTAAAAGTGTTTTTTACGCCTGCATTACTTATTACATTTGGGCAGCTAATAAATCTATCTTCTATTTTTACACCTTTTACCTTGTTGTTTTCAATTACTATTTCACTTACTTTGGCATTCACTAATACTAAAGAACCTAAGCTGTCAAGTACTTTATTCATTTTTATGCTTATTTGGTCGGCACCGCCTACGGGATAGTTTCCCCCGTTTATAAAATGATTAATAACCATAGCGTGCACAGCAAAACTGCTTTCTGTGGGCAACATACCATAATCGCCAAATTGAGCACTCAATACGGCTTTTAATCTTTGGTTATTGGTTAGTTCATCTAATACCGATTGCGTAGTTTTTTTGGCATATTGGGCAAAATATTTTTTAAAAGCCCAACCTAAAGTGTAGCTTAATATAGGTTTAAATGTTTTTTCAAAAAGAAACGCTCCCGTAAGCTTTGAATATTTATCTATTAATTTAAAATATTGCTCTATAGCTTCTTTTTCATCGGGAAAATATTTAATCATCTGTGCTTTATGATTTTCTTTTCCTTTGTAAAAATCGTAAACATCTTTATCAATAATCACACGGTCATAAATATCGCCCATGCTTTCCCATTCTAACTCGCTGTTAGTCAAATAATTAAAAATAGGACGTATGGCCTCCCCTTTATCTGCATTTCCAACATAATGGACGCCTACATCCCAAAAATATCCATCTTTTCTTTTAAAAGTATGTGTAAAACCGCCCGGGCGATAATGTTGTTCTAAAACCAAAACTTTATATCCTTCTTTTGCCAAAATAACCGCAGCGGTTAAGCCTGCTATTCCCGAGCCAACAATAATAAAATCGTAGCCCGAAAGTTCCATTTTAGGATTATAAAATTTGTAATATTTTTCTCTCATTTTTAGGGTTTAAACAAAGTAAAACAACAGTTTTTTGTTTTATTCTGTCCTCTAAAATATACTTGATTTTTGATTATTAAGGAATTTTGCCGGTAAATTAGTTCTAACTATGTATTTCTGCACTTTTAAAATCTATACGCATTTGTTCTAACGTATCGTATATTTCATTGGCTTGCATAGATGTTACTAATTTCATTCTGTAGGGTTTAACACCTCTGAATCCTTTAAAATAATTGCCATAGTGCCTTCTTGTTTCCAAAATTCCCAGTGTTTCTCCTTTCCAAGCTATGGCTGTTTTTAAGTGTTCTATGGCGGTATCTACTCTTTCGTTAAGAGTGGGAGGAGGTAAGTGTTGCCCTGTTGTAGCATAGTGTTTTATTTCTCTAAAAATCCACGGGTAGCCAATAGCAGCTCTGCCTATCATTAAGCCATCTACACCATATTTATTTTTGTACAAAACGGCTTTTTCGGGGCTGTCAATATCTCCATTGCCAAAAATAGGAATATGTATGCGTGGGTTTTCTTTTACTTTAGCTATGTGTGTCCAATCTGCCTCTCCTTTATACATTTGTTTGCGTGTACGGCCATGTATGCTTAGTGCTTTTATGCCCACATCTTGTAGCCTTTCTGCCACTTCTTCTATTAAAATACTGTCGTTATCCCAGCCTAAGCGTGTTTTTACCGTTACGGGAAGTTTTGTGCTGTTTACTACGGCTTTTGTTAATTCTACCATTTTAGGAACATCACGCAGTATGCCTGCTCCTGCCATTTTGCATACTACTTTTTTTACCGGGCAACCAAAATTTATGTCTAACAGTTCAGGTTGAGCTTCTTCTACTATTTCGGCACTTCGCATCATAGAATCTAACTCCGCACCAAATATTTGAATACCAATAGGGCGTTCATCTTCATATATATCCAACTTTTTTACGCTTTTTTCGGCATCGCGTATTAAGCCTTCTACACTTATAAACTCGGTGTACATAAGGTCTGCACCATTTTTTTTGCATAATGCTCTAAAAGGTGGGTCGCTGACATCTTCCATAGGTGCCAGCAAAAGAGGAAAAGAACCTAATTCTATATCGGCTATTTTTGTCATCGGGCTTGCAAATATAATTTTATTAGCTGAATTTAAAGGCTTGCTATAAAAGCTAAAAAATACTGTTGGACTTATAGAGTTCCGAACTTTTTAAAAGTTCGGAACTCTTGTAAATAACCTGTCAAGTTGTAATAGTAAGAATGGAGGTTGTACTTAAGTTTGCTTTGCTCGTGCCTCACTCGCAAAGACGTGCTCATGTCGGTTCGTCTTTGCGAATGGAGTGAAGCAATCTCCTTATAACCACAGCTTCTCGCTATACTTATTTTAATAAATACTTATGTCTGAATTGTAGGTTTTAAAAAAAGGAGTGAAAATCGGCTAGGATGCCGACTCCAGGAAACACTGACGCTATAATTTCAACTGATTTTATTGCTTTCCCTTTAGGGCAAGTTACTTTTGGAATTTTAATAGTAGCAAAACATTTATCTTTGCTCGCAAATTACAACACCATGAAACTTCTTTTGCAATTATTTTTTATTAGTTTTATTTCTATAAATTTTGCTCAAAATAGAGTTACTATATTCTCTGAAGATGGCGAGCCTTTTTATTTAATTTTAAACGGCATACGACAAAATGAAAATCCGGAAACTAATGTTCAGGTGCAAGGTTTAACTTCTGATTATTATACTGGAAAAATTATTTTTAATAATGAACAATTGCCCGATATTGACAAGAAGTTTTTAATGGCTACAGGAGAAGGTTGTAAACCTTGCGAAGTTACTTACAAAATTAAGTATAACAAAAAGGGGGAAATAGCTTTAAAAGCATATTCTTTTTCTTCGCTGGCAATGGCTCCGCCTCCAGCTTCTAATGTTCAAATAATACAGTTTAATACCAAACCTATGCCTGCTCCTCTTGTGGGTGTTCATGTAGTAGAAAGTACCACCACTACTACTACAAACACAGGAGATAATGTAAATATGGGTATAAATATAGGCGGCTTAAACATGGGTGTTAATGTAAATGTAAATGACGGATATGGAGGAACTACCACTACACATAGCACCACCACTACCACATACACTACTCAAACTGTTGAACCTACTTATGTAGTAGCAGAAGATGTTTGTTATCCTATGAGTGAAACCAATTTTAATAATTTAGTGAACAGTATTAATGCTAAATCTTTTGAAGATTCTAAACTAACTTTAGCTAAACAAGCTACGACCGCTAATTGTTTAAAGGCTTCACAAATAAAAAGACTGCTTAATTTATTTACATTTGAAGATAATAAGTTAGAACTGGCTAAGCACGCTTATTTATACTGCTACGATCCTCAAAATTATTACCAGGTTAATGATGCCTTTACTTACGAATCTTCTATAGATGAGTTAGATAATTACATTGGCGGACAATAAGGGGGCTTGAAAAATTATTGTTGCAAGAGCAATATTTTAAAAGCTATAATCTGAAACCATAATATTTCCTACCTTTGTACCTTTAACGATGGAAGAAAAAAACACCCCAAAAGAAACGCCTAAAGGTTTTTTCAGAAATAATCCTTTGCTTGTATTTATATGGACAGTACTGCCTATTATTGTGGTTTTTACAAGTACTTTGCTTACTGCTTCTGCAACAGATACATCAATTGACAACTACGGAAGTATAGTTTCTTTAAGTATAGCTCAAATTGTTTCTGTAGTAATATTATTTGTTTTACCTGTTTTGCTACTGAGTTTTGTATATAAAAGAAACATTTTTGGCTTTTTAAATATGCTAAAGTTGCCGTCTGTTAAACAAGTTGCTTTTGTGTTAGCGTTAATATTAAGTAGCAATTTGTTTCTTAATTTTTTAATGGAAATTAATGAAATGATTCCTTTAAGTGAGGGTTTAGAAGTAAAGTTTACAGCATTGCAAGAAAGCACTATTGCTATGCAAGGCAAATTTTTAGATTTTTCTAGTGTTTTTGAATTTGCATTAATACTTTTTGTTATGGCTATTTTGCCCGCCTTAGCAGAAGAAATGTACTTTAGAGGTTTAATAGAAGGCGTTTTGTTTGATTTAAAAGTCGGACCTTTTCATGCCATTTTTATCTCCTCATTGTTGTTTGCTATGGTACATTTTCAGTTTTATTATTTGTTACCTTTATTTTTTATGGGAGCTTTGTTGGGCTATATTTATTATAGAACCAAAAATCTTTGGCTAACTATTATAGCTCATTTTGTTAATAATGGGGTGATGGTAGTAATAACAGCTACTAATAAACTGGGCTATACCAATATGGATGTAGAAGGCACGCCTCCATTGCTTACATCGGTAATAGGATTTGTTGTATTTATGGCAATAATTTATTTTTTTCATAATAATACCAAACAAACTAAATTTGAGTAGTTTATGAATAAATTAGCAGTTAGAGCTTTATCGGGATTTATTTTTGTAGCCATAATGATTGGTGCTTCTACCTTTCAAATAGGGTATATTTTGCTTATTTCATTAATAGTAGCGTTTAGTACAAACGAATATTTAGAAATAACCACTCCTTTAAGAGATGAAAAAAAACCTTTTTCCAATATTTATAGAATATTGCTGATAGCTACTAATGTTTTGGCATTTTTAATTACCGCCACATCGGTTTCTAATTTATTGAGCATTAAGTTTATAAGTATAATACCTGTTTTACTTTTTTGCTTGTTTATAGTAGAATTATACACAAAATCGGAGAAACCAATAACCAACATAGCGTTAAATTTAAGTGCATTTATATACATAGGTGTGCCATTTTCTATGCTTAATTTTATAGTTTATTCCGATGGTTTATACCAACCCAGCACTTTATTAGGTATTTTAATATTAGTATGGATATACGATAGTGCCGCTTACTTAATAGGAAGCACATTTGGTAGCCGAAAGCTATTTGAGCGTATTTCGCCAAATAAAACATGGGAAGGAAGCATAGGCGGTTTATTAGTGCTAACAGCTATAGGTTTTGGCTTTGGCTACATACCTTGGTTTAGCAGTTTAAGCTCTATGGAGTGGGCGGTTATTTCTTGGCTTATAGCATATTTTTCTGCCACGGGCGATTTAGTACAATCTTTAATGAAAAGAAGTTTAAAAATTAAAGATTCGGGGAATATACTACCCGGGCACGGTGGTTTTTTAGACCGTTTTGATGCTTTTATTTTTGTTATTCCTTTTATAGCATTTTATATTTTGTGCTTCACGTAATTAGATGTTGGTACTGAGTAGTGAGATTTTAGAATTAGTTAATTACTTTTGTACTCAATTATGAAATACTCTATACACAAAGAGGGATACCCTACCATAGCACTCGTTTTTATTTTATTGCTTGCTCTAAATTTAGCTGTAGCATTTTTTGTTTGTTCTACCATTACTAAAGCCTTAGTTTTAGTATTTTCTTTAGCATTTTTTGTTTTTATTTTGTCTTTTTTTAGAATCCCTAAAAGAACTTTTACTCAAGGAGATAATTTAATAATGGCTCCTGCCGATGGCAAAGTAGTAGTGATAGAAGAAGTAGAAGAACCGGAATATTTTAAAAATAAGCGTATTCAGGTATCCATATTTATGTCGCCACTAAATGTGCACGTAAACCGAAGCCCAATAGACGGACAAGTAAAATATGTAAAATATCATCCCGGCAAATATTTGGTTGCGTGGCATCCAAAATCATCTACAGAAAATGAAAGATATACTTCTGTAATAGGAAAAGGGAAACACGATATTTTAGTGAGGCAAATAGCTGGGAAATTGGCTCGTAGAATTGTTAATTATTTAAAAGTTGATGATAAAATGAAGCAAAATGCTGAAATAGGCTTTATAAAATTTGGTTCAAGAGTAGATTTATTTTTACCTTTAGAAACTAATATCAAAGTGAAAATTAATGACACAGTGCAAAACGGCATTAGTATAATTGGCACAATTGATGATATATAATTAACAAAAAAAGAAAAAACTATGAAAAAGATATTAATGACATTAGGTGTTTTGGGTTTTGTGTATGTAGCAAGTGCTCAAACAGCCACAGAAACTACTAAAACAGAAGTGAAAAAAGTAGAGAAAGTAGAAACTGCTAAAACGCCAACATTGCAAGCTTCGCCAAACAAAGCCGTTCAATTGAGAGCTACAAAAGTGCAAAGAGCAAATTTATCAACAACTAAAAAAGCTGTAATTATTTCTGACGAAAACAAATTAAATAAAGAAGCATTACAAAGAAAAGATAATGCTATTGAACTAAAAAAAATAGAAGGAACAACTAAGTAAATTGTTGCTTTTAAGAATTATAAATACTTAGCAAGGAATAGAAAACTTGCTAAGTATTTTTGTTTTATAAGGGTTAGTTTATTCCTCCAAACTATTGGCCACAATATATCCGCCCGTCCAAGCGGCTTGAAAATTGAAACCACCGGTAATAGCATCTATATTTAACACTTCGCCTACAAAAAATAAATTATGGTGTAGTTTGCTTTCAAATTTTCTAAAATCAATTTCTTTTAAATCTACACCGCCTGCTGTTACAAATTCATCTTTAAAAGTACTTTTTCCTTTTACACTAAAATTGCCTCTGCTTAATATTAATGCTAAACTATTCAATGCTTTATTGCTTAAATTTGACCAAGATAAACCGGTATCTATTTTACATTCATTGATGAAATAACTCCACAACCGCTTAGGAAATTCAAATGGATGCTGAGCTAAAGTTTTTTTGGTGTTTTGCTCTTTATAGTTTTTAAGTTTTGCTACGCAATCTTCATAAGTAATTCCTCCCAGCCAATTAACATTTATAGTAAAATTGTATTTCAAATCATGCAAATTTCTTGCTCCCCATGCCGATAATTTTAATACAGCAGGACCACTCAATCCCCAGTGTGTTATCAGCAATGCTCCTTCAGATTTTAGCTTACATTCTTTTACTTCTATTTGAGCATGAGGCACGCTTATTCCCATCAGCTCATTCAAACTTGTATTTTTAATATTAAAAGTAAACAACGAAGGAACAGGCTCTACAATATTATGCCCTAAATCTTTTGCTATCAATTGCCATATTTTAGGGTTGCTCCCTGTTGCCATTACAAGTTTGTGGCACACATATTTTTCATTGCCACAGGTTAAATGCCACTTGCCATTTTGTTTGTTTATTTTATCTAATCTTGTTTTGGTATTTAATTTTACACCTAATTTTTCTGCTTCATTTAAAAACAAATCAATTATACTTTGCGAACTGTTACTTTCAGGAAAAACACGGTTATCCTCTTCAATTTTGGTAGCTACGCCACGTTCATCAAGCCACGCCATCATGTCGCCAGTGCAAAACTGATGAAAAGGACTTATTAACTCTTTTTCTCCCCTGGGGTAAAATTTACTTAAATCTTTAGGCACAAAACAAGCATGTGTAACATTGCACCTTCCGCCACCCGATATTTTTACTTTCTTAAGAACATCCTTATCTTTTTCAATAATAAGAATTGTTTTATCAGGATTTTGCTCCTTGTAGTTAATTGCTGTAAAAAAACCTCCTGCTCCACCGCCTACTATAATTATGTCCCAAGTTGTCATTTTCTAACTAAGCGAATAAAAGAAAAATCATAGGCGTGTTTTTCATCTCTTGTGTGGTGTTCTGCCCATACTTCTTGCCATTCATTCATATCTATTTCCGGAAAAAAAGTATCTGCATTGGGGAAAGTAGCGTGTACTTTGGTTAAAACTATCTCATTGCAAACGGGTAAGGCTTCTTTATAAATAGTGCCTCCACCTATAATATATTTTTCAGTATCGGTACACTTATCGGCAAAAGCTAAAGCAGCTTCTAAGCTATTTACTACTTTTACTTTTTCGGGTGCATTATAATTTTGTTGCTTTGTTATTACTATGTTGGTTCTATTAGGCAATGGTCTATATTTTTCGGGGAAACTTTCATAAGTTTTTCGTCCCATTATTACATCTGCTTCTGTAGTATTTTCTTTAAACCACTTCATATCTTTAGGTAAGTGCCAAAGCAAATTTCCTTTAGCTCCTATTTCATTATTTAAGCCCGTTGCCACTATTATTTTGTAGCTATTTTGTAGTTGCATGGCGTAAAGTTATGAATATTTAGCAACTACAATTAATTGATTTTTAAAAGTAAAACCTTAACTTTACCTAAACCAAAAATAAACCATAACCGTATGAGTTCATACCATATTAAATCTCTTGAAGAGTACTACAATGTATATAATCGTTCTGTGCGTAAACCCGAATTGTTTTGGGAAGAAATAGCAGAAGAAAATTTTTACTGGCAAAAAAGATGGAGTAAAGTATTAAGTTATGATTATAAACAAGCAGAGTTTAAGTGGTTTGAAAATGCAAAACTTAATATTACCGAAAACTGTATAGACAGACATTTATATACCAGAGGCAATAAAACGGCTTTACTTTTTGTTCCTAATAATCCCGATGAAAAAGCACAGCATATTAGCTATAAAATGCTATCTGAAAAAGTAAATAAACTGGCTAATATTTTAAAAAGTAAAGGCATAAAAAAGGGAGATAGAGTTTGTATTTACTTACCCATGATACCCGAATTAGCCTACAGTTTGCTGGCTTGTGCTCGTATTGGAGCCATTCACTCCGTAGTTTTTGCGGGCTTTTCATCATCAGCACTTTCTACCAGAATAAATGATAGCGATTGTAAATTAGTTATTACTTCCGATGGTTCTTACCGTGGAGCAAAAACACTTAATTTAAAAAACATAGTAGATGAAGCACTAAAAGACTGCCCTACAGTAAAAAATGTACTGCTGGCTAAACGAACAGGAGAAAACATAAACATAGTAGAAGGCAGAGACCATTGGTTAGAACCGCTAATGGAAAAAGCAGACCACAACTGTACTGCTGAAGAAATGGATGCCGAAGATCCACTTTTTATATTATATACTTCGGGCTCTACAGGAAACCCTAAAGGCGTAGTGCACACTACTGCCGGTTATATGGTACATACCGCATACACTTTTAAAAATGCTTTTCAGTATAAAGAAGAAGATGTATATTGGTGTACTGCCGATATAGGGTGGGTAACAGGACATTCTTATATAGTGTATGGTCCTTTGGCAAATGGTGCTACCAGTATTCTTTTTGAGGGCGTACCCAGCTACCCCGATTATGGCAGATTTTGGCAAATAGTAGAAGAACACAAAGTAACCCAATTTTATACCGCACCCACAGCCATACGTTCTTTAGCAAAGCAAGAAAAAGATTTTATTGAAAAATATGATTTATCTTCTTTAAAAATTTTAGGCTCCGTAGGCGAACCTATAAACGAAGAAGCGTGGCATTGGTACGACAACAATATAGGAAAAAAGAAATGCCCCATAATAGATACTTGGTGGCAAACAGAAACGGGCGGTATGATGATAACGCCTATTCCTTTTTCTACTCCCACAAAACCGGGTTATGCCACATTGCCTTTGCCGGGTATTCAGCCGGTTTTATTAGGCGAAGATGGAGCAGAACTAAAAGAGTTTCATAAAGAAGGAAAATTATGTATTAAATTTCCGTGGCCGGGTATGGCACGCACTATTTGGGGCGACCATAAACGCTATAAAGAAACCTACTTTTCTGCTTATGAAAATATGTATTTTACAGGAGATGGAGCTTTTAAAGATGAAGTGGGATATTTTAGAATAACAGGTAGAGTAGATGATGTAATAATTGTTTCGGGGCACAATTTAGGCACAGCACCTATTGAAGAAGCTATAAATGAACACCCTGCTGTGGCAGAGAGTGCCATAGTTGGTTTCCCTCACGATATAAAAGGAAATGCATTATATGGCTATGTTACACTTAAACAAGTGGGGGCAAGCAGGCAACACGATAATTTAAGAAAAGAGATAAACCAATTAATTTCTGAACACATAGGTCCCATAGCAAAGCTAGATAAAATACAGTTTACAAGTAGTTTGCCTAAAACACGTTCGGGGAAAATAATGAGAAGAATATTGCGAAAAATAGCAGCCCACGATGCAGAAAACATAGGCGACACTTCTACACTCCTAAATCCGGAAGTAATTGATGAAATTAAAAAAGGTGCTTTGTAGCGGTTATTGAATTTTATTTCATAAGTGCAGGATAGTTTGTAAATTTGTACTATAAATAACAAATAAACTAAAAATTAAACTTATGAAAAAAATATACCTTATACTAATTTTAATACTATCGCATGCAGGATTGCAGGCACAATTTAGTGGCGGAAATGGAACCGTAGCAAATCCATATCAAATTAGCACAAAAGCAGACCTTAAAACTCTTTGCGATGGTTCTTCATACTGGGCTTCTTATTTTATTCAAACAGCCGATATTCTATTTATCGGTTCAGATTTTAGCAGTACTGGCAATTTTTATTACGGAGGGCAAGGTTTTTCCCCTATTGGAAATGTAACTACTCAATTTACAGGAAGCTATGACGGGCAAGGGCATATAATTGACGGAGTGTATATTAACCGTGTTTTATCTAATGAATATATCAGCTTTTTTGGATATGCCTCAACTACTGGTACAATTCAAAACTTAGGATTAACAAATGCTGATATTAAGGGGAAAAATTATGTTGGTGGTATGTTTGGCTATGTTAAAGATGCTACTATAACAAACTGTTACGCTACGGGAACTGTGGAAGTATCTTTAAATTACGCAGGCGGTTTAATAGGCTACGCCTCTAACACCACTATACTAAACTGCTACTCTGAATGTACGGTAAACAATATTGGTACAGGTCCTTCTTATTTAGGAGGTTTAATAGGTAGAAATTTAGGTTCAATTACCAATAGCTATGCTACAGGCAATATAAATGGAAGCAATAATGCATCAAACGGTAGTAATTTTGTAGGAGGTTTTGTAGGATACAGCCATGCTTCTACAGCTACTCCAAGTCCTATAAATAATTGTTATGCCTCAGGAAATGTTACAGGAAATTCCACTGTTGGAGGATTTATGGGATATTGCAAAAGCCCAATAGCAAATTGCTACGCATTAGGTGGCGTAGTAGGAAATATGACCGTAGGCGGTTTTGTAGGTAATAGCTGGGGTACAATTAACAATAGTTATTCAGCAGGAAGTGTGTCTGGCAGCACCGATGTAGGTGGTTTTATAGGATATAATGATGCAGGCACAATTTCAAACTGCTTTTGGAATACTCAAACTTCCGGGCAAGCAAGTAGCTCTGGTGGAGGAACAACAGGAATAACTACTCTGCAAATGAAAAATGAAACAACATTTACCAATGCCACATGGGATTTTGAAGGAGAAACTACTAACGGCACTGCCGATATATGGAAAATGGGTTGCTCAATGAACAATGATTATCCATATTTATTTTGGCAAATTGCACCAGCTTCTACGCTTACTGCTGACTCTCTGAGTACCACAATAACACCAATAACTTGCAATGGTGGCAATGATGGAGCAATTGACTTAACTGTTGCCGGAACATCAAATCCTTATTCCTACGCATGGAGCAATAGCACAAACACTGAGGATATAGCAGGGTTGTCCGCAGGAACATATACAGTTACTGTTACAGATGCAAATAACTGTTCTGCCACTGTTAGCACTATCATTTCTGAACCGGCTATGATAACAGGTACAGACGTTCAAACATCTTGCGGTGCTTTTACTTGGATAGACGGAAATACTTACACTTCAAGTAATAATACAGCCACTTTTACCCTTGCAGGAGGTGCAGCTAATGGGTGTGATAGTACGGTAACTTTAAATTTAACCATTAACAATAATCAAAGCATTACCACTACTACTTCTGACCTTACTATTACAGCAAACGAAACAGGTGCTTCCTACCAATGGATAGATTGTAATGACAACAACAACTCTATTTTAGGAGAAACCAACCAGAGTTTTACCGCTACAGCTAATGGCAGCTATGCCGTGATGGTGTATAGCGGAAGTTGCTCTGATACTTCTGACTGTGTAGAAATTAATACCGTAGGAATTAAAAATATAGTAGAAACTAATTTTGCTAATATTTATCCAAACCCGGCAAAAGATTTTGTAATAATAGAAACAGGTTCTTTTGATAATTATAATATTGAACTTTATAACGCTATTGGAAATTTAGTGTTTTCAAAAGAAATAAATAGCGATAAGATAACCGTTTCTACACAATCTTTTGTGGCAGGCGTTTACTTTGTAACTATTAAAAACCAATCTGCAAAGCAAGTTGCGAGATTAGTAATAAAGTAAAATAATTTAAGAGATAGGAAGAATAATTCTTTTATTCTTTGTGTGGTTTAGGGTCCTCTATGAGAGACCCTAAAGGGTAATAATGGAAATTTAATAAAAACCGCTGGATATGGATGGAGTAATGCAGGAGCTTTTTCTGAAGAAACTATAATGCAAGGCGAGTATTTAGAATGGACACCATGTGCAAGCTCAGGTTTAAATCAACAGGTATCCCTTGGTTTATCTTATGTAGATGCCAATCAACACTACGCATCTATAAAAAATATGTGGCATCATTATAATGCTACTACATATAGGATATTTGAATCGGGTTCATTAAAAGTAACATATTCAAGTCAACCTTCTGGACAAAAAATGCGTGTTTCTAGAGAAAAAGTAGGCAGCAATAATTACATAAGGTATTATTTAAATGGAGTATTAAAGCGTACAGTTACAGATCCTAACCCAGCTGACCCTATGTATGCCGATATTTCAATATACAGAAACAATACAGGTGTGTGCGATTTAAAAATTGGTAAGATAATAACAATAGAAACAGATACCGTACGTTATTATGTTAAAGATGGTAGCACTTTTAAAATGAATGAACACCATTTATATGGCTCTTCAAGATTGGGAGTAGAAGAAAAAGACGAATTTTTAGCATTTAGTGGTAGTAATATAAGTACAGACTCATTACTAACCACCATATATGGCTACGCAGATACCACTATAACAGCTACATATTTAAGTAGTAGTACAGAAGTAGAAGATACCGTATTTACAGAGCCGGATAGTATATGGGTAAAAAGAATGGGCGAAAAGAAATATGAATTAAGTAATCATTTGGGGAATGTAATGGTAGTAATAAGTGATAGAAAATTAGGAGTGGATTCAACAGGAGGCGATACTGCTAATTACTACATAGCAGATGCTATTAATGCAACTGACTACTACCCATTCGGTATGACCATGCCAGGGCGCTCTTTTAATAGCCCTGATTATAGGTTTGGGTTTAATGGGATGGAGAAAGATGGGGAGGAATGGTCTGGTAGTGCAGGCAACCAACTAGACTTTGGTGCTAGGATTTATGATAGTAGGTTGGGGAGATGGTTGAGTTTGGATCCGTTGTCTAAAGAGTACCCTTCTTATTCTGATTATTCTGGAATGAACAACAATCCGATATTATTAACAGACCCAACAGGAAAAGGGGCAGAAATTTCGAATATACAGTTGACTTCTCAGAATGGACAGGTTACTGGTGGGACTGCAGAAATGACGATTTATATGAATTTATATTTAGATCCTAATATGCATTATGATGGAGATATTACACAGGATTTAACTCATAATTTTGGTGCGCAAAATGAGGATGGTACTTGGGAAGCATCATATAGAGATGGTCCAATAAGAGCAGAAATAGAAGGTATTGGGAATGTAGATCTTCAGGTAAAGCCAAAAGTTGTTATTAGGGTAATAAGCTACGATGAGGCTCAACAAAAAATTGCTACAGAAACAAATCAAGCAAATAATTACTATAAGGTTATAGATGGAATCGTGGGTGAAGGGGGGCATAATATGAACGGAAGTAATCAAGGAGTAATTTATATGGAAACTTTCAAAGATGATATTGGAAAAGTTGTTGTTAAACATGAAGGATGGCATTCTGTAACAAACGGTTATAAAGATTCTGGGTATTCTCCTAGTAATCCTAATACATATGGCGGACATAATGATAGTGGTTTAATGGATGGCATCCCCAAGAATGGAGAAACTCTTGAACTAGAAGATTTTGATGCAATTAAACCAAATTACCTTTATAGTCAACAGGGGAAAGCACAACAAGCTCCTATTGGAGTTACACAAGAAGATTTTATAAATAAAAAACCAGTTCAAATTGGAGGAGGTGTGGATAACAGGACTAATTTGAGTAATGAAGAATTAAGTGGAGGAAAATAGTTATGAAGTATTTTATATTAAATATATTTATCTTTATTTTTTCCTTACTAAGTGGTCAAATTGGATTAACTTGGAGTCCTAGATTTTATGGAGAAAACAGAAACAATGAAGTAATTGCAAAAAATAAGATTAGGACAGTTAAGGTATATCAAGTTTACAAGGCAGGGGAAAAACTAACTTACACATATAGTTTTAATATTGATGGATTGTTGATAAAAGAATTTAGCAGTTTGGGACGTGATTCTTCAAAACTAGTTAAAGACTATTATTATAAAGATGGTAAATATGACATTTATTTTTATACATCATATCCTAAGAATATAAATGATACCATTGCTTACACTTCTTATGCTAAGAATGGAAATAAAGAAGAGGAATGTATTTATGAATTGGGCGAATGCTATAGATACGACACAATTACAACTAATTTTTCAGAAAAATATAAAATAGACTCTGTTTATACGCTAATATATGATTTAGATAACAATTACATTAAAAAAGATTTACTTTGCGTTAATCATACTAATAATAATATAACTCTTTCTAATAAGTTTTCTTTAAGTCACATTAATACAACTCTTTCCATATTCTCAGCACTATATTTAAGCCAAAATACTTATGATTTATATGATGCTGATGGGATAATTCTTTGGGGCAATTATGATAATATTAGAGTTTATCAAGAAAAAGATAAGCACAATATTCGAGAAATTTTGATTCACTTTAATAATGATCAAATAATTGAAAGCCTTGAATATATGGACTTTTATTATAATAAAAAAGGTAGAATTGAGAAGGTTGTGAATTCAAATGGTATTCAAATTTATCTTAAATACAAAAAAGGACTTTTAAGAGAGCTTACATATAGTGATTTATCTAACGAAATGGTAAAAAAATATATGTATGAATGGTGAATTGGGGTGGTAGTGTATCAGAATAGGTCATGGGAATATAACGTATTGAAAACCAATAAATAAAAAAGTAAAAGGTAGCTTTCAAACTCCCACCTGTCCGTAGTTTATAACCTGTTTGCTGTACGTATGGCTTTGCCTACGGACTGGCTAAAAAGGTAGTTTGCAGCTACCACTATACTAAACAAAGTTTATTAATTTTTTCCTTGTGGTCGGTCTTATGACCGTACCACTCCTTTTCCGTGCTGTCAGAAGCTACCTTCTGATAATTTGTTTACAAAAACATCAAAAAAAATGCTTACATTTGGTTTAAACTTTAAGTAAGTTACGTGCAAAATCAAGTAGCATATTATATAAATTTAAGTGTAAAAAAATACCACCCGTTTGGTATGACCATGCCAGGAAGACAATATGTGACCGCAAGTCCGACCACTGGCGGATATAGGTTTGGGTTTAATGGAATGGAGAAGGATGGAGAGGCTTGGAGCGGTAGTGCAGGTAACCAATTAGACTTTGGGGCTAGGATTTATGATAGTAGGTTGGGGAGATGGTTGAGTGTGGATCCACAAGCAGGCAGATTCTCAGCTTGGAGCCCATATCATGCTATGATGAATAATCCTATTTGGATGATAGATCCAGATGGAGAACAATGGGATTTTAGTAATTTACAAGTTACGTATGATAAACAGAGTCAATCTATTAGAGTAACGGGAGAGGTTACTGTTAAATATACTGTGTTAAATTTAACTGATAAGGCAATTGGAATCAATGATATAGAAATTAGAGATTTTGTAATTCCTCATATTTCCTATGATGACATATTGCCTATTGACCTATCTGGAAATCCAAATATTTCCTCAGACGGGTATGGATCCCCTACAGTAAGATTTGAAGTAAATAATCTTAAGATTAATGTTGAATTTACTAACGTAATTTCAGATGTTAATCAAGTAATGCCTGATGATCACGTCCTTATTATTGCAAACAATATTGATACTAAAGCAGAAGATAATGGTATAATTAGTGATGCTGCAGGTGTAGCAGATAAAGAAGGTAATATTGCAGCTGTTCTTGAAAATTACATTAACAATCATACCCCTACACATGAAGTAGCTCATAACTTAGGGACAGATGATTGGAAGATAGAAGACAATGCATTACCAGGATACTTAATGTCTTATGCAGATAATAAAAATGGTTATAAACTCACTAATTCTGATAAAATAAATATCGTTAATAACATTGTATTTGAATATTCATATGAAAATGCTAATTATTGTGAACCTAATGGTTCTAAAGAAAAAACAAAAGAGTTTATTGAACAAACAGGAATAAAATGATTTTGATGAGATATTTTTGGGTTTTAATATTGCTTTTTTCTTGTAACTTAAGAAATAACCACGTAAAGAATAATAATTGTTCTACTGAAGATAGACAACAGATTACAAAGAAGTATTGTTTTTCTTGTCATGGACTTAGAAAAAACATGACAGCAGTTAAACTTGAATATCTGATTGATAGTGTTGGAATTGAAAGGGTAATTTTAGCTATAAATGATACGATTAAGAATTCACCACATTCCAATATGAATTTGTCAGATGAAGAAATACGATGTATAACAGAGTTTTTATCTGATTCGCCTTGGATTGTAGTAGATTATTAAGCGGACAGTGCAAAATCAATGTAGGTAGTGTATCAGAATAGGTCATGGGGTAGTGTCTCCAAATAGTTGGTGGATTTGTAAATTACTGATAATGAGTGGAATTGGAGGCGTGGAATATAAAAACAATACACTTTTTAAGTGATAGTTGTATATAAGAGGAGAAGAGTTCTTTGAAATATGGAGATTTATGAGCTTCAAACAGGAGTGCTTGTCCCCACCTGTCCGTAGCAAGCCCCCCGCTCTTCGTAGAACCGCTAAAGCTCATTCTACGTAGAGCGGGGTGGTAGTTTTTTGCACTTAATTTTGTATAATATGTAGCTTGGTTTAGCACTTTTTAAAGATAAGAAAATTATATAAATAAATGGTACGGCACGGATGCCGACCATGGGAAAACCCACTACTTGAAACGTTAGATAATAACACGCTTCTTGGTCTCTTATTTCATAACCTTGTCTAAAATTCATTATTCAAATCTAATAAACTTTGTTTAGTTTAGTGGTAGCTGCAAGCTACCTTTTTAGCAGTCCGTAGGCGCAGCCGTACGGACAGCACACGAGTTAAAAGCTACGGACAGGTGGGGACAGATTATTCATAGTAAACTACGGACAGTTAGGTGTAGCAGGACAGTCAGGTTTATAATCTATTCTGAAATAGCCTTCTTTCGATAATAAAATTTTTCATTAAACTCTCTATTCATCTCTTGTAATTCATGAAAATCTTCAACTTTTACAAGCTTATCATCTTCATAATAAAACCTTTTTAATAATATTTCATATCCTTTTTCTGGATAATACTTTATTAAAATCCCTTTTTTAAAATCATAAGTGACATCTACAATTGTAACTGCTCCGTTTTTTTTAACAAAATCAATATTTAAAATATAAAAGCTCGTATCAGAATATTCAGCAAAGTTACTATCATAAACTTCACAATAAATACTATCATTATAATCAAAATATCCGTCTGAAATATTTAATAAAGCTGAATCTAAACTATTTTTATTAATTTGAATCCACTTAGTCTTTACTAAAATGTCTTCATCAAAGATAGTATCAATAAGAATATTAGGAATTATCTGTTTTCTATGATAATCTGTAGTCCAATATTCTACTCTATATTCATTACTTTCTTTATTATTTATGTTTGAACAAGAAAATAATAGAACAACTGATAATATTAAAAATAAATATTTAATATTAAAAGTCGCTGTCATTCGGTAAACCATCTAATAATATTTTTTCCATTTCTGCCTTATTTAGCCCTCCATTTAAAGGCTTATATTGCCTTTGCATAAAATCTTTTTCTTGTGGTCGGTCTTATGACCGTACCACTCCACTATCTAAACTGCTTTAAAAAATTTACATCATTTTCAAAAAATAGACGAATATCGTCAATGCCATATTTAAGCATTGTAATACGTTCTATGCCCATACCAAAAGCAAATCCCGAATATTCTTGAGGATTTATACCTACATTTTCAAGCACAGCAGGGTCAACCATACCACAGCCACCTATTTCTACCCAGCCACTGTGTTTGCATACTTTGCAGCCTTTAGCATTGCATATAAAACATGAAACGTCTATTTCGGCACTTGGCTCTGTAAAAGGAAAATACGATGGTCGCATACGTATATTATCGCTACCAAACATTTCTTTAGCAAAATAATAAAGTGTTTGTTTTAAATCGGCAAAAGAAACATTTTTATCTATATACAAGCCCTCTACTTGATGAAAAGTACAATGTGCCCGAGCCGAAATGGTTTCGTTTCTATACACTCGCCCGGGAGTTATAATTCTTATAGGCGGTTTTTGTCGTTCCATTACTCTAATTTGAGCAGAAGAAGTATGCGTTCTTAACAACAAATCTTTATCGTAATCAATATAAAAAGTGTCTTGCATATCCCTAGCAGGATGATGTTCCGGCAGGTTTAAAGCTGTAAAATTATGCCAATCGTCTTCTATTTCCGGTCCTTCTTCTACCACAAAACCCAATCGTTTAAAAATTTCAATCATTTCATTTTTAACTATGTTTATAGGGTGGCGTGTACCTATTTCATAAGGCATTCCCGGTACAGTTAAATCTTCATCTTCATTATCTTTTTTGTTTCCCTCAGTGGTAGCTTTGGCTTCGTTTACTTTCTGCTCGGCAGTTAGTTTTATTTCATTTACCAACTGTCCAAAATCCTTTTTCTTTTCATTAGGAATATCTTTCATAAAAGCAAAAAGGTCTTTTAATTTTCCTTTGCTTCCTATGTATTCAATTCTAAATTGTTCTCCTTCTTCCGGAGTATTTAAAACGGCTTCCTTTATGCTTTTCAGCATCTGCTCTGCTTGCTCAAATGGATTCATTCTGCAAATTTAATGAATTAGATTTAGAGAAACATATATACACTTAAATACTAAATACCTGAGTTCAATTAATATTTATACAAACAGGCATTGAATAAAATGAAAAAGGCAAGGCGTGAAAGTGAAGATTTATCGGGATAAATCAAGATTTCACAACGAAGCATTTTTTATTTTAGCAATGAGCAATAGCATAAAAAGACTTTTTTTATGCTATTTTTTATTCATTAACGCTTCATGGCAGCAATCTACTTCCTAAAAATACTTTCAAATAGCTCGCTATGTGTGCAGTATTTTTAGTTGTATCTCACTACCATCAAGCGTTCTGTTCCATAAAGATTAACCGAACTCAGGTTAAACAAAATCTTTAGCCTTAATCACATCCGTCCGAAAACTCTCCCGGCAGGTTTATCGCAGAGAACTTTGATGTAGTACGAATTTTCCTTGTAATCATAAGACCGACCACAGGAAAAAACAAAAAAGGTCATATTGGGTTGCAGTTTAAAACTATCCCCAAAACATCATTTCCAACTTGGTTGGGAATGCTTGAGCCATCTATATAAAAGCATTTAGTTTACTAGTGTAAACAAAATTATATTTCAGATATTACTTCAAAACCCTTATAGCTACCTGTTATAGCTAATCCTGTTATCTTTTTTGCAATCTTTTTTTCTTTTATTTTAATAGCTATTTCATTTATTGTAGCACCACTGCCTATTGCATCATCAATAATTAAAATGTGCTTGTACTTTCTTTGCTGTGGAACAATAAAAGTATTTTTAGCATTGGCAATTCGTTCAAAAATTTTAGATAAAGCTTTTTGGGGTATTATTATGGAGGTTTTTATTTTATCAACTTTCACTTCGGGTAAATCTATGTTGAGCATCTTTTTAAGCTCTGTCATAATTTGAACTTTTCTACTTATAGTTGGTGGAACATAAACAACAGCATCAATATTTTCATCTTTAATAATCTTATAAATACGTTGCTTTATTTCAGATACAATTAATTTCATCAACTGTCTGCTTTGCCCTTGTTTGGCGTAGTGCATAAGTGTACCCAGTCGGGTTTTACCAAAGCGTTCAATGGCATAGAAATCAAGATAATAAAGTTCATCTACTCCTATTTGATTAATTCCTTTTGTTTTTTTTAGCTTCTCTATTCCATTTATTAAACTATTATTATTGTAATATTGCAAATATTTATTTCGGGTTAAAATATACTCATTAATTGTTTTTTCTACATTTAGTTGCTGTTTCTCGCACCAATAAATCATACCATCTAATCCCTCTAACATGTTGCCTAAAGCATCTATTACTAAAAAATGTTTTTTTAAAAACTGTTCTTTTTCATAATCAACTGTAAATAATTGATTTTCAATTTGACTGGCGTTTATTTTATAAAAAACCTTAGGGCTTATGCCTATTTTAACAATGCTGTTATCTTCTTCTAATTCCAATAATATTCTATGAATATATTGTCTTGAAACTTTTAATAAAATACTTAGTTCATGCACAGATAGTTGCCCATGTTTTTGCAATAGTTTGAGAACTTTATCTTTTGTTTTCATCATACAAATATAATTAGTTTACAGTAAATAGTTTACTGTAAACTAATTTTTATAAAAACAACGTAAAAAATTAATAATTTACTTTTGGGGGACAAAGGTTCTTTCTTAGGTTCTAAGTATTTTTTTAACTTTGTTACTCTAAAATTTAAAGCCACTATGCAAAACCGAATAACCAAACTTTTTAATATTCAATACCCTATTATTCAAGCGGGAATGATATGGTGTAGTGGCTGGGAACTGGCAAGTGCTGTTAGCAACGCTGGCGGACTTGGCATTATAGGAGCAGGCTCTATGTATCCTCATGTTCTTAAAGAGCATATTCAAAAATGCAAGCAAGCTACTAACAAGCCTTTTGCTGTTAATTTTCCTTTGCTTTATCCCGATATTGACCAACACATAAAAACTATTATAGAAGAAAAAGTGCCTATTGTTTTTACATCGGCAGGAAACCCTAAAACGTGGACACAAACCCTACAAAACGAGGGAATTAAAGTGGTACACGTGGTTAGTAGTTTAAAGTTTGCCCTAAAAAGTGAAGCCGCAGGCGTAGATGCCGTGGTGGCAGAAGGTTTTGAAGCAGGCGGACACAATGGACGGGAAGAAACTACTACACTTTGTTTAATTCCTTTGGTAAAAAGTCAGCTAAAAATACCTTTAATAGCTGCGGGAGGTATAGGCTGTGGCAAAACTATGCTTGCCGCTTTTGCTTTAGGAGCCGATGCCGTACAAATAGGTAGCCGTTTTGTGACGAGTGAAGAAAGCAGTGCTCACTTAAATTTTAAAAATGCCGTAGTTAATGCTCAAGAAGGAGATACAGATATTCGCCTAAAAGCGGTAACGCCTGTTCGCTTACTTAAAAATAATTTTTATGCCGATGTTAAAACTGCCGAAGAACGATGTGCTACTCCCGAACAGCTGAAAGAAATATTAGGCAGAGGAAGAGCTAAAAAAGGAATGTTTGAAGGAGAATTAGAACAAGGAGAACTTGAAATAGGGCAAGTTTCGGCTCAAATAAGCACTATTAAGCCTGCGGCTGAAATAGTTGCTGAAATTTGGCAAGAGTTTATTGCTGAAAAAGACAAATTGAGCAGATTATAATATACAATAATTTAACAAGGAATAATTTTTAGCGATTTTTTTCTCCTTATATATTGTTGCAATGCTTTTTGAACAAAAGGATTGTTTTCACAATAAATTATTTGCTCTTTTATAGTACTAAGTTTTCCGTCATAAAATTCTTTATCTATAATAGCATAACCTCTGTACACAAAATCCTCTACAAGTATGGCATATATTACATCAGAAAAACTGTTTTCTCTAATTATGTAAAAATTACGCATAGGATACAGCTCTTTTAATAAAGCCTCTTCTACTTTTTCTTTGTACTCGTTTATAGATTCTTCTTCGTTGCTTTTTTTATGATGCAATCCGTTTTCTTTTATAAATCTCTTTAAATAGTTTTTAGCTCTTTTAGCATTTATAAAAGTCCACAATGCTTTTTCGGTATAGTTTTGCTCTATATAAAAAGCGTTTTTCCCTTCATATTTATTCTCAAAAATACCTACGGGATATTTTCTTAGTGTACTCATTTTATTATACGTAGGGCGTTCTTTTCTTATTTCTTCTATTTCTTGCAAATTGGCTACTATAACACTATTAAATACCTCTGTACTTATTTCTTCTATTTTTTCAAACAAACCATTATATCGGTTCGTGTTGTTTATATTGAGTAAAAACTTAGTTACTTCTCCAAAAATATTTTTTGAAGAACCAATATATAAAGCCTTTCCATTGGCATTTAAAAAACGAAAAACACCGGGTTCTTCCGGCAGTGCATCTACCATTGCTTGCGTTACATTGCCTTCAAATTCTATGTTTTGAGAGTTTGAATTAGAATGATTAACAATGTAATCTTTACCTTTTTCTGCTATCATTTTGTGCAATAATAGTGCAGTAGCTTCGGCATCGCCATAGGCTCTGTGTCTATCTTCAAGCCCAATGCCTAAGCTTTTGCATAAATTGCCTAAACTATAAGAATCTTGATTTTTAAAAATACGCTGAGAAAGTTGAACGGTACACACATTAGGACTTCTAAAAGTTATGCCCAGCCGTTTAAACTCTCGCTTAACCATGGTATAATCAAAAGTAATATTGTGTGCCACAAAAACACACCCGTCTATAAGATTATAAACTTCTTGGGCTATATCTTTAAAAAAAGGAGCGGTGCTAACCATTTCGTCTGTAATGCCCGTTAGCTTTACTACAAAAGGAGATATTTTTCTTTCGGGATTAACTAAACTGGAAAAACTATTAACAAGCTTTTTGCCATCGGTAACATAAATGGCTATTTCCGTTATTCTATCGTCATATAAATGACCCCCGGTGGTTTCTACATCAATTACTGCAAACACAAATTATCAATTACGATATTTATTTCAATTTAACTTAGTATTTTTACTTCGTAAATTATGAATTCTTTTTTAAAAATAACAATATTAGCTTTTTCAATTTCAACCTTAGTTGCTAATGCCCAGCAAGATACAACTAAATTATTTTATGCCAAAAAAATTCAAAGCAATGCTTTTGTAGAGTTGGGCAGCAATATTATGCAAAGTTATGATAAAGCCGGCATGGATGTTAAAATTTCTGTCAATTGGTTGGTACAACATAAATATTATATAGGAGCAGCATACAACCAGTTGGCGTCAAAAGAAACTTTTATGTCGCTAAAAAATACTGATTCTGAAATAATTTTTGACGAAACAAAAGTAAAATATCAAACTTTAGGGCTTCAGTTTGGGTATATATTTTTCCCTGATCAAAAAATAATTTCTCTAAGCCCTGATTTAACAGTTGGCTGGGCAGGAGTGCGTTTAAACACCGATACCGTTACCAATAAAATAAATGGAGCGTATATTTCTCCTGCCGTAAAAGGAGTATTTAATGTTAGTAAATATTTTAGAATAGGACTTGAGCTAAACTACAATATTTTTGCTATTAAACAGTTTGAAACAGACGATAAATATTTTATAAAGTTTCAAGGCAAAGATTTAAACGGCATAGGCGGAGGTATTTTTTTTAGAATAGGCTCGTTTTAATAAAGGTGTAATAGTGAAAAATAGTGGTCAAAATCACTTTTAGCATAAAGAATGGAACGGCAACACAATACTGCAAATGCATATTAAAGATATTAGGAAGAGTGAATAAAAACTATTTCTCTACAGATTCCCTATAAAAATCATGAATACTTTTACTTTTATTTAAGTGGCTTTCTACCCAAAATGTTAGTAAAACCCTGCCTACCATTCTATCGGCATAATTTGTAAGTTCGGTTTTAAGTTTTTCCCAATCTTTTTTGCTGTATTTAGCGGTGTTAGAGAATTTTTTAATCGTATTACAAATAGTTTTTTCTATACTTGAAAGCTCATGATTTCTATTAGTAGAACGATATAAAGATTCTATTAAAAGATAGTTTTTTAATTCATAGTGGCAAATGAGTGTAAGCACGCTGGCAAACGCCTGAAGGTCTTTTCTAACATCAGATTTTATGTCTTTTATTTTATATAGCCAAAGTATGGTATTATCAAAATCTTCTGCGAAGAAAAAAATTAAAGCATAGTTATAATAAAGCGTTAAAAGTGAAGATGCGTTTATTTTGTTTTCATATTTTTTTAAATTGGCAGTTACTTTTTTACTTTGACTTATGGCTTCATTTAGTTTGCCCGTATTCATGGCATAAAGCGTAGTATAAAGTGTATAGTTTTGATAAAATTCGCCCTTGTCATTATCGTTAGCTACTTTTATTTTAGCTATAGTGTCTAACTCTTTTTTCAGCAATTCAAAATCCTCTAACTTGAAAATTGCCCCCATATAATTAAAAAATATAATTAAATAACGCCTAGTGTTGCTTTGTTTAAATTGAGGATATTCATTAAAAAGGTTTACCAATGTTTTTTGGCATTCAAACTGTTTTTCAGAATTATTAGCTAAAAGGTAGTAGTTAGAAAGTGTATTGTAATACCACATTTTTATGGTAAACGAGCCGGAATGGTCAATATCATTTTTATTGTATTGTTCCATTTCTTTGGCAACTATGGCTAAGTTGCTGTCAGAAATTTTATTTCTATATTTAGATACAAAATGGAAAATTCGGTTTTTTGAGCTTATTAGTTTATTGCTTAAATTTATTTTATACAATAAGTTTTCTTTAGTTTTTTTGTAATCACTATATTCTTCTATTGCCGTGTTTAAGTCTTGTTCATTAAGGTACAGCATTTCAATATCAAGTATCTCTATATGCTTTTCAAACAGCTCATAGTCAGTGGCTAATGATTTTGCTTTTTGTAGTTTATTCCATTGTTCTTTAAAAAGATTTTTTTTACTGAAAAAATGTTGGTCTTTCATTAAATCGGCAATTTCATCTTCTATTCTATCCTCATTAATCTCTCGCATACTTTTTAAAATAGTGTCTTTGAGATATTTTTTATTTTGCGGAAGATTTTTTACCAAATTAGAATTTTTGCCCAGTTTTTTTGTCAATTTATCTTCATCATATTCCAGCAAATCGTTTATAGCATCAAAAAGTTTAAGATAGTTGTTGTCTTCCCCTTTTTGTTGGGTAGAAACATACATCTTAAAAAGCCTTTTCTCGCTTTTATCTAAGCTGTGTATTAATTGATGTAGCCTATCTGTCCTTTTCATTTAATACAAAAATAATATAAAACAATCAAATTATTTGCTCTAAGCGGTATTATTTTAAAATTAAAAAACAAATTGATTATCAATATGTTGTATTTATTTTTAACACCTCTAAAACATTATTTTTCATTTTTTTTGGTGCAAGTTCAGACTGTCTATTTATTATTTTTGACCTCAACGAGAGACGGTTTTTCGCCAAACCACATACTCTATTGTTCAAAGACAACGTACATATCCCATGTCTTTCTTTGAATTTTGATGTCCACAGTTATTTTTTGTGTGTGGTAACTGTGGACATTTTAAAAAATGAAGATACTAAAACTAAGCAATTATATTTCTCACCCTTCTCTGTTTGTGCAATAACAGAGAAAGGTGGTTTTATTTTCAAATTAATAAGTACCTTTATCCTTTACAATATTCTAAATGAATCTTAGAGCAGAAAAATTGCAAAAAAGCTACAAAAAACGGAAAGTAGTAAATGATGTTTCTTTTCAAGTTAATAAAGGAGAAGTAGTGGGCTTGCTGGGCCCTAATGGAGCAGGAAAAACCACTTCCTTTTATATGGTAGTAGGTTTGGTACAACCCGATGGTGGCAAAGTTTTTTTAGGCGATGAAGAAATAACCAATCTTGCTATGTATAAGAGAGCCAAAAGAGGAATAGGATATTTGCCACAAGAAGCCTCCGTATTTAGAGATTTAAGCGTAGAAGACAACATAATGGCTATTTTAGAGTTTACTCCGCTTAACAAACAAGAACGTAAAGATAGATTAGAAGAATTGCTTAGCGAATTTGGCTTGCAACACGTGCGTAAAAGCTCAGGAAAAGTGCTTAGTGGGGGCGAACGCAGAAGAACAGAAATAGCCAGAGGATTAGCTACATCGCCAGAGTTTATTTTGTTAGATGAACCTTTTGCGGGAATAGACCCGATAGCTGTGGAGGATATTCAAAAAATAATAAACAAGCTTAAAAAGAAAAATATAGGTGTTTTAATAACCGACCACAATGTACAAGAAACGCTATCTATTACAGATAGAGCATACTTGCTTTTTGAAGGAACTATTTTAAAAACAGGAACAGCCGAAGAGCTTGCGGCAGACGAGCAAGTAAGGCGTGTATATCTTGGCAAGAACTTTGAACTTAAAAAAATAAAAATAGACGATGAAGACTTTTAGAATTTTTATGCTGGCTATAATTGCTGGATTTATTATTACTGCCTGTTCTGTACAACAAACCGTAAATTTTGATAAAAATATGAAAGGCAATATGTCTTTTCAAGTGGATATGAAAGATATGCTTAGAGAGCTAAAAAACTTACAACCCGATTCTACAAAAACAGATATTGAATTGCTTAAAGAAACTAAAGTTTCGGAAAGTATTATGCAGTTAAAAGATGAATTTGAGAAAACCGATGGCATTTCTAATTTTAAAGCTTTAGAAAATTATGAAGATGGCATTTTAGGCTTTTCATTTGATTTTGAAAGTATAGAAAACATAAACAAAGGCTTAGAAGAAGGCTCTAAAGAGAAAAAAGCTGAAAATGTAAACTTATTTACTTTGGGCAAAAATAAACTAAGTATAGATTTTGGCGATGATAAGGCAGAAAAGGACGCTAATGACCCTATGGCAGGTTTTGATATAGGAGAATATATTTTAACCCTAAATTTTCCGTTTCCTATTAAATCTGTAAGCAATGATTTATACACACTTTCTAAAGACAAAAAGCAAGTGCAATTAAATATTGAGCTTACCGAAATGATGAAAGATTTTAGCAAGCTAAAAACAGATATTACTTGGTAAAATATGCTTAAAAAGCCGGCATATCCCATAAAAGAAAGCTTGTATGCCTACCTAAAAGATTTTGGACGGGTAAACAAACTGCCACTTAGCTATGATTTTTTATTGAGTTTTACTCAAACTATTCCCGTATATAACCAAAAAGGCGAAGACACCTTGTGGGAAAGTGTTTTTTACGAACCCTCATTAACACCGGAAATAAACGATGGTTTAAAACTAATTTATGCCTTACTAAAGTCTGATGGTAAAGTGCAAAACATAAGCCATTTATCTATAGACAAAATAGACTATTGCACCTTTGGAAACTCTAAGCCTTTCCGTATAAAAATAATAAACAACATTAATGATAACTACGATTATTTTTATGTGAAAAAAGCAGATGCATCGCGTGTTTTTGGTTTGGAGTTAGAAGAAATTCTTTCGCCTAACAGAGTAAATTTTATAGTGTACAAAAATACTTTAATAGAAGAGCACATAGTGGGTATTCCTGGCGACCAATTTATAGAGAATAATTTTCAAGAATATGGGCATAATGAAGTTAGGCTGGCTAAAGAGTTTGTGAAATTTAATGAGCGGTGTTATAGGCGTTTGTTGGGCGATATGCGTGCTTATAATTTTATAATAGATGTAACACCGGATTTTGACAAAATACAATACCGCATACGTGCCATAGATTTTGACCAGCAGTGCTACGAAAGCAGGCGGTCTTTTTATTTGCCACATTATTTTAAAGAAAACCAAGCCTATGTAGATATGGGCATAAAATACTTAAGCCAAGAAAGTGTGGAGCAATACACTAAAGAAGAACGCTCTTTTATGATACGCAGAATACATGCCGATAAGCAAAAATTAAGAGAGCTACTCAGCAGCATGAAACAACACACATTAAGCAAGCCCGAACACATAAATGCTCTGCGAGATGAAATATACCGAAAAGAAAAAATTAAAAGTTTAGCTAAAGCTCAAAATATGGGCGAAATAGTAGAAGCACTGTTGATGGATATGGCGGGGTAGGTAAACTTTAAAACTTAGTGTAAACACATGCTATTATGTTTATTTTTTTCTATGGATATATTTATTTCCAAGCCTTCAACCGCTTTTCAATTTCTTCTACTAATTTTTGATTGTTGCGGAAAGTAAAATTTATATCCACCAATTGCTTTAGCTTAGCGGTAGCTTCCTTTTTTGTTACGGCTGATGATTCTATGAGTTTATCAAAAATCCAAATCATTCCGTGATACTCAATATCTTTATTTTTAGCACAATTTCTAAGTGCTTTATCGCTACTTAATACACAAGCATTTATTTTATTAGCAATGTGCAGAACAGACTTGTCTGTTTCTGATAAAGATTTTGGGTAATTCTTATTGTAAATTTCAATAAAATCTTGTTGTTGCAAATTGTGAACAGAAAGTTTATTAACAGATTGATAGGCTTGAAGTATTTCTTGTTGATTAGCATACAATTCATATAAAACCGCAGAAGTAGTATGTATTTCAAAGTCAAGGTTAAAAAAAGGTTTTATTAATCCCAAATCATACAAATCAATAAAGATATTGGCATCAGTAACGGCAATTTTTACTTTCATTTCTTAACATAGGGTTTATGAAATTAAATTGCCATTTGATTTTCCTTTCTGAAATCTGCCAAAGATTGATTTTTCAAAGAAGCCGCTTTGGATATTGAAATCTGGTCTTCAACCAACGCACGGAATAAAAGTTGTTCAAATCGGTTTGATTCTTCTGCCCCGCTATATTCAACAGGTTCATCTATTTTCCAATTCATTTGCTTAATCATGAAAAAGAATTGTTTAGTATAATATTCATTAATAATACCACAGTCTTTCGCCCTCATAACTATTGCTTGTATAGAGATGCCGTATTGCTTTTTGATATTACCTAACTCATTTATTGAAAGTTTATTTCGGTGTTCGCCTAATTCTGCTTTAATGGTTTTTTCGGGCAATAGTATTGCTCCTGCAAATTGATGACACAAAGTTTCTTTTTGTCTTTTAGTTATGTCGCCAAACTTCAAAAGCAAGTGAGCCAATTCATGTAATAAAGTAAAACGTATTCTATCGGGCTTATTGGTTTTCTTTACGTTATATGCAACTACGGGAATAGTGCCGTTCACAAAAGTTTGTAATCCGTCAAAATCTTCATCAACATCTAATTTAACAACCTTAATGTGTTTATCTTCCAAAAGCTCAACCACATTAAAAATTGATCCATTACCTAAACTCCAATCTTCTCTTAATTTATTTGCAGCTTTATTTACTTGCTCGTAAGAAGTAATAGAACCAAAGTCTTTAAGGGGATCTTTAAATTCAATACCCAATCCTAAAATTTCCTCCAACTCTAAATAACGTGAAAGATACTCTTTAGTTTTTTCCTTAATTATTGCTGCTTCTTTTTTCGGCATTTTACTCAATTTTCTGTATTCCACCTCTCCCAATTCAACCTTAGTGCTTCTAAAAAAGTAGTCGGGGTTTACATCAAGTGCTTTACTCAATAAGTTAATTTTTTCGGAATCGGGAATCACTTCTCCTTTTTCGTAACGATGCAATGCTTGCCGAGACACGCTATTTTCCATAGCATCTGCTAAATCTTGTAATGAAAAACCTTTCATTAAACGAGCTGACTTAAAGCGTTCTGAAAAAATTTCTTTCATTTCCATAGTTATTTTTGATTACACTATAAAGATAATACTTTTGGTTTACAAACATGCAATAATAATGCCATTTTTTCACATCAATTTATTAATTATGACACAATTAAACTTTAAATAAAGGTTGCTTAACTGACAATTTTACCGAATTTAATCAAAATTCGTAGGTTTACAATTATTGATTGACAAATTTACATAAAGAACTAACTTTGTAACTTATTGGAATGCTATCTGTGATTTTTTACTTGGATGCAAATAGGTGCATCTATAATTTCAAAAATTATAAGAATCAAACACGTATTAACCCAACTTTTCCACACTACCCAAATTATTTGTCCCAATAAATTATTTTTATTTTTCAAGTTTGTATCTTTGGCTACATGACTAACCAAGAAGTATATTTTGCCGAGCAGTTTGCCCTTAATACCTCCCAGTCTTTTTACCTTACGGGCAAGGCTGGTACAGGTAAAACTACGCTACTTAAAAAAATACTAACCCAAACAGATAAAAATACCATAGTAGTTGCTCCTACAGGTGTGGCAGCCATAAATGCAGGAGGCGTTACCATACATTCTATGTTTGGTTTGCCTTTAACTTCTTTTGTACCTAACAACGATTTTGTAGATTTAAACGTAGCCAATAATCGTTATTCTTTAAGCAAACACTTGCGTTATAGAAAAGAAAAACGTAAGCTTATTCAAGAATTAGACCTACTTATAATAGACGAAATAAGTATGGTGCGTGCTGATTTATTAGACGCCATAGATTTTGTGTTGCAGCACATTAGGCACAGCAAAGAGCCTTTTGGAGGTGTGCAAGTACTTTTTATAGGCGATTTATACCAGTTGCCACCCGTAGTTAGACCCGAGCAGTGGAGTTTATTGGAAAACTACTATCAAAGTCCGTTCTTTTTTGATAGCATAGCATGGCAAAACTTAAATGCTTTTACCATAGAACTGAAACACATTTACCGCCAGCAAGATGAAGCATTTATCAGCATATTAAACAATGTGCGAAACAATACCACTACAAATGAAGATTTAGACACACTAAACCAGCATTATGACAGCACGGTAAGCGGCACACTTAAAAACTATATTACGCTATGTACACACAATTATCAAGCAGATAGCATAAATAAAAAAGAACTGAATAAAATAGCAGATAAATCATTTGTATATAAAGCAGAAATAGAAGGAACTTTTAATGAAAATGCCTATCCTGCCGATTTGGATATAGAGCTAAAAGTAGGTGCTCAAATAATGTTTATCCGCAATGATGCTGAAGAAAATATATACTACAATGGCAAGCTTGCAGAGGTTATATATTTAGGTGCAAGCATTATAAAAGTAAAGTTTTTAGACACAGAAGAAGAATACACACTAAAAAAAGAAGAATGGGAAAATATTAACTACACTATTAATAAAGAAACCAACGAAGTAAAACAGGAAAAATTAGGTAGTTTTCAGCAATATCCTATTCGTTTAGCGTGGGCTATAACCATACATAAAAGCCAAGGACTTACTTTTGAAAAAGCAATAGTAGATGTAGAAAAATCATTTGCCGCAGGGCAGGCTTATGTGGCACTTAGCCGGTGTACAGATTTGGAAGGTTTAATTTTAAAATCAAAAATTCAGAAAAGCAATGTTATAGTAGATAGCAGAATTGTGGTGTTTCATAAAAATAGTGTAGCACACAGCAATTTAGATAAAGCCTTAGAGTATGCCAAAGAAGATTATGCTCAAAAACTAATATTTAAAGCCTTTACTTTTGCTAATTTTAAAGATGAAATAGCCGACTGGAAAGATATTATAGAGAAGAAAGATTTGCCGGGGAAAGCAGATTGTATGTTACTACAAAAAGAAGCACACAGCACTTGGCTTAGCATACAAGACGTAGAACATAAATTTAAACAACAACTTCAAAAAATATTTAACAAACCATATAACGAACGAGAAAAACACTTAAAAGAAAGATGTGGCAAAGCCATAGAATATTTTACCGAAGAAACTTTTAATAAACTTATAGTTCCCCTAAATAAGCATATAAACGAGTACTCATACAAAAGCAGAACAAAGGCATATTTGAATTTTTGTAGAGATTTACTTCAAATGTATTGGCTAAAAATGAAAGCATTATACGGCTTGCATTATGTGGACGTAAAACTATACCAAGCAGAAAACGTAAGAAACGCAAGTCAACTTCCGGGAGATAACAAGCCTGTGGCTAAAGCAAAAAAAGGAGCTACTTACGAAATAACTTTAACCATGTTTAAAGAAGGATTGAACGTGCAAGAAATAGCCGAAAAAAGAAGCATGGCAGAAAGTACCATAGCACAGCATCTTACTAAATGGATTAAAAAAGGCGAAATATCGATTTTTGATGTAGTAGAAAAACAGCGAGTAGAAACTTTACTGCCGTACTATAAAAACAATGAATTTGTTTCTTTAACGCAGCTAAAAGATGAAATTCCTTTTGAAACCACATATATAGAATTAAGATACACACTTGCCCATTATGAAAACATTAACAAAAAATAGGTTTGCATTTATGTAATATAAAGCCTTACATTTGTAAAGAATTACAATTATATAATAAAATGAAAAAAATAATATCAATTTTAGCTATTTCATTAATGCTTTTAGCAGCATGTAAATCAACAAAAAGTGCAGCTTCAGATACAGGCAAAGCCGAAAAAGAACCGGCAAAAGTTGAAACTTGGATTTTAGCAAATCAAAAAGTAGCATGTGGAGACGGCTCTACTGAATTATGCTATCAAGTTAAAAAAGCTGGCGAGTCTGACTACACACCAATGAATGTAACAATAGACGGTTTCACTTTTGAAGAAGGAAACAAATATCAAATTGTTGTAAATGTAGCTCACGGAAAATACTCTTTAAAAGAAGTATTGTATAAAGTTCCAAGCAAATAATTTAAGTAAAATATGCATTTAGTTTCGTTTAATGTTAATGGCGTACGTGCCATTATAAAGAAAGATTTTGCCCAATCGGTAGATAAACTAAAGGCAGATGTTATATGTCTGCAAGAAACTAAAGCACAAGATGACCAAGTGTTAGAAGCACTTGAAGACATTAAAGGATACCATATTTATTCTAACTCTGCGGAGAAAAAAGGATATTCGGGTGTAGCTATTTTAAGTAAAGAAAAACCACTAAGCGTACAGCCGGATATAGATATAAACGAGCATGACAATGAAGGGCGTGTATTATGTGCCGAATACAAAAAATTCTTTTTAGTAAATGTTTATGTGCCTAATTCGGGCAGTAGCCTAAAAAGATTAGACTATAGACAAACCTGGGACAGAGATTTTTTAGCTTATCTTAAAAATTTAGAAAAAACAAAACCTGTAATTGTTTGTGGCGATTTTAATGTAGCACATACCGATATAGATTTAGCCAATCCTAAGCCCAACTACAACAAAAGTGCGGGCTATATGCAAGAAGAAATAGACGGCATGGATAATTATTTATCATCGGGATTTATAGACACTTTTAGGCATTTTTATCCGGAAGAAATAAAATACTCGTGGTGGAGCTATAGAGCAGCAGCAAGAGAAAGGAACATAGGCTGGAGAATAGATTATTTTTTGGTTTCCGACATACTAAAAAAGGAGCTGAAAGGAGCACAAATATATAATGATGTGTTTGGTTCAGACCACTGTCCGGTGTCTTTAGATATATTTTAATTTCAAAACGCAGATACCTTGCGTTTTGCTATGCTAACTTTGTGCTAAAATATTTGTAATTTTATAAAACGAAACAGAAAATTATGGCAGACAATGAAAAAATAAAGGCGTTAAATTTAACCCTTTCAAAATTAGATAAAGCCTACGGTAAAGGTACGGTAATGCGTTTAGGCGATTCGCAAGTAGTAGAAACAGAAGTAATTTCTTCCGGCTCTATAACTTTAGATGCTGCATTAGGCATAGGCGGTTTTCCTACAGGCAGAGTGGTAGAAATATATGGCCCTGAATCTTCGGGAAAAACTACAATAGCCCTGCATGCCATAGCTGAAGCACAGAAAAAAGGTGGCATAGCGGCATTTATAGATGCAGAACACGCTTTTGATAAAACTTATGCTAAAAAACTGGGCGTAAATGTTGACGAGCTATTAATTTCTCAGCCCGATGACGGAGAGCAAGCTTTAGATATTACAGAGCATTTAATTCGTTCTGGAGCTATAGACATTTGTGTTATAGATTCAGTAGCAGCTCTTGTGCCACGTAGCGAGTTGGAAGGCGATATGGGCGATTCTAAAATGGGATTGCAAGCCAGATTAATGAGCCAAGCACTAAGAAAACTAACGGGGACTATTAACAAAACAGGATGTACCTGTATTTTTATTAACCAACTGAGAGATAAAATAGGTGTAATGTTTGGAAATCCTGAAACTACTACGGGCGGAAATGCACTTAAATTTTATTCTTCGGTTCGTTTAGATATAAGACGAATAGGAGCATTAAAAGATAAAGAAGATATAGTAGGAAATAGAACCAGAGTAAAAGTTGTAAAAAACAAAATGGCTCCACCTTTTAAGAAAGCAGAGTTTGATATTATGTATGGCGAGGGAATTTCTAAACTGGGAGAAATAATAGATTTAGGCGTTGACTTAGATATATTAAACAAAAGTGGTTCGTGGTACAGCTATGGCGAAACAAAATTGGGACAAGGAAGGGAAAGTGTAAAATCTTTACTGGCAGACAATCCTGAACTTGCCGATGAAATAGAAGTAAAAATAAGAGCTAATATTATCAATTTAACCTCATCTGAAGATGATGAAAAAGAAGATTCAGACGAATAGTTTTTTGGGATAATATTTTTAATATTTGGTAGTTTTTGGGTTGCCACTATCTTTTAACCTGAGTTCTATTATTCCAGCAAAGTCAAAATTTAGAAAAGTAATTAATTACAAGGCAGATTTTATAAGGGATAGCTACGCTATCGTATTAAAATCTAACGCAGGAAGTGATTGCTTTTCTAAACATCAATAAACACTTCTCCCTTTAAAACAGTCATCTACTTCGTTATTTTTCTTTGAAATATCCCGATATTTCTTCAGAAAAAACCTTGTATCTAATACCAATTGTCAACACAAAATAGTCTAATCTATTTGGTGTTTTACAATGGTAAATGCCGATAGAGCAATATATTTAGTACAATAAGGTGCAACCGAAATTGGACTATTATATATTCCTAATCGGTATAACTATTTTAAAGCGTTTTGACAAAGCTCGAATAATAGAACTCAGGTTTTTATTTGATGTCAGAAATCAATATTTAAACTTTACCACCACAGGATAATGGTCAGATAGTTCTGCTTCTATTACTTCATACTTGTTTATTTTAAACATACTATGAAATAAAGCATAATCTATACGTAAATATGGAACTTTGCTGTTGAATGATTTACTAAAGCCATTTCCTTTTTTAACATAAGCATCTTGCATGCCTTTGCTTAGCTGTTTGTAAGCATAAGAGATAGGTACATCATTAAAATCGCCAACAATTATTGCCGGGTACGGACTGTTTGCTTTGCTTTCTAAAACTTGGTGCGTTTGTTTAGCTCGGTTTATATATCCTTTTTTCATTTTGCTTACCACACTAAAAATACTACTCTTTGTTTTTTCCGGTGCTTCGTCAAGTGATTCAAACAACTGCATGTCCTCAGTATTTAGCTGGTTGCTTTGCAAATGCACATTATAAAGTCTTGCGTTTTGTGTTTTGCTTAGTGCTATATCTGCATACATACAGCTGTTTAGTAAAGTGCCCTCTTTAAACAGCAATTTCCCTGTGTCTATAATTTTTTTATCGGAAAAAATAACCAAACCCCAATGTCTATTTTTATTTAGAGTGTAGGTTTTAGCAAAATATACATACTTATAGTCCAACTCTTTTTTTAAGTCTTTTAAGTTTTGAAACTTTCCTTTATCTTCGGTATAAAACTCTTGCAAGCATAAAATATCGGGTCGGTTTTCTTTTAGCAATTCAAACATTTTAGCTCTTGTTTCTTCATTGCCCGACCAATTATACAAATCAAAATTTTTAACATTCCATGTCATTAAACTTATTTCATCGGTAGTTTTAGCAGGTATTGAAATTTGAAAAGTAGCCATATTGCTTTTGTAAGTAATAACTAAGGCAATAAAAGATATTAAAGCCAATAATTTTGTTTTGGTAAACAACCAAACGAATGTAAAAACAACATTAACCAATAAAAACAGCGGATAAATCAATCCTAAAAAAGCAAATATCCAAAAATCTTGAGGACTTACACCTGTAGCAAAATGCACGCATACAATAGCTAAAGCTAAAACTACATTTATAATAATGAATATTTTTTTTAACATGGACTGTTTTAAAAACGAAATATTGTGAAATTAATTATTGCTTGAATTAAACAATAATTCTTTTTCTTGTTTGCTTAAACTATCATAACCGTATTCAGAAACCTTTTTTAGTATAGCATTAATTTGACTTTGGTTTTTAGGTTTTTCTGTTTGATTATGCTCACTTTTGTTTTTATTTACAAAGCTCACTTTGGGCTGTGGAGCTTTATTAAACCGGCTCATTATATTGTTTATTATTTTATTTACCGGCTTGTACAGCGAAACGCCTTCTTTGTCTAAATAAATATATGCGTACCCAAAGCCTAAGCCTACCAAATGTAAAATGCCGCTTGCTGCTCCATTTGGATTAGAAATACTAAGGAAATTAATTAAGGCAAAACCAAGCAACACCCATTTTAATTTAATATCTACAAAAAAGAATTTTACATTATAATTGGGAGCTATCATACCCAGTGCACCCATAAGTGCCATAACAGATGCCGATGCTCCTACCACAGGCATAAAAGATACATCTATAATATTAAAAAACTTAATGGCTGCAAAAACTAATCCACCTACTATGCCACCAAGCAAATAAAGTGGTAGTACTTTTTTAAACCCTATGTATTGAAGTAATAGTTTGCCAAAAAAGAATAGCATTAAAACATTAATAAATAGGTGCAAAAAATCAAAATGAATAAACTGATAAGTAAATAAGGTATAAATTTTAATAGCCGAACCGGTAAAATCAGCAGGGATAGCCAACCAATTTTCAAAAAAACTGCTAATTACATGACTGTTTAATCTTAATAAAAATTCTAAAACCCTAACTACGCTGTAGCTTAAGTATAAAGCTACATTAATATAAATAAGCTTAATAATTACATCTCCTTCCTTAAACTGCTGTTTTAAGTAGTGCCATATTTGCTCTTTAGTGGGCTGCATAGCTTAGTAAAACGTTTTAGAGTTTTTCTGCCAATATTTTACTAATAAAAATCCAACTAATGCTCCAGTAATATGGGCAAAGTGAGCAACATTATCGCCACTAAACTGCTGAAAACCAAGCCAAAGTTCTAAGGCTATGTATATTAATACAAAGTATTTAGCTTTAAGAGCTATGGGCGGAAATAATAAACGCAACTCTGTATTGGGGAAAAGCATACCAAATGCTGTAAGCAAACCAAAAATAGCACCAGAAGCTCCTACCATTGGCACATAAATATTGCTTGTTATTCCTTCAGAATAAGGAAACATAGTGCCATAAGTAATTTGATACTCTATAGCTGCCACTAAACTGTATAAAATGGAAGCAATTATTCCTGTAGTAAAATAAAAGAAAATAAAGCGTTTAGCACCCCACACTTGTTCTAAAATAGTACCAAATAGATAAAGAGCATACATGTTAAAAAATATATGCATAAAGCTTCCGTGCATAAAGAAATGGGTAATATACTGCCATGGTCTAAAAAATGGCGAATCAAAATACCATAAAGACAGTACCGGAAACATTTTATATAATGGAGAAAAATCTGTACAAAACAGCACAAAGAAAATTACATTGGCTATTATGATGTGTTTTACAGTTTCTGTTCTATTTATTGAACTATACATTTGGCAAATTTACATTAAGACTAATGCTTTTTTAACAAATAACTTGCTAAATAGCGTTAAAGGAGTAAAGGTAATATCTATTTGCTAATTATATTGTGTCCAAAAAAAATTTCACATACATCTATAAAACCATCCCCTGCCTTCGGCAGGTAAACTTTTTTCCCTCCTTTTCAGGTGGGGGAATTTATGGAATGTGAAATTATTTTTTAGAGTTTATGTAATAGAAAGAGAATAGTTAAACTTTATTGTATCACTACCACAAAAGTTTGGTTGCCATAATTAAAGTTAGCCGAAGGATTGCTACAGGTAGTTTGAGTATAATCTAAAGTGCCCAACTCATCTCCGTTTACAAAATAAGTCAGCACTCCGTCTGTAACCCACCGGCAGCATATTTCTTTTCTTAAATCTTGCTCTGTTTGTATTCTGTAGGTAGTGCCATCGCTTATTTCCCCTTCGGCATAGCCACTTATTAAATACACATCATCACATATACCACTTAAGCCATTGCTTACAAAGTTTGTTCCTTCTCCGGCTATCCACTCGTGCAGTCTTTCGCTTTGCCATGTAGTTACATCTCCGCCTGGCGAAGTTATTTCTCCATTATTATTTTCAACGCTAAACTCTAAATTGTTACTGCTGTTTCTTCCTAAGTTTGTAATTACGGTTGTTCCTTCAAGTTTGTAATCATTTACGTAGTAATTGTTAGTAGTAATGGTAACAGTTGTTCCCGCTTGGTCATATCTTCCACTAAAAACAGCTTGTACTATACCTTTTCGGGTTACTGTCCCTAAGTTTCCTGTGTTATATGCCGTACATCCTGTTCCAAAATCTACGGTAAGCGTCATAGGAAAACCGCCTGTTATATCTAAAGTAACAATGGCACAAGTGTCTGAAACGGCTTTTCTTACCAATACTGTTTTTCCGTTTAAGGTGTCGGAATAATCGCCACTTTTTGCTTCTTCGTCCAATACTTTAAATAAATCATCATACAGCTTTTGAGAACTACTGGTTTCTTGAGCCAATTTTTGATAATCTACATTCTTTTTCTTTACTATATTGCAGGCTGTTACTATAAATCCTGCTATTACAGCTAATACAATAATTTTTTTCATATTGTTATGTTTTTCATTTAATAACGAAGATAGGAATTTTTATATTATGTGTATATTAAATTTTTGTAGGGTTTTACAAAATTACATAAGTTATTAAAACTTGAATTAAGCCAATAATAAAACCCAATATTGCTCCTACCCATTCTATAAATTTCAGCTCGGTACTTAACATTTTCATAAGTAGGTCTTCCAGTTTTTCAGAAGACAACTTACTTACTTTGTCGGCAATAATACCTTCTATGTCTAAAGTGTGTTCTAAACTTTTTATTTGAGAATTTATAAAATCCGGAGCAAGGTGTTCTACTTCGTTAAGTATTTCAGTTTTAATTTTATCTTTCCCTTTTTGTGGTACCAATTTAGAAACCATAGGATATTTTTCTACTAAGGTTACGTCAAAATAATAGTCTAATTTTCGGTCAAGTTTTGAGGTTATACTGTCTATAGTACTTTGTGTGTTTACTTCTTTTATAATATCGTCAAAATGAAGCAACTCTTCTGCCACCATTTTACCCACTTTTTCTGCTATTTGCTGTTGCCGTTTAGGAAAAACTCCTTGTAGTTTGTATCCCAATATGTTAACGGGTTCTTTAGGATTAAAAAGCATTTTTACAGCTAAATAATTGGTAAACCACCCAATAGCTCCGGCTATTAAAGGTAAAAGAATGATTATGACTATATTCATAAGTTTAGCATCTTACACCATATAAATGGTTTCAAAAGCAAAAAAGTTTTTTAAGCATTTTGGTTTAAAAATTTATCCTCTCCAAATAGGAAATGTCATACAATGTGGTCCTCCTCTGGCTCTAGAAAGTTCAGTGCTTGATATTGCCACTATGGTTTTTTCAACACTATCCGGATTGGGTAGTTCCTTTAAAAATTCGTCAGCGTGCACTATTTTATATCCTGCTTTTTCTAAAGCTTTTGCTGTTCTTGTATTTCTAAAATAGGAAATAGCTACCCCGTTTTTTACTGCCACAAGGTTGCACCCGTCTGTCCACTGTTCTCTGGCAGCAAAAGTTTCATCGCCATCGCCACACAAAATAAATTTCATGTTAGGATTGTAATCTAAAAAAAACTCTTCTAAAGTAGAAAATTCTTTTCTCCCTCCGTTTTTTGTGTACAAGGTTATTTTAATAATATCACTTTTTAAAGTGTCTTCATAAATTACATACTCATTCTCACTTATTTGCGTAAAAAGCGTATCTATATGCATAGAAGAACGATCTTTAGCTATTACAATTCTAACCAAATTCTCTATTACATTTTTTCTAAAAACTTCTTCTTTTAAACTTTCAAAAGCTTCTGGTGTTGACCGCTCGCTACAGCCCACCAGCAGATGCGTATTGCCCAGCATCATCACATCTCCGCCTTCTATCGTACAGTCATCACATTTTCTGGTCATGTCAATAATTTTAGCATCATTATTGGCCTGAAAATGTTTAAATTCCGGATGAAAATATATAATGTATCTTGTTAAAATAGACTCTCTTGTACGAGCTTTTTTAGAGGCATTGCATATCAGCACATAATCGTTTATTACCACGCCTATATCTCTTGTAAAAACATAATTTGGCAATGGACGTAATATCAGCTCGCCCGTTTTTCTATATATCCCCGTAAACAAAGTATAAGCTAATTCTTCGCCTTTTAAATTGTACAATATTTCGCAAACTTCGTCCGTACAGTTTTCTAAATCAACGACATAGTCTATCAGCTTTTTTGTGTTGTTGTTTTTGTTTTCTAAAATGTTGTCAACCAACAAATTATAAGTATCTAAAACATTTTTTTCTCCTACAAAATGTTCTAAAACTTTAGTAAAAGTATCGTGTTCTTTCTGCATTAACGGCAAGTAAACAATATCGTCATATAAAAATTTTAGGGCATTATCGGGAGTTATTACTTCTATGCCGTCATCGGGGCGATGTACAATAACTTTTTTTAACCTATCTACTTCACTGCTTACCGTATTCATTGCTTGGTTTTTTGAAAATTATATCTTTAAAAGATTAACTTTGTTTGAGCCAACAAATATACAACATGAAATTTGAAATAATTGAAAACGAAAATTTTGCAGCCTTAAAGGTCTCTTTAAAAAAGGGCGAAGCCGTAAAAGCAGAATCTGGTGCTATGCTTAGCATGGACAGCCACATAAATGTAGAAGGAAAAATGGAAGGAGGCTTGCTGTCCGGCTTAGGCAGAATGCTGGCAGGAGAAACTATTTTTATACAAACTATAAGTGCCACAGATAAAGCAGGAGAAGTAATTTTAGCTCCTACAAATATTGGTAGTATAATAGAAATTGAAATAGATAAAAACACGGTTTGGAATGTGTCTAAAGGCGGTTTTTTTGCCGCAGATGAGGGTATAGAAGTGAGCAATAAATTGCAAAATTTAGCTCGGGGTATGTTTTCCGGTGAAGGGTTTTTTGTGCTAAAAATTAGTGGAACAGGAAAGTTTTTTATAAGCAGTTTTGGGGCGGTTATTAAAAAAGAAATTAAAAAAGGAGAAGATTACATAGTTGACAATTTTCATTTAGTAGCTTGGAACTCCGATGCACAAATAGATATACAAAAAGCTTCAAGTTCGTGGCTAAATTCTTTTAAAAGTGGCGAAGGATTAGTTACCAAAATTACGGGACCGGCAACGGTTTATATTCAAACAAGAAATCCAAAATCTTTTGGAGGCTGGCTTAGTGGGGTGTTGCCTTCAAAAAAATAGATTTTTATATACTAATTTGTTAATGCAAAATAGTCTAATCTATTTTGTGTTTTATAATGATAAATGCCGATAGATTAATACATTTTAGGACAATAAGGTGCAATCTAAATTGGACTATTATATATTCCTAATCGGTATGATATTACAAATTTCTGCATTGTCCTCCCCCCTAAATTATCTAATTAAGTATATTTGTGCCATCATGATTTCTAAATACCGAAGAGCTAAAGAAACACTTATTGATACGCTTAAAAAGAAAGGCATTTCTAACACTAAAATTTTAGATGCTATTTTTAAAATAGACAGACATCTTTTTATTCCCGATAGTGCCTTACATAGCCACGCTTATGAAGATAAAGCTTTTCCTATTGGTGTAGAGCAAACTATTTCACAACCTTATACTGTGGCTTTTCAAACTGAACTTTTATTGGTTAATAAAGGAGATAAAATACTGGAAATAGGTACAGGTAGCGGCTACCAAGCAGCGGTGCTTGTAGCATTAGGTGCAGATGTTTATTCCATAGAAAGACAAAAATTTTTATATGAGAAAACTAAGCTTCTTTTAAATTCTTTGGGTTATAGCAATATAAAAATGTATTATGGCGATGGTTTTAAAGGCAAAAAAGCTTTTGCCCCCTACGATAAAATTATTGTAACAGCCGCTGCTCCATTTGTTCCTACTGAGCTACTGAGCCAACTTAAAGTAGGTGGCATTTTGGTTATACCCGTAGATAATAATGACGGCTCGCAAAACATGATGAGGCTAACTAAAACCTCTGAAACTGAGTTTAAAAAAGAAATTTTTGACAAGTTTGCTTTTGTACCAATGCTTAAAGGAACAAATTAACCGGTTTCTTAAGCTTAAAGTATCAAAAATTCACTTTATAATTAAGTACAGGTAGTACACCTTGCCCTTTAATAGCCGGGTTTGTGGTTTCGTTTATTCTATTAGTCATATTTTGTATGTCGGCAGAGAGTGTCCAAGAGTATTTCTTTTTGTTTCTAATATATGCCAATCGGGCATCCCACCTAAAATAGTTTTTTAAGCGTTTTCCGTAAGGTGTATCAGTGTCATAATCATATTCTCGGTTGTTTCCTGCCCAAATTACTCTTGTGTTCATACTAATGCTGTTGTTTTTTTGTTTACCTACGGTAAAATCTTTTCCGGCAGTTAGCGTAGCTATAAAGTTCCCGTTATACTTGGTGTTTAACCATTTCTTATCTCTATGCCAGTACCACGAAGTTACTTTGTACTTAGATTGATAATATGAACCATTTACCAAAATGTAATAATTTTTAGCAAAAGCTTTTTCTAAACTAACATCTACACCATAGTTTAGTCCTTTTCCTTTGTTAGCATATTTTTGTTGAGTTATAAAATTATAGTCGTAAATAGAAGGATAAAGCTCATTTAAAGAAGCATAATAGCTGTATCCAATATCTTCGTCAATAATAGGAATTTTGTATAAATATTGCACATAAGTTTCTACTTGCAAATGTAGTTTTGGAGCTAAAGTCCATTTATTGCCCACTACAAAATGCACGCTTCTGGTAGCGTCTAAATATTTGTTTGGTTGTCCTGTTTTATAAATAAACTCTCCTTTATTTATGTCAAAATCATCAACATAGCGTCCTTCTGCTCCATAATATCCTAAAGGTTCTAATCGGCTATGAAGTCCTACGCCTAAGGTAAATTTATGAATATCTTTATATACATACTCTAAGCCAAAACGGGGCTCAACAGAAAAGAATTTATTAAAATTAGAATGAATAAAATGCACACCTGGCGTTATGCTAAGTTTTTCGGTAATACGCAGTTTGTGCTGCATAAAAGCTTTAATTTGAAAAGTACTCAATGATGCTTCAGCATTTTTAAGCTTATTTTCTTGCCCAAAAGTATCAGTTCCTGCTATAGAATATTGGTTTATTTCTCTACTAAAATTTTGATAATAGTTTATAAAAGCCACATTAGCACCTATTTGTACGCTGTGTTTTGCATTTATTTTGGTATTAGATTTTACATCTAATTGTACCCGCTTTTCATCTACAGGAAATAAGTCTGTTTTGTTTAATAAATTTACCATATCGGGAGAAAAATCATATTCTGTCCATTCGTTGTAAAACTCGCCTTTGCTTTCGCTGTAAAGTATCTGAGATTTTAGCTGTGTTTTTTCTTTTATGGTTTTGGTGTTTTTTATACCTATTAAGTTTAGGGCATAGGAATCGTACCAGTCACCTACGGTGGGGTCAGAGGCATATTCCGATATTTTCCCTTTGCCGTACAAACCATAAATTTGAAATTCGCCAAATTTTTTAGAAGGTAAATGTATTTTGTAGTTTATATCTTGGTAAACCGGGTTAGTATTTCGGGTTACATTTAATCCTATTTTATTAAATAAAGCCAAAGTAGAATATCTATAAGAAACCAAAAAGCTACCGCCATATTTTTTAGAAAAAGGACCTTCGGCACTGGCTTCTAAACCCATAAATCCGGCAGATAAACTAAATTCATACTCATTAGTGTTTCCTTTTCTCATGCTCAAATCAAAAACGCCACTGCCTGCGTTTCCGTATTGTGCTGGAAATGCCGCAGTATAAAAATCTACACTTTCAAGGGAGTTGCTACTTACCATATTTATAGCTCCTAATGCTCCATCTCTGGCAAAATGATTTGGCGATTGCACTTCTAAGCCATCTATATTCCACAGCAGTGCCGAAGGCGTATTTCCTCTTATAGAAATTCCATTTTGAATATCGCCTTGGTTTCTAACTCCTGCAAACGATAAAACTAATCTTGAGGGGTCGTTTAAGCTACCCGCATATCTTGAACTTTGTTCTAAATTATAAGACATAGCACTTACAGTAGCCATCTCATTATCAACTTTTAATGTAGAAGTATTTTTTCTTTTGGCAGTTACCACCACTTCCTCTACGTTGTTAAATTCTTCTTTAAGTAAAATGTCAATATTTTTTGCTTTTCCCGAACTTAACAAAATACCATCTACTACTTTGGTTTCATAGCCCATAAAGCTAATTTGCAAATCTACTCTACCCACAGGCACATTTTTAAGTTCGTAGTAGCCGTCTAAATCTGTAGTTGTCCCTATAAGCGGACTGCTGTTTAAAACCACCACGGCAGCACCTATTAAAGTAGCGTGGCTTTCGCTATCTTGTATTTTGCCATATATATTTTGAAGATTACTTTGTGCCAATAGATTTATGAAAGAAAAAAGAAATAATACAATAAAAACAAGTTGATTTCGTACTTTAAAAATCATGCAATAACATTTTTTTAGGCAATGAAATTAAGAAAACTTACTAAAAAAAAGTAAAATTTGTTATCATTCAACAAGGAAATAGTAAATTTGGAAACAGTAATGATTATTTATAATTAGATATAATGAAATATATAGTTAGTTTTTTGTTTTTTATCAGTTTGTTTTTAGTTACCCACGCCCAAGAAGTTTGGACATTAAATGACTGTATTTCCTATGCTTTAGAAAATAATATTAGTTTAAAGCAAAGTTCTTTAAATACAGAATATGCTAAAAACACACTTTTGCAAAATAAGATGAATTTATATACGCCTAATATTCAGGCTAACGCATCGGAATCTTTTAATTTTGCCAACTCTATAAACCCATTAACCTATCAATTCGTACAGCAAAACACTAATTCTACTTCTTTTTCTGTAGGTTTAAATTATAATATTTTTGAGGGTTTATCAAGAATTTTTACCCAAAAAGCTTCAAAAGAAAGTTTAAATGCTACGCAATACGAACAGCAAGCTCTTGAAAATCAAACAGTTTTGCTGGTTATTAATAACTATTTAAGTGCTTTATTAGCTAAAGAAGCTTTATCTATAGCAAAGGATAAAAAATTGCTAACAACTATACAAAAAACAAGAACTGAGGAGCTAATAAGTTCTGGTATGCTGGCTAAAAGCAACCAATATGAAGTTAATGCTCAGTTGGCAAATGACGATTTATCGGTAGTAAATGCCGAAAATAATTATCAAACTGCATTAAATCAATTACGATTATTGCTACAGCTGCCTATAGAGCAACAAATAGAAATAGCTCCATTAGATTTGCTACAAGATGCTAAAGATGCTCAATTGTACAACTTGAACCAAGTAGTAGGCAATGCTTTAGATGCTCTACCCGACATGAAAGGACTTGAATATAGACGCAATGCTGCGGAACTACAAATAAAAGCGGCCAAGGGAAGTTTATCTCCTACACTGTCTTTTTCTGCATATATGGGTACCAATTATTTTAGTGCCGCACAAGAGCAAACGGGTTCCACAAACTCGGTTATTCCCATAGGCTATGTAGGTAGTTCAAGCGAAGCGGTATATACATTGTACGAACAGCCAATTTATAACAAAAAAGGATTTGGAAATCAGTTGAAAGATAATTTTAATCAAAATGTACAATTTAGCTTAGGTATTCCTATTTTTGGCAAATGGCAGCGTATGATAGCTATTGATAATGCAAAATTGAACCACTTAAAAACCAGCTACGATATTAACAATAAAGAAAATACCATAGCACAAGATGTTTACAGTGCATATACTAACTACACCGCAGCTGTAAAACAGCTAAATGCCAGCCAAGAAAATAAAAGTGCTTCAGAAATAGCTTATAATTTTGGTGTAGAAAAATTAAATGCAGGAGTAATAAATTCTTTTGAATTTGAAACCATAAAAAACAGACATGTTAGTGCTCAAGCTAATTATGTACAGGCAAAATATGAACTGTATTTTAAACAATTGATTTTAGATTATTACAATACAGGAAATTTTAATTATTAAAACATGAAAAAACTTTATATAATTCTTGGCATTTTGTTGGCTATTTTACTAACGGTTGTTATAGTTTTTAAAGATAAATTTAGTGGTAGAAATGCTACGCAAGTTGTAGTAGAAGAAGTAGCAAAACAGCAAATTACGGAGTCTGTTACGGCTTATGGCAAAATATACCCCAGCAAAGAAGTAAAACTATCTTTAGAGCTACCCGGAGAGGTAACAAAAATATATGTAAACGAAGGAGATTCTGTAAAAGTAGGCGATTTATTATTAGAAATTAGAGCCGATAATTATGTTAGTTCTGTAACTCAAAGCAGGGCAGCATACAACCAAGCACAAGCTAATTTGCAAATGGCAAAAGCTAGATTGCTACAAGCACAATCGCAGTTTACAATAGTAGAAAATGACTACAATAGAAAAAAAGCATTATTCAATAAAGAAATACTAAGTGCCGTAGAAATGGAAGCTGCCGAAACGCAATATTTAGCATCGGTAAGTGAGCTTAAATCGGCTAAAGAAACCGTATCTGCCAATGAATTTCAGGTGCAAAGTGCCTTAGCCGGCTTAGACCAAACGAAAGATAATTTAGGAAGAACTAAGCTTTTTGCTCCTATGAGTGGTATTGTTTCTAAGCTAAATGTAGAAGAAGGAGAAAAAGTGGTGGGAACAGCACAAATGGCAGGAACAGAGCTAATAACCATTTCAGAATTTTCAGAATTGGAACTAAAAGTAGAAGTAGGAGAAAATGAAGTATTGCGAATTACGGAAGGCGACACTACAAATATAACCGTAGATGCTTATTTAGATAAAAAAATTGTAGGTTTGGTTAGTCAAGTTGCCTATTCTTCTAATGCTTTAACCGACCAGCAAGTAACAAAGTTTGAAGTTAAAATTAAGCTCTTGCTTTCCAGCTACAAGGATATGATAACGGATAAAAATCCTTATCCTTTTAGACCCGGCATGAGTGCTACCGCAGAAATTATCACCAATAAAAAATCCGGAGTATTAGCTGTACCTATACAAAGTGTTACTTTACGCGATATGAATGAAGACGACAATATGGACGACAAAACGCAAGTGGTTTTTGTGGTAGAAAATGATAAAGCCATGCTTAAAGAAGTTAAAACAGGCATACAAGACGATACTTATATTGAAATAACCGAAGGATTAGCCGAAGGCGAGAAAGTGGTAAGTTCTCCTTTTAAAGCCATATCTAAAGAGCTGGAAGATGAAACAGACGTTAAGCTAATAACGGAAAAAGAATTGTATAATGAGGAGTAAACGTTCAATTATTAATGATTAGGGATTAATGTTTAATTAAGACGTTTCTTTTTCCTTTTTTAAGAAAAACCTTAACTTTATTCAAAAAATTAAAAGAAATGACAAGAACCATACTTCTATTTGTAGTAAGTAGTTTGTTTTTTATAAGCTCGGCTCAAATTCAGCAGGAAGCAATACCTGTAAGCAAATTAATGCAAATAAATAGCATAGATGTTCCACTAAAAACAATGCCTTTAATAGATGAAGTGGCATTAAGAAGAGAAGATGAAACAGTAGATAAAATAGCTAATATTCCTTGGCGATATGGCGTAATTCAATATACCAATATTGGTTTTGATAATGGAAGTTATACTTATTTGCCCAATGGCGATAGAATTTGGCGTATTACCATAAAATCGGAAGGAGCCCAAACCCTTAATTTTACTTTTAATCAATATTATTTAGTAGGTAGTTCTAAATTGTTTATTTATAATGAACACTACAACAATGTGTTAGGTGCATTTACAAAAGAAAATAATAAAGATTATGGTTCTTTAACCACCACTTTAATTCCCGGAGATAAAATAACCATAGAACTATATGAACCCAAGGAAGCATTTGATTTAAACAAACTAAACCTTGAAAGAGTAGTACATGGCTATAGAAGTTTAGACTACCAAAAACAATGGAAAGGAATTGGAGATTCGGGAGGGTGCAATATTAATGCAATATGCCCTTTGGGCGATAGTCTAAGAAATCAAATAAAAAGTGTAGGTATTTTATTAACCTCTAATAATTATAGTGCCGGTTTTTGTAGTGGAGCATTAGTAAACAACACTTGCAATGATGGCGAACCTTATTTTTTAACAGCTAACCATTGCATGCAGGGTTCAAGTCCCAATAATATTGTTGTAGGTTTTAATTTTGAATCTACACAATGCAACAGTAATAGTTGGGCAGGAGCTAACAATACCGTTTCGGGCACTACACTTGTGGCTAATAATGCCGATTCTGATTTTGCTTTATTAAAATTAAGCAGTGCACCTCCGTCAAATTATGAAGTTTATTATTCGGGTTGGGACAGAACAGGAAACCCAAGTGCGTTTCAAACAGGCATACACCATCCTTCAGGAGATTTAAAGAAAATATCAAGAGATAATAATCCTGCCACGCAGGCAATGTATAGCAGTGCTTTTTGTTGGAGAATAGGCAACTGGGAAGAAGGCACAACAGAAGGCGGTTCGTCTGGTTCGCCTTTGTTTAATGATGCAGGATTAATAATAGGTCAATTGTACGGTGGTTCGGCAAGCTGCTCAAATATTAGTGAAGATTTTTACGGCAGATTTGATGTTAGTTGGGATTATAGTAATGATATAGCAAAACAGTTAAAAAATTGGTTAGACCCATGTGGCACTAATGAAACTACAATAGAAGGTTACGACCCCAACACCATAACAGCAGATGAAGATGCAGCATTGCAATATGCAGGATACATTAGTTCAGATTTTTGTGGTAGTAAAGTAAGTCAAGATTTATTGCTGAAAAATAGAGGAAATTTTAATTTAACTACTGCAACTATTTCCTATGGTTTTGATGGTAATATGCAACAGTATAATTGGACGGGCAACTTGTTAGCTGGAGAAAATGAAACTATTCTTTTAGATAGTGTAGCGTTAAGCAATGGAAATCATAGTTTTAGGGCATTTATAGTTTCTACTAATTTAGCTAACGATACAAATTATATAAACGATACTACTACTTTAAATGCTACCATAAATAATGGTGTAAACGTAGAAGTGGCTTTAACAACTAATTATTACGGTAGTGAAAACACATTTCAAATAATAGATTATGTAAACAATACGCTTATAGATGACCAAGGTCCGTTTGGTATAATGGATAGTTATAATAATAGCTTTTGTTTGCCGGAAGGAGGTTATTGCATTACCCTAACAGACGATGGTGGAGATGGATTAGCTCCAGCTTTTTTTGTAGATCAAGGAAATTATATGTTGAATGTAAATGGTGAAGAACTTTATAATACCGATGCCATAGGTGGTGGAGTTAGCACTTGTTTTAAATATTACGGAGGTGTTTTTTATAGCGATACAAGTGCCGTAGTAGATACTACTGGTATTTTAGACGTAAATATTTTTAATAATTTCATATTATACCCAAATCCAAGCAATGGAGTAATAAATATAAAATCTACCGAGAGAATAAATGAAATGGATATTTATAATGTGGCGGGTGCAAAAGTATATGCACAGCAGTTTAATGAAAAACAAATTAGCATACTTACTACACATTTAAGCAAAGGAATGTACTTAGTAAAAGTGCACACAGATAAAGGTGTAGGTGTTAAAAAACTGGTAATAGAATAAAAAATTGTCCGTCATATCCTTTTTATACTAAATAGTATTAAGAGAATTATAAAGAAACATCACTTTAATAAAATTTAATGTTCTTATTAAAATATTAAATGCTTATTTTGCATTTGTATGTTTAAGTCCAATTATTTTTTTACTTCAGTATTAGTAATATTACTTCTTTTTGCTTGCAAACCCGATTATAAAAAAATTGATGTATCAAAAGTTGATGTTCAAATTAAAATAGATAGATTTGACCAGCAGTTTTTTGCATCAGATACCAATAATTTATACCCATCTTTAAACAGTTTAAGGCAAAAAGACACTACGTTCTTTGATTTTTATACCAATCAAGTTATGCGATTTGGTCAAATAAGCGATAGCATTTCGCCTACTATGATAGATATAAATAGATTTTTGAGCAATAAAGCTGTGTTAGAATTATATGATACGGTTCAAATAGTATATGGCGATATAACGCAAGTTGAAAATGAGCTAAGCGAAGCCTTTAAACATTTTAAATATTATTTTCCCAATAAACCTATTCCCAACATAAAAAGTATTATTAGCGAATTTGGCTACAATGCTGTAACTTTAGATACCTCATACATTGCCATAGCTTTAGATATGTATTTAGGTAAAGACTACAAATATTACCGAAGTTTTGATTTTCCGTATTATTTAATTGACCGTTTTGAGCAAGTATATATTGTGCCCAATGCTATGGAGGTTTTATATAATGCCTATTTTAATAAAAGTGCTTTAGCCGAAACAGAACCGCTTATTTACAATATGATAGAAAATGGCAAACGCTTATATTTTATGGAATGTATGCAACCTCAAAAAGATAAAAATATGTTGATAGGTTACACCAAAGAGCAATTAGATTGGGTAGAAAAATCGGAGGGAGAAATATGGAAGTTTTATAACGAACACGATTTATTTTATACCAAAAACTACATGGAGCAAAGAAGACATATAGGAGAAGCTCCAACCACAGCAGGCATGCCAGAGCAAGCACCCGGAAATGTGGGTAGCTGGGTGGGCTGGCAAATAGTGCAACAATACATGAAAAACACTTATGACGGTAAAAAAATAGCATTACAACAACTGATAAATACACCTGCCGAAACTATACTAAACAAAAGTAGATATAAACCGAAATAGGTTTAAGAAATACATATAGCATCAACACCAAAAACGTAAAATATCAAACATGAACTGGAACGAAGAAGAAATGCAGGTAGCAACAGACAATTTGTTATACAAAAAATTAACCGCTACAGATATTGAAGATTTAAGAAACGTAATTCGTTTTCACGATTGGAATTATTATGTACAATCTTCTCCAAGTATTTCAGATAAAGAATATGACACTTTATTTAAAGCATTAAAAACTTTAGAAGAAGCTCATCCTGAGTTAATTACACCCGATTCACCTACGCAAAAAGTAGCACAAGCACTTACTAATGAATTTACTACCGTACAGCACACTGTGCCTATGCTTTCTTTAGCCAATTCTTACAATGCAGAAGATTTACTTGCTTTTGATGAAAGTGTAAAAAAACTGAGTAATAGAGCGGATATTTCTTATTGTGTAGAACCTAAATTTGACGGAGCAAGCATTGCTTTAATTTATGAAAATGATATATTAGTGCGAGCTGCCACCAGAGGAAACGGTATAGAAGGCGAAGACATAACTCTTAATGCCAAGCAAATAAAATATGTGCCACATACAGCCGCTTTTTCCAAGTACGGCATTCAAAAAATTGAATTGCGTGGCGAAGTGATTATAGAAAATGATGCTTTTGAAAAAATGAATTTACAGCGAGAGCAAGAGGGATTAAAAGTGTTTCAAAATTCAAGAAATACCGCTTCGGGTTCGTTGCGAATGAAAGAACCACAAGAAGTAGCTAAAAGAAATTTAGAAGCTTTCATTTATCAAATAGCTTATGTGATTGATAAAGAAGGGAATAATCTTTTAGGAGAAAAATTCACTAAGCATTTTGACAATATAGAAATGTTAGGAAAATTGGGTTTTCAAATTCCAAAAGAAGAAAAAATAGAAGTGCATAACATACATGAAGTGGTAAGTTTTTGTGCCACTTGGGAAGCTAAAAGAGATGATTATAACTATGAAATAGACGGTATGGTTATAAAAGTAAATGATTTGGCTTTACAAAATATTTTAGGAGCTACGGCACATCACCCTCGTTGGGCAATTGCCTATAAATTTAAAGCAAGGCAAGCTATAACACAGTTGTTAAATATTGATTATCAAGTAGGTAGAACGGGGGCTGTTACGCCCGTAGCCAAGTTGCAACCCGTGCGTTTAGCTGGCGTTACGGTATCTTCCGTATCATTGCACAATGCTGATTTTATTGTAGAAAAAGACATACACATTGGCGATTTTGTTTTTGTGGAACGAGCAGGAGATGTTATTCCGTACATTGCGGGTGTAGATGTAAGCAAGCGAAAAGATGTGCAAGCTGTGATTTTCCCTACTAAATGTCCATCGTGTCAGGCTGCTTTGGTTCGCCCGGAAGGAGAAGCCGTTTTCCGTTGCGAAAATGCAGAATGTCCTGCCCAGGCAGAAGAACGCATTATACATTTTGTAAGCAAAGGAGCTATGGATATTGACGGCTTAGGCAAGGATATAGTAAAGCGGTTTATGCAAGAAGATTTTATAAAAAATATAGAAGATATATACACTTTAGATTATGATAAAATATTGTCTTTAGATGGGTGGAAAGAAAAATCTGTTGCCAATTTAAAAGAGGGAATTGAAAAATCTAAAAATCAGCCACTGTGGCGTTTGTTGGTGGCTTTGGGAATTAGACATATAGGAACAGCTACTGCTAAAATGCTGGAAAAAAACATACAAAAAATAAGCGATTTACAAAACTGGACAGAAGAACAATTAGCAGAATTGGAAGATGTGGGTCCAAAAGTAGCGGAAAGTATTTATTCGTTTTTTAACAATTACGAAAATCAGCAATTAATTATCCGTTTAAAAGAATTGGGCGTTAAAACAGAGAAAACGGAAGAAGATAATCAACTTAAAAGCAATAAATTGGATGGGCTTACTTTTTTGTTTACCGGCACGTTAATTCGTTTTAACCGCGATCAAGCCAAAGAAATGGTAGAAGAAAACGGAGGTAAAAATTTAAGTGGCGTAAGTGCAAAATTGAATTATTTGGTAGCAGGAGAAAAAGCAGGAAGCAAATTAGAGAAAGCTAATAAATTGGGTATTGCTGTTTTAACGGAAGATGAATTTTTAGAGATGATAAATGATTAATTTTGTTTACCAAGTTCTAACAAAAATTATCTCGGGTTACCCAATACAGAAAACATGAGAAAGGTATGTGGTTTTTATTAATTGCAGACTTTTTTATTTGTCATCTGCTAATTTCATATAGCCAAACATAATTACGTCATAAATAAAATGAGCAGCAATAGCAGCATAGATACCTAAAAATTTATGTAAATAACCAAAAGCTCCAGATACAAAAATTAGAAAAATGCCATAAACAAACATGGGTTTATCTTTAATGTTTAGATAGCCATGTATGGCAACAAAAACTATAGCCGTAGGCCAAAGGTGTATAAAACTTTGTATAGCACCTCTAAACAATATTTCTTCGCCCACACCGGCACAAAAAGAATAAAATAATACATGATACCACTGTGGATCCAGATTTTTCATAACCCCATCAAGCATATTGTTTAATTTGCTATCGGGCAAAATATGAATAAGCAATAAACCCAGCAAAGCACCAGCCAGGCCTATTCCTAATCCAATACTAACGGCTTTAAAGTTTAGATGAGATAAAGCTACTACCTCCCAAAAATTGATTTTACTACTAAAATGCAATAAAATAAACGCTACCAACGGAAAACCCAATAGCGTAAAAATACTTAAATGAAAAAGTGAGTTTCTATTCAAAACGTGTGCTTGTATAGCAAATATATAGACTTTTTAATAGACTTGTAGAAAACCGACATTAGATAATGTGATAATGAGCTAATTAAATATACGGAAGCTCATTAAAGCTTTTAATTTATAACCTGAGTTCGGTTAATCTTTATGAAACAGAAACAACAATGCTCAATAAAAGATAAATTTATCTTTTATTTTCATTCTAATTGTAATAATATCCATTTAAGTAGTAATTTTGTGTTTGATAACCCGAAATGGAAATCTCAAAACACTATATTAAAAATACGTTATATAATAATTCGTTAGTTTGGAAAACTATTGAGTTTTTTCAAGGAATGTCTTATGTTTTTAACTATTTATGGCATTATCAATTTCATTTAACAGCCAAAAGTTCTATTAAAGAGGTAAATGTTGAGTTTTCAAGTGAGTGTAATTTAAGATGTAAATTTTGCTCTTTAGACCACACAAAACCAAGAACTTTTATTGAAGAGCAAACTTTAGAAAGTTTGTTAATTCAATTATTAACCGATAAAAGATTCCATACCGTAGAACGCCTGCAACTTTATAATGCAGGAGAAACACTATTACATCCCAAGCGTTTTGAATTGTTAGAACTAATAAAGAGCTACAAACAAAAATTTAAGGAAAAAGGTGTGCGTTTTCCTAAGGTTATTTTACTAACAAATGCCACGTTGCTTCGTAAAAAAGTATCGGTACAGCTTGTAGATTTAGACATAGTAGATGAAATGATGGTAAGTTTAGATGGTGGCACGCCTGAAGCTTTTGAAACTATGCGAGATAGAGCAAAATGGCCTGTTTTTTATAGAAACATCATTGATTTTATTGATTATAGAAACGAGAAAAACTCAAAAACCACACTAAAAACGGTAAGCATAATACCTGCCGAAAAGCCTTTTACTTTAGATTGGATGCATCCGGAATTTAGAGAAGTATTGGAAAAAGCCGATAGTTTTGAATTACGAAGATTGCATAACTGGGCAGGAGAAGTAGAAGTAGAATCTACAAATAAACCGCACAAAATAGGTTGTACTTTATTAATGAAACAAATGGTGCTACTACCTAATGGAGATATAACGGTGTGCTGTAGCGATTTAAACTCAAGAGGCGTAATAGGAAATTTAAAAACCAGTACGCTATACCAAATTTATAATACCCCAAAACGCTTAAGTTGGCTTAAACTTATGTTTCAAAATAGAAAATATGAGATAGATTTATGCAAGAACTGCGAAACATTTTAGGGCTTTATACCAGTTTAAACTAACAATAGATATTACTTTTAAGAACTACAACTTAAAGTAGAACAGCCAAATTTATCAAGAGCCCAATTAGGTCTTTTAGCAAACCAATGTTCCTTATCTATTTGTTCTGTATAAGGATTTTTTAATAATTCATGTAGCTCAAAAATTAAACTATAATCCGATTTGTTTTCGGCTTGTTCTATGGCTTGCTGTACCATATAGTTTCTAAGTACATATTTAGGATTTACAACGTTCATTTTTTCCTTTCTTATTGCACTATCCAAACCTTCATTTTCTGTAAAATTTTGGTATTGTTTTAACCAGTTTTGCCATTTTTCTTTATTGCTTTCTATAAGATTTGGCTCATAAGAATAATCGCTTAGTTTTTTATAAAAAGAATCATAATGAGTGAAATCTGCTAAATTTCTATAAAAAATAGTCATATCCATTGCACAAGATTCTAAAAGGTTTAAGAGCTCATCTATAAAAAGTTTATCCTCTATGTTTTTAGTGTATAATCCCAATTTTTCAAACTGCATTTTATAAAAAGCTATACCTACATCTTTTTGGTAGTCGTCTAAAATTTCTTGCAGGGATTGCAATTCATTAATTAATGGGAAAATAGCGTTAGCTAACTGCATTAAATTCCACTGTACCACATTTATTTGGTTGCCGAAACGGTATCTTCTTTCGTGTTTGTCGGTAGTATTTGGTGTCCAAGCTCTGTCAAAATTATCTATCCAGCCATAAGGGCCATAGTCTATGGTTTCGCCTAAAATAGACATATTATCTGTGTTCATTACGGCATGTACAAAACCTACTCGCATCCAGTTAACCACCATTTTTTGAGTATTTTGGCTTACGGCTCTTACAAACTGAATGTAGTGTTCTTTCTCATTTTTTATTTTAAGCAACTCACTATAATGGTGCTTTATAGTGTAATCTAATAATAGTTTTAAAGACTTTAAATCTTGCCTTGCAGCTAATAGTTCAAAATTTCCAAAGCGAATAAAACTTGGCGAGACCCGACAAACTAAAGCTCCTTTTTCGTATGTAGGATTACCATTGTATAATTTATCTCTAAGCACATTTTCTCCCGTTTCTATTAAACATAATGCCCTTGTAGAGGCAATGTCCAAATGATACATAGCTTCGCTAATTAAAAACTCCCTAATAGAAGAACGTAGCACTGCAAAACCATCTCCATTTCTTGAATATGGTGTAGCACCAGCTCCTTTTAGTTGCACTTGCCATGTAGCATTTCTTCCTTTTAGCTCTCCTAAATTAATGGCACGCCCATCGCCCAGCTGACCTGCCCACTGCCCAAACTGATGCCCGGCATAAGCCATAGCATAAGGCTGCATATTTGGCAATAATTTTTTGCCCGAAAAAATATTTAAAAAATTCTTGCTATTGGCATCGTTTATATCTAATTCTTGCAGCATTTCTTTAGACGCAATAATTAGCTTAGGGTTTTCAAAAATATATGGCTTTACAAAAGAAAAAACGGCATTTTTTACTTGTCGGGTATAGTTTTCTGTTTCTATATCGGCAGGAAGTTCATTTGTAAATGAAGAAGTAAAATGTAGATTTTTGCTTAAAGTCATTTCATTTATCAACAGTAAACAAAAATACTAAGTTCTTTTTAATTTTTATTTCAGCCTGTCGGCATACATTTTTTTAAGTTTTGCCACTTTAGGACTAATCACTATTTGGCAAAAGCCTTGTTCGGGGTGTAGGTTGTAATAATTTTGATGATTTTCTTCTGCTTTATAAAATTTTGTTAGCACACTTATTTCAGTTACAATAGGATTATCATAATAATCTGCCACTTCTTTAAGTACCTGTGTTGCCGTTTCTTTTTGCTGTTCATTAGCATAAAATATTACCGAACGATATTGTGTACCCACGTCTGCTCCTTGTCGGTTTAAAGTTGTAGGGTCGTGGGTGGTCATAAATACCATGAGCAAATCTTTATAACTAATAATATTTTGGTCAAAAGTAACTTCTACCACTTCGGCATGTCCTGTTAATCCACTACAAACTTCTTTATAAGTTGGGTGTCCCGGCACAGTGCCTCCCGCATAGCCCGAAACCACATTTTCTACGCCTTTTAATCTTTGAATAACGGCTTCTACACACCAAAAACATCCTCCGCCAAATACTGCTTTTTCCATTTTTAATCTTCTTTTATTAACTGAATAGATGCCGAATTTACGCAATAACGCAAACCACTGGGAGCCGGGCCATCGGGGAAAACGTGTCCTAAATGACTGTCGCAAACATTACATAAAATTTCAACTCTTATCATACCATAAGAAGTGTCTTTATGATATTTTATGGCATTTTCTTTAATAGGCTGTGTAAAACTTGGCCACCCTGTACCGGAATTAAATTTAATAGTAGAGTCAAACATAGGTTCGCCACAGCATACGCACTCATATTTTCCTGCATCATACGCATTGCACAGTGCTCCGGTGTGCGGACTTTCAGTACCTTTTTGTCGGGTTATTTTATATTGCTCTTCTGTTAGTTGAGCTTTCCATTCTTCTGCTGTTTTTTCCACTCTACGGCTTGGCTCAGGATTGCCGTGAGTAGAAAATTTTATTATATCATTCCAGTTTAGCATTGTTTTAAAAACATTTTTTTGTTTCAGCATTAAATTTAATAACAAAATTTTTGTTGTAGCATTCTACACACTCATTTCCACTTATATTACATAAAAAGTTTTCAAACTTCTTGTGTAAATTTCCTTTTCGGTATTTTTCAAAATCTAAATAATATAGGTCTTTAATAGTGTAAAATTGCGATAAATATTCAAGTTGTTTATTAAGAGGTGTTGTGTTATCTGTAAAAACAACAATCAGCTTGTAATTGCTTTTCACTTTTTTATATTCTTCAAAAGTATTTTTAATTAACTGATTGTGCGATTGGCAATTATATTTGTAAAAATTAACTATAAATAAATTCTTGTCTGTTATTTTATTGAATGTTTTTTCATCTAACTTAACAAAGTTATAATCGTTATATAAAAAAGCTTTAACTTCTGATTTATCCATTATTTTTTCGCCAAACTGAATACTACAAGATTGAAAAAATAGGTGCAACAAAAGTATTATAATAAGTTTGGATTTCATATCTCTAAAACAATAGAGCATAAATGTATTTTATTTCCTCAACACAATAAACTAAACTCCTGTTAAAGAAATAAAAATTACTTAATGCCTACTCCAAAAGAAAGGCGTAAATATCATTATTACGGTAAAAATTTCTAAACGCCCAATAAGCATTTGTACCGATAAAAATATTTTTCCAAAAGGTGTAATGTCGGCAAAATTGCATACAGGACACACGTCTCCAATGGCGGGACCCACATTGCCTAAGCTGGTGGCTGAAGCTCCCATAGCTGTTTCAAAATCTAAACCTGTTACTGCCATAACTAAACTACCTACGGCAAAAATGGTTAAATAAATAATTACAAAAGCCATTACATTAAAAGTAATTCTTCCGTGTACTGAGCTACCATTGTATTTTACAGGAATAATACCCGATGGATGAAGCAATCGCTTAAACTCTTTAATGCTATTTTTAAGAATAACTAAATGTCTTACTATTTTTATTCCCCCGGCTGTAGAACCGGCACTGCCACCTATAAAAAGCAATAAAAAGAAAATTATTTTTAGCACTGTGGCTCCTTGTATGTTGGTTAAATCGGCAGAAACAAAGCCTGTGGTAGTTATAAATGCTATTACTTGAAATAAACTGTTTCTAAAAGATTCTTCTAAATTCCAGCCAGTAGAGCCATTGTGCATTATAATAAAAGTGCAAAATAAGGTAACAATTAGTGTAAATAGAAAATAAAATCTAAACTCTTCATTTTTATATATTTTGTCTAATTTGCCTTTTAAACCCCAGTAGGTTAATGCAAAATTTACCCCCGAAGCAAACATAAAAAAGATAATAATATACTGTATTAAAGGACTTTCAAAAGCAGCAATACTGGCATTTTTTGTAGAAAAACCTCCTGTAGAAACTGTAGCCATGCTGTGATTTACGGCATCAAACCAAGTCATACCAGCTATTTTAAGTAAAATGGTTTCTGCTAAAGTTAGTCCTACATAAATAATCCAAAGTCTTTTAGCGGTATCTGTAATTCTAGGGTGTAGTTTATCGGTAGTTACGCCCGGAGCTTCAGCAGAAAACAACTGCATGCCACCTACGCCCAATATAGGCAAAATGGCAACAGTAAGCACAATTATTCCCATACCACCTATCCAGTGTGTTATACTTCTCCATGTTAAAATAGAAGGAGAAACCGCTTCAATATCGTTAAGTACAGAAGCTCCTGTAGTGGTGTAGCCCGACATGGTTTCAAATATAGCACCCGATAAATGGGGAATAGTGCCACTAATAACGTACGGCAAGCAACCACTTAGCGTAAGGAAAACCCACCCTAATGAAACAATTAAAAAACCATCTCTTTTGCCTACGCTTTTATCATAGCCACGAGCATAAAAATGCATTAAAGCACCCACAAAAGCACTAATTATACCAGATATAATTAGAGCCTTCCACCCAAAATCATTATCAAGAAAAATACCCGGTATAATAGCAAACAGCATAAAAATGCCATTAATTATAAGCAGAGAACCCCAAAAACTAACAATAACTTTCCAGTTTAGTTTCATAGTTTATTTAAAGAAATCCTCCACTTTAGCTATACAATCATTCATGGCAAAAACTACAACATGGTCGCCTTCTTCTATCTGAAAATCGCCAAAAGTAATCATGCCTATACCGTTTCTTATTACACCACCTATAATAGCTCCTTTAGGAAAATGAAGATCTCGTATAGGTTTTTTTGCCACTTTAGATGAGCTTGAAACTCTAAATTCTAATACTTCAGCATCTACACCGTGTATATTAGTTAATGAAATAACCTCTCCTTTTCTTATATGTCGGAAAATATTGCTGGCGGCAATAAACTTTTTATTAATCATAGTGTCTATACCTACCATTTGCGAAAGATGGATATAATCAACATTTTCTACTAAAGCAATGGTGCGGGCTACGCCTTCGGCTTTAGCCACTAAACACGCCATAATATTAGTAGAAGAACTACCTGTTACGGCTATAAAAATACCCATATCGTTTATGTGTTCTTCTCTAAGTAGCTCCACATCTCTCCCATCTCCATTTATAACTAAAGCACTTGATAATTGGTCGGTTATATCAAAGCATTTTTTTTGATTTTGCTCTACTATTTTAACATTATAATTTCTACTTAAAGCATTAGCTGTTTTTACGCCTATTCTGCTTCCTCCCAGTATCATTATATTGTTGTTGTTTAAAAGTGGGCGACCACTTAGTTTGCCTATATCTTTAACGCTTTCGGGTTTAGAAACAAAGTAAACATAATCGTCTTCTTCAAAGTATGTGTTTTTTCGGGGTAAAATAGTGTTTCTTTTTCGCTTAATAGCTACAGGGATAAAATCGTTTCGCGGGTTTAAGTGGGCGGTTTCTTCTACTTGTTTGCCTACCAGTGGCGATAATTTTTCAAGGTGTACACCTACTAAATGGATTTGACCTTCGTCAAATTCAAAATTTTCAGTAAAAGAGCTGTTTTTTACTAAGCGTTCTATTTCTTTAGAAGCTAATTTTTCCGGAGAAATCATAAAATCTATACCTAAGTCATTTAGGCTAAATCCTGAATCTGTTTTTGCATATTCGGGGTTAGAAATTCTTGAAATAGTTTGCTTAGCACCCATTTTTTTGGCAATTAAACAACTGGTTATATTATGAGCTTCTGTAGAGGTAACGGCAATAAATAAATCGGCTTTATCTGTTTTAGCTTCTCTTAATATTCTGGGGCAGGTGGCATCGCCTTTTATGGTAAAAACGTCTAAGTGGTTTTCTATATAGTGCAACTTGTTTTCATCTAAGTCAATAATTATGGTGTCCTGTTTTTCTTGTGCCAATAATTTGGCAAGATGGGCACCTACATCTCCGGCACCTGCAATAACAATTCTCATTTTTAGATTTTGTAATACAAATATACTATAGATAAGAGTTATAAAAAATCTTTTGGTAATAATTAGGAAAGTAAGATAAAAATCATTTATCTTTGCAGTCCTTTAAAAGGCTGGTGCCTTAGCTCAGTTGGTAGAGCAAAGGACTGAAAATCCTTGTGTCCCTGGTTCGATTCCTGGAGGCACCACCATCATAAAAGCCTAAAACGTTAATAATCAATGTTTTAGGCTTTTAAATACTATAATTTTCCCAACTATATTTTGAAAACTGTAGAATTTTTAATCTAATTAAATGGCAATGCTGAAAAATATAAAAAATATCATTTTTGATTTAGGGGAAGTTATTGTTGATTTAGATTTTAACAGAACAGAACAAGCTTTTACTAATCTTTTTAATGTGCCTGCTCATCAATTATATTCTTATCACAAGCAAAATCATCTGTTTGACGATTTAGAAACAGGAAAAATTTCGCCCAGTGAGTTTAGAAATTCTTTAAAAAAGAATCTACCCAAAAATACCATAACAGATAGAGAAATAGATGATGCGTGGAACGCCATGTTGTTAGATATTTCATCCCAAAAAATTGAGTTAGTAAAAAAATTACGGCAAAACTATCAAACTTTTGTACTTAGCAATACTAATAAAATACATATAGATTATGTTGACCAACAAATGCTGCCCAAGCATAATCTTAAATCTTTAAATGAAATTTTTGATTTTGTTTACTATTCGCACATCATTAAACACAGAAAACCCGATAAAGAAGCCTACACTTTTATATTAGATAAACATAATTTAACACCACAACAAACGCTTTTTATAGATGATAAAGCCGAAAATATAGAATCGGCAAGGAATTTGAATATGCATACTTGGCATTTAACCAATAGAAATGACTTATATAAAATTGATGAAATTTTGGTTTAGTATTCTCCTTGTTTTAATGGGAGTTTTTGGTGTTTCGCAAGTGCCTGTTCTAACACTTCAGCAAGACACTTTTTTATTAATTAACACTACCAATATTACTAATAAAAATGGTGAAATACTAAGTTCTTACCAAGGTAATATTCTGTTTGAAGGAAATTCTACTAATTATAAAAACATTATTTATTCTTTAGCTATAGATAGTTTAAACCAGCAGCAAAAAGGAATAATTTATAATGGAAAAGGCAAAATAAGTCCTTTTAGTATAAAAGAAAATATGGTTTATTATAATTATAATGCTAAAGATTTACCTCTTGCACAATTTGTAAATAATGGAGAAACTTGGGCGGTTTATAGTGCCGTAACGGACAGTTTGCTTTTTTATACTCCCGCCACGCAAATAAACCCCACAGCTTTGTTTGGTGCTTTAAATGCCTATACGGCTAAATATAATTTAATAAATAAACTAAAAACAAATGCCAGTAAAATTAATAATAATCAGAATGAAAAATATGCATATATATATCCATTAAACCAAAATGCACCCACGTGGGTATGGGATGGCACTTACTTGTATCCTTATGGTGCTAATAGGTTTAGTAATCTTGTGTGGAAGTTTGAAGAAGATAAATTAAGTCCTGTTAATTTTCCCCGAACGCAAGAGGAATGGCGGTGGGACGGTAGTAGCTTAAAACCCTATTGGGGAGGAAACCCAACTAACCAATGGACATGGCAAAATGGAGTTTTACGCCAAATTTGGAACAATAACTACAAAAACGAATATATAATAGAAGACAACATTATTCGTAAGCGTTTTGGTTATATAGGCGACCCCGAATGGGAAATAGAGGGTAATGTGCCGTTATCTATTATCACTGCCATAGTTTTAGGAGTGGTTTATCGGTAATATCGTAGCATTTTTTATTTCTACATTTATAACAGAAGTTACAGATTCAAGATCAATATTTATACTATTGTTTAGCAAAATATACAAAATATGATGCGTATAAAAAAGGTCTGTAATTAATAAAAACTACAGACCTTCCCATCATTATGAAAAACTATTATTAGCTTATACCGATTAGGAATATATAATAGTCCAATCTCGGCTTCGCCTTATTGTACTAAATATATTGCTCTATCGGTATCTACCATTGTAAAATTCAAAATAGTTTAGACTATTTTGAATTAACAATTGGTATTATTTATTGGCTTCGTAAAGCTCGCTTACTTTAGCCCAGTTTATTACATTAAAAAATGCACTTACATAATCTGGTCTTCTGTTTTGGTAGTTTAAGTAGTAGGCGTGTTCCCACACATCTAATCCTAAAATAGGAAATCCATCACAGCCAACACCCGGCATTAATGGATTATCTTGATTGGCAGAAGAGCAAACTTCTAATTTTCCACCTTTGTGTACACAAAGCCATGCCCAGCCCGAACCAAATCTTGTGGCTGCTGCTTTAGAAAAAGTTTCTTTAAAAGCCTCAAAAGAACCAAAAGAAGTATTAATGGCATCAGCTAAAGCACCCTTTGGTGTTCCGCCACCATTAGGACTCATAACTTGCCAAAATAAACTGTGGTTGTAAAAGCCTCCGCCATTGTTTCTTACGGCTGTGTTATCTGAGTGTTTTTTAAGCAAATGCTCTATAGTTTGCCCCGACATGTGCTCATCGCCAGCTATGGCATTGTTTAAATTGTTAGTATATCCCGCATGATGTTTGTCATGGTGTATTTCCATGGTTCTGGCATCAATGTGTGGTTCTAATGCGTCAAAAGCATAAGGTAAATCTGGAAGTTTAAAAGACATAATTTTATATTTTGTTTTGTTAATAAAATTGATTTGTATAAAGGTAAACAAGTTTAGGCTAAATTAGTTTCATAAAAAGATACATTACTTAATTACTATAATAATTTTATGATTTTTAACTTTAGCACATGAATAGACGAGAAATGTTAAAATTATCGGCATTAGCCGGCTCGGGCGTATTTTTGCCCTTTAGTTCTTTTGCTCAGCTAAATTCTAATTTATCTTTAAGCAAAAAAGATTTTGGTGCTAATTTTTTATGGGGAACAGCCACAGCTGCCGCTCAAATAGAAGGAGCGTGGAATGTAGATGGCAAAAGTGCCAGCGTATGGGATGTTTTTAGTGCCAAAAGTGGTAAAATAAAAGATGGAGGCGATACCCGAAATGCTTGCAATTTTTACTATAAATACAAAGAAGATATTGCTTTAATGCAAAAAATAGGCTTTGATGTATTTAGATTTTCTACGGCTTGGAGTAGAATTTTGCCATACGGCACTAAATATGTAAACCAAAGGGGAATAGATTTTTATAATAGAATAATAGATGAAACTTTAGAAAAAGGCATGCAACCTTGGCTTACTTTATACCACTGGGATATACCTCAAATATTAGAAGACAAAGGTGGCTGGAAAAATAGAGATGTTATTAGTTGGTTTTCAGAGTATGTAGATGTTTGCTCAAGAGCTTTTGGAGACAGAGTGAAAAATTGGATGGTTTTTAATGAACCATTGGCGTTTACCAGTTTAGGTTATATGCTGGGCACTCATGCTCCGGGAAAATTTGGCATAAAAGGATTTAATAAGGCAGTGCATAACGTTACACTTAGCCAAGCAGAAGGCGGAAGAATATTAAGAAATAATGTAAAAGATGCCAATATTGGCACTACTTTTTCGTGTAGCTATATACAGCCTAAAAATGATAAACCTAAAAACATACAAGCCACTAAAACTATAGATGCTTTTATAAACCGACTATTTATAGAGCCTACTTTGGGCATGGGATATCCTATAGATGATTTGCCTTTAATAAAAGGAATAGAAAAATATATTATAGCAGGCGATGAGGAAAAAATGAAGTTTGATTTTGATTTTTTTGGTATTCAAAATTATTTTAGAATGGTGGCAAAATATAGTGCTATTATTCCTTTTTTGCACGCTAATTTTATTAATGCCAAAAAACTTGTAGATAATAAAGAAACAGACATTACCGAAATGGGCTGGGAAGTTAGCCCGGAAGGGATATACCATATAACTAAACAAATGGCTAACTATGGCAAACCTATTTACATAACAGAAAATGGTGCAGCTTTTAAAGACCAACTTAATGCCGATGGAAGTGTTAATGATTATTTAAGGGTAAATTTTTATAAAGAATACCTTAAAAATGTACTAAAAGCTAAACAAGAAGGAGCGGATGTAAGAGGTTATTTTTTGTGGACTTTTATGGATAATTTTGAGTGGGCAGAAGGCTACGAACCCCGTTTTGGTATAGTATATAACAACTATACTACCCAAACACGCTACTTAAAAGATAGTGGGAAATGGTGGCAAGAGTTTTTGAAATAATGTACATTTGCGTTATAAAATTAATCAATGGACAATAATACAGGAGTAGTTATGGTGTTTCTAATATTTTTAATTGTTTTTCTACCAATAGTTGTTTTACTAATTGCTTCTATGTGGAAAGTGTTTAAAAAAGCAGGATACGAAGGATGGGAATGTATAATACCTTTTTATAACTATTATGTAATGGCAAAAATAGCAGGAAAACCTGGGTGGTGGGTATTGTTGTTATTAATACCCTACATAAGTATAATATTTCACATAATAATTAGTATAGAATTAGCTAAAAAATTTGGCAAAAGTGCTTTATTTGGGGTAGGGTTAATTATGCTAAGTTTTATATTTTGGCCTATACTTGGTTTTGGTGATGCTCAATATTTGGAAAAGAGGGAATTAAGCATTGAAGATAATTTGGTGGAAGAATAAAGTTTATTTTTTTATCTTTAGCAAATTAATTCACTTTAAAACTTTAATAATTATGGAATGGTTTTTAAAAGTAGTTAGAGATAACTACGCAAATTTTAACGGAAGAGCAAGGCGTAAAGAGTATTGGATGTTTGCACTTTTTAATATGATTTTTGCTGTTGTGGCAATGGTGCTTGACAATGTATTAGGAATAGCTATAGATAGTATAGGATATGGTCCCATATATGGATTATATACTTTAGCTGTTTTGATGCCGGGCTTAGCTGTGGCAGTTAGAAGGCTACACGATGTAGGCAAAAGCGGGTGGTGGCTATTAATAGCTTTTATACCATTAATTGGAGGTCTATACTTAATATATTTAATGGTTAAAGATAGCGATGCTGGTTCTAATGAATATGGTTCAAATCCTAAAACGGGAGAACTTTCTATAGAAGATAACTTAGTAGAGTAATGTTACTCTAAATTTTTCAACTGTTCACTACGCCATTTTGATGGCGTAGTGTCGGTTTGTTGTTTAAAAATACTGTTAAAAGTACTTTTTGAATTAAACCCACTGTCAAAAGCAATAGCCACTATAGTTAAGTGCTCAAACTTAGGGTCTAAAAGCCTGCGCTGCACTTCTTTTATTCTATATTCATTTATAAAAGTAAAAAAGTTTTTTCCTATATCATTATTCAGTATCTCGGTTAAATGATGCCTTGAAATATTCAGTTGTTTTGATAAATCTTGCACTGTCAATTCTGAGTTTAAATAAGGTTTTTCGCTTTCCGTAAAAGCAAAAATGTGCTTTATGTATCTCTCTTTTTGCTCGTCTGTTAATGTTGAGTTTTTATATTTTTCAGTACTATCATCATCGTCTTCGCCCTGTTTTTGCTTTGGCGTGTTGTTTTCTTCATCATCGTCTTTTTCAGTTTTTTCTGGTATATACCTAAATAAATAAGGCTGTTTTAAACCAAAATAACTAACCGTAAAAGCTAAAATAGTAAGAAAAATATCGGCAGTATATCCAATGTCAAAATACTGAACACCTTTAATGGCATTATAACCGCCTAATGCAAAATAAGTGCTGTATGTAAGCAGAAAAATTGCCGTTAAGGCATATAGCCAGTTTAGTTCGTTATTTTCAGAAAAATAAGAGAATCTATCTTTAAGTAAGTTTCTGTTTTTAGCCAATAATTTTAAAGTCATATACGCATAAGAAATTATAGACGATACAAAGGCAAAGGCATACAGAAGCCTAAAAGGAATATACCCATCTTTTTTAAGAATTAAAGGACCGTTAAAAGTTAGTTTTTCTTTAAAAAAGGCAAAATATAGAATAGTTAGTAGTATAAAAGGGATAAAATGAATAAAATCTTTTGACCTAAAAAAATGCCGTTTAAACAATAAATATTTAGTGTATAAATATAAAAAAGGACCAAAAGTTAAGGGAATTAATCCTATAGAAAATTGGTCGTCAAAAAACTCGCTATGCTCTGCACTAATAAGTAAAATACTAAATTTTAATGCTATGGTAAGCAACCACGTCATTAATATATAGTCAGAAGCGTGCTTGTCTTTTTTTGTAAGCACTACAAATGCCACAAACAAACTTTGGCTTATACCAATATAATATAGTATCTCCGTACTCATTTTAATGTTGCTTATACCATTTTTGTGTTTTGGCTAAAAAGAAAAAGAAACCATAGTAGCCTGTTAGCCGTAGTTCATCTCCTTCTATTCTTATTTTTCCTGTATAGGTATTGCCGTTTTTATAATTGTATATTTCGCCATATTTCCACATGTCTTTATCTGCTTGATATTCAAAACCTGTCCAAACGGTAGCATTTAAAACGCGTCTTTTTTTTAGGTTTTCATCATCATTTTCAGTATCTAAAAGAATGTCGGCATTTTCATCATTAAAATAAATTAATTTGGCATTATAATGATCTCCTTCTTTATAAAACTGCACCACTTGTGTAGAATCTTCATTTGCCCATTTGCCAAATATTCTGTTTTGCTGGCTTTTAGCAGAGGTAAAAGCCATTAGGACAATTGATATGGTTATTATTTTAATTTTCATGTTTTCTTATTGAAATAAAAAAGTCGCTCTACAAAATTTTAGCTTTACAGAGCGACTTAAAAAAAACACCTTAAATCTTTAATGATGCTAAGTAATTTATTTTATCTCGCTTTGTAAAGTTTTTGCCTTATTTATAAGTCCGATTTTTGATAATACGAACTTTGTTTTATTTAAACCTTAGGATTAAATAGCTTCAAAAAAACCGGTTTTCTTGTTTTTTCTTACTTTATCCCAAGAGTAATATTTGCCATTCATTACTACATAAACGCCCACAGGAAGAGTTTGAACAAATGCCAAGGCACTTCCCAAATTAAAAAGTGCATCGCTGGCTCCAAAATCATAAGGAATCATTGCTCCTGTTAATACTATGGTTTTTCCAATATTAGCTTCTGCTAAAAATTTAGCGGTGTTGGTAATAGTGTCTGTTCCGTGTGTTATAAGTACATTTTCTTCTTCGCAGTTTTGAGCATTTACTTTAATTATTTCTCTATCTGTATCTGTCATGTCTAAACTATCTACCAGCATTAAAGTACGTATAGTATAAGGAACAGTGCATCTTCCTAATTTCAAAATTTCAGGTATATTGGTTTCAGTAAAATAAAGCTGACCGTCTATCATATTATACTCTTTATCAAAAGTTCCACCTGTAGCTAATATTCTTACCGACATAGTAATTTAAGTTTAGCAACAAATTTAAGGCAATTTTTTAAGGATTGAACAATAAACAAGACATTGATTTTTAGTGTGTGGTTAAATCTGTTTGATTGATTTTGTGTAACTTAAAAATATGTCGCAGTTTTGAACACCAGAAACAAAAAGTAACATGAAAAAATTTTTATTAGTATTATTTGTGGGTTTTACGTTAAACTCTTTTGCTCAAGTAGATGACCGAATTGAAGGATTTAGAAACTTTATTTGGGGTACGCATGTAGATTCTACCTTTGTAAATGGACAAAAAGTAAATTTTGTGCCCGCCACTAAAGTTGATTTATTAAATGGAGGTAAGTTTTATACTTTGCCTAATGACGATTTAACGATAGGAAGTGTTAGACTAACTAATATTTATTACGTTTTTTCTGACGATAACAGTAGATTATACAAAGTACTGCTTGAGGGGAAAAAGAAAGACGTGGAAGAAATGGAATTTATAGTAGATTATAAATATGGCGACCACGTGAATGAAGCGGTAGATGACGACAAAGTTTCAAAACAATGGATAGTGGCAGATGTTACGTTATCGCTTTACAACTATAATTACAACAAGTTTGAGTTTGAATTAGTAAGCGATTGGGAAGCCGCAGAAGCTTATAAAAAAAACACTAACGTAACGGATTTTTAAAGACATTTTTTAGTAGTGATTTTAAAAGCTTGCAATTCTATTGATAGTTTATTGCAAGCTTTTTTGTTTTATACAATATGGAAAATAAGAAAAAAGTAAATGTTTATACCAAACCCAATGGGCCAATAATTATAACAGGCAAATTTGTGTTTGAAAATGAAGATGGTGAAACCAAAGAAATGGAGCGTTTGGTGCTTTGTCGCTGTGGCAATTCGGGCAAAATGCCTTTATGCGATGCCAGCCACAATAGAATAGGTTTTCAGAGTAAAATGTAAGTGTTTTTTGGTGGTGTTGCAATCAAATTTAGAGTAGTAAAAGCTACTTGAATAGCCAGTCTTTAACGGACAGGGTTTGGTGTAAACTACTAACCATTTGGAACAACATTTTCCTTGTGGTCGGTGTTTTTCACCGTACCGCTCTATATAGATTATTAAATTAATTTCTTACATTTGGTTTAAACTTTAAGCAAGTTACGTGCAAAATCAAGTGGCATATTATATAAAAAATAGTGTAAAAAAATACCACCCTTTTTGGGACAATATTTTTAAATTATAACTTACGAGTACGTAGCACCGCAAAGAGTAAAACTGTTCCTAAAAACAAGGAAAAAACAAAGCCTATTACCGAAAAATAAGGTACGCCAAAAGAAGTCATATATTTTTCGGGCATAGGTATAGTGGCTATTATAGACGAACAAAGCATAACCGTAAAAATCATAAAAGCTAAAATAAAGCGGTTAACCACTCTATCCATTTTTCTTAGCAGTGGTTCATAACCTTTGTGGTTAATTTGAACAGAAAGTTTGCCTTGCCGGGTTTTTCTTAAAATAGAACGCACATCTATAGGAATGCTGTTCATTAGTGCCGCCACTTGGTTAAACCTAAAAGAAGCTTCTTCCCATAAATTTTCTATAGAATATTGTTCTTTAAGCAATTTAAAGCCATAAGGTTTTACAAACTCACTAATATTAAAATTAGGGTGTATGTCTTTACCTATTCCTTCCAGCACTGCCAAAGCTCTAAAAATAAGCGTAACACTTCCTGGTACACGCATATTATATTTTCGCATTACTTTTTGAAGGCTTACTATAAGGTCTTCAATTTTGCTTTCGGCTACATCTAATTGAGCATATTCATCTATTATTTCTTGAAAATCGTTTTCAAGTTCTCGCAAATTTTCAATATCGTGTGAGATACATAGCTTACGCATATTTATTGCCATGTCCTTTGCATCTTCTCTGTTCATGGCTATAAACACGTTGGCAAATGCCATTTTATCGCGTTTCATAAGCTTGCCTACCATTCCAAAATCTATTAGGCAAATTCTTCCGTCTTCTTGTATTAGTATGTTACCCGGGTGTGGGTCGGCATGAAAATATCCAAACTCAAAAATTTGAGTAAGGTAAATATCCATACCTCTTTCTGCCACATTTGTTGGGTCTATACCCCACTGCCGTAGCTGTTTTGCGTCTGTTATTTTACACCCCGCAGCATACTCAATAATTAGTAGTTTTTGAGTAGAATACTCTCTGTAAGCTCTGGGTACATAAAAATCTCTTCTATCGGCATAAAATTTTCTGAAATGTTCTATGTTTCGGGCTTCGTTTAAGTAGTCAAGCTCTTTTAGTGTGTTCTTTTTTAGCTCTTCAAAAGCATCTTTTACATTTTCTAAAGTGCTACCCATTTGCTCTATCATACCTTCCATGTATGGCAGTAGCGATTCTATAATTTCTAAGTCTTCTTGTAGTAGTTTCCCAACATTTGGTCTTCTAAGTTTAACTACCACTTCCTCTCCTGTCAATAATTTTGCTCTATAAACTTGTCCTATAGAAGCCGAACCAATAGGTTTTTCGTTAAAATATTCAAAAATTTCATCTATTGGTTTAGAAAGTTCTTTTTCAAGGATAGATTGAGCAACAGAAAAAGGGAAAATTTTAACTTCACTTTGAAGTTTTTCAAATTCTTTAACTAATTCTTCCGGCAAAATATCGGAGCGGTTAGAAGCTATTTGGGCTATTTTAATGGCAGAAGGTCCCATTTCTTCACAAACCATTCTTATGCGTTCCCACCGGCTTATTTCACTTACGTTTTTATCATCTCTTGTCCAGTTAAGTAAAAGCCTGCGGGGCACTAAGTTTTGCAAAAAAGAATTAAAAACCAATTCTTCAAAGCCGTACTTCATCAAAATCTGAATGATTTTGCGTGTTCTTCCAAAATGTCTAAAAGTACCGTTAAACAATGTATTATTGATTTTGTGTAAAAATAATATAAATTAGGAAATTTGTTGTTAGACTTTTGTTTTTTAAACAAAATATAGCACAAAGGAGTATAATTACCTTTTAACCGAACTCAGGTTTTTATTATTTAGCTAAAGTTACTTATTAGCCAACTGCCCACAGGCGGCATCTATATCTTCGCCACGGCTTATGCGTACTTTGGCTGTTACACCGTTGTCTTCTAAGTATTTAACAAAAGCGTTTCTGCGTTCTACTTTGCTTTTGTTTAGGGTTACACCTTCCACTTTGTTGTATTCTATTATGTTTACAAATGCCGGTACTTTTTTGCATAAATTTAAAAGAGCTTGAGCATCTTCTATATAATCATTAAACTCATTGAAAATAATATATTCAAAAGTGATTTTATTGCCTGTTTTTTGGTAAAAATATTGCAATGCTTCTATTACATCTTCTATAGCATTGCTTTTATTTATGCCCATTATTTTATCTCGTTTTTCGTTAGTGGCAGCGTGTAGCGACCAAGCTAACTTAAACTTCTTTTCTTCATCTGCCAGCCGTTTTATGCCTCTGGCTATACCTACGGTAGATAAAGTTATACGCCTTGGCGACATATTTAAACCATAAGGCGATGTAATTTTATGTATGGCACTCATTACATTATCATAATTAAGCAAAGGCTCTCCCATACCCATAAAAACAATGTTGCTTAGTGGTTTGCTGTAATGTTTTTGTGCGGTTTCGTCTATTAGTTTTACTTGGTCAAATATTTCTCCGGCAGTTAGGTTTCTTTCTCTTTTTATCATGCCTGTGGCACAAAAAGCACAGCTTAGTGTACACCCCACCTGCGAAGAAACACAAGCCGTCATTCTTTTTTCGGTAGGGATAAGAACGCCCTCTATTAATCTGTTGTCGTGTAGTGTAAATCCTAATTTTATAGTGCCGTCTTTACTTACTTGCTCTATGGTGGTGGTGGCTGTTTTTATGTCGTAGTTTTCTTCTAATTTTTCTCTTATCTGTAGTGGCAAATTTGTCATTTCATCAAAAGAATGAACATGCTTATTCCACAGCCAATCATAAACTTGTTTGGCTCTAAATTTTGGTTCGTTTAGCTCATTAAATAAAGCTATCATTTCCGTTTCATCTAAATTTCTGATGTCGGTTTTCAATACTATTTTTTTTATTTGAAACAAAGGTACACGTCCTATCGTAATTAAAATTACACACACATCACATCTTATGAGAAATTTAAAATTTATTAGTACAAGCATTATTGTTTTTTTTGGCTTGTTTTCTTTTGCTCAAAATAAACCTAACATAACAGTTAAGCAAGTTGATGACAGTTTTGATATTAGTCTTAAATTAGACAACATTAATGAGATAGAGAAAGTAAAAGTACAAGGATTTTCTTTTACAAAAGGAGCTACTAACAATTTTCAAATGGAATATGATGCCAATAAATTAAAAAAGGTAAAAGGTAAAGAAATTGAGCTTCATAAACTTGGCTCAAATACTGATTATGCTTTATATACAGTTACTACATACAACAGTAATGGCGAAGCTAAGCAACTACCAAGCTTAAAAATTAATATGCCGGCAGGCTATAGTAAGGGAAATAAGCTTTAAGTAGTTATCATTATTTTAGTGTCTTCAATTTTTCTTCTGCTTGCTTTTTAAAACTTGAATTGCCGTTGGCTAAATCTTGTAATAAAGTTTTAGCTTCATTGGGTTTGCTTTCTTTTAATAGTATGTCTGCTTTATACCATTTAGAAATATTTGAAAAGCTATTTTGGCTATTTATAATTTGGTCAAATTTATTTTTAGCAGATTTATTGTTGCCAAGTTGATATTCGCACATGGCTTCGTAATAACTACTTGCCGCCACATGCTTGCCTTCTGATATTGATTTTTTAAAATAATTTTTAGCCGAAGAGAATTGCCCTTCTTTGTATAGTTCGCTTGCCGTATCGTAACTTGAATTAACTTCAGCAGTTTCTATGACTTCTTTCTCTTCTATATCATTTTGAACCATGTTTACCACATTTCTTGATGTAGTGCCACTTTCCTGTAGCATATCTACACTATTATTATTGCCGATAGCCACATTATCTGTTTCTTGTGGAGCAGATTGTTGAACTTCTTTTTTAGAATTTTGTTGCAAACTTTCATTGTCTAAAGTGTTAGTAGGTACTTCTACTTTGGGAGGAATAGGTTTTTTTTCTTCAAGTTTGTAGTTTTCGGTTGTTGCAGGAATTGCAGGAGCTACAATTTCATCATCAATAGAAAGCAGTTCATTTTCTACAAGGCTATCGGTTATTGGAGCTGGTTCTTCTATAAAAACAGGTTCACTTTCTGCTTCTACGGTTTTAGCTTTATTGTCAGCTAAATTTGAAGAGTTATCGTTTTTTAAAAATTGAGATAAAAGAACGCCTACACCAACAACTATTAAAAGAGAGGCAGCAATACTTAAACTTTTCCATATAGGGAAGTTTATAGTTTTACCTCTTTTAATGCCTGTTTTTCTTTCTATTTGTGTTTCTATATCTTTTATTAATTCTAAAGCTTCAGCATTATTTTCTAAAGACTGAAAACCTTCCATTGCTTCTTTTTCAAACTCATTTTGATTTGCTTCATTTTCAAAACTAAGCTTATCTTCATTAGTCATGTTGCCTGAAAAATAATCCTTAAACTCTTTTGAGCTATTATGTGTTTTATTTTCTGACACCTTTTTCCTCCAGTTTGATTTTTAAATTTCTTTTACCGTTTTGTATGTTGCTTTTAACTTCGTTAAGTGTGTAATTTGTTTTTTCAACAATATCTGCATAACTCATTCCATCTAAGTAAAACATTCTTAAACACATCTGCTGATTTTCTTTTAAATCTTTTAAACTGTCTTCCAATTTTGACAGCCATTGTTCATTTTCGGTGTTGAGATGTGTTTCATCGGTCAATTCCACAGTTTCTTTCAAAAAAACTTGATATGCGTCTTCTTTTTTTCTTATGGTTTGGTTTTTTCTAAAATCTTGTAAGCAATAATTTTTAGATACGGTATATAGCCAAGACTTAAAATGAGTAATGGAATGTCTTTTAAGTTCAGTAATTAAATTTTCAAAAATGCTCATAGTAGCATCTTTGGCTTTTTCTTTATCTTGATAGTATTTTATGCAAAGACCCAATACAAGGTGGGCGTATCTTAAATATAATTCGCCTACGTATTTATTGTCATGAGAATATCTGAATCTTTCTATCAGTTCATTATCAGATAATTCAGTATAGTTAATGTGGTCTGACATTAGAAGCAAAAATATAAAATAATACTCGGAAATATGCAATGAAAATAGTCAATTATCAACGGCTTATAATATTATTGTACAATTTTTTGTAAAAGTGGTTTTACAATATTTTTATAATTAGAAAAAGTAAGCTGTTGCATATTTTCTTTTGCCATTTCAAAACCAAGCATTTTATTGTAGTTTATAGCTTGTTTATTTTCTGTACGCACTTTAGCCCACACGCAGTTTAGTTTTTTTTCTTCAAAGGCAAATTGAAGAAGTAAAAGCGAAGCAAAAACGGGAGCCGGTGTTCCCCAAAATTCTTCATTATAAATAAAAAGTCCTACTTGTCCTTCCTGTTTTTTAGTGTCTATTTGTGCTAAATTTATTAAACCAATAGCTTTGTCTTTTGTTTTTATTATAAAATAAAAATCATTGTTGGTCAATGAATTAAACCATTTTTCTTGCATTTGAGAAGTTATATGCTTTTGATAAAACATATTTGAAGCTATTTTTTTATCGTTTCTCCAATTTCTAAGCATTTCTATATCGCTATGCAAAATTTTATGCAAAGAAACATCTCTTAAACTGCTTATCATCTAATAACTTCTTTAATTTTAAAAGGCGGTTTCCCCGATTGTATTAGAAATATTCTACCGATATATTCTCCTATAATTCCAATAGAAAACAAAATTAATCCTGTAGAGAAAAATATAGATACTATAAGTGCTGTAAATCCACTTTGAGCAAAATTATTTAACTTTTCGTAAATGTAATATATGCCAAATCCAAAAGAAAATAAAGAAGAAATAATACCTAAATTGGTTATAACTTTTAGCGGGAATGCAGTGTAATTAAACAATACGTGCAAACTCATTCGCATTAATTTTTGAGGCGTATAGCCTGATGCTCCCACCTCTCTTTTATAATGCTGTATTTTTACAAATGATGTTTGTTTGCTATGCCATGCCAACACTTCATCTAAATAAAAATTAAAATGATTGTGCTGTATTACTTTATCTATTACCTCTTTTTTAACTAACTTAAAAGATGAGCCTTGCAGTGGTGTGCTGGCAAATTTATTTACGATGCTTGCAAAAACTTTGCTTCCACTATTTCTTACAATATTGTGTTTTTTCACTTCATAAATACCATAAACCACATCTGCATCTTCTTCTTCGGCTTTGTTTTTTAGTTTTTGTATTTCTTTAGGGTGGTGTTGCAGATCATCATCTAAACTCACTATATATTTTCCTTCGGCATACATTAAACCACAAAAAATAGCAATATGCTGCCCCACATTGTTAACTAAATTTACTATGGTAATATTTTCATTTTCTTTTTTTAGTTCCACTAAAACTTTCCAACTATCATCTAAACTATAGTCATTTACAAATATTATTTGGAAAGAATCTGAAATATTATTTTTTATCTCTTCTACAAGCTTGGGAAGCGTGCCGGCACTGTTAAAAACAGGAATAACAAGGCTATATGTGTATTTGTAGTCGGTCAATTTTTTTAATTACTTTGTAAATATAAGAATAATGGAGATTTATTAATGTATAGAACATTCATTTATACAATCCCAAATTATATCTGTTTCAAAACCTTTGTTGTATAAATAGTTGGCTATCTTACTTTTCTTTTTATAAATATCAGGTTCTTTATACTTCTTGTTCTTTTTAATTATTAAGGTATTTATAGTTTTTACATAGTCCTCTTCGTCAAGTTGATTTACAGCAAAAGCTATGGTTTCCTTTTTTATTTTTTTCATTTTAAGATGCAAAGCTATTTTTAATTTTCCCCACTGGTTGTTTCTAAACTTTCCTTTAGCATAATAAACAGCATATCTTTCTTCATTTAAAAAATTTTCTTCTTTAAGTTTTGCTACAAGTTTTTGTTGCAAATTTGGTTTAATTTCTAACTGTTGCATTTTTTCAAAAACTTCAATTTCTGCTCGTTCTCTATAAGCACAAAATCGGCACAACTTAACAAATAAATCCTTTTCTTTGTGGTCAGTTTTCATTCTAAAAAACAAAGATAAGTTTTGATTAATAGAAAAGCTATTTTAAATTTATTTGCCGCCAATACTATTTCCGGTATGTCGCAGGGTATTAGTTTAATAGCTATACCTTGGTATGTGGCTAATGAACTTAACCTCCCCGATGCTTATGGCTATCTCATTTTAACAGCCTCTGTTTTAAGTTTATTTTGGGGAAGTTATGCCGGCACATTAGTAGATAAATTTAATAGAAAAAATATAATGTTGGTACTACAGATAGTAGGATTAGCCATAATTTTAAGTATATCTATTTTAGGTTTTGTTAAAAATCACACTACCATTATTATGGCAGGTTTGGTAATGATAGTTACCAAAATGATATACAATATTCATTATCCTAATTTATATGCTTTTGCTCAAGAAATAACAGAAGAAGAGCATTATGGAAGAATAAATTCTTGGATAGAAATTCAAGGGCAAACTACTTTTATGCTGGCAGGAGCGGCAGCAGCTTTTTTAATGGAGGGCAAATTTTTTAATTGGCATTTTGAACCTTGGCATATTCATGAAATATTTATGATAGATGCCATTACCTACATTATCGGTCTATTTTTTATTTACAGAATAAAATATGTTTCATTAGTAGATAGAAAAAATACGGGAAAAAACAGCTATCATAAAAGAATGACGGAAGGTTTAAAGTTTTTGTTAGATAATCAGTTAATCTTATTATTTGGAGCAATGGCAGGATTTGTGTTTGCAGCATCTTTAATATGTAGCACCTACACTTTGCCTATATTTATAAATAAATTTTTGCACGCCAATGAAAGCACTTATGGTATAACCGAAGCCTCTTTTGCTTTAGGAAGTTTGCTAAGTGGTTTTATCATATTAAAATTGTTTAAAAAAAATCAACTCATACTGGGTATTATTATATTAGGATTTTTGGCGTCAGCACTATTTTTTGGAATGGGGTTAACAAAAAGCACCCTATTTTTATTTGCTGCATATTGTGTAATAGGTTTTACCAATGCGGGAATAAGAGTAATGCGAAATACTTATATGTTTAGGGTAATAAACAATAATATGATAGGCAGAACCGGCAGTATTTTTATGGTTATTAATTCGCTTTTAAGAATATTGTTAATTCTAATTTTTAGCTCTTCATTTTTTAAAAATGGAGAGAACATAGAAAAAAGCATGTGGGTGTTGGCGTTATTCATTGCCATTGGTAGCTTCATATTATTGTTTAACTTTAAGGGCTTAAAACAACTCAATCCAAGCAATGAATAATAAATATTTTGTTTGTGTAAACCCCATGTCGGGAGCAGGAAAAGCAGGAAAAGACTGGACAGCAATAAAAGAAAAACTACACGCAGCAGGGTTAAATTTTGAATATGTTTTATCTACAGCACACCGCGAAACTATACTACAAACCCAAAATGCTATAGAAAGCGGCTACAAAAAAATACTGAGTGTAGGAGGCGATGGCACTTTGCACCATGTGGTTAATGGTATATTTTTACAAAATAAAATAGACTATACAGAAATAGAAACTTCTATAATTTCTATAGGAACGGGAAATGACTGGGTGCGGTATTACAATTTTCCAAACAATTATGATGACGCTATTAAAATAATAAAGCAAGGGAAACACATACATCAAGATGTAGGCTTGCTGAGTTATGAAAATGGAACGAAGAAGGAATATTTTATGAATTTTGCAGGTATAGGTTTTGATGCTTATGTGGTAGAACATACTGCCGATTTGAAAAAATACGGAGCAGGAGCATATTATTATGGTTTATTAAAATCATTATTTCAATACAACAATGTGCCATTAGAAGTATATGCCGATGGAAATTTAGTGGCAAAGGATAAAGCATTTATAGCCATAATTGGCTTGGGGAAATATATAGGTGGTGGCATGAAACTGTGCAAAAACGCAACGCTTGATGACGGATTTTTAGATTTAACATTAGGTAAAAATTTAACAAAGTTTGAAATAACAACCTTACTACCTAAGCTATTTAGTGGCAATTTTTTAGACCATCCGAAAGTTAATGCCGTAAAATGTAAAAAAGTAAAAGTGCTAACAAATGGTAGTAAAACTACAAAAGCCGAAACGGATGGAGAGCTTATTGGCATTGGAGATTTTGAAATAGAATTAATTCCTAAAGCACTAAAAACAGTAATTCCATAGTGGAAAAACAGCACGAAATATTTATGAAGAAAGCTTTGCAGCTGGCACAGCAAGCTTATGAAGAAAACGAAATACCCATAGGAGCTGTTGTGGTATTTGAAAACCAAATAATAGCCAAAGGATATAACCAAACAGAAAAACTAAAAGATGCTACCGCACATGCCGAAATGATAGCTATAACAGCCGCATCGGAGTATTTAAACAGTAAATATTTAAAAAACTGCACACTTTATGTTACTGTAGAGCCGTGCATTATGTGTGGCGGAGCCTTAATGTGGAGTCAAATTCCTAATATAGTTTATGGCACACCCGACATACAAAAAGGATGTATAAGTACAAATAAAAATCAGCTATTGGATAAAACCACAGTAGTTAGTGGTGTATTAGAAAAAGAATGTAAAAGTTTACTTTTGGATTTTTTTAAAGAGAAAAGAGGATAGCTTTTAGTTAAAATACTCGTGCCAAGACACCAAGTCTTGGCACGAGTATGATTATCTGCTATTTAGCTACTATGTTTTAGTGACTTTGCGAGAAAAAAAATAGGACGGACACCTTTACCTCAACTCCAACAAAGCCACATTTTCTATATGCACTGTTTGAGGAAACATATCTACGGCTTGCATTTTTACTACCTTATATTTTTGGTCTAAAAGTGCTAAATCTCTTGCTTGTGTGCTGGGGTTGCAACTTACATAAACTATCTTTGGGACATTGGCTTGCAGTAGTGTTTCTACTACATCGGGGTGCATACCGGCACGTGGCGGGTCTGTTATTAGTACATCCGGTTTTTCGTTTTTGTTTAAAAACTCATTATTTAATAGCAGTCGCACATCGCCTACATAAAAAGAAGCATTTTCAACTCCGTTTAATTTTGCATTTTCTTTTGCATCCTCTACTGCTTGGTCTATTTGCTCTATTCCTACTATTTTTTTACATCCATCAGATAAAAATAACCCAATACTTCCCACTCCTGAATATAAATCATACAAAATTTCATTGCCTTTAAGGTTGGCAAAATCTTTAACTATATTATATAATCTTTCGCCCTGTTTTGTATTGGTTTGAAAAAAAGATTTTGGTCTAATTTTAAATTTATAGTTCCCCAACTTTTCTATTATAAACTTTTCGCCTTTATAGCAAACTGGCTCTAAATCAAAATAAGTATCATTAAGTTTTGGATTAATAATGTAGTTTAAAGAAGTTATTTCGGGAAAATTATCTGCTATAAATTGCATTAAAGGCAAAAGTGCTTCATTATCTGCATTTACAATAAGAATAACCAAAATTTCGCCAGTAGATGCTGTTCTAACCACAAGATTTCTTAAAAAGCCCGAGCGTTCTTTATTGCTATAAAACGCCAAATTATTCTCAAAAGCATAATTTTTAACTGCATTTCTTAGCTTGTTAGAAAACTCATTTTGCAAATGACATTTTTCTATATCCACTACTTTTAAATATTGCCCAGGCACATGAAAACCTAAGGCATTTTTATTCAAATCCTCACCAGAATCTACTTCTTCTTGTGTCAACCACCTATTGTTAGAAAAAGTATATTCCAATTTATTGCGGTAATAAGTAGTTTCTTTGGCTTCTAATATTGGCAATCTTTCTTCAATTTCTATTTTCGCCAATCTATCAAAAGCATCTTTCACTATTTTATCCTTAAATGTCGCTTGTTTTTTGTAAGGCAAATATTGCCACTTGCACCCACCACAATATTCAAAATGTTGGCAAAAAGGTTCAGTTCTATCTTCCGATTTTTTGATTATTTCGGTTGGTCTTGCTTTTTCAAAACTCTTTCTTCTCTGAAAAGTTCTTGCATTTACCACATCTCCAGGGATAGTGTTTTCTACAAAAATCACTTTTTCTTCTACTCGTGCTATTCCCAATCCTTCTGAAGATAATGTGGATATTTCAAGGTTTTGGTATATCTTTTGCTTTTTATTTCTGTGTGCCATATTAATTATTGTGGCAAAATTACAATGAGGAATAATATTAACCCAAATTAGAAAGTTCTTTTTGTAACTCGTCTATAGATTTTAGTGTTAAACTTTGAAGGATAACCTTATTATTGTATTTCTTTAGCTTTAAAATGGTATTTCTTTGTTCATCTTCAGATTGATTTTTAAAAACCAAAGTAACCTTATCATGAATATTTGTTGTTTCTTCGTTAGATAAATTTTGATTTTCAGCTTCACGTAAAATGTCATTTATAAACTCACTTTTCATTTCTGCCGTAGAAATATTTTCAAATATGCCTTTTTCTTTCTCGTATTTTTCTTGATTTTCAGCCCATGTTTTAATTTGTTTTAAATATTGCTGAAAATGTTCTATGTTTTGCAATGCTATACTATTAAAAGATGAAGTATCTCCAAAATCATAATTATTTAATGTGTTGTATATATTATTTAGTTCTTTGCTACTTAAACACCAAATAGCTTCTTTTTCTGGGTTAATAACTTTGTGAAAACTGGTATAGGCATTATGTTTATTACAAAATTCAACATATTTTCCCATTTCATGCCAGTTGTTGCGTAGCACACACATTGATAGCCTAAATGCTGTATTTTTTTGCGAGCAATATTCGCTAAAAAAATTGATGTTAGAAATTACTTTTTCAAAATTTGCATTTTGCCTTATAGTTTCAAAAGTATTTTTATCTAAAGAATCAAGGGAAACGCCTATTTCAAATTTCCCCTTATTTAGTATCTCCTTTATTCTTGTGTTTAATACTGTTCCGTTGGTTTGAACAGATATTAAACAATCACTATTCTGTGCTACTATTTTATCCCATATTTCAAGATATATTTTAATTAAAAAAGGTTCTCCTCCACTAAACCGAGTTTCTTTTAAGTGTGGAATAAACTCTTTAAGTTCATTTACAAAATTTGAATCATAAAATGTTTTTAAAGGAGGTAATTTTTCTCTATTTTTCCTAATTGAAGTTGAAAACTCTCCCGAGCACATTGCACATTCTAAATTGCACGTTGTGTCTAACTCAAATTCCATCATTGTAGGATAGTTGGGGTTTAAAGGCAGCAAATCAAAATGATTAGCCCTTACCGATGGATATGCTTTATTATCCATATCCACTTGGCATTTTTGACATCCTAAGCTTAGATTATTTTTAAATAAAGCAGCTCTTATTTTCTTGCTTTTTTCGCCAGTCCATATTTTTTTTATACTATCGTGTGGATATTGCCCTACGGGATAACTCCTGTTATGGCAACAAACATAAACAAACCCATGACGGCTAAAATACATGTCCTTTATTGGGGCAGAACAAATAGGGTTAACTTGTCCATTAAATCTTTGAGCATTATACGCCACTAAATCTTCAGCTTTAACAGTACTTTTAAAATTATATTTTTCATATACATCTTTAGTGCTGTTTGCTTTTAATGGTCTTTGGGTAAATAATTTTTTAAAAAAATTCATTTGTTATAAAATGATGGCTATAGTAAACCACAATTTAAGAAATAATATTTATAACACAAACAAAACACTTAACGATTTTTTATTTATTGTTTGTAAAACTATAAGCTATATTATGTAAAAAGTGTTTATAAAATAACGATTTGGTATGCGTTTTGCATTTTATTTCTGTGTGCCATATTAATTAATGCAACAAAAGTAAATTTTTTTTTGAAGAAAAAGCAAACCGCAGATATGGTGCGTTTAGCTACAATACTTTTGTTTTAAAATTATTAGTTATGAAAGTACAAAATGAAATTCAGACAAGAGAAAAAAGCATTTTTGAAGGAAATGTTAATTTAGAAAAGCTATTTGAATTAGCTATAGAAACAGCCAACCAAGGTTATAAACTAAAAGCTATGAATATAGCAAGAGAATGTATAAGTTTTGCTAAACAAACCAATGATTATACTTTAGTATATATCCATGGATTTTTAGCTGTGCTAAGTATAGATATTAAAAAATTTAGTTCTGCACGTATTCACTTATATCACGCTCTAAACCGTTTAGAAAAAACTCATTTTGATTATAAATTAGATTTTGGGTATTTAACGGCATTGCAAAATAAAATAGAGCAACTGGAAGGAAATGAAGCAGTTAGCGTTAAAGCTGCTTAGTTATTTTTGTAAAATACGCCAGCGTATTTCATCTAAATAAACTTTTATTTTTTGTAAAAAAGATTTCCCTTCAAGCTCTAAAAAAGTAGTGGTAAATAAACTTGGGTTTAAGCCCCAACCAAGCAATCTTTTGTGCAATTTTTGATTTCCGTAAGGGAATTTTTCAAGATTAATGTGTGGTTTTAGCTGCGGATATACTTTTTCAAAAAATTCGGTTTTATTGTGTTTATAAAACGCATTGTTTCTTGGTACTAATACATCTGTTCCTATATGAAAAGTCAAATGTTTGTCGGGTAAAAAAAGTGGATTTTGAGCAAAGCAAAAAACATTATGCATTAATGCCACACCTATAAAAGAAATACCAACACAAATATCTGCAAGTATAAGCTGAGGTATCAACTCTCTTTTAAAAACAAAGCAATCAAAGCCGGGGTGAGAAGCACCTAAATCGGCATAAATTTCTGTCAAATCGTCCACTTTGCTGTACTTTTTAGACAATCTCCGTCTATTTATTACCAAAGCATCGTAGCCTTCCTTTATTTTTTTATCAACAAACTCATAAAAAAAAGGCATTAAGCCAATATCTACATTGGTGTAAATAAAATATTCGGCATCTGAGTTTTCATAAGCTTTTAAAAGTATATCTTTAATTAAAGGAAGTTTCCTATTGCTTAGTTTAGGATTAATGGTTAAAACACTTTGTTCTAAATTTGATAAAACAGTGAAGTATTGCGGAATAATTTCAATGTCCTCTTCGTATTGTGTAGTCAGCAAATCTACTTTCACAGTGCCATCAATATGTTTTTTTGCATTTAACATACTTTTAAAAGTAATGTGTTGTGCATAAAATAAGTCTGAACTTTCTTTTACCTTTACAGGATTGATTATGTGGGCTAAGTGTAGCAATGAAAAATAAGATTAAATTTAATAGTTTTTATTCATCAAGCAATTATACTAAGAATTTAGAAAAACTTTTTAGTGATTATGATTTATTTCGCAAAAAGCATTTCTCTAATAAGTGTATAAATTTACTACAAAAAACTTATTCCGAAGCTAATTTATGGCTTACACATTCTGCCACGGGTGCTTTAGAGATGATAGCCCTTGCTCTTAATATAAAAGAAGGCGATGAAATAATATTGCCAAGCTATACTTTTGTTTCTACTGCCAATGCCTTTGCATTAAGAGGAGCAAAATTGGTTTTTGTAGATATAGAATTAGATACCTTTGGTATAGACCCACAGCTTGTAGAGCAAGCAATTACTAAAAAAACAAAAGCCATTGTATGTATGCACTATGCCGGGCATGCTTGCAAAATAGATGAATTAGTAAAAATCGCTAAAAAAAATAAGCTCTATTTAATAGAAGATGCCGCTATGGCTTTTGGTTCAACTTACAAAAATAAACCGCTTGGCACATTTGGCGATTTTGGTGTAGTAAGTTTTGATATAACAAAACATATAGTAGCCGCACAAGGCGGATTGTTGGTTTGTAACAATAAGAAATTCTCAGAAGTGCTAAATAATACTTATCACTTAGGAACCAATAGAGTTGCTTTTGAAAAAGGAAACATACCTTATTATGAATGGGTTTCTCTTGGTTCTAAATACCAAATGCCCGAATTAAATAGTGTTGTTTTATATGAACAACTAAAGCAACAAGAAAAAATATTAAAAAAGAGAGTTGAAATATCTAAACAGTATTATAATGAACTAAAAAACATAAAATCAATAAAAATTATAGATGAAAGCAAGCTAAATAATAATGTTCACGAATTTTATATACTTTGCCAAAGCGAAGATGAAAGAAAATCTTTAAATAAATTTTTAGCAAAAAACAATATAGAAGCCATGTTTCACTATATTCCACTGCATAATTCTAAATTTGGGAAGGAAATAGGCACTTTTGTTGGTTTAAATAATACTAAATTGGTATCGGAAGGTTTGCTTAGGCTACCTTTGCATAATAATTTAACAAAGAAAGAAGTGCTATTTGTTTGTAATAAAATAAAGGAGTTTTTTAAGCATGAGTAAAATTGTAATTAGTGCAGAACCAGATGATTTAAAGACATATTTACAAAAAATATGGAATCACAAATCGCTTATTATTACACTGGCAAAACGAGATTTGAAAGTTAAATATGCTCAAACGGTTTTAGGTTTAGCGTGGACGGTTGTTCAGCCAATTACGTCAGTAATAGTTTATACGCTGTTTTTTTCGGTTTTATTAAATTTTGAAACACCCTATCCTTATGTGCTTTTTGTGTTGAGTGGGGTTTTGCTTTGGGGCTTATTTAATTATATCTTTAGCCAAGGAAGTACCAGTTTAATGCAAAATCAAGATTTAATACGCAAAATGTATTTCCCAAAAATGATATTGCCTTTTTCTAAAGTTTTAGTGGCTTTTGTAGAATTTGGTGTCATATTTATTATATTTTTATTAATGCTATTAATTTTCAGCGTTCCTATTTCTTGGAAAATAATACTTATACCAATTCCTATATTTATTTTAACGCTATTTTCAATTGGCACAGCATTAATATTAAGTGCGGCAACTATCAAAAATAGAGATTTAAACCATATAATTCCGTTTTTAATTTATTTTGGAATATGGCTAACGCCCGTATTTTATCCCGTTACAGTTATACCGCAGCAGTATGCCGATTGGCTATATATAAACCCAATGGCTGCTGTTATTCAGCTATTTAGGTGGTGCGTTTTTGATGAGCCCATAAATAAGTTTATTTTAATAGGTATAGCTCTTTCTTTTATTATATTTGGAGTAGGCTTTTTTTACTTTAAAAAAGTAGAAGACAAAATAATAGACTTACTATAATGTCAAATAGTGGCAATGACATAGCAATTAAAGTAGAAAGTCTTTCAAAAGTTTATCAAAAGAAAAATAAAGATGGCAGGCAAGAGGATTTTTATGCCTTAAAGGATGTCGGTTTTGAAATAAAGAAGGGAGAAACAGTAGGCATAATTGGTAAAAATGGCAGTGGCAAAAGCACATTGTTAAAGATTTTAAGTGGAGTAGTAAAACCATCTTCTGGCAGAGTACAAATTAATGGCAATATTGCCAGCATATTAGATGTAGGAACAGGATTTCACCCCGAATTAACAGGGCGTGAAAATGTATATTTAAGAGGAGAACTTTTAGGAATGAGCCACAAGGAAATTGACACTGTTTTTAATGAGATAGTGGAATTTAGTGAAATAGAAGACTTTATTGAAACACCAGTTAAAAACTATAGCAGTGGTATGTTTTTGCGATTGGCTTTTTCAATAATAATACACTTAAAATCGGATATTATTTTATTAGATGAAGTTATGAGCGTAGGAGATGCCGCTTTTAAAAGTAAAACCACAGATTATTTTAATAGAATAAGTGCCACAAAAAGCAAAACCATTTTATTAATATCTCACAGTTTTCAAGAAATAATTAACACTTCAACTGAAATTATAGAACTTTCGCATGGCAAAATTGTTAAGCAGGGTTCTACAAATGCATTATTAGAGTACTACAGAAATAGTGTGGCAAATTATGGCAAAAACAACAATGACTATAAAAAATATTTTGAGAAACTTGAGCTGAATTGCTATCACAACAATGCACTTGCCAATAACATTTCTATTGACAAGCCTATCCAATTAAAAATCTTGTGCCACACTAAAAAAGATTTGTTCTGTCATCTTGCTATAAAAGCCAAAGATGTTTTTGGCAATGTGGTTTTTGTTACTTCTTATCTGCTAAACAACAAAAATTTAGTTGATAAAAATGACACTAATTTCCAATTATCCATTAATATACCAGCTAAATACTTCAACCATGGTGTTTTTTATTTTGATATTATAGGGTTAGATATAATAAGTAACGAAATTACGTTTCAATATCTTAATGCAGGTTCTGTAGAATTTAATTTAGGTGTTTATGACAACTTGTGGATGAAAAAATCTATGGGACCGGTAAGACCATTTTTTATTTGGGAAAAAACAAAATTATGATTATAACAGATAAACTTGTTTACATTCACTTCCCAAAATCAGGAGGAACTTTTATAACGGTTTTTTTAAAAAAATTATATCAGGAGGAACTTATTCCTGCTTATAATCAAAAAAGTTATTTGTCTAAACTATTGTCAAAAAAACCATATTATATTGACTATAAAATAAATGATGCCTTTAATGGAATACCTTTTAGTAGAGATAATCATAACGGCATCTCTCAAATTCCCAAAGAACATATTGAAAAACAGATTTTTACTACCATAAGAAACCCCTTTGAATTTTATGTTTCGTACTATGAAACTAAAAAATGGATAACAAATGACACGTTAACAGACACTAATATTTTAAAGCTTTTCCCTCAATTTCCTAATATAAATTTCACTGAGTTTCTTACATTTTTAGATATTTATTACTTTAAAAAAATAGTTCCTCAAATAATAGGAATAGAAACACCTAAAGAAGTAGGTTTATATACCGCTCTTCTGATTTTTTTATATTGTGAAAATCCAAAATCCGTTTTTGCAGATATTTCAGTAACTAAAGATGTTAAAGAAACAGAGCAAATAATACTCAAAAATATTTCTGATAAGATACAATTTGTGTGTTTTTCTGACTTAAGAAAAAATCTTTATAAATTCTTGGCTAAATATTATGATAAAAAAAAATTACTATTTATCTTTAATGCGAAAAGTGAAAATGTAAATAAAAATAGAGAACATGAAGGTTGGTTTTCTTATTATTCTGAAGATTCACTCAAAAATGTTGAAAAGAAAGATGCGGTTTCTATAACTTTTTATAATAAATTATGTGGCAAAAAATAAAACATATTCCTTTTATTAAAATAAAAGTAGTGCTATTTTGTTTTTTTGTAGTTAACATTGTTTCTAATTTAACATTAGGCAGCTTTTTTCCTTCTCTTCTCTTTCCCCATTTTCCCAATCATTCGTATGGAAATGAGCAAATTCCGTACAATCAAATAAAATACACAATAAACAATAAACCTTATGATTTTATGGAGTTGGTTAACCCTTACGATAAAAGATTTTATCTTTTTTTTAACGAGTTTGCAGGCAAAGAAAAATACTCAAAAGATTGCGTAAATTTTTTAAACGTACTTTACAGAGAAAAATACAACACTACAGATACTATTAAGTTAGAAGTAACTCAACAATATAAAGATATAAGACTGCCATGAAATATATAATAATTATTTTTTATGTTGGTTATTTTGTTTTAGGTGGATATAGAAATTACACATTTGAATATGAATTTTTCCATAATGTAAAAGGAATTGACATTAATCCTCTCTTTGTCGGGTTTGCTAAATTGGCAGAAATAGTATTAATGGGTCTGGTATCTTTTAATATATTAAATCCGTTAAAAAAATATGGTCATTTACTTACTTTTATACTTCTGTTTGTTTTAGACTTTGTATTTCAAAACCATGTAAGATTTAGAGCTTCAATAATAATAATAAACTTAACCCCTCTATTAATTTTTCTTTTTTTGCAGTATAAAGAAAAAAGAACAGAATTAGTATATATATATGTTTTGTTAATTTCTATTGGGTATTTATCCGCTATGCTAAACAAACTTTCTTCTGGTTGGGCAAACCCCAAAGAACTTGTTGTTTATAGCTATCTAGTACAATTTAATTTAGGATATCACTTTCAACAATTTTTTTCAAATACCTTTTTACAACTTAAAAGCATAGCATTTTGGAAGTTTGCAGACTATATAACACTCATTTTCCAATCTTTGTTTATTGTTAATTTTATTACAAAAAAATATTTTATTATCCTTTGCTCTTTGGCCTGTATTTTTCATTTAAGCATACTTTTTATTCTTAATATTCCTGTGTTTTTCCCTTATATGATTATCTATTCTATTATAATTGCATTGCAATTTTTTAATTTTAAAGAAGCGGAAAGTGCTAAAATTAACTGGGTATCAACAATTATTTTTTGTTCAATAACTGTTTTAATATCAATATTTTACTCTGCTCAATTTTTTACAAAAACATTACCGTTGTTCTTTTATGAAATTAGAGATATATTATTTAATTTTATAGCATTATGTTGTTTTGTTTTTACAGTTTATCAATATTTTAAAGTTAATAAATCAATACTTTTTAACCATGACTGAAATTATTAAAAATAATGAAAAGGCAAATAAATCGCTTAAATACTTAGGCTATGCCACTGTGGGGAAATTAGACGAAGTAATATTAGCAGAACTTAAAGAAAAGTCTATTGAATTAATAAAAGAAACACAAAAAACGTATCCTAAAGGAGAGCTCTACAACCTAATAAATGCTAATAAAGTTTTAAAAGATAAAAGTAATAACATGGTAAGAGATTACTTTTTGCCCACATTAGAGAAATATCTTAATATAGACAAAGTAGAGATTTACCCCGTTTCCCACATCATAAAACCCTTTGGCTTTAAAAGTGATATTTGGCATCAAGATTCCTCTGTGGTAGATGATGCTAAACATTTTGCATTAAATGCTTGGATTCCATTGGTAGATTCAACCAAATTAAACGGTTGCTTATGGGTTTTTCCCGGAAGCCATATAAATACCAACTACCATAGGCAGTTTGGGTTTAACCCTGTAGAAGGCAGTTTTTTAAAGAAACTAAAACCCTATTTAAAACCAATTACGGCAAAAGCAGGGGAAATTTTACTGTTTGACAGAAGTCTTTTACACGGTTCAAGCAACAACTATCTCCCATACCCAAGAATAGCAGTAGAAGCATTAGTAACATCAAAAAATGCTCAAATGTATAACTACCATAGGGATGAAAATTTGTTTAAAGATAAAATTATTGGATTTAAAGTTGACAGTAGTCACTTTTTAAAAGAAAACCCTAAGGAGGACTTTTATAGTGGCAAAACACCTTATGAACTTATTGACGACATAACTAAAGAAGAAATGGTTACTAATTTAAGTGCTGATTTTCCAAAATTTATTGCTCACGCCCAAAAAATTGAACAATGCTAAATTTTGCATTTAACACACTGATGAATAAAATTAAAAAAGAAAGAAAACCTTATGGGCATAAATTACCATATTGGGTAGCTGACTTTTTAAACAACTATGATGAAATTAAAAAAGAAAGACAAACTTTTCTCAAAAACAATCCGAACTATATTAAACCGATAGACGAAATTTCGGAGGAACAAAAAGAGTTAAACGAAGATAAAAAATGGAAAGCTTTATTTATATACGGATATGGATATTATAATGACAAAATAAAAGCTGATTTTCCATTAATAACTCAATTAATAGAAAAAAATAGAAAAGCCATATCTTTAGTAATGTTTTCTACAATGGAAAGCGGAAAAGAAATTCCGCCACATACGGGAAACAATTTTGGCGTTCTTCGCATACAAATAGGAATAGATATACACAACCCCGACCTTTGTGGATTAAAAGTAGAAGATAAAGTATTTCAAATAAAAGAAGGAGAAATAATGGTGTTTGACGATACATTTACACATAGTGCTTGGAATAATGGAGAAACCAATAGAACGGTATTAATTATAGATTTTTTAAAGCCACTCCGCTTTCCTTACAGTATGTTTAATAAAATGCATCTAAAATCTATACAAAATTCTCCTTATATTCGTAATGTGTTAAATAAATTATAATGGTTATTGTAGGTACAGGCGGTATGGCAAAAGATATGGTAGGTAGTTTGGCAAGAGATTATCGGCATAAAGAATTTTATTTTTTTAATGACCGGTCTGATTGTATTGAAGACTATTTTGTTGATAGATATAAAATAATACATTCTTTAGAAGAATTAAAAGAAATATTTAAAACTAAAGGAACTGATTTTGTTTCTGCTATTGCCAATCCTGTACAACGCTACAGAATGAATGAAAAAATACGAAATATAGGCGGAAATTTAGTAACCGTAATGTCGCTAAAAGAACACGTAAGTGAGTTTACAAAAATAGGTGCAGGAACTATTATTCAGCCAGATATAGTAGTAAGCAGCAATGTAGAAGTAGGAGAAGGTACTTTTTTTAATTGTGGTACTATTATCGGTCATGATGTCAAAATAGGTAGATATTGTTCCTTTGGACCGGGAGTTAGGATATTAGGCAATGTAGAAATAGGCGAATTTTCCTATATTGGTTGTAATACGATAATAGCACCGGGCGTAAAAATTGGCGAAAAAGTACGAATAGGTATGGGCAAAATAATAACAGAAAACATCTCAAGTAACGCTAAAATATCATAATATGAAATTCTTTAACTCTATTAACAACACAGACAACTTTGCAGAAGTATTTAAAAACACAAAAGTGCTTCATGTCAAAAAACCTAATCTGCCGGAATCGGATTTAGAATCCTTTTATAAGGGTTTGGCTCAAACAGCAGGTTTTCCAATTATTTATGAAGAAGACCCTGTTACGGGAGAAATACGACCGAACCACTGGACCAAAATTGAATACATAAAGGGACATGAAGAAAGTTCTTACAAACATAGCAATCATGCACAGCCCTTGCATACTGATTATGGTTATTTCTCGTTTGAAATTTATTGTGCGTTTTTTTATTGCGTTGAGCAAGCAGAATTTGGCGGTGCCACTACATTTTTTGATGTAGATTTATTAGTTCAAATACTAAATGAAATAAACCCCGATTTGTTTGATAAACTATTAAAAACCAAAATTCATTTTGGAAGATATGAAAATACTATTGCTCAAAATTCAGATTACATTTTACAAAAGGACAGTTTAGGCTGGAAAATAAATTGGAATTATTTTAGAGCATTGGAAGATAAAAACCACCGAGATTTAGTATTAGAGTTTAAAGATTTTTTAGACACGAATATTGAAAGAAGTGGAGAGCTTTTACCCTTAAAACTTCAAAAGGGCGAAGCAGTATTTTTTCAAGATAGAAGAATTTTGCACGGCAGAAATTCTTTTATTGGAAATAGACAGTTAAATAAAGGAGCTATTGCTAAAGAAATTCCTAAGGAAATTCAAAACATGTTAGTATAAATGGATGTAAGTGTAATTATTTTATGCTACAATCATGAAAAATACATTGCCCAAGCATTAGAAAGTGTGCTTGGGCAAAAAACCAACTTTAACTTTAATATTATTATTGCCGATGATGGCTCTACAGATAAAACTGTTGAAACAATTACAGGCTATCAAAAGCAAAATATTGATAAAATTATATTACTCAAAAGTGAAAAAAATAAAGGTGTTTTAGCTAATGCTATTGCCACTATTTCAAGCATAAAAAGCAGATATATTGCCTTATTAGACGGAGATGATTATTGGACTTTTAGTGGCAAACTTCAAGCTCAATATGATTTTTTAGAAAGCAACAAAGAGTACACCGGCTGTTTTCATAACGCAAATATTGTACAGCAAAGCGATGCCGAAAAAATACTATTTAATTCTTTTAGTAGTTATGCCGAAATATATACTTATCCGGCAGATGTATATCCGTGGGATTTAACCAATAGACTAATTTTACCTACAAGCTCCTTGTTTTTAAAATCTGATTTTTTAAAAGATAGCAGTTTTAAATTTATTGATGACGGTTTTTCTATTGCTTGGAAAATTTCTTGTTTAGCTATAAAATATGCAAAGTTTAAATACATAAAAGAAACTTGGAGTGTTTACAGAAATCATTTGCAAGGAATTTCTAAAAACAACACGATTAATTTTCATTTATCACACATTAGTTTTTTAAAGCGATTAATAAATGATGATTACTATAAAAATATTCCTTTTGAGATATATCAAAGCATAGCCTCAGAATACTATATTTTAATCAATAAACTGATGAAAAATACAAACGCCAAAATATCTTTAAAAATAAAAAAAGACTATGTAATAAGTGAAGTTAAAAAAGTATATTACCTATTTAAAAAAACAAACACTGACAAATAAATGTGTGGCATTATAGGACAGATAAATTTGAATGATACAATTAAGCAAGTTGTATTTAATCAAATGCGAGATAAATTATATCATCGTGGACCAGATGATGCAGGCACATACATAAATAAAACAGAACATTTAGCTTTAGGACACAGAAGATTATCTTTTTTAGATTTAAGTGAAAAAGGCAAACAACCTTTATGTAACAATGACAAAAGTATTTGGCTAACTTTTAATGGCGAAATATATAATTTTTTAGAGTTAAAAGTTGAGCTAAAAGAAAGCTACAATTTTAACACAACAACGGATACTGAAGTAATAATAGCCGCCTACGAAAAATGGGGAATAGGCTGTGTAAATAAACTTAAAGGCATGTTTGCTTTTTCCATATTTGACGAAAATAAAAACAAACTATTTTTAGCGAGAGATAGATTTGGCATTAAACCGCTGTATTATTTTAAAAATGAAACAAACTTAATTTTTGCCTCTGAGCTTAAAGCAATTTTTGCTTCTGAAATTCCTGAAAAAGAGATAAATTTTAGTGCTTTTTGCGATTATTTTGTGTATCGGTACATTCCAAGCCCCAAAACTATATGGCAAAACATTTATAAAGTGCCCCCGGCTCATTATTTAGAAATAGATACCAATAGTTTATCTATTCAAACGGTAGAATATTGGAAATTAAACAGTTCAGATAAAAATAAAGATGAGCAATATTTAATTGAGAATATAAACAAAAGACTATCTTCTTCAATTGCTCAACACAATAGAGCAGATGTGCCCATTGGTTCATTTTTAAGTGGCGGTTACGATAGCAGTGCCATAGTTTCATATTTAGTAAAACAAGGAGAAAAACCGCAGACATTTTCTATAGGTTTTGAAAATTGGCAAAAAAGCGAAGACAATTTTGCTAAAATAGTGGCAGAACATTTATGTGTGCCAAATAAAAGTGTAGTGGCAAATGAAAACAGTTTAGAATTAATAGAATTAATGCCTCAAGTTTATGACGAACCCATAGCCGATATTTCTATAATACCCACATATATGGTTAGCCGGTTGGCAAGAGAAAATGTAAAAGCTGTAATGAGTGGCGAAGGAGCAGATGAATTATTTGGCGGCTATACTTGGCAAAAAGATTTTTATGCAAAAAATTATCCTAAAAACTGGCTCAATAAAATAAAATCCCTTTTTCAAAAAGATGATACCGTAGCATTTTATGCCCACGCTATGGCAATGGGTTGGTTTGATGCGGAAGAATTAAAGAAAATGTTGCATCCTCGCTTACATAAATATATTCCTAAAGATGTACATTGGTTTTATAGGAAACATTTTAAAACTGAATTAACACCATTAAAATCCATTCAATATTTAGATATTAAATGCTTTATGGGGGAATTAGTTTTGGTAAAAATAGACAGAGCCAGCATGGCAAACAGTTTAGAAGTTCGTGTGCCATTTTTAGACCATGAGATGTTTGAAGAAATTTTTAATACTGAGGAACAAACTTATTTTAAACAAGATAAAACAAAATATGTTTTGTTTGAAAATATAAAAAATGATTTGCCGGAAATTATTTTAGAAAGAAAAAAGCAAGGTTTTGTAGGCCCCGACAGTTATTATATGAATAAGAATTGGTATAAAAACCAATTAAAAAACAGTATATTAGTGGAAAATAAAATAATACGACAAGAGTATATTGATGCTTTGCTAAAAGAAGATTATGATTGGCGTATTTGGAAAATTTTAGTAATGGAAAAATGGTTTGAAAAATGGAATGAAAAAGTATAGAAAACAAATTATTTATGGGATAATTCTCTTTATTGGTATAGCAACTATATTTCTATTTTTTAGTTTTAAATGGTGGTTTCTTGCTCCACTAAGCCTTTTTAAATTGTGGTATCCTAATAGTGTTTATGCTATATTTATTTTAAAATTGTTGTTAATTTTTTCTTTTCTTTTTTTAGTGTTCAATTCTTTTATCTCCATAAAAAAAATATGGCATTTTAGATACATTTTTTCATTTAGCCGGCTTAATAAAGTTTACATTTTCATTATATTTCTATTGGTTAGTTTATACATAAAAAAATCACCGTTTTCAATTTATTCTATGTACAATAAATTTAAAGAAAATGTGCAAGTATTTTATATTGAAGATGAAAATAACAATTTGATAGCTTTAGATGATATATCAAACACTCAGAGTTCAGTGATTTCTAAAATGTTTTATTCTTATTTATCCGAAAATAATTTAAGTATAAAACAAGTTGACAATGATATAAAACTGAGAGCAGAATTTGGTAAATACCTTATAAAAGAGTCCATTAATCCTAAGTTAGTAAGAAAAAAAAACATAGAAAAAATTTCGCTGTACAAGAAAACTTTTTTTATAAAGAATGATTCTCTAAAATTTGTAAAATATAAGTTTTATGAGAGCAGTTATTAAACAATATTTTTCAAATAAATATTCTAATACCGAGTGGCAATTCATTAAATTTTTCTTTACTGCATTTTGGTTGCATTTTTCTTATCAAATGGTTTTTTTTATTCCTACTGTTTACCGAAAAATAGGAGTTTGTAACTGGATAGATTGCACTATAATCGCCCTACCTGCTGTAAAAGCAATCTTATTTTTATTGCTTATAATTCTTGCTATTTTGTATTTCACAGAAAACTTAATGCTACTAACAACCTTTCTGCTCGGTATAATTTTTCTTTTTTTAATAAATACTTTAGATTCTGCGGGAATAGACTCTCGCTCCAACTATTTTCCCTTTGTTTTTTTTGCTCAAAGTTTAGCATACCTCAAATATAAAATAACAAATAAAAAACCAGCATTAAAGCAAGATAGGATACAATACGTGTTACAGGTTTTAGTAGTAATATATATTACAGCAGTTTATAGTAAACTCCAGAATTCTAATTTAGATTGGATTAATGAAAATGAATTAATGGCACTTAATGCAAAAAAAAGTATTATGCACCATTATGTAACGGTAGGACAAAGCTTTTTTGTTGGTTATTCTGATTTTATGTACAGTTTTTTCAAAGCCAATAAATGGTTTGTTCAATTTATATTGTTTAGCACATTGGTAATAGAAACTATAGTAATTTTTGTTTTATACAATAAAAAACTGAGTGTCATATTTGGTGGGTTAATTTTTATAATGCACTTTTTTATTCTTGTTTTAATGCTCGTTTTTATACCGTCTATATTTGCTTGCGTTACTATTTTTATGGTTAATTTACCGTACTTAATCTATCTGTTGCTTGTTGTATATTTAGGAAAAACTTTACAAGTAATATTAAGATGAAAAAACAAATAAAACATATTGCCATTATATTACTTGCCATATTAGGGATTAGCTTTGCACTAAATTTTAATTGGTGGTTTTGGGGAAGTTTATCTCAGTTTAAACAATGGTACAGCAATTTAGGAACATTAGTTTGGTTGTTTAAGTATATATTGATTTTTCTATTTCTTTGTTGTTTTGGATGGAGTTTATATATAGTTTTTAAATACGGCACTTTTATACTCAAAAAAATACCTTTTTATTATAAAATTACTCTTTTCTTATTTGTAGGTTATTTAGTGGTTTCGCCTATTTTAAACGGAAACCACCCATTTTCTACATTTCCTATGTATAATATTTTATCTGAAGGGGCATATAACTTTGTATTGCAAGACAAAAATGGCGAAGTAGTACCATATAACTCTATTTCTAAATACACAAGTATTGATGTACCCGATTTATATGAAGCTTTTTTAACAGAAAGAAACATACCTTATGGCAATCAAATGGAAACCAAAGAACAACTAAATTTAGTTGGAGATTATCTAATAAATATTTTAATAGATGAGGACAAAAGGAAAAAACAAGGGTATGATTATATCCAGTTAAACAGATTGTATTTCACAATAGAAAACGATAAAATTATTACCTTCAAAACAACCTTAAGTGAAAAAACTTACTGAAATATTAAAACAATATAAAAACGAAGAGTGGCTATTTATAAAAATACCTTTTATTTCTATTTTTTTATTATTCATTGCTAAAACTATTTTACTTTCAAAACCGGCTAATTATCCTTTAGGTCTTTGCAAACTAATTGATTGTAATGTTTTTTTATTTAAGCCTGTTGCAATTATTATACTTTTTATTGCCATAATATTTTCAATTTTATACCTCTTTGAAAAAGTAATGCTCCTCTCACTAACTATTCTTTTCATTACTTCCTTACTCGTTTTTACCATTTCAGATTCTACAGGTATTTTTGCTAGAACAGATGTACTTACAATGGTTCTTTTTGCTCAATTAGTGGCTTACATATATGCGTATTTCAGTAAAAAAGGGAAAACATATTTGTACAAAAACAGAATACAGTTTCCTATTCAAGTAATTGCCGCAGGCTATACCTTATCTGCATTAAGCAAATTATTTAATTCCGGAATTTTATGGAGTTTTAATTATAGAGGTTTGGCCATTCAAGCAAAAAAAGCAATAGGTTATAAGTATTTGTTTGATAGAAGTGATGTGCTACTTCAAAAAATGGAAACATTTCCTAATTTTATTATTAGCCATCCTTTTTTAATAATTTCTATATTAACGTTAAGTGTTTTGTTTGAGCTTTTTGCCGGAATTGCGGTATTTAAGAAAAAATATGCTTTTTATTGGGGCTTATTATTGCTTTGTATGCATCTTGGTATTTATTTCTTTATGAATGTTATGATATTGCCTGTAATTATATCAATGACAGCTTTTTTTATCAATCCATTATATGTTTTTTATAAATATTTAATTCATAGTGAAAAATAGAAATTATATCGTTGTTTTTTGTTTATTACTAGTTTGTGCTTGTCAAAATAGTAAAAGGCAAGTTAATCAAGAAATGAACATTAAACAAGAATTTTCATTTAAAGGTAATGAAATTACTATTAGCAATAATAATCTCCAATCGGTTTCTTTTCAATTTAATATAAATAATGAGTTTCCTATTTTGGTAAAAAAGGAGATAGACAGCATATATAAAATTAGTAAAACACTAAGTATAGATACTCCTAAAGCTGCATGGCATTATGTAATACAAAATACTTTCCCCTCTAAACCATTTACACTAAAACCATGGTGTCATAACCCCAATATTTTCATAAATAGCATAGCAAGCGGATACTGTGATGATTTATCAAGTCATCTTGTATTACTATGGGATAAATTAGGATACAAAGCTAGAGTAATGGGTTTAGAAGGACATGTGATACCAGAAGTTTACCACAACGGCAAATGGGAACTGTATGATCCGGATTTACGAGTTTATTTTTATAATGCAAATGACGAAGTGGCTGGCTTACAAGAAATAGAAAACGACACTACTTGTTTTAAGAGAATCAGCAAAGAATATGAAAACATTTTTTCTTTTAATACCCAGCTAAGCAATAAGTTTAAATCTATATATAGCTCTGCGTACAATAACAAAGAAAATACAGATTGGCAGCTTAATTATAAAAACGATATAGATAGTTTTTATACTTTGCCCAGCCATAGTAGTTTAAGTATTTATTTTGATAGCACGCTTAATACAAATTTGGCTTGTGTGAGCCTATCAAAAAAAAGCCGAGGTATTTTAAATATTCCGTTATTGCCAATGGTAGTTGCCGGATCTTTTAATGCTATTTTAAATGACAGTTTAATAACTATAAACGCTGTAAACAACTATTTGTTAGATAATTTTGATAAAATGCGGGTGCAAAATGTACTGCAAGAAACTAAAATCTACTTTTTAATAAATCCCTTTGTTTCTATATTTAAAAGCAGCAATGAGATTAATAGTATAAGCTCAAAAAATATAAGTTTAAGTATTTCAAATCAAACATCTACATTGTATAGTCAAGAAATTAATTATTGGTTAATAAATAAACAATTGAGCAGAAATAGGAATAACTATTTTAAAATAGCAGATTTAGATACTTTTAGAAATTTAGGTTTAAAAAATGAATATGAAAAGTATTGCCTAATTTTAAATAAAAATGAAATGAATACAAATATAAGCATATATAATAAAGAGATTGAAAATTCTTTAGCGATAAGCCCTAAAAAACTTGACAGTATTTTGATTTCATATTATCCTGTTTCTACCCAAATATATAATTACAGCATTGCTAACGATAATCTTGATTATTTGTATTCTCGTTTAAAATATATACAACATGAATAAACGAGGATATATAAAGTCTATTTTTATATGGGTATTTAGTATAGGTGCTGTTGTTTTATTTATTGTTTATAAAAGTTGGTTTTTATCCTCATTAAAGCAATTTCATCATTGGTATCCTCATTACGGAACTATATTATGGTTCATTAAATTAATTCTTCTTTTTTTAGTGGGTTTCAGTATTTTATTTTTAATATGGAACATTATAAAAATAATGTATCAAGAAATGGAAACGTTTTTCGTTTTCATAATTTGTGCTATTCTTTGTTTTTTTTTAGATGGAAATTATCCTTTTTCTATGGTAAAAATGTATAGTGCCCTAAATGAAACAACCAATGTATTTTATATAGACGATTGCTTAGGTAAAATACAACCTTTGCAAAAATTTAATAATCTTAATGGTGCTAAATTAAGCCATTACTACTATAACCTTACAAATGATAGAAGAATAAAAAAATCGGAAATTGGGGTACTATTATATAAGCAACTACAAATAGATAGTTTGGATTATTGTATTTGTATAAATAAAATGAAAATTGACCAGACATTTGATTCATATAACAAAAAAGAGGTTTTGTATGAATCTTGTAAATAATTTTTATAAAAAGTATAGTGCCAATTTTTATTCAGATAAAGCCTGGCTCATTTCAAAAATAATATTTGCTTTTTATCTGAGTAAAGTTTTTATTAAAATTATATACAGAGCCACTTATGTAAATTCGCCATTAGGACTGTGCAACTATATTCCTTGTTCTTTTTTTCTTCAAAATGAAGTAAAAATTGTTCTAATATTTATACTAATTGCTTTATGTGTTTTATACATTTTTGAAATCAAGATGCTGTATTCTTTGTTAGGATTAACCGTTATAACTGTTATTATTGGTGCCGTTTCCGATTCAACGGGCGTACTTCATAGACTATTTGGGTTTAGCTTGGTTGTTGTAGCTCAATTAGTTGCTTATATTATTTTTAGCTTCAAAAATGATAAGAGTATTTTGTCAAAACAAAGACACCAATTTAGCTTACAGGTTATAACTTGTTTATATTTTGTATCTTTTCTTTCAAAAATAATTCATTCAGGACCTTTTTGGTTTACCCAATATAAGGGATTTGCCAATCATATATTAAAATCTTGGATGTACAAATACGTTACAACTGGCAATATTGCAGACTACAATAAAGGATTATTTTTTTATAATAGTATTATAGAACACCCATACATTAGCCAATTTTTACTCCTTTTAGCTCTTATATTAGAAGGTTTTGCTTTTTTAAGCATACTCAATAAAAAAATCTCTCTATTTTGGGGAATAGCACTATCTGTAATGCACTTATCTATTTTCATATTAATGGATATAAAAATACTATCAGTAATTATTCCCATGCTTCTATTTATCTTAAATTTACCGGTACTGCTTCTTATTCTGATAGAAATAATCAAAGAAAAAGTAGTTTATAAAAAAATTAATTCATAATAACATTAAGAATACTAAATTTGCGTAGTGCTATCAAAAAACATTTTAATAACAGGTGTAGCCGGATTTATAGGCTTTCATTTATGGCAAAAATTGAATAATGAAAATTCAGTAGTTGGTATAGACAATTTGGCAAAGTTTAGCAACTACAATATAAAATTAAGAAGATTAGAACAACTAAATTTTGATACAACTAAGTTTAGTATGCCCTCTAATTATACCGCCAAGAATTTTAACTTTTGGTATGCAGATTTAAACAATACCTCATTAATTAAAAAAATATTAAAAGACAACAAAATAGACTTGGTAGTACATTTGGCAGCAGCTACGGGTGTTCGGCAGTCTATTACCCATCCCGAAATATATACCGAAGCTAATATTTTAGGATTCAACAATTTAATAGAAGCCATGCACCAAACGGGAGTAAACAATTTAATTTACGCCTCAAGCTCCTCTATTTATGGAAACGATACGTCTATACCGTTTAAAGAAAATGCCCCGTGCAATAATCCTTTATCTTATTATGCCGTAACCAAAAAAAACAACGAACTTACTGCACAAAGCTACGCTTCAAACTACGATATGAATATAATAGGATTGCGTTTTTTTACAGTGTATGGTCCTTGGGGCAGACCCGATATGGCAAACTACAAGTTTATAGATGCTATAATGAAAAACGAACCTTTTAAATTGTTTAATTACGGAAATTTTGTGCGAGATTTTACTTATGTAGATGACATAGTAAAATCAATTTCATTATTAATAGAAAAAATGAATGCAGGCAATAAATACAAAAATGAGATATTTAATATAGGAAATGGTTCTCCAATTATTGTAAAAGATTATGTAAGTTTAATAGAAGAAACTATTCAGAAAAAAGGAAACTATATTTTAGTAGAGGGCGATAAAGAAGAAATGCAAGAAACGTACAGTAATTCTGAAAAATTATTTAGAGAAATTAATTTTAAGCCTCAAACATCTTTAAAAAAGGGAATTGAAAAATCTATTGAATGGTATATAAACTATAAAAACGACTATAATGAATAAATTTGTTTTTGTAGTTTGCGGAGCTAAAGAGCATATTGATACTTTGCATTATTCTTTAGAGAGGTTAAAAAAATACAGTCAAAATGAAATTATTGTTTTAACTGATAGTACCAGAAATGCGATAAAAGTTGAACATAGTTTAATAATAGACATTGAAACCCCTAAGCATTTTAATCATCATCAAGCCAGTATTTATTTAAAAACAGGCATTTATAAATTTTTGCCTAAAGGAAATAATTATTGTTATTTAGATACTGATGTAATAGCCTTAAATAATGATGTTGACAAAATATTTGAGGAATTTGAAGCACCTGTAACTTTTGCTCCCGACCATTGTGTGGTTAAAAAATTTAGCCCTTATGCGGTTTTTTGTGGGTGCAGTGAAAAATGGAAAATAAAACGAGATATTTTTGAGGCATCCAGCTTAAAACACGATAAAAATAGAGCAATAACAGATACGGAAATTTTAAGTAGGCAAAAAATATTGCTTTCATTTTTTAATGATATTCAAAAAAATATTTTTAAAAAATTTACGGTAGCTGTACGTTATTTTATGGCATTAAAAAAGTTTCATCTAAATGAAGATTTCTATTTTGACAAAATAAATAGAGAATGGGTAGATAAGATTAATGGAAGCGTTGTACTACATGAAGTTCCCGTTAAAACTATTGAAAAAGAAACAGGCTTTAAGTACAACCGGTGGACACAAAACTGGCACGATAAAGAAGGGAATAATATTTGGCAAGATGAATGTGAGCACCTTCCTCAGTTTATTTACAATAAATATAAAATTAAGGTAAACGCAAATTGGCAACATTGGAATGGGGGTGTTTTTTTGTTTAACGACCAAAGTCATGAATTTTTAGCTTCGTGGCATAAAAAAACAATGGAGATATTTGAGGATAAAAATTGGCGTACAAGAGACCAAGGCACTTTAATAGCTACAGCAAATGAGTTTGGCTTGCAAAACCATAAAAAACTAAGCAAAAAATGGAATTTTATAGCCGACTATTACAACAAAGGAATTGATTTTAATGACGAAGGTTTTTTTACCGATAATTTTTGGAAATCAAAATATAAAGTTAACTTTATACATGTTTACCACCATTGGGGAGATGAGAGTTGGGGGGTGTGGCGTAGAATAGTAAGTATATAAAAATGCAAAATGATATTGCTATACGTGTAAAAGGGTTGTCAAAAGTTTACCAAAAGAAAAACAAAAATGGTGATCAAGAGGACTTTTATGCTTTAAAAGATGTAAACTTTGAAGTCAAAAAAGGCGAAGTTGTTGGCATTATTGGTAAAAATGGCAGCGGTAAAAGTACATTGTTAAAAATTTTGAGTGGTGTTACTAAGCCTACAACAGGTAGTGTGGAAATAAATGGAACAGTGGCCAGCATTTTAGATGTGGGTACAGGTTTTCATGCTGATTTAAGTGGGCGAGAAAATGTATATTTAAGAGGGAAACTCTTAGGTATGAGCACCCCAGAAATAGATGAAGCCTTTGATGATATTGTGAACTTTAGTGAAATAGGCGACTTTATAGATACTCCTGTAAAAAATTACAGTAGCGGCATGTTTTTACGCTTGGCTTTTTCTATTTTAGTTTTTTTAAAATGTGATATTTTGCTTTTAGATGAAGTGATGGCCGTGGGGGATATTGGGTTTAGGGAGAAGAGTAAACAACAGTTGTTTAGAAATTTTAAAAAGAAAACGATTTTAATTGTAAGTCATCAAGTAAACGAAATAGTAGGTTTATTAAATTCAACCTTGTTAATAAACAGAGGTAATTTATTAAAAACAGATACAAAGTCAGCTAATTTTCATTCTTTTATCCAAAATTTAAAACTTCCATTAAAAGAAGGAGAAATCTCTTCATTAAAAATTTATAGAGGTCAAGAAGCCAATTCAACAAATCCGCATAAGTTTAGTTATAAGTTAATAGGAAAAAAAGATAATAATTTTTACTATCATGAAGAGATTGGTTTTAATGTTCGATTTGCTTCCAATAAAGATGTTCTTTTTGGATTTTCTCTTAAAGATTTGTATTCAAATACTATTTTTGAAAAATATATTGAAGTAAAAGAACTAGAAAGTTCATTAACTTTTACTATTCCAAATAAACTTCTTAATATTGGGTTTTATTCTATTGATTTCTTCATTTTTGACAAGACAAAGATTCATACTTTTGAAAGAAATGCACTAACTGTTAATGTGATAGCAGATGGTTATAGCGAACAGTTTTTGAATAAGACTTGGGGTGTGATTAAACCAGAGATAACCGTGGAAAACAATTATAAAAAGTAATGAAAAGTATTATTACAGGTGTTTATTCAAGAGATAGTATATTAAGCAATGCTTGTTCTTTTGGTGAACAGTTAATAAGCTCCCAATATATTAAAGTTTGGGGAGCACGTAATACATCTGACATTACAAGAATTGAAGATAAGAATTGCATTTTGTTGATTTCTGGGAATTTTTCATGCATTAATTTAACCTATGATTTAGAATTTTTTTTAAATCAAACTTATAAATTAATAAATTTCCTTAGTGGACAGTATACTTTCGTAATTTATCATAAACTGACACATAAATTGATAATAGGAGGTGATGAAATTGGCATATATCCACTATTTTATTACAAATCGGCTAATAATTTATATTTTTCAAATGAATATGAAAATTTAGTCAGCCTTCTACCCAATATAAAACTAGACACTAAAAGTATAAACTTTTACCTAAAATTTGGTTTCACTCCAGATGGCTTCACGTTTATAAAAAATTTAAGAATGTTGGAAAGAAATGTTATGTTAGACATGCATAAACATAAATTTTCAAAGAAAAAACATCGTTCAAGTATAAAGAAAGTTAATTTAACTATTAATGATAGTATTGATTTGTTTTATAAAAAACTTGTCAACGTTCATAAAGAGTTCTTGAAAAGAACTCCACCTGAAAATACACTTGTTACGCTTTCAGGTGGCTTAGACACTCGATTAAATTTTGCCTTAATTCATGATAAAAAAAGGTATAAGTATTCTAGCTTTTACACTCCACCACTGAATGAAAAAGAAGATAAAGACACCCTAATTGCATCTATTTTCGCCAATAAATATGGCATCAATTTAAAAATTGATAAATTTCAATTGATAAACGAAAAACTGGCAATATCCTACTATAAAAATCAACAAGATAGTACCAATGTAAAAGTTGTAACAGGGTTATTGGGAGGAGAGTTTTTATCTAATTCTTTTGTAAGATTTATTCAAAACAATGTTAGAGATCTATACAAAAAGAAATCTTTTGAAAAAGCTAAGCATTTGTTTAATCAAGAAGATAGAATGTTATTAAAAATGTTTAAAGAAACAGATGGTTTTTATCAGTTTATGACGACTATTTTATACAGGAGTTTTTTTTCAAATTTTTATGGTGGCACAGAAGGATATTGGTCTAACCCTTATAAACATATACTAAGATATTACAGTGTTTTTACTGAACCAGATATAGTTAAAACATTGTGGTCTATTCCTGAAGACTATATTCTTTATTCTAACAATAAGTTTCAGTTGTTGTTATATGAACGATATTTTAAGGAATATACCAAAATAGGAACAAATTCAAAATTGAAGAATATCACTGATTATGGTTTTTCATATTTTGAGGAGGGTTTAGAACCAAAAAATAATAGAATTAACAGATCGGAGCATTTGTATGAAATAGCTCTAAACAATTTGAATAAGCATAAAGAGATAATTATAAATGAGCACTCAAATAAACAAAATATTATAGATTTAAACACATGGATAACGTTTTTAGACTCATTAAAAAAATAAACATTAAACTTTTATTTTTTTTGATATTGATAGTGCATATATACTTAGTTTTAGCTGATGTAAAGGTCTATCCATCTATAATCTTTCCTCACTTTCATAACAAGGGGTTTAATAAAGAAATTACTTACATAAATACAAGCTTTAAATTAGAAAATGAGGAGATAGATATTTTACCATTTTTTAAACCACATGACAAACGATTTTATCTTTTTTATTTAAGAAGAGTAGTTAATTCTAAAGATGTAAATAAAGATTTGCAACTTTTAAATCAATTAACAAAATCAGACCAACTTTATACAGTACAAATGGATACTTTAGTTTATGATATGGATTATTAGGTTATATTATCTCTTTATGCTTTTTTCGGGATTGTATAGACACTATAGCTTTGAATATCTTTTTTTCAAAGAAAATTCCGTTGAATCTATTAAAGCATTAATATTATTTGCTGAACAATTGGTATTTTTATTAGCTTTTATAGCTTTTCTATTTCCTATAAAGAAGAATCTACATTTAATTATTTTTACACTACTATTTTTCTTAGATTTTTATTTCAATAACTTTATTAAATTTGAAAGTGCCATGATTGGCACACATTTATTTCCTTTATTTGCATACTTGTTTCTGCGTTTCCCTAAAAGCCAAAAAAAAATAGCTAAGATTGCAACACTCATTATTTCAATTGGTTTTATATCTGCATGTATATTAAAAATAAACTCAGGATGGTATAAACCAAATAATTATGTCATTTTTGCTTATTTAGTACAGTTTTCAAAGGGTTTTAGTATTAATGGCTTACTTTCTCCATTGCTTCTTGAAGTGAAAAGCCCAATTTTTTGGAAAGTCTTAGATTATAGTGTTTTGTTATTTCAAGGAAGCTTTATTCTTAATTTTTTCACAGATAGATTTCGGGTAATCATTTTTGCCTTTGCCGTTTTATTTCATATGGGTATTATGCTTACGCTAAATATAGCTTTATTCTTTCCTTATATTTTAGTTTATACTTTAATAATTAGTGTTTCATTACCACGTGGTTTACAATCTAAAACTTATAAAATAAGCACAAATTTAATTCTAGTAGCTATAATAATGATTGTTAGCTTTTTAATGTATCAAGTCAATTTCATCTATAATTTTCTAAATTCTCTACCTTTGTATCGTTATGGAGATTCTTTAATTACCATTTTTTGTGCCCTTTTCTTTTTTACTACATTGGTTAACGTATATAAGCGTAAAGCAGTATCTTTGAGCAAATGATATCATCACTACCTAAAAAAAAACAAGACGAACTAAAGTATTTAGGATACACAAAAATAGGCTCACTTTATTCTGAATCATTGAGTGAGTTAAAAAAGCAAACCAAACATCTTCTTAGTGAAGCAAAAGCAAATAATCCAAATGCTCAAAAATTGTTTAATCTTATTAATGCAAATTTAAGCCTTAAGCAACGTAGTAATGCTATAGTAGATGAATTTCTAGTGTCAAGATTAAAACAAATATTAGATGAAAAGGAAGTAGATATTTATCCTGTTTCTCACATTTTAAAACCATTTGGTAAAAAAAGTGCTATTTGGCATCAAGATTCTTCTGTAGTAGATGAAAGCAAACATTTTTCTTTAAATGCGTGGAGTTCATTAGTTAACTCAAATAAGCTAAATGGTTGTTTGTGGGTTTTTCCAGGAAGTCACATTAATACAAATTACTACAGGCAGTTTGGATATGTAAGTATTGTGGACTATATTAAAAACATTAAACACTACTTAGTACCTATTTATGCAAAAGCAGGAGAAATTGTGCTTTTTCATAGAAATTTAATTCATGGTTCAGGTATGAATTTTTTGCCATTTCCAAGAGTAGCTGTTGAGGCATTAATTACACCATGTGGGGCACAGTTATACAATTTTCATAGAGACGATAAACTTGAGAAAGGTAAACTTATGGGCTTTGAAGTACCACCTGAACATTTTTTGAAAGCAAGCCCTAAAGAAGATTTTTATAGTGGAGAATTTTCCTATGACTTATATACAAGCCTAAGTAAAAGTGAGATTGTTGCTAAATTAAAATCTGAAATGCCTAAATTTATTGCTCATGCAAGTAAAGTATAATTGTAGAATATGTTCTCTTTTTTAAATAAATATTTAGAAGAAACAAGTCATGCTTATGGTCATGAGATGCCTTTATTTGTTAAGGACTTTTTAGATGTTATAAACGACATTAAAAAGGAGTACAATACTTATCTTCTTTCTAATGAAATCAAACCGATAGATGAAATGTCAGATGCACAAAAAGACTTGAACACGGATAAAAATTGGAGAGCGCTGTTTTTGTATGGTTATGAATACTATAACCATAAAGCTATTATAGATTTTCCATCCTTGAAAAAACTTGTTGAAAAACACAAAAACACTATTAATTTAGTTATGTTTTCTACCTTAGAGCCAGGAAAAGAAATTTTGCCTCACTATGGTAAAAATATTGGGGTGCTTCGTATTCAAATTGGCTTGGATATACCTGAGCCAGCTTTATGTGGCCTACAAGTAGAAGATAAAGTGTTTCACTTAAAAAACAATGAAGTACTGGTGTTTGATGATACCTTCAAACATGCGGCTTGGAATAGAGGAAATAAGGATAGAACCTTGTTGATTATTGATTATAAGAAACCACTTTCATTTCCTTTTAACATCCTAAACAATCTATATCAAAAGAAAATAAAAAAATCTGCGTATATTCAACAAGTATTAAAAAAACTATAAATGGTAATCATAGGCACGGGCGGAATGGCTAAAGACATTGTAGGGAGTTTAGCAAGAGATTATAGGCATAAAGTATTTTATTTTTATAATGATCGATCTGATTATGCTGAAAAACTATTTGTTAATAGATATCCTATAATTCGAAATATAGGTCAGTTACAAAAACATTTTACTCAACATGGTTATGATTTTGTTAGTGCCATAGCTAATCCTCTGTTGCGCATGCGAATGAATGATAAAATACGAGAGATAGGTGGTAACTTAACTACGGTAATAGCTATGAAAGAAAATGTAAGTGAGTTTACAGAAATAGAAGCTGGCACTATCATTCAGCCTGATATTGTAATTAGTAGCGAAGTGTTTGTTGGAGAAGGCTGTTTTTTTAATTGCGGCACTATAATAGGGCATGATGTTCGTATCGGGAAATATACTTCTTTTGGTCCTGGTGTACGTGTTTTAGGGAATGCTGAAATTGGCGAATTCTCCTATATTGGCTGTAATGCCATTATAGCTCCAGGAGTTAAAATAGGTAAAAAAGTACGCATAGGTATGGCTAAAGTGATTACTGAAGATGTGCCTGACGGCAGCAAAATAGTATAAAATGTTGAATATTGGAGTGTTGTCATTTTTTTTATCCCTACTTATAGTTTTATTTTTTAAAGAAAATTCTAAACAACTTTTTATGATTTTAGGACAAGCGCACTATACACTAGCTTACTTGTATCAATATAAAGCTAATAAACTAAAACCAGCAAAAGTTTTTCTTTTGTTATTAACCGGTTTAGCTTTGTTTTTGAGTTATTCTTTGTTTAGCTACACAAAGACCTTAGTTTTTTTAACTGCCTATTATTTTGTACTACACTTTGTTTTACATTCCACTATATATTTATATTTTTAATTATGTTATTTTTTAATAGTATCACTCAAACAGAATCATTTAACCATGTTTTTAAAAACTCAAAAGTACTTCACTTAGCTAAACCAAAACTGGCTAAAGATGAGATGGATGCTTTTTATAAAGAACTTGCCAATCAAGTAGGACAACCTATTATTTATGAAGAAGACCCCATTACAGGAGAAATTAAACCTAATGAATGGACAAAAATAGAATATAAGAAAGGCGAAGAAGAAAACACCTACAAGCATAGTAATCATGCTCAGCCTTTACATACAGATTATGGTTATTTTTCTTTTGAAATTTTTTGCTCTTTTTTTTATTGCGAAAAACAAGCAGAATTTGGAGGGGCTACTACTTTTATAGATGTAGATACTATCGTTAAGATCTTAAAACAAGTTAACCCACAATTATTAGAACACTTACAAGCTACAAAAATTCATTTTGGAAGAAAAGATAATCCTATAGCACATAATGAAGATTATATTTTACAAAAGGATGAGATGGGCTGGAAAATAAATTGGAATTACTATAGAGCTTTAGAAGATAAAAGCAATAATGAACTGGTAGAAGGGTTTAAATTATTCCTATATAAGCATATAGAAAAAAGTGGTGAGCTACTTTCTTTAAAGCTTGAAGAGGGTGATGCTGTTTTTTTCCATGATAGGAGAGTGTTGCATGGAAGAAACTCTTTTGTGGGTAAACGTAAGCTTAACAAAGGAGCAATTGCTAAAAACATTCCTGAAAACATATTTAATAAGTTTATGCTATGATAGATGTACTTATAGTAATTCTTACTTATAATCAAGAAAACTATATTGAGAAAGCTGTTCAGTCTGTTTTAATGCAAGAAACAAGATTTAATTATCAATTGGTAGTTATTAATGATAGTAGTACAGATAACACTTTAAATGTATTAAAGAAATATAATAGCAATATAGAGGTATATACTACAGCAAAAAATTTAGGAGCTGCATATGCTTTCTTAGATTTTTACAAAGGCGTACAAAATCAATATAAATATATTGCTCTACTAGATGGAGATGATGAGTGGCTTGTAAATTATAAGCTCCAAAGCCAGTATGACTTTTTAGAAAAACACTCAGATTATATTTTAACTACTCATGATGCTATTAATTGTAATGAATATGGAGAAAAGATAGACTTATATTCCACTAGGTATCATATACCAGAAGTATCAGGTTTTGAAGCCGTTTTGGAAAAACAACGCTGGCCTACTAGTTCTTTTTTTATGAGAAACTTTTTAGTGGATTCTAGCTATGAAAACTTAATTCAGCATTATAAATATAATTCTGATTGGATTTTGACTATTTATTTATCCACTTTGGGTAAAATTCATTTTCATAATCAAGCACTATCAAAAAGGACAATACGCCTAGTAGGAAGAAATCAAACCGTAGGAGGTGATAATTATTTAAAATTTCAAATTAAAGTACTAAAGCAATTAAAGTATTTACAATTTTTAAAAAATCATATCAATGAAGTAAATTTTGCTTTAGCAGGTCGATATCTTAAGCTGTTTGATTACTATAGAGAGAAAGGAATTTATAAACCTATACTGTATATCAATTTTATGCTTTACTTTAAACCGACAAGTTTTGTTGAACTTAAATTTTTAGCCCATACTATAAAAAAGCCCATCAATGCTTTCTTTTTTAAGACCTATTTTGAGGATTTTTCAAAGAAGAACTAATCTTTTTTTCTTTGAATTTATTTAGTAAAACAAATATAAAAACCCCTAAAAAATAAAGAACTTCCCTGAACCTAAGCGGATATTATTGGGGTCTGGTATCCTATCAAAATAGTTAAGACGGCTAAGTCCAAATGCGATAAGCAAAAAAGGGAAGACTGTCCAGTACGGGAAATGAAAGCAACTTTTGATTTTAGAAAGTAATAAAACTTCAATAAAGAAAAGCCCAGCAATAATTAATTCTAAGACCTCTTCTTCATTTATAGTAGTAAATAGTATAGGGGCATTTGTTTTTTCAATATATACTTCTACAAAATACACCATTATCATAAGAGAAACCACCACCACATGCATCAAAGCTTCTTTAGTTTTCTTGAAATTAAATAGAAAATATAACGAAGAAAGATGTAAAAGAGCAACTGGAGTAAAATAAAAGCCATCTTTAAAAAAGGCATCATTTTCTAAAATGAGCCAATAAAAGGAAAGTGTAAAAAGACTAAAAAACAAATACTTTTCTTTACTTTGTTTACTAATTTTAAGATAAAGTAAGTAAGATGTTATGATTAAAAGCAAACTACTTAAAATCTCAGTCCACATAAACTCAGATTCGCTAAATGAAAAAACTTGATTTAATATATGTTCCATATGGTAATATTCCATCTAGGTACGCACATAGTGTAAATAGCATCAATATGGCTCTAGCGTTAAGCAAGCAAGTTAGCAAATTTGAGCTTGTTTTACAAAAACATTATTTCCAAGTAAATAAAAGAGAGCAAATAAAAGATTGGTATGGCTTAAATGAATTACCTAAAACAACATTCATAAATAGAGTTTCACTTACTTTTTTCAAAAAAATATATGATTTTGTATATGACCCTATATTTAACAAAAAAATATGCGCTTATTTAAAAGAAAGAAATAGTAAAACAATTGTATATACTAGATGTGAGTCTTTAGCTTTAGAATGTGTGAATAAGGGAATAAGAACGGTTCTTGAATATCACAATGATAAAGAAAACCCCTATTTTAAACATGTAGTTTCAGCTTCTCAAAAACCAAGTTTTCTTATGTTGGTTACCATTCACAAATCATTAAAGCAGCAATATGTTAGTGCAGGCATTGCTTCTTCTAAGATTGTAATTTTTGAAGATGCTGTTGATGTAAATCGTTATACAAATCCTGTAAAACCACCATACTCATTATTAAAAAAGCACCCTCCTACTATTGATGTATTATATACAGGTAGTTTATACGATTATAAGAATGTAGAACTATTAATAGAAGCAGCTAAACTTCTTCCACATTTAAATTTTATCATACAAGGGGGTAAGAAAGAGCAGGTTGAGGCATATCGTAATAAAGAGAGCAATTTATCAAATGTCTTTTTCTTTTCACATATTCCCAATAAATTCATACCTTTCTTACAAAAGCAAGCTCGCATCTTAGTTTTAACGCATCAAGATGAGTGTAGGCAGTCAAAATATACTTCTCCTATTAAGCTATATGAATATTTGGCAGCAAAAAGACCTATATTAGCACCAGATATTAAAGCATTTGAAGGTGTTATCTCACACAATGTTCATGCACTTTTATATGATGCCAATAATGTAGAGAGTTTAGTTAAAAATATCAATAAGATAACTGATAATTTAAATTTAGCTAAGCATCTGTGCGAACATGCTTTTAACTTAGCTCAAGAGAATACTTGGCACAAAAGGGCAGCATTAATTTGTAATCAAATAAGTCTAAGAAGCTGAAAAATATAGTGAAACATATTATCTCTAAAACAATCAACTACGCCATCTACTATTTTCGTAGAATAGTGCTGTTTCAATCTAAAGAAAAAGCCATGCGGGAGCATTATGCGGGCTATATGAAAACACAAGAAGATTTAAAACGAAGAAAAAGACTACCCAATATTGCAATAGTCAATCAAAGCTTTACAAAATATACCGAAACTTTTATCCGTGAAAAAATTAGGAATATAGATAAGCAAAAATATTATGTGCGCCAATACTATGGAGGGCTTTTCCCATGTTATAATACAGAAACAGGGCATCTATTGTCTAAACATAAAATCATTTTAAAAGCTTATGAGCTTCTAGAAATCTTTTTGAAAAAACCAACCAATTATTATCTTAAAAAAGCCTTTACAAAGCATCTTAAGAGAGAAAAGATAAAATTGGTTTTTGCTGAGTTTGGCACAATAGGTATTGAAATTAATGAAAGTTGTAAGTTAGCCAATGTACCTTTAATAGTAACGCTAAGAGGTTATGACATACATCATAATCTCTATTTTAAAAGCAATGAGGAGCAATATTTAAACTTGTTTGATTATGCATCTTTAATATTATGTGTTTCTAATGAAATAGTAACAAAAGTTAATGAGTATGGTTTTTCTAATAAAACAAAGTATTTTCATTCTACCATTAACACCAAGCTTTTTAGGTATTTCAATCACAAAAGTAATCCACCGATTTTTCTAGCCATTGGCCGCTTTGCAGAAACCAAGAGCCCACACCTTACCATTTTAGCGTTTAATGAAGTACTGAAAGAAATACCTGATGCGCAGCTACGCATGATAGGCAAAGATGGCGGTGGAGAATTATTTGAAGCATGCCACATTTTAGTTAAAGCACTTAAAATTGATGATAAGGTACATTTTTTAGGTATTAAAACGCCAGAACAAGTGGCTGAAGAAATGAAAAAAGCAAGAGTTTTTGTGCAACATTCATTAACTACTCCTATTACTGGAGATAAAGAAGGTACGCCAGTTTCAATTATGGAAGCCATGTCAAATGGTTTACCTATAATAGCCACCAAACACGCAGGAATTCAAGAAATAATTAAAAATGGTGTTTCTGGTATTTTAGTAGATGAATATGACTATCTTAATATGGCAAAGGAAATGATTCGTGTTTGTAAAAGTGATGAATTGGTGGAACAAATAGGATTAGCCGCAACAAAGGCCATACAAGAAAATGAGTTAATACAAAACAACACACAAATTTTAAGCAAAATCATAGAAAAACACAAATTACCATGATATTTAGGAATTCAATTCCTAAATTTACAAAATATAGTATAGGTTAAGATGAAAAAAGCAGTTGTATTTGGAGCAGGCGGTTTTATAGGTAGCCATTTGGTAAAACGCTTAAAAAGTGAAGGCTATTGGGTGCATGGGGTAGATTTAAAACAACCCGAGTTTTCACCCACCGCAGCAGATAAATTTACTATAGCAGATTTGCGTGATAAAGAAAAAGTAGTTAAAGCATTAGCTAATAATATAGATGAGCTATACCAGCTTGCAGCCGACATGGGAGGTGCTGGTTATATTTTTACTGGAGATAATGATGCGCATGTAATGCATAATTCAGCTTTAATCAATTTACTTACGGCTCAAGCTTGTGTAGATTACCAAGTAGGAAAAGTGTTTTATTCTTCTTCTGCCTGTATGTATCCTGAATATAACCAACTAGACCCTAACAATCCAAAACTAGCAGAAAATACTGCTTACCCTGCACAGCCAGACAGCGAATATGGTTGGGAAAAGTTATTTAGTGAGCGGTTGTATTTGACATTCAAAAGGAATTTGGGATTAAACATTAAAATAGCACGTTTTCATAATATTTATGGGCCAGAAGGTGCATGGAACAATGGCAAAGAAAAAGCCCCAGCAGCTATTTGTAGAAAAGTGGCACAAGCAAAAGAAGGGGAAAATATAGAAATATGGGGAGATGGTCTACAAACACGTTCTTTTTTATATATAGATGATTGTATAGATGCGGTAAGGTTGTTAATGCAAAGCAATGAGAGCGGCCCTTTTAATATAGGAAGTGAAGAAATGATAAGCATTAATGATTTTACTAAAATGATAATTAAGTTAAGTGAGAAAAAGTTAGTTATCAAAAATATTGATGGACCTACAGGTGTAAGAGGAAGATGTAGTGATAATACTTTGGTAAGTGAAAAGTTGCATTGGGAGCCAAAATTTGATTTGAGAAAGGGGATAGAGAAATTGTATCAGTGGATTGAACTTGTTCATGATGATTCTAAACACAGCTAAATGTTTAAGCTAAGAAAAAGTAAATTTATACTATTAGCCTTATTCACTATCTTAAGTGTGTTATCATATATTTTATTGTATTTTTCAAGTGAAATACATGAGCTATATGTGTATTACACCTTTCATATAAGTTATCTATTTACAGAATCTATTAGCCAATTAAAAGCGTATTACCCTAAGTTTTATCTTATTGTGTTTTTGTTTACCCGCTTAATTAAATATGGAATACCTTTTCTAATACTTTTACTTCTTTATAAGAAAAGACATTTTATAAAAAGTTTCATCAACTTATTTAAAATTAAAGATGAAATCCACTGGTGGAAAACACCTATATTTTTCTTTTTTATCAATTTATGTATAGCTTTAACTTGCTACTATGTTTCGTTTTATGGGGAGTTTATACCTCAACTCTATCTAAGCAAACTCTTCTTGATTTTCCAGCTTGTTTTTTTAGGGTTATTTTATGCAATAAATTTTAAACAAATAAATGCAACACTTAGTGCATTTTTACTTAAACCAATACTACCGTATAACATTAGCATATTTAGAGTAGTTTTTTTTCTATACTTAATATTTATTTACATTAGCTTCTATTTGCAATATGCAAAATATCTAGATGGTTTGCAAAGAGTTAACTTGCCTTTTTTAGGATGGCTGATACAAATTTTACCCATAAGTTCACACTATTATCTATATGCTGTTGTATTAGGTGTAATAGCTTCAATTTTTATAGCGTTTGGGTTTAAAACACGTTTTTTTTTATTTTTAAATGCTTTTATTGTTTTTTACGTGATTGCTACACCTAATTTTTTTGGGAAGTTAGAACATAGGCAAATCATTATATGGATAAGCTGGATTATGACCTTTAGTTCTTGTTATGACGTATTTTCAATAGATAGTTTTCTTCATAAAAAAACAATATACAAAAAAGGTGATTATAGTTTTCATTTAAAGATTATATGGCTTCATTTTGGTATGATCTATTTTTTTGCAGGTTTTTATAAATTGTGGCTTGGTGGTTTTGATTGGGCACTGAGCAACTCTATGATTAATCAAATGTACTTGGAGTGGTTTGAACACTACAACAAAATCCCTACTTTTCGAGTAGATAATTTTCCATTTTTATTAATGTTTGGTGGCTTATTAGTTATACTGTTTGAGCTGTTCTACTTCGCTTTTTTGTTTCATAAAAAAACAAGATGGATTAGTGCTATTGGAGGTATAATTATGCACAATGTTATTGGGTACTTTATGTATATAAACTTTTTAATCTTTCTTCAAGTGTTATATGTTGTTTTTATTCCATGGAATAAAATTTTAAGTAAGTTAAAGCTTATAAAAAAGTCCTTTCCATCAGTTGAACCAACTATTTCTTTTAAAAAATTTAGTGTCTCTATTCCGCTATTGATATTAGGAGTAAATTTTTTATTTGGAGTTTTTAGAATAGATTCGTATCCGTTTTCTGTATATCCAGTGTATTCGGCTATTGTTCCTGATACGTTTAAATATTTTGAGTATAAAATTTTAGATGAAGGTTACGAAGGGGTAAATGTTCATGAACTTGGAAAGCAACATGACTTTAGATGGGAAAGCTATTCTCGTTTTGAACCAGAAATCATTAATCAATATGAAGAAACAGGTATTTTAGATACCAATAGAATTGTGCAACAATGGCATAGATGGCAAATAGCCATTCCTTTGCTAAGTGAAGCAGATAATGTTTCTGTTTATGCTGTGGAGGTTTTTTTAGAACCTGAAAAGCAACAAGATACCATTTGTATATATAAGTTAATGGATTTATGAAAAAGCAAACTAAGCACATAGCATTTTTAATAAGTTTTGGATTAATATTAATTATTCTTTTTTTTAGTACTATCCATGTTTATGTAAATTTTAGAATAAAAACAGGTCGTATTCCCAACACAAGCCAATTTTGGAAAGAATATTATTATGTTAACTATACGGATAGTTTTATAGAGGGCAGTTCAACAAAAATTTACGAATATGACTCTTTATTGGGTTGGCGTATCAAACCTAACTATAGTACAACAACATTTTGCAATGATAAAACGTTTACTAGTGATTCATTAGGAATTAGAAAAAATGGACATCAGTCTTTAGCAAGCAAGAAGACGATACTTTTTATAGGAGATTCTTTTGTAGAAGGATGTGAAGTAAGTGACTTTAATACCCTTCCTGCATTTATAGAACAGCTAGATTCTAGCTATCATGTTATTAATGCAGGTGTTGGCGGTTATGGTTTTGATCAAATCTATTTATACATGAAGCGTTTATTGCATGTATTTTCTCCAAATATAATTGTTTTAGGATATGTGAATGCTGACATTGATAGAGTTCATTTAAGTTTTAGAGATTATTATAAACCTTATTTTACATTAGATAAAGACAGCTTAATGCTTCACAATGAACATATAGAAGATTCTAAAACATTCAAAAACAATTATACATCGCCCAATAGATTAGGTTTATTTTTTGAGGTATCAAAACATAATAATATACATCAAAAAAACGTGCATCTTTCATCAAAGCTTATAGAAGCTATGGACGCTTATGCAAGAAGTAAGAATTTTCCGTTTTATATTTATTTTTTACCCACAACAACAGACTTTATTAATTCTGAATCTAATTTAAATCAAGTTAGACTTTTTGGAAAAGTTACAAATTCGTTTAATAAAAATCAAATCTTTTCAGCGTCAGATTATATTATTGACAGGAAAGAACTAATTCCTAAACGAGAAGGGCATTGGGATAGCACAGGAAACTATTTTTTGGCTCAATATTTTGTAGATTCAGTGCTCCCAAATATCATAACTAAATGAAACCTGATGTTACCATATCCATTCCTGCATACAATGATAAACATTCATTAGTAGCGCTTTTAAATGAAGTTAAAACCTTAAATCTTTCTGAAAAATTTAAGCTTACTATTTTAATTATAGATGATGGCAGTTCGGATGGCACTTTTGTACGTTTGCAAAATTACGTAATCAAAGATATTCCTATACAATTTGTTAGAAATCAGCAAAATAAAGGTTTTGGCGATAGTTTTAAAAAAGCCTTTACACTTCCCACAAGTAAATGGGTGTTTTTTATATCAGGAGATCATCAGTTTCCCGCCAATAATCTTTTTGCTATGGCATCTTTAATGGATGACTATGATTTGATTATAGGAAAGAGAAACAAACGAAGCGATAATTTATACAGAAGATTAAACTCAAAAATGTATAATTTAGTGATTTCATTACTTGCTCGCAAAAAAATAACGGATGTGAATAGTATTGTTTTATTTAAATCTGAAATACTTAAAAATCTAAATCTAAAGAGTACATCTGCTTTTATTAATGCAGAATTTATATTAAAAGCATTAGAAAAGAACTACAAATTCATTGAAGTGCCTATTATACATCAAAGCAGAAAACATGGCAGGGGCTCAGGAGGCAAGTGGTCTGTTATTAAGAAAGTTATTAAAGATGTAATAAAGTATATGTTTAGTTAAAACTCCACCCAACCATTTGCTGTATATTTCATGTAGGCGTTCTTTTTTGTGTTGAAATATAAGGCACCCAATTCGCCTTCAGGTTCTTTATCTAGTTTTGGTAAAATTAAGCCATTCGTGTTAATAGAAAAAACTAATTTTCCATCTTCAATAGCATGAAAACCATAGTCATCAATAGTCCACGTTTTTCCATCCTCTTGCCCTCCTATATGCCTTGACATGTATTCCAATTGAGCATAGTTTTCACCATCAATATACCACCCTGAAACTAAGGAGTTAGGATCCTTGTAGTTTGAAGAAACAGCACCATGAATTTGATTTAAAGAAATATCAATTACAGACACGTCTTTTTGAACACTATCAGAGTATATGTAGGCATTCCAGTTTACTAGTTTATTCTTATTACTAGGTATAACAGTAGCTGCCATCTGAGCTGCCAAGCCTAAACGTTCATCAAAAACACCAATTTTTGCATCTGTTTCTAAAGAATCACTTGCTCCACGTAAGCTAACTGCCGCTTCTGTGTTATCATTGTCTGTTTGTTTTGTGTAAAACACAAGCCGATCAACTTCTACATCTTCAGGTATATTACACTCTTTATTCTCATTAGAACATGAAGTAAGGAAAAATAGTATAACAATGTGATAAATTTTCATAATTAAGTTATAATTTAGCCTACAAACATAAAGGTAAAAAATAAAGATTTGATAAAAGTAAGTGGTTTTGATAAGAATATTGAATACAAGCGTTGTACTCGTTGTATAGCGGATAGTACCGTACCTGCTATTTCTTTTAATAAAGATGGTGTTTGTTCATTGTGCACCTTTCATGATAAGTTGTGTAAGCTTTACCCTGAAAATGATGAAGCTTTATTGAAATTAGAAAAAAGACTTGACAAAATTAAAAAAGAGGGAGAAGGCAAAAAATACGATTGTATTATCGGTTTTAGCGGTGGTAGAGATAGTACTTATTTGTTGTGGTTGGCGGTTAAAAAATGGGGTTTGAGGCCTTTGGCCGTTCATTTTAATGATGGTTTTGACAATCCTGTGGCAGGTGAAAATATGCTTAATGCAGTAAGAAAACTAGGTGTAGAGTTACGAACAATTACATCTGATTTTAGAGAATGTAAAGATTTGAAAATTGTTGATTTAAAAGCGTCAACACCTTTATTAAATAATGGCACCGATATAGGTATAGGTGCATCGTTGTATGGTGTAGCTTATAAAGAAAAGGTAAAAACTATTTTATACGGACAGAGTTTTAGAACAGAAGGGATACGACCTATAGCTTGGGCGTATTTTGATGGCGACTTACTGCGATCGCTTCATAAACGATTTGGCACATATCCACTAAAAAAATGGAAACCTGAAGCCCCAAATTATAATTTAGGGCTTAAAGAAATGCTTTTTTATACATTAAATGGCATTAAAACCTTTGCGCCATTATATCATTACCCTTATGTAAGAAAAGAGGCAGAAGAAATCATTATAAAAGAACTCGATTGGGTATATCCTGGTGCGCATTATTACGATGACTTATATTGGGCCTTAATTACTTATGTGCATCGGGTAAAATTTAACATTGATTTTAGATTAGTAGCTTATTCTGCTTTAATTAGAAGCAAGCAGATGACAAGAAAAGAAGCTTTAGAAGCCGTAAAAGAGCCCTATGCAATAGAAGATGAAAAAGTGATAAATTTATGTATAAAGCGATTGGGAATAACAAGAGAACAGTTTGACGAATACTTAAAATTGCCACCCAAAAACTTCTGGGATTACCCGAATAGTTATACAAAAATGCGATTAGGGAAAATACCTGTTTGGGTATTGTCTCGTTTTGGCTTTTTCACTAAAGTGTTTTATGAAAAGTATTTTAACTTACCTTACAAATAAATGAAAGTAGGCATTGCACAAATTTTAGTAGAAGGCGGTGAGCCTGAAAGAAATTTAGAAAGAGCTCAAAAAATGATTGAAAAATCAGCGGCTCAAGGTGTAGACTTGGTTCTATTACCAGAAACATTAGATTTAGCATGGACGCATCCTAGTGCTTATAATGAAGCGGAGCCTATCCCTGGAGAACGTAGCCGTTTTTTTTCGAATTTAGCTATAGAACATAATATTTGGTTATGTTTGGGTTTAACAGAAAGAAACGGAGAAGATATTTTTAATACCTCTATTCTGATTAATAGAAACGGAGAAATAGTACATAAGCATCAAAAAATAAATTTATTGGAAGTAGAGTTCCCTTTTTACAGAATGGGACAAAAACTAAGTGTAGTAGACACCGAATTTGGTAAAATAGGTATTAATATTTGTGCCGATAATTATAGAAATGCACTTTGTTTGGGGCATTCTTTAGCTAGAATGGGTGCACAAATTATTTTAGCGCCATCAAGTTGGACGGTAGAACATTTTGTTACAGAAGAAATAGATCCTTATGAAGACAAATGGATAGCACCATTATCTGAGTTAGCTACCTTATATGAAATTCCAGTAGTAAGTACAACAAGTGTGGGGTATATTGTTGGAGGTCCTTATGAGGGTAAAAAAATGGTAGGCTGTTCTTTAGCTATAGATAAACACGGCACAATTTATCAAAGTGAACTCAATGAATTTGCTGGAGATTTAAAAATAGTTGACTTAGAATTAGGAGAAGGAAAGTGGAAAGGAACGCAATTTGGTACAATGCTTAAACAAAAAAATTACTTTTAAATGGTAATATTAGGTATTAATGGTGGCTTTAGGCAAGGGTATCAAGATGTTGCAGCATGTTTAGTTGAAAATGGTAAAGTTTTGGCTGCCATTGAAGAGGAGCGATTAAATAGAATTAAATTTTCAGCTGGAAGACTCCCATATCTCTCTATTATAGAAGTGCTAAAGCTTTCAGGTAAAAAAGTAGAAGACATAACACACGTAGCTTTTCATGGCAGCACATGGGGCGATTTTATTTACAAAAAACTTGAAGATTACTTTTTGTATTATTTTAATATAAAACCAATTATAAAAGTATTTCACCATCATGATTGTCATGCTGCTAGCACTTTTTATGCTTCCAGTTTTAAAGAAGCTTTAATTTTTACTATGGATAGTTCTGGAGACGGAGTTTCTATGCAAATAGCACAAGGAAAAGATGCTGATATTGAAGTTTTAAAGCGTTTTGAACGCCCAAATAGTTTAGGCATTTTTTATTCTTTAATAACACAATATTGTGGTTTTAAAAAAGAAAGTGACGAATATAAATTAATGGGTCTATCTTCATATGGAGATAGGAGTAAATATGATTTTTATTGGCTTATAGCTTATAAAGATGGCGAACTCAAAATAAATGAAGATTATTTGGTTTCCATACCACCAAGAACACCCAGTCCGCATCAAATTGAAATGTTGTTTAATGATAAATTTATTGAAAAATTAGGCAAAGGAAGACGAATACCTACAGAAGAAATTACACCATTTTATTATGATGTTGCTGCTTCAGCACAGCAGCATATTGAAAATTTAATGCAAAAAATAGTTTTGGATTATATTCATAAAACAAACATAAATAAGTTATGTTTTGCCGGAGGTGTTGCGTTAAATTGTGTAATGAATCAAGCCATTACTAAGCTAGAAGAAGTAAATAATTTCTTTGTACAACCAGCATCTAGCGATGCCGGAATTTCATTAGGAGCTGCATGGATATTAAGTCAAGAGTTAAACAAAAAACCTGTAAAACCCAAAAATTATTATTTAGGGAATATATATACGGATTCTGATGTATTGAATATACTAAAAAGAAACCATATTAAATATTCTAAAATTGACAATCCTGAAATTGTTGCTGCTCAACTGATTAAAAAAAATAAAGTTATTGGATGGTTTCAAGGCGGTATGGAATTTGGTCCTAGAGCGCTAGGGAATAGAAGTATTTTAGCGAATCCATGCAATCCAAAAATGCAAGAGTTAGTTAATAGCAAAATTAAGTTTAGAGAAACTTTTAGGCCTTTTTGTCCTAGCGTTTTAGAAGAAGATAAAAAGCTTTACTTTATAGGTACACCACAAAAGGCTTCTTATATGAATATTACCTTTTCAACTACAGATTTTGCTAAAAAAGAAATACCAGCAGTATGCCATGTAGACAATACAGCTAGAATTCAAACAGTCAATGCACAACAAAACCATTTGTTTTACAAACTATTGCAAGAGTTAAAAAAAATAAATAAACATGGCGTGGTATTAAATACAAGCTTTAATTTATCTCATGAACCTATAGTTTGTTCTCCACAAGATGCTTTAGCTTCCTTTTACGCAAGTGGCTTAGACGTGCTGATAATGAATAACTATTTAATATCTAAGGATGGATAATAAGAAGTTTTTAAATATAGCATCAAGTATTTTTATTTTCGTTTTTACGCTTAGTTTTTATGTGTGGTTTTACTATACTTATCAAATGTCTATGGCTGTTACAGGAAATGGTATTTGGAAGGCTACTGGTATTTTAGAATACCTAAGAGGTACTGGTTCACTTGAATATGGTGATTTGTTATACTATCCTACTGTTAAATATTTTTACTTATTATTGAATAGGTTTTTTGTTATTAATACATATGATGCTATAGTATTGTTTAATGGCTTGGCTAGTGCTATTTTAACAGCGGGTATATTTTATTTTACATATAAAATTTTTAATAGTTATAGGGCTGCATTTTTTGCTACAATACTTCACTTTGTCCTTCCAGGGGTGTTTTTCCTTTCTATTAGTAATGAAGATATTTTCCCTTCCTATACTTTTTTTGTGTTTGGTGTATTTTCATTTTATTATTATGTCAAAGAAAAATCCCAGCTTTATTTACTAAGCACTACTTTACTTTTTGCTTTTTCTATGCTTTTTCATTGGACAAGCGGTGTGCCAGCTTTTGGGGCTTGGTTTCTTTATCTATTATTTCTTGATAACGAAGATGTAAAAAAAAGAATACAAAATGTTGTTATGAGTTTTTCTTTAATTTTCCTTTTATTTTTAATAATAAGTATCTTATTAAACGTTTCTTTTTTAGGTATTTGGTATCCTGCCAAAGGGACAGGAAGCCTATGGATAAGTGGCATACTTTTTAATAAAATCCCTTTAGTTATTGGAAACACAATTACTTTTTTATTTTCTGGATATACATCAAAAACTTTAGGTGCTTTTTCTGCTTCTAAAATTATTTTAGGATTGCTTTTATTCTTTATATTGTCTAAGTCTTATTATTCGTATTTGCGTCAAAATAAACTAAACAATATTGTTAAAATAGCTCATTTTTTATTTTTTGTCTTTGGCTTAGGAACTGCTATGAATTTTTATGAACAAGGTTCAGATCCTCAGTTTTTTATACAACCCCAATTTTTTATCTTTTGGTTAATTCTACTGTTATTTATACAATTAAAGAGGTTTAAGAAATTTCTTTTACTGTGTTTATTAACTCTTCCTATTATAACACTTATTGGAAGAATTGAGCATTCTAAGTATAAAGATTTGAAATCAAAAAGCAATGTAAGAATCATTGAGAATGCTATTGAGAATTATACAAAGACTATATACATAGGCAGAGGTTTTGAAAACTTTAACTCTATTGCCGCTCTAGAATGGGGGGGGTATGATAGTTTACGTTATCTTCACTATCCTGAAGGACTTTCATTTGAATTAGAATTGTCTGATAGTGCATATCTTGAAATGGCAAAAGACAGCATAGCCAATCGCTTAAATGAGGGCTATAATCTTGTATTGATAGATTTTGTTAATACAGATGCTAAAAAAATAGGAACTTCTTTTTATGGCTATGACTTAACCTCAAAAATGATTTTGTTACAAGATTATTTCAAAAAAAATTATACCTTAGAAAAAATTCCTGGTACTTGGCGGTATGAGTTTTTTATAATGAAACCTAAAGAGATTGAGAAATATTAAACCACACATCATTAAGTTTGAGAAAAAAGGTAACCTTCCAGAAGGATATTTGAGTATAGTAGATTGTGAAAAAAATCATTTTTTTAAAGTCAAAAGAACTTATTGGACATACTCAACACCCTCAGATATTATTCGTGGCAAACATGCTCACAAAGAATCCTTTCAAATCTTAGTAGCCGTTTCAGGTGAAATAGAAGTTGAGTTAATTGATATAAATTTAAACACCATGAAATTTATTTTAAACAATCCTAATGAAGGCTTATTAATTCCGCCTAATTATTGGCACACAATGAAATATTCAGCGGGAGCAGTTCAACTTATACTTTCTTCTACATCATACTCTCTTGATGATTATATTAGAGACTTTAATGATTTTTTAAATTATTGGAAAAATAAATGATAGTTCCCTTTTATTCTTTGCAAAATACAAATGGTATTCTTCAACAAAAATTGATTGAAGCATTTCAAAAGGTTTTACAATCTAATAGTTTGATATTAGGTGAAAATGTTGAAGCATTTCAAGAAGAATTTTCGAAATTTACAGAAACAAAATACACTATAGGCGTTAGTTCTGGACTTGACGCCTTGAAAATTGCTTTAAAAAGCGTTGGTATTAAAAAAGGAGATGAAGTACTTGTCCCTTCTAACACTTATATTGCTTCATGGCTGGCAGTAAGCCTTGTGGGGGCTATACCTGTGCCTGTAGAGCCAGAAGAAGATACGTACAATATAAATATTGACAAGATACAGGCAAAAATAACGAGTAGGACAAAAGCAATTCTGCCTGTACACATGTATGGGAATCCATGTGAAATGGATAAAATAATGGATATTGCACAACAAAACAACTTGTATATAATAGAGGATTTTGCGCAAGCGCAAGGAGCAAAATGTAAAGAAAAAGCCATTGGAAGTTGGGGTCATATTAATGCCACAAGCTTTTACCCATCAAAAAATTTAGGTGCTTTAGGTGATGCCGGTGCAATTTGTACAAATGATAAAGAATTATTTAAAAAATGTTGTTTATTAAGAAATTATGGCTCTTCAAAGAAATATTATAATGAGCTTATAGGTTATAACAATCGTTTAGATGAAATACAAGCTGCCTTTCTGAATGTTAAACTTCAACATTTAGATAAATGGAATAATGAAAGACGAAAATTAGCTGAATTTTATATAAACAAGCTACAACATATTCATGATATTAAACTCCCTGTATCAAAATCTGAGTCTTATCATGTTTATCATCTATTTGTTATTAAAACAACACAACGAAATAAACTACAAGCTCACTTAAGAAAAAAAGGAGTTCATACACTTATACATTACCCTGTGCCACCTCATTTACAAAAAGCATATAACAAAATGGGATACCAGAAAGGAGGATTGCCAATAGCTGAAAAATTAGCTCAGAATCTTTTAAGTTTACCTTTGTATAATGGCATGACTGAAAAAGAGCAAAGCTATGTATGTGATAAAATACTTGATTTTTTTAATTCAAAAAAATGATTGGAGGAATGAAAATAAAAAGTGTTCTAAAAGTTATCCTATGTTTGAGTATAATTTATCTACTAATCTGGTACTATCTTATTGTTTTTCATAATTTTGATATTTTATTATTTGCACTTCCGTCTGATTTAGTGAAGTTTTTTCCTAATTATGCAACCCTTGTTCATGTTTTTATAAAGTACACGTTTTTTTCAGCACTTGTTTTTATTATAGTTTATCCCTTTTTTCTCTTAAAAACTTTTACAAAACTTCAAGTCATTACTTTTTTACTTTTAGTGGTTTCTTTACTTGCTATTTTTTATCCAAGCATTAACACTATTAAATCATTAGTGTATTGGAGTGCACCATTTTATCAAAAATCACTTGTAGAAAATATTAATTGTGAACATCTTTATGAAATTGAAATAAATGATAAGCGATATGAGCATCACCAATCTTATTTAGATTTTATTATTTATTTAAATAATCAACTTAAAAAGTATTCAAGTGATTTTGAAAAAACCTCTTTTATAAGAAAAAAAACTGCAGAGTTAATTGACTTAGGAGAAGATTATACTTGTTTGAGTAAAACGAATATCAAATGGGGAGAGCTTTCAAGCCAACAGTTTTATGATTTTTTTTACAAAGATAGTTTTAGCGTTTTTTGTGGTGGGGCATCATTATTTCTTAAAAATGTATTTGAAGATTTAGGCTATAAATCATATAGGTATGATATGGGAGAAAAATTTGCCACACACCAAACTAACATTGTACACTTAGATGATGAAAAAAAATGGATTGTTCAAGATGCTTATTTTAATGGAACTTTTGTTGATGTTTCAACGAATAAACCCATAGATTTTTTTATTTTATTAGAAGCTATTCAAAATAATACAGATAGTAATTTTGTATTTCAGCAAGATGTTTATGATTATAAAACAGACTTTATTAGTTATAATACTTGTGATGAAATTAATAGTAAAAATTGGTCAATAATTCAAGGCAATGAGTTATATAGAAGTAAACATTCAGGGTATTTAAAACTTAAAAATAATCGTTATTTATCTATATATTTAAAGGATGGTATTATTAGTGATAGAATTAAAGATGTACTAAAAGAACATTTTAGTGTTAATCAAATCAATACACAAACTTTTAAAAAATTATTCATTCTTAATAAAGCATCTAGTAATGAAGAGTGGCTAAATGATAGTATTCGTAAAATCCTTACTAATGAATAGACGATTTGGGAATACTTTATTACAATTCTTGATTGGATTTACAGTGTTTCTTGCTATAATGCTGGTTATTAATTTTTATGACTTATTAATTATAGACCTCTTTAGTTTAGAAACAAAAACATTTCTACAAGAAGTAAAAAACTATCCATATAATACATTTAGAGAACTATATCCAAAATATTATTTCTTTGTTTTTCTTACGATTCAACTTAGCAAATACTTTATTTATGTTGCTGTTCTTTTACTTAGCTTAAGTTTACTTTTATTATATAAAAAAAGAATTAATAAAGAAATAATTTTTAAAGTATATTTATTAACAGCATCGCTTTTTCTTATTGAGATAAGTTTTTCATTTATAAATGTGAATAGACTTTTGAATATAGAATACAGAGGTAAATTGATAACACAAGACCTTGAAATTAGACCCAAATATAGAGCTGATGAAAAAGGAATAAATACCATGTTGCCAGAATCTATTTATCTAAGAGAAGGATATATCGTTAACAAACAAGGTTTTCGCTCTAATTATACCTTTACGACCACTTATATTGATTCTTTAAAGCAACTGGGTAAAGTAATTATGTTTGTGGGGGATTCTCATACAGAAGGGATGTGGGCAGAACCAATAGATAGTTCTTTTGTTGATTTAATAGATCAAAGAGAAGATGCTTTTTCTTTAAATTTTGGAATAAGTGGTACAGATCCTTTGCAATATAAATTAATAGCACAAAAATATTTGTTAAAAATAAAACCAGATATGGTCATACTTAACTTTTTCATGGGTAATGATATTCAATATTATAAAAGAATTTTAGAACCCTTTCATCCAGTTTACTATGATACAAATGCAGGAAATATAATGGCTTTTCAAAATGGCATAGAATATCACACTGCCGAAACAGCTTATAATAATGTACTTAAGCAAATGTATTTAATTCCAACTAATTTTAATCAAAAAATAGTAGCTAAATCAAGTGTATTAACGCAAGTTTGGAAAGTTGGTGTTAAATTAGGTTTTTCCTCATGTAGCAATTCTGTGCCACATGCAGAACCCCTTAAATCACCTGCCTGCAATGAAGAAATTGAACAAATTATTCAAATTTGTAAAGAAAATAACTCAAAATTTGAGCTAATAGTTATTCCAGATTATTTGTACGCAAAAACTAAAGTTGAGGAATTCCCTCATCTTTTTGAAAACATTGATTATGTTTATTCACCAATCCCTAAAAAATATTACAATATGAATGATGGACATTTTAACGATATTGGACATGAAGAGTATGCACTGTTTTTAGATTCAATAATAAGTTTAAATTAAGCCGTGAAAAAGAGAGAAATATTAGTTTTGTTAAGCGTTGTAGTATCTTACTACATTTTATACTTTTTTTTATTTAATTGTTATGAAAAATTAATTATAACAAATTTAAATACAACTCATGCTTTCCTTAAAGGAGAGTTAACAGAATTTCCTATTAAAAAAATAAAAATTTATTATCCCAACTTTTATTTGCTAGTTTGGTTTGCCATTAAAATATATAAAGCCAAATTCTTGGTGGGTATCTTTCTTGCTTTAATAATATCATTTATAATATATACGTCACGCCTAATAAATAAAAAGTTCTTGTTTTCAATTTTATTTGTTACTACAATTGTTTTTTTATCTGATATATTTTTGGAATTTATAAATTATAAAGATAAACTTGGTTTAACATTTCGGGGAAGATATATTGGAATAGATTTAAAACTTCAACAACTTCATACAACCGATGAAATAGGTATAAACATATATCTGAAAGAAACTGAAGATATTATAAAGGAATATACTATTAATAATCAAGGTTTTCGTTCTACATACAACTTTGACTCTGCTACTGTTAATGCTATTAAAGACACCTCCTTTGTAATTATGTTTATTGGCGACTCTCATACTGATGGTTGTTGTGCTAACCCTATTACAAACTCATTTGTAAATTTAGTTGATAAACAACTCAATTATACTGCTTTAAATTTTGGAATTGGAGGTACAGATCCTTTACAATATAAATTAATAGCACAAAAATATTTGTTAAAAATAAAACCAGATTTATTAATAGTAAATTTATGCTTGGGAAATGATTTTATAAATTTTGAAAGAAAACCAAACCCCAATCATCCACTACATTTTCAAACAAATTATAACTGGTTAGATGCGAGATACCCAAAGACACATCCAAATTATCAACCCGATACTTATTTTAAAAATTGGGAAGAAGCAAAAAATTTTTACTTAAAACACTATACTACTAAAATTGTAGATAAT